>NZ_SODN01000001.1:0-584831 GCF_004365385.1 Curtobacterium sp. PhB190 | reverse complement strand
GAGAGCCCTCCCTCGGAGGCGAGCGCATCGGCTGGTTCCCCGGCAAGGAAGCGGCGCACGAGGTCACGTTTCACCTCGAACGAGTACGAGCGTCTGGGGGAATCCATGAGCACCTCCGGACCATGCAGCAACCACCGTTGATGCAAGCGTCGCACCGGTTTCCGTGTCACTCCTAGCCGACGAGCCGTCGCCCAATCACTCAACCCCCGACCGAACCACTCCACCGCAGCCACCCGCTGCGCACTCGTCAACGACGACGCGGTACCACCCACACGAACCATCCCCGGATCTCGAACCGACTAATCAGTCCAAGAACCGGGGACCAGTCCACTGGCACCGCGCCTCCCGTCCGTTCTGTGGGGGCAGCCCACGGGCCGCACCGACGTCGTTCCGGACGCTGCGGACGACCGTCCGGACGGACCGTCACACCGCACTGCCTGGCAGGGTCCGACTGCTAGGGTCGTTACGGCGACGTTACGGGGCGTATCGTCCACCACACGCGGGCCCGACAGGGCCAGCGCCCTCCGAAAGCAGCGCCCCTCGGGCGCTCCACACCCACCAGGAGATCCATTGACCGTCAAGATCGGTATCAACGGCTTCGGCCGTATCGGCCGCAACTTCTTCCGGGCCGCCCTCGCGAAGGGCTCCGACCTCGAGATCGTGGCGGTGAACGACCTCACCGACAACGCCGCGCTGGCGAACCTGCTGAAGTTCGACTCCATCACGGGTCGTCTCGGCGTCTCCGTCGAGCTCGACGGCGACAACATCGTCGTCGACGGCAAGGCCATCAAGGTCCTCGCGGAGCGCGACCCCGCCAACCTCCCCTGGGGCGAGCTGGGCGTCGACATCGTCATCGAGTCGACCGGCTTCTTCACCAAGGCCGCCGATGCGCAGAAGCACATCGACGCGGGCGCCAAGAAGGTCATCATCTCCGCCCCGGCCACCGGTGACGACGTCACCATCGTCCTCGGCGTGAACGAGGACCAGTACGACCCGGCGAACCACAACATCATCTCGAACGCGTCGTGCACCACGAACAGCCTCGCGCCGCTCGCCAAGGTGTTCAACGACAAGTTCGGCATCGAGCGTGGCCTCATGACCACGATCCACGCCTACACCGCCGACCAGAACCTGCAGGACGGCCCGCACAAGGACCCCCGTCGTGCCCGTGCGGCCGCGCTGAACATCGTCCCGACCTCGACCGGTGCCGCCAAGGCCATCGGCCAGGTCATGCCGGAGCTCGCCGGCAAGCTCGACGGCTTCGCGCTCCGCGTCCCGGTCCCGACCGGCTCGATCACCGACCTCACCCTCGAGACCAAGTCCGAGGTCACCGTCGACGAGATCAACGCCGCGTACAAGGAGGCCGCAGAGGGCCCGCTCAAGGGCATCCTGCTCTACAGCGAGGACCCGCTGGTGTCGACCGACATCACGACGGACCCGCACTCCTCGATCTACGACTCCGGCCTGACCAAGGTCATCGGCGGTCTCGTGAAGATCACCTCGTGGTACGACAACGAGTGGGGCTACTCGAACCGTCTCGTCGACCTGACCGAGTACGTTGGCGAGCGTCTGTAACACATGGCCCTCCGCACCCTCGAGGACCTCGACGACCTCGCCGGCAAGCGCGTCGTCGTCCGTTGTGACCTGAACGTCCCGCTCAAGGACGGCACGATCACGGACGACGGCCGCGTGCGGGCGTCCCTGACGACCCTCAACACCCTCATCACCGCCGGCGCGCGCGTCATCGTGATCTCCCACCTGGGCCGCCCCGACGGGGAACCCAAGCCGGAGTTCTCGCTCGCGCCGGTCGGCCAGCGGCTCTCCGAGCTGCTCGGCAAAGAGGTCACGTTCGTCGGCGAGACCGTCGGCGACGAGGCGACCGCAGCCGCCGAGGCCCTCGAGGACGGCGACGTCCTGCTGCTCGAGAACCTCCGGTTCAACCCGGAGGAGACCTCGAAGGACGCTGCCGCGCGCTCCGCGTTCGCGGACCGCATCGCGGCACTCGGTGACGCCTTCGTCTCCGACGGCTTCGGTGTCGTGCACCGCAAGCAGGCCTCGGTCTACGAACTCGCGTCCGCGCTGCCCAGCGCAGCCGGTTCGCTCATCGAGACCGAACTGCGGGTGCTCGAGCGCCTGACCTCCTCGCCGGAACGGCCGTACACGGTCGCGCTCGGTGGCTCGAAGGTCAGCGACAAGCTCGGCGTCATCGACCACATCCTGCCCAAGGTCGACACGCTGTGCATCGGCGGCGGCATGCTCTTCACCTTCCTCGCGGCCCAGGGCCACGGGGTGGCGAAGTCGCTGCTCGAAGCCGACCAGCTCGACGTCGTCCGCGAGTACCTCTCGCGGGCGAAGGAGCTCGGCGTGACGATCGACCTGCCGACCGATGTCGTGGTGGCCTCCGGGTTCTCCGCCGACGCGGCGCACGAGACGGTGGCGGCCGACGCGATCGAGTCGTCGTCGTTCGGCACCGACGGCATCGGCCTCGACATCGGTCCGGAGACGGCGGCGCGGTTCGCGTCGGCGGTGTCCGGTTCGAAGACGGTGTTCTGGAACGGCCCGATGGGCGTGTTCGAGTTCCCGGCCTTCGCCGCCGGCACGAAGACCGTCGCCAAGGCCCTGACCGAGGTCGACGGCCTCGGTGTCGTCGGCGGTGGCGACTCCGCCGCTGCGGTCCGCTCGCTCGGCTTCTCGGACGACCAGTTCGGGCACATCTCGACCGGTGGCGGTGCGAGCCTCGAGTTCCTCGAGGGCAAGTCGCTTCCCGGTCTCGAAGCACTGGGGTGGTCCGCATGACCCGAACGCCGTTGATCGCCGGCAACTGGAAGATGAACCTGGACCACCTCCAGGCCATCGCCACGGTCCAGAAGCTCGCATGGACCCTGAAGGACGCCCGCCACGACTTCGACGACGTCGAGGTCGCGGTGTTCCCGCCCTTCACCGACCTGCGGAGCGTGCAGACGCTCATCTCGGCCGACAAGCTGCCGATCCACTTCGGTGCGCAGGACCTGTCGCAGTACGACTCCGGTGCCTACACCGGCGACGTCTCCGGCGCGTTCCTGTCGGCGCTCGACGCGCAGTACGTCATCGTCGGACACTCCGAGCGGCGCACGCTGCACGGTGAGACCGACGAGGTCGTCGCGGCCAAGACCGCCGCAGCCGTCAAGCACGGCCTCGTGCCGGTCGTGTGCGTCGGCGAGACCGGTGAGCAGCGCGAACAGCGCGGCGCCGGCGTCGTGCCGGTCGAGCAGCTCCGTGTCGTGCTCGACGCCGTGCAGCCGTCCGACATCGTCGTCGCCTACGAGCCCGTCTGGGCGATCGGTTCCGGCCAGGCGGCCACCGCCGAGCAGGCGCAGGACGAGTGCGCCGCGATCCGTCGCGGCATCGCTGCTGCCTGGGGCGACCAGGCCGCTGCCGACACGCGCGTCCTGTACGGCGGTTCGGTCAAGTCCGGCAACATCGCCGGGTTCCTCCGTGAGCCCGACATCGACGGCGCCCTCGTCGGCGGCGCATCCCTCGACGTGCAGGAGTTCGCGGCGATCGCCCGGTTCCGCCAGCACGTCGGGCTGTAGCCACACCGGCTGTCGTCGGGCTGTAGTCCGCACCACTCCGGTCCGTGTACCGGCCGTGCCCCGCGCGGCCGGTACACTGGTACGGCTGACTGACACGAAAGGTACGTCGTGGCGATACTCTCCGTCGTGCTGCAGGTCCTGCTCGCAATCACGAGCCTCCTGCTCACGCTCCTCATCCTCCTGCACAAGGGCCGCGGTGGCGGCCTCTCCGACATGTTCGGTGGCGGCGTGACGAGCAACCTCGGGGCGTCCGGCGTCGCCGAGCGCAACCTCAACCGCATCACGGTGATCCTCGGTCTGGTCTGGATCGTCTCCATCATCGTGCTCGGTCTCATCAACAAGTTCACGGCGGGGGTCTGATCCATGGCTAGCGGAGGCAGTGCAATCCGAGGGTCCCGCGTCGGCGCCGGACCGATGGGCGAACAGGACCGTGGGGTCCAGGCCGAGCGTGTGGCGATCTCGTACTGGGACGCCCTCGGCAACGAGGTCGTGCGGTACTTCGCCGCGAACCTGCCGGACGAAGAGATCCCCGAGACGGTCGATTCGCCGTCGAGCGGGCTCCCCGCCGGGCGTGACAAGGAGAACCCTCCCGTGGTCTCCAAGACGGAGCCCTACAAGACGCACCTCGCGTACGTGAAGGAGCGTCGGACTGAGGAAGAGGCAGCGCAGCTCCTCGAGGACGCGCTCCAGCAGCTCCGCGAGCGTCGCGGTACCGCCGCCAAGAAGGCGTAGCGCACACACACTGACGAAGGCCCCCGCACCGCGATGGTGTGGGGGCCTTCGTGCGTCGTGGGCGCGGTTGGCAGTGCTCACCGCGCGGGGGCTTACTCGCCGAGTGGTCACGACGCGCCGTGTGCGGCTCGCGGTGGTGGCACGTTCTGTCGCTTGCGGCGCCCGCAGCCGACAGTTCTTGACCGCTCGGCGTCGTGTCGGCGGGGTGTCGCAATCGTTCGGTTGCCTGGTGCCGCGCGGAGAGCCGGATCGCCGAGTGGTCATGACATGCCGCGTGCGGTTCGCTGCGGCGGCGGGTTCTGTCGCCCGGGCCCGCGTTCAGGCGACACTTCTTGACCGCTCGGCGCCGGCGAGCGGGTGTGGGGCGGCGGTGGGAGCGACCACAGACGGACGGGAGGCCCGGTGCCAACTGGCACCGGGCCTCCCGTCAGGCAGGACGCGCGTCTAGTACGTCGACGCGATGAGGTTCTCGGGGACGTCGCGCGCGGCGTCCTGGTCCACGAAGAAGACGGTGCGCTTGCGACCCTGGACGCCGCCCACGGGGACGTCCTCGACGGAGGCGCCCGCCAGGGCGAGCCCGAGGACCGACGCCTTCTCGGCACCGGACAGGATGACCCACACGCGCTGCGAGGCGTTGATCACCGGGTAGGTGACCGTCAGGCGCTGCGGCGGCGGCTTGGGGGAGTCGTCGACCGACACGACGGCGCGGTCGGTGACCGTGAGCTGCGGGAACTCGGGGAAGAGCGACGCGGTGTGCCCGTCGGGGCCGACACCGAGCAGCGTGATGTCGAAGCGCGGAGCGACGGCGCCCTCGTACGCGGCGTCCTGGAGCTCACGCTCGTACTGCAGCGCGGCCACTTCGATGTCGATGCCGGCGTCGGACGCGGGCATCGGGTGGATGTTCGACTCCGGGATGTCGACGTGGTCGAAGAAGTCGGTCTGCGTCCCCGTGGTGTTGCGGTCGGCGTCACCGGCCGGCACCCAGCGCTCGTCGACCCACCAGACGTGGACCTTCGACCAGTCGACGCTCTCGCGCGCCGGCGACTGGCCGATCGCGGCGAGGACGAGGGACGACACCGAGCCACCGCTGATCGCGATGTCGGCACGCTCCTGCTCGTCGAGCACGTCGATGATCTTGGTGATGAAGCGTGCGGCGACCGAAGCGCCGAGGGCCTGCTTGTCCGGGTGCACGAGCACCCGCCGTTCGTTGGTCACGTGACTCCCGTGTTCGTGGCGGCCGACCGGTCGTACGACCGCCTTCGGTCCGGTCGGGCCGCCTGCACCAGACAGACGACCCGACCGTTGTGGGGTGCTCAGCGGGCGATGGTCTCGCGCAGCTGGGGAACCCCGTGCTTGACGACGTCTCCGAAGAGGACGTCCGGGTCGAGTCTACGGAGTTCCTCGGCCAGGCAGTCACGCAGGTTGCGGCGTGGCAGCGACAGGTCGTGCGTGGGCTGACCGGGCATCGAGAGCGTCGCGACGTCCACCAGGGAACGCTCGAGGTCGATGGTGCCCGACTCGCGCACGAGCTTGACGCCGTGGATGCCGCTCGAGCCGGTCGCACGCGGCGACGTGGTGACCGTCACCGGCACCTCGAGCTGGAGCTGCAGCCACGCGGCGAGCAGGATCGTCGACGGGCTGTCCGACGCGCCCGTCACCTCGACGCCCGTGATGGGCTCGTACGGCGGCTGGTCGAGCGCCGCGGCGAGCTGGTTCCGCCACAGGGTCAGCCGGGTCCACGCGAAGTCGGTGTCGCCCGGAACGTACGAGGCACCGAGGGCCTCGATCGCGCCGTTCGGGTCCTTCTGCGCGGCGGCGTCGGTGATCCGGCGCTGGGCGATGCGGCCCAGTGCCGAGGCCGACGGCTGCGACGGCGCGGTCTGCGGCCACCAGGCCACGACCGGGGCGTCCGGCAGGAGCAGGCCCGTGACCAGGCTCTCCTCGTCGGTCGCGGTCTCGCCGTAGGCGCGGAGGACGATGACCTCACTGGCGCCCGCGTCGCTGCCCACGCGGATCTGCGCGTCGAGACGGCCGGGCGACTTCGTGTCGCCGTCGTTCTTCGACACGATGATCACGCGCATCGGGTGCTCGCGGGACGCCTCGTTCGCGGCCTCGATCGCTTCTTCCTCGTGGCCGAGGGCCGTCGAGATGATCAGCGTGAGGACACGACCGAGGGCGACGGCGCCGCCCTCTTCGCGGATGTGGACGAGCTTCTTCTGGATCTTCGAGACCGTGGTGTTCGGCAGGTCGATCTTCATGGACGCCTCCAGGTCCGGCCGTCGCGGGCGAGCAGGGCATCGGCGGACGCCGGACCCCACGTGCCGGGACGGTACTGCTCGGGCTGGCCCTGCGTGGCCCAGAACTCCTCGATCGGGTCGAGGATCTTCCAGGACAGCTCGACCTCCTGGTGCCGCGGGAACAGCGGCGGATCGCCGAGGAGCACGTCGAGGATGAGTCGTTCGTACGCCTCAGGGGATGCCTCGGTGAAGGCGTGGCCGTAGCCGAAGTCCATCGTCACGTCGCGCACCTGGGTGCCGACGCCGGGGACCTTCGAGCCGAACCGGAGCGTGACGCCCTCGTCCGGCTGGACGCGGATCACGAGCGCGTTCTGACCGAGGGGGGACTGCGAGTTGCCGTAGACGTCCTCGGGGACGCGCTTGAAGACGATCGCGATCTCGGTCACACGGCGCCCGAGCCGCTTGCCGGCGCGCAGGTAGAACGGGACGCCCTGCCAGCGACGGGTCGCGATGTCGAGCTTGATCGCGGCGTACGTCTCGGTGCCGGACTCGGGGTTCATCCCGGCCTCGTCGAGGAAGCCGAGCACCTTCTCGCCGCCCTGCCAGCCGCCGGCGTACTGTCCACGCGCCGTGGCGGTCGACAGGTCCTCGGGCAGCCGCACGGCGGACAGCACCTTCTCCTTCTCGGCACGCAGGTCGGCGGCCTTGAACGAGACGGGCTCCTCCATCGCGGTGAGCGCGAGGAGCTGCAGCAGGTGGTTCTGGATGACGTCGCGCGCAGCGCCGATGCCGTCGTAGTACGCGGCACGTCCCGCGACGCCGATGTCCTCGGCCATCGTGATCTGCACGTGGTCGACGTAGTTCGAGTTCCAGATGGGTTCGTACATCTGGTTCGCGAACCGGAGCGTCAGCAGGTTCTGGACGGTCTCCTTGCCGAGGTAGTGGTCGATGCGGAACACGTCGTCGGGCGCGAAGACGCTCTCGACGATCGCGTTCAGCTCGCGCGCGGTGCGGAGGTCGGAGCCGAACGGCTTCTCGACGACCACGCGGCTCCACGAGCCCTCGCGCTTCGCGGTGAGGCCGGACAACTTCAGCTGCTCGGTCACCACCGGGAACATCTTCGGCGGGATGGACAGGTAGAACGCGTGGTTGCCCAGCGTCCCGCGCTCGGCGTCCAGGTCGTCGACGGTCTGCTTGAGCTGCAGGAACGCCTCGGGGTCGTCGAACGAGCCCTGGACGAAGCGGATGCCCTGTTCGAGCTGACGCCAGACGTCCTCGTCGAACGGGGTGCGGGAGTGCTCCTTGACGGCGTCGTGCACGAGCTGGGAGAAGTCTTGGTCCTCCCAGTCGCGACGGGCGAAGCCGACGAGCGCGAACCCCGGGGGCAGGAGCCCCCGGTTGGCCAGGTCGTAGACCGCCGGCATCAGCTTCTTGCGTGACAGGTCGCCCGTCACGCCGAAGATGATGAGCGTGCTCGGTCCCGCGATCCGGTTCAGTCGACGATCCGTCGGCAGCCGGAGCGGGTTGTGCTCCGGGGTGATTGCCACCGGTGACATGAGTCGGTGAACTCCTTACGAGTCAGTGGGAGACGGCGGAGGCGATGGCCGCGGTGGCGGCGCGCACGTCCGACGTCGTGAGGGTGAGGACCGGGCGGCCGTGCTGCGCGAGGACACTCGCGTCACCCGCTGCCTGGGCCTGGAGGAGCTGGCCGAACGTGAACGGCCGACCCGGGATCGCCAGGTCGTCCGGTTCGTCCGCCACGATCTGCAGGAACACTCCCGTGGCGGGTCCGCCCTTGTGGTACTGCCCGGTCGAGTGCAGGAACCGCGGGCCGTACCCGAAGGTGACCGGCCGACGCGTGCGCGCCGCCAGGGCGTCGCGGAGCGTCTCGAGGTCACGGTTCGTGGTGCGGTCGACGTACGCCTGCACCGCCACGTAGCCGGTGGCGTCCAGTTCGGACAGGAGGCCCGTCACGGCTTCTGCGAGCGTCGTCCCGACCGGCAGTCCGGGCGTCGCGGAGACGGCGATGCCGTCCTCGGTGAACGCGGGGTCCGCAGGCGCGGGACGGTCGTCGAGCAGCGCACGGGTCGCGACCTTGGCAGCCTCGACGTCGGGCTGGTCGAACGGGTCGATGCCGAGCAGCCGCCCGGCGGCGGCGACGGCGTACTCCCAGACGAGGATCTGACCACCGAGGGTCCCGGTGATCTCGACCTCGCCCTCGGCGACGTGGCGCTCGTCCTCGCGCGAACCGACCAGGCGGATGACCTGGACGTCCGGCAGGGCTGCGGAGACCTCGGGGGAGTCGGCGTGCAGGACGACGGGCAGCAGGCCACGTCCGCTCTTGCCGGTCGACTCCGCGATCAGCTGCTCCACCCAGTCGCCGAACCCGACGATGTGGGTGCCGTCCGGCACGATGGCGATCTTGTCGCGCAGCGGGTCGGTACCGGCGAGGACCGCACCGAGCACGAGCCCGGGGTTCTCGTCGAGGTCGACCGACAGCAGCGCGGAGATGGCGTCGGCCTCGTCCAGCAGCTCGGCGATGTCCGCTCCGGCGAGACCGGAGGGCACCAGTCCGAACGCGGTGAGGGCCGAGTAGCGGCCGCCGACGGTCGGGTCGGCGGTGAAGACCCGGTAGCCGGCGTCGATCGCGGCGGCCTCGAGCGCGGAGCCCGGGTCGGTGACGACGACGATGCGGCCGGTGGGGTCGATGCCCGCGTCGCGGAACGCCTGCTCGTAGACGCGGCGCTGGGAGTCGGTCTCGAGCGTGGAGCCGGACTTCGACGAGACGACGAGCACGGTGCGCTCGAGGTCCGTCGTGACGGCGGCGCGGACCTGCGCGGGGTCGGTCGAGTCGAGCACCGTCAGCGGGACGCCGGCGGTGCGCGTGATGACCTCCGGCGCGAGCGACGAGCCGCCCATGCCGGCGAGGACGACGTGGTCGACCCCTTCGGCACGGAGCGACTCGCGCAGCGCGGTGATCTGGGCGACGAGCGGGCGGGAGACCGAGACGGCCTCCACCCAGCCGAGGCGCTTGGACGCCTCGGCCTCGGCGTCCGGTCCCCACAGCTCGGGGTCCTGGGCGGTGATGCCCGAGGCCACCAGGTCAGCGACGAGCCGCGGGACCACCGAGTCGATGGCCCGCGCGGCATCGCCGCTGGCAGCGATGGAAACCGTCACTACTTGGCGCCCTCGAGCGCGGTCTTCACGGTGTCGACGAGCTCGCCCCACGAGACGTTGAACTTGTCCACGCCCTCCTTCTCGAGCAGCGCCACGACGTCGTCGTAGTCGATGCCCTGCGCGGCGAGCTGGTCGAGGACCTGCTGCGCGGCGTCGAAGGTGCCGGCGATGGCGTCGCCGTGGATCTCACCGTGGTCGAACGTGGCGTCGAGCGTCTTGCCCGGCATCGTGTTCACGGTGTTCGGGGCGGCGAGCTCGGTCACGTAGAGCGTGTCGGGCAGCGACGGGTCCTTGACGCCGGTCGAGGCCCAAAGCGGACGCTGCGTGTTCGCATCGGCCTCGAGCAGGCCGAGGGCGCGCTCGGAGGCGAACGCCTCGGTCCAGACCTGGTAGGCGAGCTGCGCGTTGGCGATGCCGGCCTTCGACTTCAGGGCATTGGCCTCGTCGGTGCCGACGGCGTCCAGGCGCTTGTCGATCTCGGAGTCGACGCGCGACACGAAGAACGAGGCGACCGAGTGGATCTTCGACAGGTCGTGACCGGCGGCCTTGGCCTTCTCGAGCCCACCGAGGTAGGCGTCGATGACGGCGCGGTAGCGCTCGAGCGAGAAGATCAGGGTGACGTTGACGGAGATGCCGGCGCCGATGACCTCGGTGATGGCCTCGAGACCCTCGACCGTTGCGGGGATCTTGATGAGAACGTTCTCGCGGCCGACCTTCTCGAACAGGAACTTGGCCTGCTCGATGGTCTTGGCGGTCTCGTGGGCGAGGCCCGGCTCGACCTCGATCGAGACGCGGCCGTCGAAGCCCTTGGTCTCGTCGTAGATCGGCTTGAAGACGTCGGACGCGTTGGCGACGTCCTGCGTGGTGATCTCGAAGATCGCCTCGGTCACGTCGGTGCCGGCGGCGGCCAGCTCCTTGACCTGGGCGTCGTAGCGCTCGCCCTTGGCGAGGGCCGACGCGAAGATCGTCGGGTTGGTGGTCACGCCGACGACGTTCTTCTGCGCGATGAGGTCGGTGAGCTTGCCGGTCTCGAGGAGCTCGCGGGACAGGTCGTCGAGCCAGATGCTCACGCCGACCGCGGAGAGGGCGGCAGTGGGGGTGTTCTCAGCCATGTGTTTCTCTTCTTTCCTTCATCGGCCTGATGGCCGGGGTCTGGGGGACCGGGGGCGCGTGGCGGAGCCGAACCGCGCCTCCCGGCAGAAGGGCCGGATCCGGCGAACCGGACCCGGCCCCTGCGGGTCAGGAAGCCGCGATGGATTCCTTCGCGGCGGCCACGACGTGTTCCGTCGTGAAGCCGAACTCCTTGAAGAGCGTCTGGTAGTCGGCCGAGGCACCGAAGTGCTCGATCGAGACGCTGCGGCCCTTGTCGCCGACGATGTCGCGCCAGCTCATGGCGATGCCGGCCTCGACCGACACGCGAGCGGTGACGTCCTTCGGGAGCACCTGGTCCTGGTAGTTCTCGGACTGGGCGCGGAACCACTCGATGGACGGTGCGCTCACGACGCGGGCGTTGATGCCCTCGCCCTTGAGCTGCTCACGGGCCTCGACGGCGATCTGGACCTCGGACCCGGTCGCGATGAGGATCACGTCCGGGGTGCCGTTCGGCGCCTCGGCCAGGATGTACGCACCCTTGGCGACGTTCTTCGCCGAAGCGAAGACCTCACCGGAGGCGTCGCCCTCGCCACGCTCGAACACCGGCAGGTTCTGACGGCTCAGCGCGATGCCGGCCGGGCGGTCGGTGTGCTTGAGCATCTCGAGCCAGGCGTACGCGACCTCGTTGGCGTCGGCGGGGCGGACCACGTCGAGACCCGGGATCGCACGGAGCGACGAGACCTGCTCGATCGGCTGGTGCGTCGGGCCGTCCTCGCCGAGGGCGACGGAGTCGTGGGTCCAGACGTAGATCGCCGGCGCGCCCATGAGCGCGGCGAGACGGACCGCCGGACGCATGTAGTCGCTGAAGATCAGGAACGTGCCGCCGAAGGGGCGGGTGTTCCCGTGCAGGACGATGCCGTTGAGGATCGAGCCCATGGCGTGCTCGCGGATGCCGAAGTGCAGCACGCGGCCGTACGGGTCGGTGCTCCACGTCGACGTCGAGGCCTCGGCCGGACCGAAGGACTTGGCGCCCTCGATCGTGGTGAGGTTCGACTCGGCGAGGTCGGCCGAGCCACCCCAGAACTCGGGCATCAGCGGCGCGATGGCGTTGATGACCTTGCCGGAGGCGGCACGGGTCGAGACGGCCTTGTCGGTCGGGAAGACCGGCAGTGCTGCCTCGAGGTCCGCGGGGAGTTCCTTGGCGTTGACGCGGTCGAACAGCGCCTTCTTGTCGGCGTTGGCAGCAGCCCACGCGTCGAAGGTCTTCTGCCACTCGGCGTGCTGCGCCTGGCCCTTGGCGACGGCGCCGCGGGTGTACTCGAGGACCTCGGGGGCGACCTCGAAGGTCTTCGCGGTGTCGAAGCCGAGGACCTCCTTGAGGCCCTTGATCTCGTCGGCGCCGAGCGCCGAACCGTGGATCTTGCCGGAGTTCTGCTTGGTCGGCGACGGCCAGCCGATGATCGTCTTGAGGACGATGAGCGACGGCTTGTCGGTGACCTGCTGGGCGGCCTCGATCGCGGCGTGGAGCTCCACCGCGTCCTCGGAGTACTCGCCGGTCTTCTTCCAGTCGACGATCTGGACGTGCCAGCCGAGCGCCTCGTAGCGCTCGGGGACGCTCTCCGAGAACGCGATGTCGGTGTTGTCCTCGATCGAGATCTGGTTCGAGTCGTAGAACGCGATCAGGTTGCCGAGCTGCTGACGGCCGGCGAGCGAGCCCGCCTCGTTCGTCACGCCCTCCTGCATGTCACCGTCACCGGCGATCACGTAGGTGAAGTGGTCGAACGGCGACTGGCCGGCCGGGGTCTCCGGGTCGAACAGGCCGCGCTCGAAGCGCTGGGCGTAGGCGAAGCCGACCGAGGACGCGAGGCCCTGGCCGAGCGGGCCGGTGGTGATCTCGACACCGTCGGTGTGGCCGTACTCCGGGTGACCCGGGGTCTTCGAGCCCCACTTGCGCAGGTGCTGCAGGTCGTCGAGCTCGAGGCCGTAGCCGTGCAGGTAGAACTGCACGTACTGCAGGATCGAGGCGTGACCGGCGGAGAGGATGAAGCGGTCGCGGCCGATCCAGGTGGAGTCGCTCGGGTCGCGACGCATCACCTTCTGGAAGAGCAGGTGTGCGAGCGGCGCGAGGCTCATCGCGGTGCCGGGGTGACCGTTGCCGGCGGCCTCGACCGAGTCGGCGGCGAGAACGCGGGCCGTGTCGACGGCCTTCCGGTCGATGGCGTCCCAGGTGAATTCAGCCACTTGGATGTTGACCCTTCTTGATGCGACATGTGCGAGGGCTCGTGCCATCGCACGGACATGTGGCCATCCCGGGGCCGAGTCGTGTCGCCGTCTAGCGGCGGCCGACCGGCTCATCGCGGCCGACGTCATCGGGGCGCGCACTGCGGGAGGGCAGGTCCAGCATAGTGACCAGCCACTCAGAAGGGGTTCAGGTGACGCCCGATGTTCACGAGTCGGGTCACCCGGCCCCTCGTCCGCCGGGCGTGTCGTGCTCCGCGGCCCGTCGTTCTGCACGGGGTGTCTGCACGGGATGGGGGAGCGGGGCATCATCGCGGCGCTTCCATCGCGTAAACTGTCGACGACCCGTCGGACATTCCGGGTCAGCGCATGCCCGGACGCCGCCGCAGTCGTCCACCGAGTGTGCGAGCTGATGCGAACAGACTGAGGTTCCCTTGCCGACTGCCACCGTGACCAGGCCCGACACCGATCGACCCCGATCGACGCTGTCCCGCAAGGTCCGTGCGTACGTCTCGTTGACCAAGCCGCGCGTCATGGAGCTGCTGCTCGTGACCACCGCGCCGACCATGTTCCTGGCCGAGCGTGGCGTGCCGGACCTCTGGCTCGTGTTCTGGACGATGCTCGGCGGGGCGATGTCCGCCGGCTCGGCGTCGGCCTTCAACTGCTACATCGACCGTGACATCGACCGCCTGATGAAGCGGACCAGCACCCGCCCGCTGGTGACCGGTGAGCTCTCGGACCGCGAAGCCCTCGTGTTCTCGTGGATCCTCGGCGTCCTGTCGACGGCGGTGCTCGGGTTCCTGGTGAACTGGCTCGCCGCAGCCCTGAGTGTCATCGCGATCCTCATCTACGTGTTCGTCTACACGCTGTGGCTCAAGCGCCGCACCCCGCAGAACATCGTGTGGGGCGGCTCGGCCGGCTGCATGCCCGTGCTCATCGGCTGGGCGGGCGTCACCGGCTCGCTCACCTGGGCCCCGGTCATCCTCTTCATGGTGATCTTCCTCTGGACGCCGCCGCACTACTGGCCGCTGTCGATGAAGTACCGCGACGACTACGACGCCGCCGACGTCCCGATGCTCGCCGTGGTCCGCGGTCGCACCGTCGTCGGCCTGCAGGTCGTGCTGTACGCCTGGGCGACGCTCGTCTGCTCGCTCCTGCTCATCCCCGTTGCGCACATGGGGCCGCTGTACACCGTGGTCGCACTGGCCGGTGGCATCTGGTTCGTCGTCGAGTCGCACCGGCTGTACTCGCGGGCGATCCAGCACGTCGAGCACGTGCAGCCGATGCGTGTGTTCCACAGCTCGATCACGTACCTGACGCTGCTCTTCATCGCCGTGGGCATCGACCCGCTGCTGCCGCAGGTCTTCACCTTCTAGGCACTGCGGGCCGCCACTGGGCGACGTCGTACGACGAACTCGATGTCGTACGACGTCCTTCGTCGTCGGTGCGCGTGCGCGACGGTTGCGCGCGCGGGGATGCGACGTCCTCGACGTCGTGCGACGTCGAGGACGTCGTTCGGGGTCAGCGCGCGATCTGGCGCGGCTGTGGACGTGCGCACGGGGCAGACGGGAGGCGCGGGGCGGCGCCGCCACGGGCCTCCTGGCCGCCGGGGGCGTACGTGGGCGCGGGGCGCACGCGTGTGGTTGCGCCCCGCGTGACCCTGCGCACCGCGAACACGACACCCCGCGAGTCGATCGACTCGTGGGGTGTCGCAGAACGGGTGTTGCGCGTGCGACGCGCCCGGGCGTCAGGCGGCGTCGAGTGGTTCGCGCACGGCTTCGCGACCGGCGCTGGCGCGCGTGGCGAGCACGACCGCCGTGGTGGCCCCGACGAGCAGCCCGGCGAGCACCATGTGCGTGCCCACCAGCCCGACGGGCAGGCCGGTGCGGGCCTGGGTCAGACCGACGGCGATCTGCAGGAACTCGACGACGAGCAGCAACAGCGCCCACTTGCTCGAGATCCGGAGCCGGACGGCGCCGACGACGAGCACGAGGGTCAGCGCGAACAGGGCGTACGCGGGCCAGGCGTGCACGTGCTCCATGACCGCGGGGTCGAAGCCCGTGCGGTGCAGTATCCCGCCGTCGACGGCCTCGTCGGCACCGGCGTGCGGGCCGCTGCCGGTCGTCAGGATGCCGACGAGCACGGTGACCACGACGGCGGCGACCGTGCCGCGGACGACGCCGGTGTACCAGCCGGGAACGAGGCGGTGGCTGGTGCGGGGGCCGTGCATCGTCCGGTAGACCAGGGCCGCGGTGACCGAGGTCAGGGCGGCGGACACGACGAAGTGCAGCCCGACGACGAACGGGTTGAGGTTCGTGAGCACGCTGAGCCCGCCGATGACGGCCTGGACCGGGATCGCGACGCCCTGAGCGAACGCGAGCCAGAACAGTTCGGGGCGCGTGCGGAGCATCCGGACGACCGCCAGGAACATCGCGATCGCCACGATGACGAGCACGAAGGTGAGCAGTCGGTTGCCGAACTCGATGATCCCGTGGATGCCCATCTCGGGCGTGGAGACGAGCGAATCGGCCGTGCACTTGGGCCAGGTGGGGCATCCGAGGCCCGACGCGGTCAGGCGGACGAGGCCGCCGGTGCCGATCAACACGACCTCGACCACGAACGAGGCCCACGCCAGCGCGATGACCCGGCGGTCGACGACCCGGGGGAGCGACCACCACCGTGCGGTCCGGAGATCCTGGTCGACGGGGGGTCCGACGCGAGTCACGAGGGTGGTGCCTTCCTGTTGTTCCGTGCAGTGAACCTGTAGGATTCGAGGGTTCAGCAGCAGTCAAGTCTAGGCAGGCGCCGGCTCCGAATGGGCCGAGATCGCCGATCGATCCAGGGACTGCGTGGAACCATTGTCGTTGCGAGGGAGCAGCACCGTGTCCGCCTGTCGGCGGTCTGCGGTGGAATGGCGTCCAGACGCCACGGGTTCACACCTGAAGACGCTGCCCCGCGAGAAGGAAACGAGGAGACCATGTCCGACGTGCTCATCGACCGTCCCGAGCTCGAAGGGCTCGGGCAATACGAGTTCGGCTGGTCCGACTCCGACTCGGCCGGGGCCTCGGCCCGCCGTGGGGTCTCGGACGAGGTCGTCACCGACATCTCGAACCTCAAGCACGAGCCCGAGTGGATGCTCAAGAACCGGCTCAAGGGCCTGCAGCTCTTCGGCCGCAAGCCGATGCCGACGTGGGGTGCCGACCTGACGGGCATCGACTTCGACAACATCAAGTACTTCGTGCGCTCGACCGAGAAGCAGGCGCAGTCGTGGGAGGACCTCCCCGAGGACATCCGCGCGACCTACGAGAAGCTCGGCATCCCCGAGGCCGAGCGCCAGCGCCTCGTCGCCGGTGTCGCCGCGCAGTACGAGTCCGAGGTCGTGTACCACCAGATCCGCGAGGACCTGGAGCAGCAGGGTGTCATCTTCATGGACACCGACACCGCGCTCCGCGAGCACCCCGAGCTCTTCCAGGAGTACTTCGGCACCGTGATCCCGGCCGGCGACAACAAGTTCGCCGCGCTGAACACGGCCGTGTGGTCCGGCGGCTCGTTCGTCTACGTCCCCAAGGGCGTCCACGTCGAGATCCCGCTCCAGGCCTACTTCCGGATCAACACCGAGAACATGGGCCAGTTCGAGCGGACGCTGATCATCGCGGACGAGGACTCCTACGTCCACTACATCGAGGGCTGCACCGCCCCGATCTACAAGTCGGACTCGCTGCACTCGGCCGTCGTCGAGATCATCGTGAAGAAGAACGCCCGCGTTCGGTACACGACGATCCAGAACTGGTCGAACAACGTCTACAACCTCGTGACCAAGCGTGCGATCGCGCACGAGGGCGCCACGATGGAGTGGATCGACGGCAACATCGGCTCCAAGGTGACGATGAAGTACCCGTCGATCTACCTCGCCGGTGAGCACGCCAAGGGCGAGACCCTGTCCGTCGCGTTCGCTGGCCCCGGCCAGCACCAGGACGCCGGCGCGAAGATGATCCACATGGCGCCGTACACGACGTCGTCGATCGTCTCGAAGTCGATCGCCCGTGGCGGCGGTCGCGCGGGGTACCGCGGCGAGGTCCGGGTGGACCCGGCGGCGCACCACGCGGCGAACACCGTGCGGTGTGACGCGCTGCTGGTCGACACGATCAGCCGGAGCGACACGTACCCGGCGATCGACATCCGCGTCGACGACGTCCAGCTCGGGCACGAGGCCACGGTCTCGCGCGTGAGCGAGGAGCAGCTCTTCTACCTGATGTCCCGCGGCATGGCCGAGGACGAAGCGATGGCGATGATCGTCCGTGGCTTCATCGAGCCGATCGCCCGCGAGCTCCCGATGGAGTACGCGCTCGAACTCAACAAGCTCATCGAGATGAGCATGGAAGGATCCGTCGGCTAGATGTCCAGCACCACCCCTCCCCACATCGACCAGCCGATCGAGCCCGCGGCACCCGCCCAGGGTGCCGAACAGCACGGCGCCGGAGCCCACTCCGACGGCGGCTGGGACGCCCCGGACAAGAAGATCCCGGTCCAGACCCGCTCCGAGCGGTTCCAGTCCGGCGACCTCGACGCGTTCCCGACCGTCACCGGCCGCGAGGTGAACTGGAAGTTCGCGCCATTGGCGAAGCTCCAGCCGCTCCTCGACGGTGGTCTCGACGGATCCGCCTACCGGTTCCTCGCCCGCCAGTCCGACGGTGCCGACGTCGAGTGGGGTCGCAGCGACGACCCCCGCGTCGGGACCGCCGGTCTGCCCGAGGACCGTGCAGCGGCCGCTGCGTGGTCCGCGCGCGACGCCGTCCTCGCCGTCACCGTCAAGGCAACCGAGGCGCACGAGTTCATCACCATCACGCGTTCCGACTTCGGCACGCAGCCCCGAGCGGCGCACACGGTCATCACGGCCGAGCCGCACGCCCAGGGCATCGTCGTGCTCGACAACCGCGGCAGCGCACTGCTCAGCGAGAACATCGAGATCGTCGTGCAGGACGGCGCACGCCTGACCGTCGTCAGCCTGCAGGACTGGGACGACGACGCGGTGCACGTCTCGACGCACTTCGCCGAGGTCGGCCGAGACGCCTTCCTGAAGCACGTCGTGGTCTCGCTCGGCGGCGACGTCATCCGGGTCAACCCCTCGACGCACCTCGGTGCGCAGGGCGCCGACACCGAGATGTACGGCGTGTACTTCGCCGACGCCGGTCAGTACATCGAGCAGCAGGTCTACGTGAACCACGACGCGCCGAACACGCGCGGTCGGGTCAACTACAAGGGCGCGCTGCAGGGCAAGGGC
This sequence comes from Curtobacterium sp. PhB190, assembly GCF_004365385.1. NCBI lineage: Bacteria > Bacillati > Actinomycetota > Actinomycetes > Micrococcales > Microbacteriaceae > Curtobacterium > Curtobacterium sp. PhB190. Next base: position 566,502 of record NZ_SODN01000001.1, on the reverse strand, counting down.
GCGCACACCGTGTGGATCGGTGACGTGCTCATCGGTCGCGCCGGTGACGGCACCGACTCGTACGAGCAGAACCGCAACCTCGTGCTGACCGACGGCACCCGTGCCGACAGCATCCCGAACCTCGAGATCGAGACGGGCAACATCGAGGGTGCCGGCCACGCGAGTGCGACCGGTCGCTTCGACGACGAGCAGCTGTTCTACCTGCAGGCCCGCGGCATCCCCGAGGAAGAAGCGCGTCGTCTCGTCGTGCTCGGCTTCCTGGTCGAGGTCATCCAGAAGATCGGTGCGCCCGAGCTCGAGGAACGACTCATCGCCGCGGTCGAGCAGGAGCTCGCCGAGGGCCGCTCGGTGATCGTCGCGCCGGCGGAGGCCGACGCCTGATGCCCACGAAGGTCTGCGCGGAGTCCGAGATCGCGGTGGACAGCCCCATGCGCGCCGTCGTCGACGGCACCGCGGTGGCCATCGTGAAGGACTCGTCCGGCACCGTGCACGCCATCGGCGACACGTGCACCCACGGGGACATCTCGCTGGCCGAGGGGTTCATCGAGGGCGACACGCTCGAGTGCTGGGCCCACGGCTCCCGCTTCTCGCTCGCCACGGGGAAGCCGCAGAACTTCCCGGCGTACGAGCCCGTCCCGGTGTTCCGGGTCGAGGTGCGCGAGGGCGACGTCTACGTCGACGTGCACGACCCCGTGCCCGTCGACTGACACCGCCTCCCGGCCCCCACACTTTCCGCGGCCCGTCCGCGACACGACAGAAAACCGAAGGAACCCACGCAATGTCCACTCTGGAAATCCGCGACCTCCAGGTCTCGATCGACACCGATCAGGGCACCAAGGAGATCCTCAAGGGTGTCGACCTCACGATCAACGAGGGCGAGATCCACGCGATCATGGGGCCGAACGGCTCCGGCAAGTCCACGCTGGCGTACACGATCGCCGGTCACCCCCGGTACAACGTCGTCGGTGGCTCGATCACCCTCGACGGCGAGGACGTCCTCGCGATGAGCGTCGACGAGCGCGCCCGTGCCGGCATGTTCCTGGCGATGCAGTACCCGGTCGAGATCCCCGGCGTGACGGTGTCGAACTTCCTCCGCACCGCCAAGACGGCGATCGACGGCGAGGCCCCGGCCCTGCGCGGCTGGATCAAGGAACTCCGCCAGTCGATGGCCGACCTCAAGATGGACTCGTCGTTCGCCGAGCGCAACGTCAACGAGGGCTTCTCCGGTGGCGAGAAGAAGCGCCACGAGATCATGCAGCTCGAGCTCCTCAAGCCCCGCTTCGCCGTGCTCGACGAGACCGACTCCGGCCTCGACGTCGACGCGCTGAAGATCGTGTCCGAGGGCGTGAACCGCGCCAAGGCCGCGACCGGCCTGGGCGTGCTGCTCATCACGCACTACACGCGCATCCTCCGCTACATCAAGCCGGACTTCGTGCACGTGTTCGTCGCGGGCAAGGTCGCCGAGCAGGGTGGCCCCGAGCTCGCCGACCGCCTGGAGAACGAGGGCTACGACCGCTACGTGCAGGCCGCGGCGGCGTCCGCCGCAGAGGCGCAGGCCTGATGATCGCGGCACTCGCCCCGGAGAAGTTCGACGAGGTCGTCGAGGGCCTGAAGGAGGTCCAGGACCCGGAGCTCGGCGTCAACATCGTCGACCTCGGCCTGATCTACGACCTGGCCTGGGACGACGAGGCCTCGGCGCTCGTGATCAGCATGACGCTGACGAGTGCCGGCTGCCCGCTGACAGACGTCATCGAGGGCGACACCGCGAACGCCCTCGACGGCATCGTGGACGCCTTCCGCATCAACTGGGTCTGGATGCCGCCGTGGGGTCCGGAACGGATCACCGACGACGGGCGCGAGATGATGCGCGCGCTCGGGTTCGCGATCTAGTCGCGACCACACCGCAGACGGGAGGCCCGGTGCCAGCTGGCACCGGGCCTCCCGTCTGTCCGTGGTCGCGCCACGCGCGGGGCGCGCCGCCGAGTGGTCGCAACCGCCCGCTCGCGTTCGCCGAGTGGTCACGTTCTGTCGGCCGACCGCGCTCCGGGCGACGGAAGGTGACCACTCGGCGTCCGGCTGGCGGGGAGTCGTGACCGACCCACGGCCCGCCGCCCCGCACGCAGCGGACGCAGAACGGCCCCGCACCGATCGGTGCGGGGCCGTTGTCGTGCGCAGCGTCAGCGGCGGCCGAGCGCCTTCCACGCGAGCGGCACGATGCCCGCGGCGATGAGCGCCTTCGCGATCCCACCGACGATGAACGGGTACAGGCCGGCGGCGAGCACCGACTGCAGGTCGTTCGGTGCGCCGAGCTGCCCGAGCACGACCGCCAGGTACGGCAGGCCGGTCACGAACGGGATGGCACTCGCGAGCAGCATCGCGACGGCTGCGCGCCCGAAGTGTCGGTCCCAGTTGCGGCGGGCCAGCCAACCGACGACGCCCGCGGCGGGGATGAACCCGATGACGTAGCCGAAGCTCGGCACGGCCAGGGCCTGCAGGCCGCCGGTCATGTCGGCGAAGAACGGTGCGCCCGCGAGGCCGGCGACGGCGTAGACGAGCAGCGAGAGCATGCCGCGTCGGGCACCCAGGGTCGCGCCGACGAGCACGACGGCGAGCGTCTGCCCGGTGATCGGGACCGGCCACATCGGGACCTCGAGCTGTGCCATCGCAGCGGTGAACAGGGCTCCGCCGGCGACGAGGGCGGCGTTCGTGGCCAGCCCGTGCGTCCGCAGACGGTCGGCGAGGACTGCGCGGGGAGCGAACCCGGTGGCGTTCGTCATGGATTCTCCTAGAATGGACTGCTGGTCCCGTTCGGAACCATCGGTCCCGTCAGCGTAGCGGTGCACCTCACGCACACGTCGTTGTGCAAACCCACCAACTGATTGGACGTCCACTGTGCTTGCCGTGCACGAACTCGAGATCCGCGTCGGAGCTCGTCTCCTCATGGAAGACGTGTCCTTCCGTGTCGAGAAGGGCGAGAAGATCGGACTCGTCGGCCGCAACGGCGCGGGGAAGACGACGATGACCAAGGCCCTCGCGGGCGAGACGCAGCCGAACGGCGGCACGATCGACCGCGGTGGTGAGATCGGCTACCTGCCGCAGGACCCCCGCTCCGGCGACCCGGAGGAGACCGCGCGGAAGCGCATCCTCGACGCCCGCGGGCTCGGTGAGCTCGTGGAGGGCATCCGCCTCGCCACGCTCGACATGGCGAGCGAGGACACCGCCGTCGCCGAGAAGGCGATGCGCCGGTACAGCCGGCTCGACGACCAGTTCAACGCGCTCGGCGGCTACGCGGCCGAGGCCGAGGCGGCGTCGATCGCGTCGAACCTCAAGCTGCCGGACCGCATCCTCGACCAGCAGCTCAAGACGCTGTCCGGTGGTCAGCGTCGTCGCATCGAGCTCGCGCGGATCCTGTTCTCGGATGCCGAGACGATGATCCTCGACGAGCCCACGAACCACCTCGACGCCGACTCGGTCGTGTGGCTGCGCGAGCACCTGAAGACCTACCCCGGCGGCGTCATCATCATCTCCCACGACGTCGAGCTCGTGGAAGAGGTCGTCAACCGCGTGTTCTACCTCGACGCCAACCGTCAGACCATCGACATCTACAACATGGGCTGGAAGCTCTACCAGCGGCAGCGCGTCGCCGACGAGGAGCGTCGTCGCAAGGAGCGCGCCGGCGCCGAGAAGAAGGCCGCGACCTTGAAGGACCAGGCCGCTCGGTTCGGTGCGAAGGCCTCGAAGGCCGCCGCGGCGCACCAGATGGTCGCGCGTGCCGACAAGCTGCTCGCGGGCCTGGAGGACGAGCGCGTCGCCGACCGGGTCGCCAAGATCCGCTTCCCCACGCCGGCCCCGTGCGGCCGCACGCCGCTCATGGCCGAGGGGCTGTCGAAGTCCTACGGGTCGCTCGAGATCTTCGCGGGCGTCGACCTGGCGATCGACCGCGGTTCGCGCGTCGTCATCCTCGGGTTCAACGGTGCCGGCAAGACGACGCTGCTCCGGATCCTCGCGGGTGCTGACCTGCCCGACACAGGTGAGATCCAGCCCGGCCACGGTCTGCGCATCGGGTACTACGCGCAGGAGCACGAGAACATCGACATCAACCGCACCGTGATCGAGAACATGGTGTCGGCGTCGACTGACCTCAACGAGACCGAGGCCCGTCGCGTGCTCGGTTCGTTCCTGTTCACCGGGGACGACGGCTACAAGAAGGCCGGGGTCCTGTCCGGCGGTGAGAAGACGCGTCTGTCGCTCGCGATGATCGTCGTCTCGGGCGCGAACGTGCTGCTGCTCGACGAACCGACGAACAACCTGGACCCGGCGTCGCGCGAGGAGATCCTCAACGCCCTCGCTGGGTTCGAGGGCGCCGTCGTCCTGGTGTCGCACGACGCCGGTGCCGTCGAGGCGCTCAACCCCGAGCGCGTGCTGCTCCTGCCGGACGGCACCGAGGACCACTGGAACAAGGACTACGCGGAGCTCATCGAGCTCGCCTAGCGGGCGGTCACGACACCCCGCTCAGGTTCGCCGAGTGGTCACCATGTGTCGTCGCCGTCGCCGGCGAGCGACGGTTCGTGACCGCTCCGCGGCACGCGTGCGAGCGCGTCGTGACCAGCGGCCGGGCGGCGTGCGGTGGTCGACGTGACCGTAGGACGGACGGGAGGCCCGTGGCGACGCCGCCACGGGCCTCCCGTCCGCTGTCCCGTCGGTCAAGGCAACCCGCTCACGTCCGCCGAGTGGTCACCACGTGGCGTCACCGGCGTCGACGGGCGACGGTTCGTGACCGCTCGGCGGCGCGCCCGCGGCGAGCGGCCCGGCGCAGCGCGTCAGCGGCGGGACGCGATCAGGTCGTCCTCGATCTCGGCGTCGGTCTTCGGCTTGGCGTCCTTGCGGCGCTGCCGCTCCTGGGCGCGCTCGCGTTCCTCTGGGTCGTCCTGGTTGAGGTTCCGGTACTCCTGCACCATCACGTACGCCAGGAACCCGAAGCCGCCGGCCGCGAACAGGAACCACTGGATGAAGTAGCTCAGGTGCAGGCCGGTGTCGGCGGTGGGACGCTCCCAGCCGAGCGGGCGCGCCTCGGTCGGGGCGGGGGACTCGGAGGCGAGCTCGCCGTACGCACCGGTCCAGATGGGGGTGTCGACCTTCTTCGCGACGTCGGCCAGGGTCACCGACTGCACCTGGTCCGTGTGCGCGGGGTCGGTGCGGCCGGGGATCCGGGGCTCGCTCTGCTGCAGGCGGACGATCGCCGTGACCTCGCCCGACGGGGGAGCGGGCACGTGGTCGGGGGCGTCCTGCGCGTTGCCGGTCGGGACCCAGCCGCGGTCGACGATGAACGCCCGGCCGTCGTCGGTGACCAGGGGGGTCAGGACCTCGAAGCCGGGCTGGCCGTTGTGCACGCGGTTGCGGACGAGCAGCTGTGCGTCGATGTCGTAGCGGCCGGTCACGGAGACGCGGAGCCACTCCTGCTCGTCCTGCCAGCTCGACGCCGTCGGCAGCGCCTGGTCGAGGGGGACCGGGGTGTGGTCGTAGTTCTGGGCGACCTGCTCGTTCTGACGCACGGCCTCGTTGCGGCGGTCCCACTGCCACATGCCGAACAGGGCGCAGACGATCGCGAAGGCCACGGCGATCGCGAAGTACCCGAGCCAGCGGCGACTGCGGACGAAGTGCCAGCCGACGAAGGGCTCGTCCGGGTCCTGGGTGGGGCGTTCGTCGTCCGGCACGGAGCGACGGGCGTGGTCGGCGGCGCGTTGCAGCTTGGCAGCGTGCTTCCGGCCGTACCGGGAGTGCGGGTCGAAGTCGTCGGTCATCGACCGGTGCCGGTGGAGCGCACCCCGACGTCGTTCTTCGGCGACGAGGCGGGGTCGCGTTCGTCGTCGAGCCGGTCGACGTCCTCGTGCATGCCGGTGACGCGCACCGGGAAGGTGCGGGACCGCAGGTAGTCGGCGAGGAAGTCGCGGTGCTCCTCGCACGCGGCCCAGATCTTCACGCGGTCGGCGGAGTGGATCCGGGGGTTGCGCCAGTTCACCCGCCACGCTGCCGTGTTGGAGCAGCCGGCTCGGGAGCAGACCGGGGTCGAGCCCGGTTCGGTGTGCAGGTCGAAGGTCGCGCCCATCAGCGGGGTCCCCACATCTTCGAGCGGTCGCCGTTGCGCTGCCACTCGTCCTGCGCGTGCTGAGCCTGCTGCCGGAGGCGGTCCTGCTCGTCGCGGTAGGCCTGGGCCCGGTCCTCTTCCTGCTGCTCGCGGAGGCCGGGGTCGACGGCGTCGTAGAGCTGCATCGCACCGGCGGGCGAGATCATGTCGCTCTCGGTCCGGCTGCCGGCGTTCGCGACGATCACGGCGACCCAGGGGATCACGGCGGCGAGGACGATCGGCACGACGGCGATCCAGGAGTGCCAGATGGAGTAGACGAGCACGGCCACGACGAAGAGGACGACGCGGATGGCCATCTGCCACACGTAGCGGGACAGGCGGTGCGCCCGGTCCAGCTCCGGCGAATCCGGGAGCGTGGTGATGCTCGTGTGCGTGCTCTTCATACAGATGGTCTCCGTCTACCCGTGGTCCAGCCTAAGCCTCCGGGGCCGATCGTGGGTGCGCCGCGCGCGAACGGGCTGCGGTGCTGGCTCCGCTACGCTCGTCCGGGCGTGTCCGCCGACCCGTCGGCACGACACGACCGCACACCACCACCGAACGGAGCGACCATGAGCACCCCCCGTACCGTCCTGATCACCGGCGGAAACCGCGGCATCGGCCACGCCCTCGCCGAGCGTTTCGTCGCCGCCGGGCACCGCGTCGCGGTCACGTCGCGCAGCGGACAGGGCGGACCCGAAGGGGCCCTCACCGTGCAGGCCGACATCACCGACACGGCCTCGGTGGACGCCGCCTTCACGCAGGTCGAGGCCGAGCTCGGACCGATCGAGGTGCTCGTGGCCAACGCCGGTATCACGAACGACCAGCTGCTGCTCCGCATGTCCGAGGACGACTTCACGAGCGTCGTCGACACCAACCTGACCGGCACGTTCCGGGTCGTGAAGCGCGCCACCAAGGGCATGATGAAGGCCAAGTTCGGCCGCATCGTGCTCATGTCGAGCGTCGTCGGCGCCTACGGCCAGATCGGCCAGGTCAACTACGCGTCGTCGAAGGCCGCCCTGGTCGGCATGGCCCGGTCGATCACCCGTGAGCTCGGCTCGCGCGGAATCACCGCCAACGTCGTCGCGCCCGGGTTCATCCAGACCGACATGACGGCCGCGCTGTCCGACGAGCTGCAGACCGAGTTCAAGAAGGCGATCCCGGCGGCCCGGTACGGCACGGTCGACGACGTCGCCGACGCCACGCTGTTCCTGGCGAGCGACGGGGCCGGCTACGTCTCCGGCGCGATCATCCCGGTCGACGGCGGCCTCGGCATGGGCCACTAGCCAGCGCCTGCGCGTCGTTTCGTGCTCAGCGACAGTTCACGGGTGCTCGCGCGCGTGACGTGTCGCTGAGCGCGAAGAACCGGACGGTCCGCTCAGCCGCGCAGGCCGAGCGTCGCGAGCACAGCGGACAGGTCGCGGTCCACGACGGCGACGTCCGCCTGCTCCCGCACGCGCGGCTTCGCGTCGAACGCCACCGACAGGGCGGCGACGCGCATCATCTCGAGGTCGTTCGCCCCGTCGCCGATCGCGACGGTGCGGACCGCGTCCACGCCGTCGGCCTCGGCCCACTCGCGCAGGGCGACGGCCTTGGCGTGCGCGTCCACGACGTCGCCGAGCACACGTCCCGTCAGCACGCCGTCAGCGACCTCGAGCCGGTTCGCGCGGCAGTGGTCGAGACCGAGTCGCTCGGCGAACGGGTCGAGGACCTCGTGGAACCCGCCGGACACGACACCGACGGTCCCACCGGCGGCGTGCACGCCGCGGACGAGTTGGTCGGCACCCCGCGTCACGCGGACCGCCTGCTGTGCGCGTCGGAAGACGTCGACCGGGAGGCCCGCAAGGGTCGCGACTCGCTCCCGGAGGCTCTCGGCGAAGTCGATCTCCCCGCGCATGGCGCGCTCCGTGATCGCCGCGACCTGTGGCCGGGTCCCGGCGGTGTCGGCGAGGAGTTCGATCACCTCGTCCTCGAGGAGGGTGGAATCGGCATCGAGGACGACGAGGAAGCGGGGCACGGACCAACGGTACCGACAGACGGAGGCACGGCCCGCGTCCGAGACGCGAGCCGTGCCTCCTGACCGTCCGTTCGTCGGTGTCGACGTAACCGGCCGACGCTACGCGTCGACGCGGACGCCCTTGCCGACCACGGTGATGCCGGACTCGGTCACGGTGAAGCCGCGGGCCTCGTCGGCCTCACGGTCGATGCCGACCTGCGCACCCGGCGCGATGACGACGTCCTTGTCCAGGATCGCCCGGTTCACGACCGAACCGGCGCCGATCGTCGCCCGCTCGAACACGATCGAGTCGAGGACCTTCGCGCCGGAGTCGATCCCGCACCACGGGCCGATCATGCTGCGTTCGACCTGTGCGCCCGACACCAGGCATCCGAGCGACACGAGCGAGTCGACCGTCGAGCCGGTGTTGCCGTTGGCGTCCCGCACGAACTTCGCCGGCGGCAGGTTCGTCTGCTGGTTGAAGATCGGCCAGTCCTGGTTGTACAGGTTGAACACCGGCACCGGGGCGATGAGGTCCATGTGGGCGTCGAAGAACGAGTCGATCGTCCCCACGTCGCGCCAGTAGTACTTGTCACGGTCGGTGGACCCGGGGACCTCGTTGCGCTGCAGGTCGTAGACCCCGGCGTCGCCGCGGTCCACGAAGTCGGGGACGATGTCGCCGCCCATGTCGTGCGCGGACGACTCGACCTGGCCGTCGCGGAGCACCGCGTCGACGAGGGCGTCCGCGTTGAACACGTAGTTGCCCATCGAGGCGAGGACCTCGCCAGGGGAGTCAGCGAGCCCGACCGGGTTCTTCGGCTTCTCGAGGAAGGCGTCGATCTTCGTCGGGTCGTCGGCGTCCACCTGGATGACGCCGAACTGGTCGGCGAGCTCGATGGGCTGACGGATCGCCGCGACGGTGGCGCTGCGACCCGAGGCGATGTGCGCCTCGACCATCTGGTGGAAGTCCATCCGGTACACGTGGTCGGCGCCGACCACGACGACGATGTCGGGACGCTCGTCGCGGAGCAGGTTGAGCGACTGCAGGATCGCGTCGGCCGAGCCGGCGAACCAGCGCTTGCCGAGTCGCTGCTGCGCGGGGACCGACGCCACGTAGGACCCGAGCAGGCCCTCCATGCGCCAGGTCTCGGCGACGTGCCGGTCGAGACTGTGCGACTTGTACTGGGTGAGGACGACGATCTTCTGCAGACCGGAGTTCACCAGGTTCGACAGCGCGAAGTCGATGAGACGGAAGTTCCCGCCGAACGGGACTGCGGGCTTCGCCCGGTCGGCCGTGAGCGGCATGAGCCGTTTCCCCTCGCCGCCAGCGAGCACGATGCCGAAGACCTTCTTTGGTGCCATGCCGCTCACAGTAGGCGTCAGCACTGGGAACCGGTTACCTTGAACCCGTGCGAGTCGATCTACTGACCAGGGAGTATCCGCCGGAGGTCTACGGCGGAGCGGGTGTCCACGTGGCCGAACTGACTGCTGCGTTGCGGTCGGGGACCGACACCGACGTCCGGGTCCGGGCCTTCGGGGCCTTCCGCGACGAAGCCGACGTCTGGGGGTACCGCACGCCGGCCGGCCTCGAACAGGCGAACGGTGCACTGCAGGCGCTCGGCACCGACGTGGCCATCGCCGCCGACGTCGAGGGCGCCGATCTCGTGCACTCGCACACCTGGTACGCGAACTCGGCGGGCCGGATCGCGCAGTTGACCTACGGGATCCCCCACGTCGTCACGGCGCACAGCCTCGAGCCGCTCCGCCCGTGGAAGGCCGAGCAGCTCGGCGGCGGCTACCGCCTGTCGAGCTGGATGGAACGCGAGGCGTTCGAGAACGCCGACGGTGTCATCGCGGTGTCGAAGGCCATGCGCGCCGACATCCTGCGCTCGTACCCGTCGATCGACCCGTCGAAGGTGCACGTCGTCTACAACGGCATCGACATCGACGCCTGGAAGCCGCAGGTCGACGAGGACGCCGTCCGCGCCCTCGGCATCGACCCGTCGCGCCCCAGCGTCGTCTTCGTCGGTCGCATCACCCGGCAGAAGGGACTGCCCTACCTGCTCCGCGCCGTGGCGTCGCTCCCCGAGGACGTCCAGATCGTGCTGTGCGCCGGTGCCCCGGACACCCCGGAGATCCTCGCCGAGGTCACCGGGCTGGTCGAGGGCCTGCGTGAGCAGCGCGAGGGCGTCGTCTGGATCGACCGGATGCTCGCGCACGAGGAGATCGTGAACGTGCTGTCCTCGGGCACGGTGTTCGTGTGCCCGTCGATCTACGAACCGCTCGGCATCGTGAACCTCGAGGCCATGGCGTGCGGCATCCCCGTCGTCGGCACCGGCACCGGGGGCATCCCCGAGGTCGTCGCGGACGGCTTCACCGGTCGCATCGTGCCGATCGACCAGGCGCAGGACGGCACGGGCACCCCGACCGACCCCGACAAGTACGTGGCGGACCTGGCCGCGACCCTCAACGAGGTGCTCGCCGACGAGGGGCTCGCGAAGCTCATGGGCCGCGCCGGACGCCTGCGCGTCGAGTCCGAGTTCACCTGGGACGCGATCGCCACGAGGACACGGCAGGTCTACGACGAGGTGCTCGGCCGGACCCCGTAGGCTGGTCGCATGCCCTCGGTCGTGCGCTTGTCAGACGTCTCCGTGGTCCGCAACGGGGCCACCATCCTCGACTCGATCTCGTGGGGGGTGCAGGACGACGAACGCTGGGTCGTGCTCGGCGCGAACGGCGCCGGCAAGACCACGCTGCTGCAGGTCGCCGGTGCCCAGACGTTCCCGACCTCGGGTGACGTCGAGGTGCTCGGCACCGAGCTGGGCGGCGCCGACCTGTTCGAGCTCCGCCCGCGCATCGGCTTCGCGTCGACCGCCCTGGCCCGTCGCATCCCGGTGACCGAGAAGGTCATCGACGTCGTGCTGACGGCCGCGTACTCGGTCACGGGTCGCTGGAACGAGGAGTACGAGGAGCTCGACGTCCGCCGTGCCCAGCGCGTGCTCGAGGAGTGGGGCCTGGGGTCGTTCACCGACCGCACCTTCGGCGAGCTGAGCGACGGCGAGCAGAAGCGCGTCCAGATCGCCCGCGCCGTGATGACCGACCCGGAGATCCTGTTCCTGGACGAACCGGCCGCCTCGCTCGACCTCGGCGCCCGTGAGAGCCTCGTCCGCACCCTCGGCGGCTACGCCCAGAGCGCCGACTCGCCAGCCATCGTGATCGTGACCCACCACGTCGAGGAGATCCCCGCCGGGTTCACCCACGCGCTGGTGCTCGCCGACGGCCACGTCCAAGCCGCCGGGCCCATCGACGAGGTCCTGACCGACCAGACCCTGACCGAGGCGTTCGGCATCGCGCTGTCCGTCACGAAGGACGCCGGTCGGTACACGGCGCGCGCGTCCTAGCGCTGCGATCGCGCCGTCCGTCTGGTAACGTTGACGGCTGGCGCAAGCCGATGACTTCCCGCGCATCTCGCGCAATCCCACCACCGCTACCGCTATCGAGGAAACTCCATGAAGACCGACACCCACCCCGAGTACCGCGCCATCGTCTTCCGTGACCTGGCCTCCGGTGAGACCTTCCTGACGCGTTCGACCGCGAACAGCGACAAGACGATCGAGCTCGACGGTGCCACCTACCCGGTGATCGACGTCGAGATCTCGTCCGCCTCGCACCCGTTCTACACGGGCAAGCAGCGCATCCTCGACTCGGCCGGTCGCGTCGAGAAGTTCAACCAGCGCTTCAAGGGCTTCTCCAAGTAAGCAGCCCCACAGCACGTCGGAACGGGCGGTCCTCCTTCGGGAGGACCGCCCGTTCTGCGTCGTGCGGCCGGTGCGCGGGTCAGGCGCCGTTGCGGTGCGGCCAGCGACCGTCGGCGGTGAAGGACGGGTCGCGCTTCTTGCGCATGTACTCCTGGAACGAGGTCGCCTGCTCGGCGCACCACCCGACCTGCTTGCGGTGGAGCTCTTCCGCCGAGATGCCGAGCTCGTCCTGGTACTTGCCGGCGATGGCCTGGGCGACGCGACCGGCCGCGATGGCGTCGGCACCGGCGTCGTGCGCGTCGTCGAGGGTGACGCCGTACAGCTCGGACGCCGCCTCGAGCGTGCGCTTGCCCTTGCGGAAGGTGTCGAGTGCCTTGTCGATCACGAGCGGGTCGACGACGTTGCCGATGACGGGGGAGGCGAACCCGTGCCGCTTTGCCTCGCGGTCGAGGACCGTCAGGTCGTACGGGGCGTTGTAGATCACCAGCGGGATGCCGCGGGCGAACACCGCCTCGATCGCGGCGATGATCTCGGCGACGACCTCGGCCGCGGGACGCCCCTCGGCCTGGGCGCGCTCGGTGGTGTAGCCGTGCACGGCCGCGGCGCCCTCGGGGATCGCGATGCCCGGGTCGGCGATCCACGCGCCCTCGGCGATGGAGGCACCCGTCATGTCGATGAGGCCGACGTGCGCCGTGACGATCCGCGCCGTCTCGACGTCGACACCGGTGGTCTCGAGGTCGAAGACGCCGAGGGCGTGCCACCAGGGGCGTCCGGAGAGGTCCTGCGCCGGGACGGGCGTGTCGAGCTGTGCTGTCGGATCCAGCTGTGCTGTGGGGAACGTCACGCGGTCAGGCTAACGGGACGCACCGACACGACCGGTGCTACCCGACCGGCGCGCCGACGTGCAGCCAGTAGAACGACTGCGTCCCGAGGGTCAGCGTGACGGTGCCGTCCTCGTCGAACGCGGGGAACGAACCGCCGCCGAACAGGTCGTAGAGCGGCCGACCGGCGAACTCGGGAGCCGAGACCGTGACCGACGTCGGGTTCGTGGCGAACGAGAACACGCACAGCACGTCCTCCGCCGACGGCCCGAACTGCTGGCCGGAGCCCTCCCACGAGCGCACGAACGCGAGCACCGACTCGTTCGAGGTCTCCTGCACGTGCAGGGTCCCGAGCCCGAAGACCGGGTGGGCCTTCCGCACGTGGATGACGTTGCGCACCCAGTGCAGCAGGGAGCGGGACTGGGCGAGCTGCGCCTCGACGTTGACCTGCGCGTAGTTGTACACGAGCGACTGCACCACGGGCAGGTAGAGCTTGCCCGGGTCTGCCGTGGAGAACCCGGCGTTTCGGTCGGGGGTCCACTGCATCGGCGTGCGGGACGAGTCGCGGTCGGGCAGCCAGATGTTGTCGCCCATCCCGATCTCGTCGCCGTAGTACAGGAACGGCGAGCCCGGCAGCGAGAACAGCAGCGCGTGGATGAGTTCGAGTTCGGCTCGCGAGTTGTCGAGCAGGGGAGCGAGCCGGCGCCGGATGCCGATGTTCGAGCGCATCCGGGGGTCGTAGCCGTACCAGCCGTACATGGCCTGCCGGTACTCCTCGCTGACCATCTCGAGCGTGAGCTCGTCGTGGTTGCGGAGGAACACGCCCCAGGCTGCCGCGGACGGTACGTCGAGCGTCTCGGACAGGATCGCCGACAGCTCCTTGGCGTGCTGGGCACGGAGCGAGTAGAAGATACGGGGCATCACCGGGAAGTCGAACGCCATGTGGCACTCGGGCTCCTCGTCGGTGCCGAAGAAGGCGGCGGTCTCGCGCGGCCACTGGTTCGCCTCGGCGAGCAGGACACGGCCGGGGTACTCGTCGTCCACCATCGCGCGCATCTTCTTGATGAACTCGTGGGTCTCCGGTTCGCCCTCGCCGTTGCCCTCTTCCGACTCGAACAGGTACGGGATCGCGTCGAGCCGCAGACCGTCGACACCGAGGTCGAGCCAGTGCCGCACGACGTCGTACACGGCCTCGACCACCGCGGGGTTCTCGAAGTTCAGGTCGGGCTGGTGCGAGAAGAACCGGTGGAAGAAGAACTGCCGGCGGACCGGGTCGAACGTCCAGTTCGACTCCTCGGTGTCGACGAAGATGACCCGGATGTTCGGGTACTCCTCGTCGGTGTCCCGCCAGACGTAGAAGTCACCGAAGGGGCCGTCGGGGTCCTCGCGCGACTGCTGGAACCACTCGTGCTGGTCGCTGGTGTGGTTGATCACCATGTCGATGACGATGCGCATGTTGCGCTCGTGCGACTTCGTGACGAGCTCGCGGAAGTCGTCGAGCGTGCCGAACTCCGGCAGGATCGCCTTGTAGTCGGCGATGTCGTACCCGCCGTCGCGCATCGGCGACTGGAAGAACGGCGGCAGCCACAGGGCGTCGACGCCGAGCCACTGCAGGTAGTCGAGCTTGCCGATCACGCCCTGCAGGTCACCGATCCCGTCGCCGTTCGAATCGACGAACGAGCGGATCATGCACTCGTAGAAGACCGAGCGCTTGTACCACTGCGGGTCGAGCGTCAGGCCGGGCAGCTGGATCGGGGCTGTGAAGGTCACCGTGCTCCTCGTCGTCATCGACGGGCCGGTCGACGGCCCGCCCCGGACACGATAGGCGCGCGATGCTGCGGGTGTCCGGGGTTTCGTGCGGTTGTCTTCGTAGACTGGCGCCGATGCAACCGCCCGTGCTCTCCCCGTACCAGTCGCTCATGGCCGCCACACCGGTGGTCCACCGGTCCGTGCAGGTCGACGGCCGCACCACGCACTACTGGGAGTACGGGCCGTCCGACTCGACGCAGACCGTCCTGGCGGTGCACGGGTTCCGCGGCGACCACCACGGCCTCGAGACGATCGCCGCGCACCTGCAGGACGTCCGCGTGATCGTCCCCGACCTGCCCGGCTTCGGCGTGTCCGACCCGCTGCCGGTGTCCGACATCGAGTCGTACGTCGGCTGGCTGCGCGCGTTCCACGAGGCGCTCGGGCTCGGCCGCGACGCCGTCGTCCTCGGCCACTCGTTCGGGTCGATCGTGGTGTCCGCCACCGTGGCCGCCGGGCTCGACACCCGGCTGCTCGTCCTCGTGAACCCGATCGCCGCGCCGGCGCTGCAGGGGCCCCGCGCGGTGGGCACCGGGATCGCGATCGGCTACTACAGGGCCGGCGCGGTGCTGCCGAAGCCGATCGGGCTCGGGATCCTGCGGAACGCCGCCATCGTCCGCGTGATGAGCATCGCGATGCTCAAGTCGCACGACCGCGGGATGCGCCGCTGGGTGCACGACCAGCACGACCGGTACTTCTCGGCCTTCGCGAACCGCACGAGCGTGCTCGAGGCGTTCCGCACCTCGGTCACCCACGACGTGTCCGAGTACGCGGACCGCATCGACGTGCCGGTGCTGATGATCGCCGCGGAGCACGACGACATCACGGCCGTCCCCCAGCAACGCGCCCTGGCCGCCCGCCTGCGCGATGCCGAAGTCGTGGTCATCCCCGGGGTCGGGCACCTGGTGCACTACGAGACACCGGCGCCGGCCGCTGCGGCGGTGCTGCGCCGGATGGCGGACACGGCCGCGCGCCCTGGACGGGGCCGCGGCACCAAGGCGGGCCGATCGTCGGGCGCGGGACGGGCCTCCCGGACGACCGCGACGAAGACGACGACGAGCGACGCGAAGGAGACCGACGCGTGACGCGCCTGCGGATCGGCCTCGATTGCCGCTACGTCCGGATCGGCCGCCACGACGGCATCAGCCGGTTCACCGCCGGGGTCGCCTGGAACCTGCCCGACCGGCACGACGTCGTGCTGCTCGTCCACGACGAGCGCCAGCTCGAGTCCCTGCCGCGCGACCTGCCGTGGGAGCTGCTGCCGGCGCCCACCGACGCGGGGGAGCCGCTCGTCGCACGACGGGTGAACCGGCTCGGCCTCGACGCGGTGTTCTCGCCGATGCAGACGATGGGCTCGCGGGGGCGCGACTACGCGCTCGTGCTCACACTGCACGACCTGATCTACTACCGGAACCGGACGCCTCCGCGCGAGTTCTCGTGGCCGCTCCGGCTCGGGTGGCGCGCGTTCCACCTGTCGTGGGTGCCGCAGCGCGTCCTGCTGAACGGCGCCGACGGGGTGGTCACGGTGTCCGAGACCACCGCGGGGCTCATCGCCGAGCACCGGCTGACGAAGCGTCCCGTGACGGTGGCGTACAACGCTGCCGACCCGGCGGCTCCGCGTGCGGCGGGTGCGCCGCGGGAGCGCTCGCTCGTCTACATGGGGTCGTTCATGCCGTACAAGAACGTCGAGACGCTGGCGGCCGCGCTGCCGCTGCTCGGAGCGGACTGGACCCTGCACTGCATGTCGCGGGTGTCCGACGCCGACCGCGCACGGATCGAGGGGCTCGCGCCGACCGGCTCGATCGTGTTCCACGACGGTGCGACCGACGAGGAGTACCTGTCGGTGCTCCGATCCGCCACGGCCCTGGCGACGGCGTCGTACGACGAGGGCTTCGGCATCCCGCTGGTCGAGGCGATGGGCGTCGGGACCCCGGTCGTCGTGAGCGACATCCCGATCTTCCGCGAGATCGGGGGCGATGCGGCCGAGTACTTCGACCCGGCGTCGCCGTCGGCGGTGGCGGCTGCGGTGCGGCGGGTCGAGGAGCGGTGGGACGAGGCGTCGGCGCAGTCGGTCGAGCGGGCCGCGCGGTTCCGGTGGCAGGACTCGGCGGAGCAGGTCGTGCGGGCGGTCGAGCGGGCCGTGGCCGACCGGCGCGCGCGGTAGCGGGGCGCGGGGGCGGGGGGCGCGTCGGTCGATGCGATACGACATGGTCGACGTCGTACGACATCGGATTCGTCGTTCCGCGTCGGCCACACGACCGGCGACCGCTACTTCGCCGCGACCACCTCGACGCTCGCCCCGGGGAACACCTTGTGCGTCTCCTCGGTCACCCGCGCCACGATCGGCGGGACGGCGGCCCCTCGCCCCGGGGTCTCGACGACGATCGACTGGTCGGCGGCGCGGTCCGACGGCGTGCCACCGCGTTCCCACGAGCAGCGGACGGCCGTGACCCCGCCGATGTGGTCGAGCGTGTCCGCCAGCACCAGGCGCTTCGCGGTCACCGTGCGCGAGTCGGAGACACCCACCTCGAGGGTGCCGAGGTCGGCGATCGCGACGACCCGGACGCCGTTGCCACCGGCCGAGTCGGTCGCGCGGCTCAGCGTCTCGACCAGGTCGGTGCGCGCGGCAGGGTCGAGCGACGGGTCGGCCGTGATCGTCGCGGTGGCGTCGTAGCTCGCGAAGCCGGTCTTCTCGGCCGGGTGGTGGCGGACCTCGGTGACGCCCGGCACGTCGGCGAGCCGGTCGTCGAGGCGGTCGAGTGCCAGGTCCGGCCGGGGGAACACGCCGCCGATGCCGGTCTGCACGCTGCCGATGATGGTACCGAGCACGAGGGCGATCACCCCGGCGACGACGACGGTGCTGCCGCCGATGACGAGCCAGGTGCGTGCCCGTTGCCCGATCGTGCGGGTCTGCACGCTGGCGGTCTCGGGGCCGAAGGCACGGTCGAGGTCGTCGTCCTGCTGGTCAGTGGCTTGCCAGCCACCCGGGTCGGTTCCGTCGGTCACCATGTCGCCCCCTGGTTCGGGTGCGTCGGAGCCTAGTCGCAGGACGGCCGCGCCGCCCGCTCAGCCCCGGCGTTCCAGCGGGTTCTGGTAGTCGAACGCGTACCGCCCGGGCCCGTCCGAGACGTCGTCGATCGGGTCGTCGAACCGGACGAGCTCCGCGTGGAAGCGTTCGGGGTCCCAGCGGAACGAGTGGATCGAGCCGTTGCGGATCGGAGTGGCGTGCCGGTCGGCGGTACCGGGCGCCGCCTCGTTGACCACGCTCCGGATCACCGCGCCGTGGGTGGCGACGACCACGACCCCGCCGTCGAAGCGCACCGCGATCTCACCGAGCGTCTCCGTGATGCGGGCGAGCAGCGCGGACCGGGACTCGCGGCCCGGGATGTCGTCGTGCGGGTACTCCGCCGTGACCTCGGTGTCGGTGAGCCCCTCGGCTTCGCCGTAGGACCGTTCGGCCAGCCCGGCGTACGTCACGGGTGCCGCGAGCCCGAGCCGGTCGGCGATGATCGCCCCGGTCTCGGCGGCACGGGACAGCGGCGAGGCGACGACGGCGTCGAACTGCCGGCGGGTGAGCAGTTCGGCGGCCTCGGCGGCCTGTCGCCGTCCGGTGTCGTTGAGCGGGATGTCGGTGGAACCCTGGATGCGGCGCTGCGCGTTCCAGTCGGTCTCACCGTGCCGGACCAGGTACAGGAGCGTCGTCACCCGTCGATCATCCCAGACGCCGCGGGACCGGCTGCCGCGGGACCGGCTGCCGGGCGACCCGACCCCAGCCGCTCGGCCAGGTGCACCAGCGTCTCGGTCGTCCCGCCGTCGAGCTTCACGGCGGCACGGCGGTCGCTGCGGGTCGCACCGCGGTTCACGATGACCACCGGGTTCTTGCGGCGGGCAGCGTGGTCGACGAGCCGCACGCCGGAGTTCACCGTCAGCGACGACCCCACCACGAGCAGCGCCTCGGCGTCGGCGACGATCGACACCGCCTCGTGGAACTTCTCGGTGGGCACGAACTCGCCGAAGAAGACGACGTCGGGCTTGAGCATCCCGCCGCACACCGAGCAGTCCGGCACCACGAAGCGCTCGACGTCGGTGATCTCGACGTCGCCGTCGGGCTGCAGCTGCACCGAGCCGGGCTCGTCGATCCACGGGTTGGCGCGGTCGATGGTCGTGGCGAGGTCGGCGCGCGAGAACACCTGCCCGCACGTCAGGCAGAGGGCGCGGTCCATCGACCCGTGGATCTCGACCACGCGCCGGGATCCGGCGCGCAGGTGCAGGCCGTCGACGTTCTGCGTGATGACGCCCGTGACGACACCGGCGTCCTCGAGGGCGGCGAGCGCCCGGTGCCCCTCGTTCGGTCGGGCGGCGGCGAAGCTCCGCCAGCCGAGGTGCGAGCCGGCCCAGTACCGCTGCCGTTTGGCGGCGTCGGCGCGGAACTCCTGGAAGGTCATCGGCTTGCGCACGACCCGCCCGGCGCCGCGGTAGTCGGGGATGCCGGAGTCGGTGCTCAGGCCGGCTCCGGAGAGCACGGCGACGCGCTTGCCGGCGAGCACCTCGAGCACGCGGTCGAGGTCCGCCGCGGTCGGCAGACCGGTCGGCTGACCGGTCGTCGCCCCGGTGGGCGGTCCGGTCGTCGACGCAGCATCATCCAGCACCCTGTTCACGGTACCCTCAACAGCCGACCGTCCCGGTCGCTTCCCCTTCGGCGAGACGCGGCGAGACACCGGCTGGCCCACCACCTGCACCACACCGAAACGAGCCCCGTGCACCCCGTCCGCATCGACTCCCTCGACGACCCCCGCCTCGACGACTTCGCCCGTCTGACCGACGTGGCGCTCCGCCGGGTGAGCGAACCGGAGGGCGGCCTGTACATCGCCGAGTCGAACACGGTCATCGAGCGCGCGGTCCGTGCCGGGCACACCCCGCGGAGCATCCTGGTGCAGGAGAAGTGGCTCGACAGCGTGCTGCCCCTGGTCGCCGACCACGACGGTCCGGTCTTCGTGGGCCCGGACGCCCTGCTGGAGGAGCTCACCGGTTTCCGCATGCACCGTGGCGCGATCGCCGCCGTGCAGCGCCCCGAGCTGCCGACGGTCGCCGACGTGGTGCGGGACGCGAAGCTCGTCGTCGTGCTCGAGGACATCGTCGACCACACGAACGTCGGTGCCGTCTTCCGCAGCGTCGCCGGCCTGGGCGCGGACGCGGTCCTCGTGAGCCCGCGCTGCGCCGACCCGCTGTACCGCCGGAGCGTCCGGGTGAGCATGGGCACGGTCCTGCAGATCCCGTGGACCCGCATCGGCGAGTGGCCGGCGGCGGGCGAGGAACTGCGCGCGCAGGGCTTCCACCTCGCCGCGATGGCGCTCACCGACGAGTCGGTCGACCTCGCTGAGTTCACCCGGGACGTCCCCGGCAAGGTCGCGCTCGTAATGGGTACCGAGGGGCAGGGGCTGACGCCCGCCGCGATCGCGTCGGCGGACACCACGGTGCGGATCCCGATGGCGCACGGTGTCGACTCGCTCAACATCGCCGCGGCGAGCGCCGTCGGACTGTGGGCGGTCACCCAGGCCCAGCGGCTCGCTTCCTAGCCACGCCACGGGCGGACCGGGAGGCCCGACTCGCCTCAGTGCTGCAGCATCCGTCCGGCGCGGATCACCAGGGCACGGTCGGTGCCCGGTTCCCCGACCAGGCACACGCCGACGGGGGCTCCGTCGACGGTGAGCGCCGGTGCGCTGACCGCCGGTGTGCCGCCGACGCTCGCGAGGCTCGTCATCGCCGTCGTCGCGGTCCGGGTGCGTTCGAGTGCCGCCGTGTCGGCGGCGATGAGCGGTGCCGGCCCGGGGACCGTCGGGAACAGCAGGGTCCGGCCGGCGAGGGCCGTGCGGATCGTCGCCCGGACGCCGTCGAGTCGCGCGACGGCGTCGGCGGTGGCTGCGGGGTCGTTCGCCCGGGCTGCGGCGAACCGGTCGCCGACGACGGCGCTCAGGCCGCCGGGGTGGGCGTCGATCCAGGCACCGTGGGCGGCGACGGCCTCGGCGGCCTGCACGAGGCGCAGCAGTTCACGCAGGTCGTCGAGGGGCGGGATCCCGAGGTCGGCGAGCCGCACGGTGCCGATCGGGTGGCCGTGCCCTGCGACGAACGCGGTGAAGGCCTCGGCGACGGCCGGCTCGACGAGGTCCAGGAGCTCGGCGGGGACGAAGAGCTCCGGCTCCGCAGGAGCGACCGGATCCGACGGCACCGTGGCGTCGAGCGCCGCGAGCAGGACGTCGGCGCTCCGGGTGAGCCACCCCACCGTGTCGAACGACGGCGCGAGGGGGAGCAGTCCCTGCCGGGAGACCGCGCCGTGGGTCGTCCGGAGGCCCCAGAGTCCCTGGTACGAGGCGGGGACCCGCACCGATCCCGCGGTGTCCGTGCCGATCCCGATCTCGGCCGTGCCGAGACGGACGGCCGATGCGGATCCGCTGGACGAGCCTCCTGGCAGTCGGGTCGGGACCGCCCCGTTGGGCGGGGTGCCGTGGTGTTCGTTGCGTCCGGTCAGGTTGTAGGCGAACTCGTCGGTGCGCGCGATGCCGCGGATCGCGGCGCCGGCGTCGAGGAGCGCCGCGACGGCCGCTGCCGGCGTCGCCTGGACGGGGGACTCGCGCAGGTAGGTCGGGTTGCCGGCGCCGACGGGCTGGCCGGGGACGGCGTAGAGGTCCTTCACCGCGACGGTGAGCCCGTCGAGCGGTCCGGACGCGGTGGGGGCGACGAGCGGGTCGCCGACGGCGCGCCAGACGGTGGTGTCGAAGGCCTTCGGGCGGCCGGTGACGTGGGCTGCCTCGATGCGCCAGCGCGGACCGGCGTCGCCGTGGTCGCTGTTGCTGTTGCTGTTGCTGTTGCTGTTGCTGTTGCTGTTGGTGTCGCTGTCGCGTCGCCACAGCTGCGTCTGGAGGCCCTGCCCGCCCGCCGCGAACTCGGACACCGACACGACGAGGGCGAGTCCCTCGGCCAGGGGGCGGACCTCGACGCGCGTCAGCGACCGGGTCTGGACCCCACCCCGTGCCCCGCGGAACGCGCTGATCGCGTCGTGCCCGACGAGCAGGCCGCGGTCGTCACCGCGCATCGTGCCGGGGGCGTCGACGAATGCGGCGTCGAGCGCGTCGAGGTCGTTCGCGGCGAGGGCGGCCTCGTACGCGTCGAGCGCGTCGAGCAAGCCCTCCGGTGCCGCGGTGCTGGTCTCGTGCGTGCTCGTCTCGTGCGGGCTCATCGTGCGGGCTCCTCGAAGTCGGCCTTGCGGATGCGGGCGTGCGCGCCGGTGACCAGGTCGACCACCTGCGAGATGTTGAAGTCCGTCGCCGCCGACAGGTAGGCGTACGCCAGGTGCGGCTCCATGCCCCAGCGGGCGCCGAGGATCGCGACCGCGTGCCGGACACAGGCGCGGACGGCCTCGTCGAGGTCCGGGTCCATGCCCGTCGGCACGAGGAACTCGTGGGTCTCGACGAGCGGCCAGACCAGGTCGCCGAACTGCTGCGCTGCCTCGGCGGCGGGTGTCACGTCGAACCGGACGGTCGCGCGGAGCGACGCCTCCATCGCGGTGAGCGCGACCTCGCCGTCCCCCTGCGCGAAGTGCGGGTCACCGACGTACGCGAGCACCCCGGGGACCAGGACCGGCAGGTGCAGCTGCGCGCCGACCTGCAGCAGGTTCACGTCGACGTTGCCGCCGTGCCGGCCCGGCGGCACCGAGTGCAGCCGCTCGCCGGGGGTGGCGACGCCCATGATCCCGAGGAAGGGGGCGAGCGGGAAGTGCGCGAAGCGGTCGCGGGCGCCGGTCAGGGGGATGCGGCCCCGCTGACCCGCGGCCGTCTCGACCAGGTCGGCGAAGACGCTGACCGTGGTGCCGTCGACCGGGTACTCGCCGTGCAGGGCGCCGCGGCCGTGCCGGTTCGACACGACGCCGTAGTGCACCCGTGGCAGTGTCTCGAGCACCGTCATGGTCAGGACGTCGCCCGGCTCGGCGCCCGCGATGGCGATCGGACCGGAGACCACGTGCGGGCCGTCGGTGGCAGGGTCCCGGTGGCCGCTCCTGGCGATCGCGACGGCGTCGTCGAGGACGTGCTCCGCGGCGACGCCGTGCGACGCGAAGTACGCGCGGGGGTCACTGCCCTGGTCGGGCAGGATCCCCTCGTGGCTGACGGTGTCGATCGTGACGTCCTCACCGGACGCGATCGTGATGACCGGGCGGTCGTCGGCGTTCGGCAGCCGACCCCACAGGACCGTGTCCGGGTCGACGGGCAGGTACCGGGCCGACCGGATCGGGCCGGCGCCGGGCTGCAGGGTCGGGATCGCGGGGGTGTGTGTGGTCATCATCGGTCGGCCTTCCGTTCGACGAGGTGGGCGACGTCGGCGAGGTGGGCGGTCATCGCGTCACGGGCGCCGTCCTCGTCGTGCCGTCGGATGCAGTCGAGGATCCGTTCGTGCCAGACGAACGACGAGCGGCGACCTTCGCTGGTGCTGTGCGACCGGGCACGGACGTCCTGCACCCACCCGCTGCTGAGCTCGCACAGGGACACCAGCAACGGGTTGCCGGAGGTGCGCGCGACCTGCACGTGGAAGGCGACGTCCTGTGCCAGCGACTCCTCGGGACTGAGTCCCGCGTGCGTGGCGGCGAGGATGCGTTCGAGGGCGAGCAGGTCCGCTTCGCCGGCACGGACGGCGGCGAGACCGGCGACCCGGGGCTCGACCACCGTGCGGAACTCGGCGACGTGCTCGGCCCGCCGCGCCAGGTCGTCGCCGTGCGCTGCGCCCGTCTGCTGTTCGAGCAGGGCGGTCGCCTCCTCGGAGCGCGGCAGCACGACGGTGCCACGGCCGGGTGTCCGGGAGACGAGCCTGCGGCGCTCGAGCTCCTGCATGGCCTCACGCACCGTGGTGCGGGACACGGCGAGGTCCTCGGCCAGGGTCCGTTCCGGCGGGAGCTTGTCGCCGGGTGCGAGGTCCTCGAGCACCAGGCGGGCCAGGTGCGCGGCGGTCGCGGCGCTCAGGGTGCGGCCTCTCTGCATGGACAGGAGCCTAGGGTCCCTTGGTCCGCTTGGTTCATTGGTACGACCAACTTTTACACGCTCGTCACACGTGGCGTCCGAGTCGGAAACACGGCGGGCGAAGGGTGGGTCACGTCCGACCCATCCGATCCGAGGAAGACCCCACCATGGACCTGATCCTGCGCACGGCCCGCCTGACCGACGGCCGCCTGGTCGACGTCCACGTCGCCGACGGCACGATCGTCCGGGTCGCCGAAGCGGGCACAGAGGTCGCCGAAGCGGGCACGGAGGTCGCCGAAGCGGGCACGGAGGTCGAGCCGACCGAGGCGGCGCGCGTCGTGGACTGTGCCGGTCGCGTCGTGATCCCCGGGCTCATCGAGTCCCACCTGCACGTCGACAAGGCACTGCTCGACCGTGAACGACCGAACCCCGACGGCACCCTCGCCGGTGCGATCGCGGTGACGGGGGAACTCAAACGCGGCTTCACCCACGACTCCGTCCGTGACCGCGCCCGGACCCTGCTCGACCAGGCGATCGCCAACGGCACGACACTCGTCCGGGCGCACCCCGACGTCGACCCCGTCGTCGGACTGACCGGCGTCGAGGTGCTCCTCGCCCTGCGCGACGAGTACCGCGACGCCCTGGACCTGCAGATCGTCGCGTTCCCGCAGGAGGGGATCGCGAAGGCGCCGGGCACGCTCGCCCTGCTCCGCCAGGCGCTCGCCGCCGGGGCCGACGTGATCGGTGGCTGCACCTACAACGAGGCGACCCTGGCCGCATGCCACGAGCACGTCGAGACCGTCCTCGACCTCGCCGAGGAGTTCGACGTGCCGGCCGACCTGCACGCCGACTTCGCCGACGACACGTCCGACCCGCGGTTCGCCCTCGCCGGGCACATCGCCGACCGTGTCGCCGCTCGCGGGCTGCGGGACCGGGTCGCCCTCGGACACGTGACCTCGCTCGCCAGTCTGCCCCCGGTCTCGCGCAGCGCCGTGCTCGCGAAACTCGCCGCAGCGGGTGTCGCGGTGGTGCCGCTGCCCGCCACGGACCTGCACCTCGGCGGTCGCTCGGACGACCGGGACGTCCGCCGAGGGGTCGTCCCGGTGCGCGAGCTCTGGGACGCCGGCGTCACGAGCGCCTACTCGTCGAACAACGTCCGCAACGCGTTCACGCCGTTCGGCAACGCGGACCTGCTCGACATCGGGTTGCTGCTCGCGCAGGTGGGGCACCTGTCCGGCCCGGCCGACCTCGGGCGCGTGCTCGAGATGGCCACGTCGTCCGCGGCCCGCGTCGTCGGGGTCTCCGACACCCACGGCATCCGGCCCGGAGCCGCCGCCGACCTCGTCGTCCTGTCGACGACCGACCCCGCGGGCGTCCTGCTCGACCGCCCCGACCGGAACCTCGTGGTCAAGCGCGGCCGCGTCGTCGCGGAGACCACCAGGACCACCCGACTCACTACCGGACCCACCACTCGATCGAAGGAGCTCACCCATGCGTGAACGGATCCCGCACGAGATCGTCGCCTCGGTCCTCGCCGGCACCACGGCGTTCATCGGCGGCAACGCGCTGCACCTGCCCACCTGGGCGATCTTCATCAGCTGGGCGGGGATGTTCCTGCTCGGGGCGAAGCCCACGCTCCGGAACGCCACCCGGCTCTGGGCGGCGATGCCGATCGGGTCCGCCTTCGGCCTCGTGATCGTGCTGCTCGACCAGCGGTTCGGCACGGTGCTCGGCGAGGGGCAGGCCGCGCAGAACACCGTGCTCGCGCTGCTCATCCTGGTCGTCAACTGCGCGCTGATGTACACGGGTCGGACGCGGCTGTTCGGGCTCGTGCCCGGCATGTTCCTCGGGTTCGCGTCCTTCTTCGCCACGTGCTTCGGCGGCTTCGGGTTCGATCCGGGCAACGCGTGGGCGGCATGGGCGTCGGTCGTCGTGATGAACGCGCTCGGTCCGGCGTTCGCGTACCTGTCCCGGCGGCTGACGTTCGCGCGGCCGACCCAGCCCGGCGCGACGACGGACACGCCCACGACGACCCCCGCCGTCGAGCAGCCGGTCGCAGCCAGGGTCTAGGCACCGACCGGTACGCTCGGTTCCCGTGTCACGAGTCGTCCGTCGCCCCCGCTCCGCCGTCCGGAGGCCCGTGACGATCTCCGTCGTCGCGGTCCTGGTGCTCGTCGCCGGGTACCTCGTGGCCGCCGCCGTCGTGCCGTTCGGTCCGGCGAGCGCCGCGACCACCACGTACTCGGCCCCGACGTCGAGCGTGCCGGCGCTGAGCTTCCCCGGCTACGGCGCCACCGCGGTCGAGGCCACCGACTTCCCGGAGAGCCTGCGCACCAGCGGTGACACGAAGCCCCGGTCGATCGCGAGCATCACCAAGATCGTCACGGCGCTCGTGGTCCTCGACGAGAAGCCGATGGCGGCGGGGGAGTCCGGCCCGGCGATCACCTTCACGCCGAAGATGGAGTCGCTCTACGCCAAGTACGCGGCGATGAACGGCGAGGTCGCGCCGATGCCCGCCGGCCTGAAGCTCACCGAGCACCAGGCGTTCCAGGTGATGCTCATGAAGTCGGCGAACAACTACGCCGGCGCCCTCGCCATCTGGGCCTTCGGGTCGATCGCCGAGTACGAGCAGGCGGCGACGAAGTGGCTCGAGGAGCACGACCTCGACGACACCACGATCCACGAGCCGACCGGTCTCGACCCGCAGAACACCTCGACCGCGACCGACCTGGTCGACCTCGGGCAGCTCGCCCTCGCGAACCCGGTGGTAAAGGAGATCGTCGGCACCAAGGACGTCACGATCCCGACGGTCGGCGAGATCGAGAACTCGAACAAACTGCTCGGCCTGGACGGCATCGAGGGCATCAAGACCGGCACCCTCGACGAGGCCGGCGCCTGCCTGCTGTTCGCGGCGACGTACGAGCGCGGCGGCCGTGACGTGACGGTCATCGGCGTGATGCTCGGCGGTGTCGACCACGACTCGCTCGACGTCGACGTGCAACGGCTGCTCCGGTCGGTCGCGGACAACTTCCAGGTCGTGCCCCTGACCCACGCCGGCCAGACCTTCGGCACGTTCTCCACCCCCTGGCAGGACGAGGCCGACGCGGTCACCGCGAAGGCGGCCGAGGTCCTGGTCTGGGGCAAGACGAAGGTCCGGGCGAAGGCGCACCTCGACGAGGTCACCCTCGGGACGAAGGGCGAGCGGGTCGGGAAGGTCCGCTTCACGGTCACGAACCACGACCCGGTGTCGGTGCCGCTCGTGCTCGAGCGGACGATCGACGACCCCGGCGTCTGGTGGCGCTGGACGAACCCGTTCCAGGGCTGACGGTGCTCGCGCGCTGACGCGCACCACCCGGAGTCCGTACTGTCGGACGGGTGACGACGACGAAGACGTTCCCCCGGACCACCCCCTCCGCCCTCGACATCGACGCCCGCGGTGTGCTCGCGTTCGTCGACGCCCTCGAGTCGACCCCCGGTGTCGAGCCGCACAGCCTGATGCTGCTCCGCCACGGCCAGGTCGCTGCCGAGGGGTGGTGGCAGCCGTACGCAGCCGACCGGGTGCACCTGCTCTACTCGCTCAGCAAGAGCTTCACCGCAGCGGCGGTCGGCATCGCGGTGCGCGAGGGATTGATCGACCTCGACGCGACCGCACTGTCGTACTTCCCCGAGCTCGACGACGAGATCACGGACGAAGGCAGCCGCCGCATCCGGGTCCGGCACCTGCTCGCGATGGCGAGCGGGCACCGCGAGGACGCCATCGACCGGGCTCGTGAGGCCGACCGCATGGACGTCGTGCGTGGCTTCCTGCTCCTGCCGCCGGACGAGGAGCCCGGCTCGCTCTTCACCTACAACCAGCCGTGCACGTACACGCTCGCCGCGATCGTCCGGCGGGTCAGCGGCGGTTCGCTGGTCGACTACCTGCGTCCCCGGCTGCTCGACCCGCTCGGCATCGACGACCTCGCCTGGCGCCGCGACGAGTCCGGCGGCGAGCTCGGCTTCAGTGGCTGCTACACCACGACGTCGGCGGTCGCCGCGCTCGGGCAGCTGTACCTGCAGCGCGGCGTCTGGGAGGGCGAGCGGATCCTCGACGAGGACTGGGTCGCGGCCGCCACGCGCAAGCAGATCGACAACCTCGACGAGGAGAACCCGGACTGGTCGCAGGGCTACGGCTTCCAGTTCTGGATGGCCCGCCACGGCTTCCGCGGCGACGGCGCCTACGGCCAGTTCTGCGTCGTCCTGCCGGAGCACGACGTCGTCCTCGCGATCACGGGACAGAGCCTCGACATGCAGGCGGTCCTCGACGCGGCCTGGCAGCACCTGCTGCCCGCCGTCGACCGGCCGTCCGACACGGGTGCGGACACCGTCCTGGAGGCCCGGCTCGCCTCCCTGGGGCTGCCCGCGGTGAGTGGCGCCGCGGTCCCCGAGCACGTGGCCGGTCGTGCACTCCGCGTGCTGCCCGGTGCGGCGCTCGACGCCGTGGGCTTCGACCGCGGGGCCCACGGGATCCGGCTGACCGTGTCGGCCGACGGAGCGTCGGCGTCGGTGCCGGTCGGCGAGGGGGAGTGGGCCGTCGAGGGTGCCCTCGCAGCGAGCGCCGCGACCCAGCCGGACGGCGCCGTGCTCGTCGCGCTCCGTTTCGTGGAGACACCGCACCTGCTGCACCTGCGCGTCGACCTCGACGCGGGCACGGTCGGGACGACGTGGGAGACCGAACCGCTGCACGACGGCGCGCTGACGCTGCACCGGCCCGCCGACTGACCTCTGCCGACCACAGGGTGCGCACGTCGCGGTTCGCGCCCCCGTGCCGTCATCGCGCCCTGGGGAGTCGGGGCGCGATGACCGTGGTGGGGTGCGGCCGGGGAGGCGTGCGGACTCGGATGGGCGTCGTCCGGCTACGGGGTGTCGGACTTGTGCTCGACGACGTCCTGCAGCTCGGGGCGCTTGGCGGAGACGCCGTCGCCCGACGAGGTGTGCTTGATGCGGCGGACGACCCACGGCACCAGGTACTCCTTCGCCCAGCCGAGGTCCTCGGCGCGGGCCTCACGCCACGGCCGGGCCTCGAGCGGTTCGGGGTTGAACGGTTCCAGACCGTGCGGCGCGCCGAGGGCGTCGAGCACCGCGGCGGCGATCGTGGCGTGCCCCGTGGGGGAGTGGTGGAGCCGGTCCGGTGCCCACATGCGCGGGTCGCGGAGCACCCGGAGGGCCCACATGTCCGCCACCAGTGCGCCGTGCTTCAGGGCGATCGCGTGCAGGTTCTCGTTGTAGATCGCCGTCTTGCCGCGCACCATGCCGAGCACCGGCGTCATGCCGACGTCGGGCCCGGTGAACAGCACCACGGTGGCGCCGTCGCTCTGCAGCCTGGACACCATGGCGTCCACCCGCTCGGCGAGTTCGTCGGGATCGGAGCCCGGCCGGATGATGTCGTTGCCCCCGGCGGACACCGTGACCAGGTCCGGACGGAGCGCGAGCGCCGGTTCGACCTGATCGTCGATGATCTGCTGCAGCAGCCGCCCGCGGATCGCCAGGTTGGCGTACGCGAAGTCGTCGGACCCGTGGGCGAGCACCTCGGCCACTCGGTCCGCCCAACCCCGGTTCCCCCCGGGGACGGTGGGGTCGGGGTCGCCGATCCCCTCGGTGAACGAGTCACCGATCGCGACGTACCTGGACCACGGATGACGATCTGACACGCTCCGGACCATAGTCTCGTGCCATGACGAAGGCCAACACGGGCGCAGCCGCCTGGACCGTGCCGGACGACCTGCTCGCCCGCATCGCCGAACGCGCCCCCGGGTACGACGCCGCCAACGCGTTCTGCGCCGAGGACCTCGAGGAACTCCGCGCCGCGGGCTACCTGCGCATCGGGGTGCCGGTGGCGCAGGGTGGCTCTGGTCTCGGCCTCCGCGCCACGGTCGGTGTCCAGCGGACCCTCGCCCAGGCCGCACCGGCGACGGCGCTCGGCCTGGGGATGCACCAGGTGTGGGTGCAGGCGGCGCGCGCCGTGACTGCGCGAGGTGCGTCGTTCCTCCAGGCCGTCACCGACCACGCGTCGGACGACCACCTGCTGGCCTTCGGGGTGAGCGAACCCGGCAACGACGCCGTCCTGTTCGACTCGTCGACGACGGCGGAGCCGGACGGCGACGGCGGGTACCGCTTCACCGGTACCAAGGTCTTCACCTCGCTCGCACCGGCGTGGGACGTCCTGAGCGTGTTCGGCAAGGACACCTCCGGCCCGGAACCGCGGCTGGTGCACGGCTTCGTGCTCCGGTCCGACGGCGACGTCGAGCACCTGGACGACTGGGACACCCTCGGCATGCGGGCCACGCAGAGCCGCACGACGAAGCTGCACGGCGTGCACGTCCCCGCCGACCGCATCGTCCGGTCGCTGCCGGTCGGGCCGAACCAGGACCCGCTCGTGTTCGGGGTCTTCGCGGCGTTCGAGCTGCTCATCGCCTCGGTGTACGTCGGGATCGCCGAACGTGCGATCACGCTGGCGGTGTCCGCCGTCGGACGTCGCGTCGCGGCAGACGGCTCGCTCCGGTCGCAGGACCCGGACGTCCGGCGTGCGATCGCGGACCTGCGCGGCGCCGTCGACGCGATCACCCTGCAGGTCGACGCGCTCGCCCGATCGGTGGACGAACAGGACGACCTCGGTGCCCGGTGGTTCCCGCTGCTCGTCGGCACGAAGGCGCGGGCGGTGGACACCGCCCAGCACGTGGTGGACGAGGCCATGCGGGTGGTCGGGGGCTCGGCGTTCCGGTCCTCGAGCGAACTCGCCCGCCTGGCGCGCGACGTCCGGGCCGGCCAGTACCACCCGTCGTCGCGGGACTCGGCGGCGCGCACGCTCGCGGCGTCGGTGCTCGGCCCGCCCGCCTGACGCGGACGCGTGCGGCCGGCCGCGTGCCCCGGTGCGAGGTTGATCCCTCCGTGCGGCCCTGTAGCGCCGCACCGAGCGATCAACCTCGCACCGAGCGCCGAAGGCCGCACCGTGCGGCTGCCGACCGCACAGCCGGATAGTTAGCATCCGGTACGATTAGCCTCCCGAGCGCAGAGGAGGCGGCCGACTCGTGCCGAGGACCGACACCACGAACCGGACCGCTCCCCGTCGACGGACCCGCTCCCGGCGACTCGCCGACGCGGCCCTCGCGCTCGACCCCGGGCTCGTGAAGACCGACGGCGCCCTCCGCACCCTGGTCGCGGTGCCCGCCGGCATGGCCGTGGGGTACGCCGTCGCGACAGCGTTCGGCCTGCCCGCGATCCTGGGCGTGATGATCGGCGCGATGCCCGCGTTCATCACCTGCCTGGTCATCGTCGACCCGAGCACCGGCCGGACGGCTGCCCGCACCGGAGCCGTCCTCGTGCCGTTCGTCGTCGCCCTCGCCGGCAGCATCGCCCTGCAGCCGTTCCGGCTCCTCGAGCTCGTGCTCATCGTCGTGCTGCTGTTCCTGCAGTTCGCCGCGGCCGCGTGGGGCGCGTGGGCCGCCGACGCCGCGATCGTCGGGTTCGCCGGGTACCTGTGCGGGCTGCTCCTCCCGCTGCCCGAGACGAGTGTCGTGCCGCTCGGCCTGGTCGTGGCCGCTTCGCTCGCTGCGACGGTCCTGGTCCGCCTGGTGCTCCGACCGGACGCGCACCGTGCCCTGTTGCGTACCCGCCGTGGTTTCGTCGCCCGTGGCTCGGCCGTGCTCGAGGCCGCTGCCGCCGTCCTCGCCGCGGCGGACGACCCGGCCGCACGACGCCGCACCCTGCGCCGCCTCCGTCGCAGCCGCGACCGGTACCACGAGATCGCGTTGACGGTCGACGGGATGCTCGCCGCGAGCGGGGTGGACGCCGACACCACGGCCGAGGAGCTCCACCGGCTCGTGTTCGACACGCACTTCGCCGTCGACGAGCTCGGGCGCGGTGCCGGTGCCCTCGTCGAGCACGGCGCGCCGTCGGACGTCCGGCACGCCGCGCTCCGTGCCGTCACGATCGTCCTGCGCCACGGCGGCGGGCACGGCGAGGACGCCGCACAGACCCTGCTCGCCCGCTACGGCATCACGGCGTCCGCCGGCGACCCCGACTCGCGCACGACGGCCGTCGTCCGTCGGATGGCCGCCGAGTTCACCGACCTGCAGGGCGCCGGGCTGCGGTGGCGCGAGCTCCGCGACGAACTGCCGCGCCGCGGCGACGGCGTCGCGTTGGCAGCGCCCTTCGTCACGCCCGTCGTCCTCGCCGGCGGCCGCCCGGCCGGGGCCGTGCCGGTGCTCGCCGACACCGTCGCCGACGGCCCCTGGCGCCGCTGGCGACTCTCCGTCTCGCTGCGCACCGCGGTGCACGCCGCGATCGCCGTCGCGATCGTCGAGCCCCTCGCGCTGCTGCTCGACGGCCCGCGGTTCTACTGGGGCGTGATCGGCGTGATGATCGTCCTCGCCGGCACGAACACCACGCACGAGCGGGTCCGCAAGGGCCTGCACCGCGCCGTCGGCACGGTCGTCGGCGGCGCCGTCGGCATCGTCCTCGTGCACGTCGTCGGCACGGCGCACCCCTGGTTCACGCTCGTGCTCGTCTGCGTCCTGCTCGCGGTCGGCACGTACGGTTTCGGCGGCGTCTACTCGGTCTGGGTCGCGTGCCTGGTCGTCGTCCTGTGCCAGGTGTACGCGTTCTCCGGCAGCTTCACCGACTCGCTCATCCCGATCCGCCTCGCCGAGAACCTGCTCGGCGCCGCGGTCGCCGTGCTCGTGAGCGCCGTCGTCCTCCCGATCGCCACCCGGGCCGTCATCCGACGGGCCGTGCGCCGGCAGCTGACCGCGGTCCGGGCGTTCGTGCTCGCGCTGGTCGGGGTCGATGCGGACGCCGAGGCGGACGCGACCGACGGTGCGGGCGCGAGCCGGGCCTCCCGGTCCGCCGACACGGCCACCGATGCCGCCGCACCCGACCTGCGCGCACGATCGCGCGCCGTCGACGCGGCCACCTACCAACTGGACGCCGTCCTGCGCCCGATGGTGCGGTTCCCGACGGGCGGACCCGCCCGCGCGGATGCCAGGACCCGGACGTCCCTGCAGGCGGCGGCGACGTTCGCGCGCGAGGCGGCCGGGAGGCTCGGCTCGCCCCCGCAGGACCCGCCCGCCGCCCTGGTCGGTGCCGCCCACCGCCTCGCCGCGTCGATCGCGGACCTGGCCGACGGCATCGTGGCCGGGCCACGGTCCGCCGCGCCGGCGCCGGTCTGGGCGCGGGTCGGCGACCAGCTCGACACGGCGGTGGGCGCGGCGGCGGGTGGTCCGGACCAGCAGACCGTCGAGGTCGCGGCGCACGCGCTGGGCCGCATCGACGAGGCGCTCGCGCTGCTGGCCGACCGGCACCGGGCGACCGTTCTCGGCGAGACCGCCACGCGTTCGGCGGCCCCCGGCGCACGGTGAGCCCGGCGATGTCGGTGGTCCCTGGCATCATCTCGGTGTGAGCAAGCAGGACGGAAGCAACCGGCTCGTCTCCGACGCGCCAGTGCACGACGTCTCGGCGACCGTGCTGCACGTCGACATGGACGCCTTCTTCGCGTCCGTCGAACTGCTCGACCGACCCGACCTGGTGGGTCTGCCGGTCATCGTCGGCCACGACTCCGACCGCTCCGTGGTCACCGCTGCCACCTACGAAGCCCGTCGGTACGGCGTGAACTCCGCCATGCCGATGGCCATCGCGAAGCGCCGCTGCCCGAACGCGATCATCGTCGAGCCGCACTTCGAGAAGTACCGCGACCAGTCCGCCGCGGTGATGGCGGTCTTCGACCGGTTCACGCCGCGGGTCGAACGGCTCGGCATCGACGAAGCGTTCCTCGACGTCGCCGGCGCGCTCCGGCTGTACGGCACGCCGTGGGAGATCGGCCGGGCCATCCGGCGCACGGTCCACGCCGAGACGGGCCTGCACTGCTCGGTCGGCGCCGCGTCGACCAAGTTCGTGGCGAAGCTCGCATCGAGCCGGTCCAAGCCGGACGGGCTGCTCGTCGTGCCCGCGGCCGACACCATCGCGTTCCTGCACCCGCAGCCGGTCTCGGCGCTGTGGGGCGTGGGTGGCAAGACGCAGGAGACCCTCGAGCGCCGCGGCATCCGCACCGTCGGCGACCTGGCGAACACGCCCCTCGGGTCACTCGTGTCCGCGCTCGGGCCAGCCGGTGGCCAGCGCCTGCACGACCTGTCCTGGGGGCGCGACCCACGCGTCGTCGACACCGGCGTGGGCGAGAAGTCCATCGGGCACGAGGTCACGTTCGGCCACGACCTGACCGAGCGGGACGACGTCGCGCGCGAGCTCCTGCGCCTCGCCGACAAGGTCGCCGTCCGCCTGCGCCACGCCGACGTGCAGGCCCGCACCGTCGCGCTCAAGGTCCGCTACACCGACTTCACCACGCTCACCCGGTCGCGCACCCTCGCCGAGCCCACCGACGTCGCCAAGCGGCTGCACCGCGAAGCCGTCGAGCTGTACGACGTGCTGCACCGACCGGGCAACCGGATCCGGCTCATCGGGGTCCGCGGCGAGAACCTCGTGCCGGCCGCCGCGAGCAACGCGCTCTGGGACGACGACGCGCCGTGGCGCGAGACCGAGACCACGGTCGACGCGGTCGCCGCGCGCTTCGGCGCAGGCGTGCTGCGACCGGCATCCCTGGTCCGCCGGACCCCCGACGGCCACGTCCCGCACGCCAGGCAGGACTGACGGTGGCGGTAGAATCAGGTCCAGTGAGCGCAGCGGAGTACGAACATCAGCAGCCCGCCACGCTGTGGGCCGAGTCGGGGGACGATCACACGTCGTCGACGTCTTCGTCGTCGGTGTCCGCGCAGTCATCGGCGCACGCCGACGCCGTGGCACGGGACGAAGCCGACGCGGCCGCCCTGGCCGAGGCAGCCGGCAACTCGGCCGTCCAGCACCTGTCGCCGGCGTTCCCGGACCGAGCCGCGTGGGGCACCGCGTCGAAGCTCCGGGCGTGGCAGGTCGAAGCCCTCACGAAGTACTTCGAGTCCGAGCCGCGTGACTTCCTGACGGCCGCGACGCCCGGCGCCGGCAAGACGACGTTCGCGCTCCGCCTGGCCACCGAGCTGCTGGCGCGCGGCACCGTCGACCGCATCGTGGTCGTCGCCCCCACCGAGCACCTGAAGCGGCAGTGGGCGGACTCCGCTGACCGCGTGGGCATCCGCATCGACCCGATGTTCAAGAACGGCGACGGCATGTTCGGCCGGCACTACCAGGGCGTCGCGATCACGTACGCCCAGGTCGGCATGAACCCCGAGGTGCACAAGACGATCACCGAGGGCGGGCGCACCCTGGTCGTACTCGACGAGGTCCACCACGGCGGCGACGCACTCACCTGGGGCGACGGCATCCGGGAAGCCTTCTCCGGTGCCACCCGACGGCTCTCGCTGTCGGGCACGCCGTTCCGGTCCGACACCGCGCCGATCCCGTTCGTCCAGTACGCCCCCGACGAGCAGGGCATCCGCACCTCGATCTCCGACTACAACTACGGCTACGGCCGGGCGCTCAAGGACGGCGTCGTCCGGCCCGTGCTGTTCATGGCGTACGCCGGCCAGATGCGCTGGAAGACCCGGATGGGCGACGAGATGTCGGCTTCCCTGGGCGAACAGGTCACGAAGGACATCACCGCGCAGGCCTGGCGCACCGCGCTGTCGCCCGAGGGTGAGTGGATGCCGGCCGTGCTGTCCGCCGCCGACAAGCGCCTGACCGAGGTGCGCCGTGGCGTGCCCGACGCCGGTGGTCTGGTCATCGCGACGGACACCACCACGGCCCGCGCCTACGCCCGGATCCTGCAGCAGATCACGGGGGAGCGGCCGACGGTCGTCCTGTCCGACGAAGCCGCCGGGTCCAGCCGGATCAGCGCGTTCGCCGACGACACCTCGCGGTGGATGGTCGCCGTGCGCATGGTGTCCGAGGGCGTCGACGTCCCGCGGCTCTGCGTCGGCGTGTACGCCACGAGCGCGAGCACCCCGCTGTTCTTCGCCCAGGTGATCGGTCGCTTCGTGCGTGCTCGGCGCCGTGGCGAGACCGCCTCGGTGTTCCTGCCGAGCGTGCCCGGACTGATGGCACTGGCGGCGACGCTCGAGCTCGAACGCGACCACGCCCTCGACCGTCCGAAGGACGCCGACGACGGCATGTACAACCCCGAAGACGCGATGGTGGCCGAGGCCACCAAGGAAGACCGCGCGTCCGAGAGCCTGCTCGAGGTCCAGCCGTTCGAGGCGCTCGACTCGCAGGCGTCGTTCGACCGCGTCCTCTACGACGGCGGCGAGTTCGGCACCGGCGGCGAGGTCGGGTCGCTCGAGGAACTCGACTTCATCGGCATCCCGGGGCTCCTCGAACCCGACCAGGTGCGCGACCTGCTCCGGGCGCGCCAGGCGACCCAGGCGAAGCGCTCCAAGGGCCGGGCGGTCAAGGACGGCCAGCCGAAGGCCGCCGAGCCCGAGAACCGCCCGATGTACATGACCATCAAGGAGCAGCGGACCGAGCTCGCGCGACTCGTGTCGATCTGGTCCCGGCACTCCAACGAGCCGCACGGCTCCATCCACGCCGAACTCCGGCGCATCAGCGGTGGGCCGGCCGTGGCACAGGCGAGCATCGAGCAGATCCAGAAGCGCATCGACGTCCTGCGCTCCCGCATCGGCGGGCGCCGGTGACGGGTCCGGTCCGGGCGGTCCGCCCGTGATCGAGTCCGTCGACGACCGCACCTGGTACGTCAAGCGCGACGCCGAGTCCTCCCCAGAGGCGATCATCGACCGGTTCGGCGGTGGGTACCGGTTGCGACGGTTCTCGCTGACCGAGTCCCGACGCACCGCGCACGGGGTCTACATGGGTCTCGACCTCGCTGAGACGGCCTGGTGGCGACTCCGAGAGCGCTGATTCGCTCAGGAAGTGCGGCGTTCATGACGTTGACGGCCCGTATCCGGTAGACCGGAGGAATGGCAGACTCGATCCCTCACGTCCTCGTCCTCGGCGGCGGCTCCGCTGGCTACAGCACCGTCAAGCAGCTGCAGAAGCACGCCGCGACCGTGCCCATGCGCATCACGCTCGTGGACCAGAACACCTACTACACGTACCTGCCGTTCCTGCCCGAGGTCGCCGGCGGCCACATCGCCCCGAAGGACGTGACCGTCGAGCTGCGCCGTGCGCTCCGCAAGACGCGCGTCATCCAGGGCAAGGTCACCGGCATCTCGTCGAAGGACAAGACCGTCTCGATCGCGACCGCCGGTGGCGACGACCGCACGCTCGGCTACGACCAGCTCGTCGTCGCACTCGGCTCGGTCACCCGCACCTTCCCGACCCCCGGACTCGAGGAGTACGGCGTCGGCTTCAAGAGCGTGGAAGAGGCCGCCTACGTGCGCGCCAAGCTCCTCGACAACATCGCCAAGGCCGCTGCCACCCGTGACGAGGACGAGCGTCGTCGTCTGCTGACCAGCGTCTTCGTCGGCGGTGGCTACACCGGCGTCGAGGCGATCGGCGAGCTGTTCGACGTCTCGCAGGCCGCCATCAAGACCTACCCGTCGCTCGCGGGGGAGCACCCCCGCTGGATCCTCATCGACGCGCTCGACCGTGTCGCGCCCGAGGTCGGCCCGGAGCTGTCCAAGTGGACGCTCGAGTCGCTCCGCGCCCGCGGCATCGACGTGCGCCTGAAGACCACCATGCCGAGCGCCGAGGGCGGCATCGTCAAGCTCTCCGACGGCGACGAGATCCCCACCGGGCTGCTCGTCTGGACCGCCGGCGTGAAGCCGAACCCGCTGCTCGACGCCTCCGACCTGCCCCGCGGACCGAAGGGCCACCTCGCCGCCAACGCGAAGCTCCAGGTCGAGGCCGAGGACACGCACGAAGTGGTCCCGGGTGTCTGGGGTCTCGGCGACGTCGCACAGGTGCCCGACCTGACCGCCGACAAGCAGCCGGCGTTCTACCCGCCGAACGCGCAGAACGCCGTCCGTCAGGCCGTCGTCGCGGCGGACAACGTCGTCGCGACGATCACCGGCAAGCCCCTCGAGGAGTACCGCCACCCCTCGATCGGCACGGTTGCCTCGTACGGTGTCGCCAAGGGTGCCGCCAACATCAAGGGCATCAAGATGACGAACCTGCTCGCCTGGCTCGCCCACCGCGCGTACCACGTGTACGCGATGCCGACGCTGAACCGCAAGGCGCGCATCGTCATCGGCTGGGTCACCGGTGCCGTCTCAGGCCGCGACGCGACCTCGCTCATCAAGGAGACGGACCCGCGCCGCAACTTCGTCGAGGCGT
Organism: Curtobacterium sp. PhB190; assembly: GCF_004365385.1. Lineage (NCBI taxonomy): Bacteria > Bacillati > Actinomycetota > Actinomycetes > Micrococcales > Microbacteriaceae > Curtobacterium > Curtobacterium sp. PhB190. The sequence continues at coordinate 528,754 of NZ_SODN01000001.1, read as the reverse complement.
CGAAGTCCTAGACGCAACCACCTGACGGACGGGAGGCGCGGTGTCAGCTGGCACCGCGCCTCCCGTCCGTTCGTGCGTGCGCTGTCTTGCTCGCTGCCGGATGCGTGCGCATCTTCCGACGCTCCACTTGTCGATCGACGCGTGCTCCGTCGGAAGATGCGCACTCATCCAGTGCGTGTGCATGTTCCGACAGCACACGAGTCGTTCCCCTGGTGGTCTGTCGGAACTTGCTCACGCATCGGCCGTGAGCGCAGCGAACTGGCCGTGCCCCCACCCCTGGCCGTGAGCGCAGCGAACTGGCGGGCGGTGGCCGTGAGCGCAGCGAACTGGCCGAGGCGGTGACGCCCTGAGCGCAGCGATGGCGGCACTCGCCGGGAGACGCAACAGAAAATGCCCCCGGACCGAAAGGTCAGGGGGCATTGCATGTTTCTGTGTCCGAAGGGGGACTTGAACCCCCACGCCCTAATACGGGCACTAGCACCTCAAGCTAGCGCGTCTACCAATTCCGCCATCCGGACTGGATGTGTGGCAATTTCCCCGGGTTTCCCCGGCGTCCCTGCCGAGAGAAAACACTAGCACGGGTCTGAACGCCCGATGAACACGGCCGCGCATCCCGGGCGCGTCCAGAGGGCTGGGTACCCGGCGCGTCCTCCGGCGTCACCGGGCCGGGGCGCGTCGGTGCGGACCGATACCGTGGTGGCATGACGAACCCGGAGCCGACCGCGCCCGAGCTCGAGGCCACCGCGGCGATCGCGCGCGACCTCATCCGCATCGACACCACGAACTGGGGCGAGGGGAAGTCGCGCGGCGAGACCGAGGCGGCGCACTACGTCGAGGACAAGTTGCGCGGGCTGGGCCTCGAGCCGCAGCTGTTCGAGTCCGAGCCGGATCGTGTGAGCGTCGTCGCGCGGGTGCCCGGCCGCGATCGTGACAAGCCGGCCCTGGTGGTGCACGGGCACCTCGACGTCGTGCCGGCCGATCCGGCGAACTGGTCGGTCGACCCCTTCGGCGGTGTCGTCAAGGACGGCTCGCTGTGGGGGCGGGGCGCCGTCGACATGAAGAACATGGACGCGATGATGCTCACGTCGCTGTCGGACGTCATCGCGGCGCAGGGGGCTCCCGAGCGCGACTTGGTGATCGCGTACTTCGCCGACGAGGAAGCCGGGGGAGTCCTCGGCTCGCACCACGTCGTCGAGCACCACCCCGAGGTCTTCGCCGGGGCCAGCGCCGCCATCAGCGAGGTGGGCGGGTACTCGATCACCCTCGGCGACCGTCGTGCCTACCTGCTGCAGACGGGCGAGAAGGCGCTGATGTGGATCAAGCTCGTCGCCCGCGGTACGGCTGCGCACGGTTCGCACGTCATCCGCGACAACGCCGTGACGAAGCTCGCCGCGGCGGTCGCCCGGATCGGCAGCGAGGAGTGGCCGGTGCGTCTGTCGGCGACGACGGACGCGATGGTCGCCGAGGTCGCTCGGTTCCTGGGCGTCGACCCGACCGTGACGGGCCCGGACGAGGTCGCGCTCGCCACCGGTTCGGCCTCGCGGTTCATCCACGCCGCACTGCACACCACGACGAACCCGACGGTCCTGACCGCGGGCTACAAGCACAACGTGATCCCGGACACGGCCGAGGCGCTCGTCGACATCCGCTGCCTGCCGGGGGACGAGGAGTCGGTGCTGGCGCGTGTGCGGGAGCTCGCCGGTGACGAGGTCGAGGTCGTGATGTCCTTCCGCGACATCGGTCTCGAGCAGGACTTCGGCGGACCGCTCGTCGACGCCGTCCGCGACGTCCTCGGCCGCCACGACCCGGGAGCCCCGGTGCTGCCGTACCTGCTGTCCGGCGGCACGGACAACAAGGCGCTGTCGACGCTCGGGATCGCCGGGTACGGCTTCGTGCCGCTGCAGCTGCCCGCCGGCGTGGACTTCCCGGCGATGTTCCACGGTGTCGACGAGCGGGTTCCGCTCGACTCGCTGGCCTTCGGTCGGCGTGTTCTCGGGGACCTCCTGGCCACGTACTGATATTGTTCATGGTCGCCTGCGTGGCGGTGTCCTGACCGACCTCCCCCGAAAGGCCCGTGCGTGCACATCCTCGAGGCGATCTTCCTCGGCTTCGTCCAGGGGCTCACCGAGTTCCTGCCGGTGTCCTCCAGCGCGCACCTGCGCATCGTCGGGCTGTTCCTGCCCGACGCGAAGGACCCGGGCGCGGCCTTCACCGCGGTGACGCAGCTCGGCACCGAGACCGCGGTGCTCATCTACTTCTGGAAGGACATCACCCGGATCATCGGGCGGTGGTTCCGCTCCGTGTTCCGGCGCGACGTCCCGAAGGGCGACCCCGACGTGCGCCTCGGGTGGCTCGTGATCCTCGGCACCATCCCGATCGGCATCGCGGGGCTCCTGCTGAAGGACTCCATCGAGACCACGTTCCGCTCGCTCTGGATCGTCGCGATCGTGCTCATCGTCTTCGGCATCGTGCTCGGGGTGCTCGACGTCGTCGGCCGCAAGGAGCGTCGGATCGAGCACATGACCTTCGGTGGCGGCATCCTGATCGGGCTCGCGCAGGTGCTCGCACTCGTCCCCGGGGTCTCCCGCTCCGGCGCGACCGTGTCGATGGGGCTCGCGCTCGGTTACACGCGGCCGGCCGCGGCGCGGTTCGCGTTCCTGCTGGCCGTCCCCGCGGTGTTCCTGTCCGGCCTGTACGAGGCCGCGACGAGCCTCGGCGACCACGGAGCGCCGTTCGGACTCGCCGACACGCTCATCGCGACGGTGGTGGCCTTCGTCGTCGGGTTCGTGGTGATCGCGGCGTTCATGAACTACATCAGCAAGCGCAGCTTCATGCCGTTCGTCGTGTACCGCATCGCACTCGGTATCGTTCTCATCGTGTTGTTGTCGCTCGGAGTGATCCAGCCGTGAGGGCCTGGCAGGCCCCGTCCGTCCCCGACGTCCCCGGCGCAGCGCCGCGGCCCGTCGTGCACGACACCGCCACCGGCAAGCCGGTCGACCCGACGCAGGGCGAGGAGCGCGCTGCGCTGTACGTCTGCGGGATCACCCCGTACGACGCCACCCACCTCGGGCACGCGGCGACCTACCTGGCGTTCGACACGCTCGGCCGCGCGTGGCGCGACGCCGGCCTCGACGTCGAGTACGCGCAGAACGTCACCGACGTCGACGACCCGCTGCTCGAGCGCGCCACCCGCGACGGCGTCGACTGGCGCGAGCTCGCCGCGTCGCAGATCGACCTGTTCCGTCGCGACATGGAGTCGCTGCGGATCCTGCCGCCCGACGACTTCGTGGCCGTCACCGACGAGGTCGACCGCGTCGCCGAGGCCGTTGCGTTCCTGCAGGAGACCGGCTCCGCCTACGAGGTCCCCACCCCGGACGCCGAGGGCGATGACCTGTACTTCGACGTGAACCACCCCACCGACGCGTGGTCGCTCGGCGACGAGAGCGGCCTGGACCGCGAGACCATGCTCACGCTCGCTGCCGAGCGCGGCGGCGACCCGGAGCGACCCGGCAAGCGCGACCCGCTCGACCCGCTGCTCTGGCGTGCGGCCCGCGACGGTGAGCCGAGCTGGGACTCCGAGATCGGCCCCGGCCGGCCCGGCTGGCACATCGAGTGCAGCGTCATCGCCGGCGACCGCCTCGGCCTGCCGATCAGCGTGCAGGGCGGCGGCAGTGACCTCGTCTTCCCGCACCACGAGATGAGCGCGGGACACGCAGCGGCCCTGGCGCACCAGCCCCTGGCACACGCGTTCGTGCACACCGGGATGATCGCCTACCAGGGCACGAAGATTTCGAAGTCGCTCGGCAACCTCGTCACCGTGCGGGGGCTGCTCGACGACGGCGCGGACCCCCGCGCGATCCGGCTCGCGCTGCTGTCGCACAAGTACTCCGACGACTGGGAGTGGTTCGACGCCGAGCTCACGAGTGCCACGACGCGCCTGGCGACCTGGGACGCCTGGGCATCGGGTGCATCCGCCGGGCACGCCGACGATGCGGCCGACGTGGCGTCCCGGATCCGGGCGCGGGTGTCCGACGACCTCGACACGCCGGGTGCGGTCGCCGCGGTCGACACTGCGATCGCCGGGGGCACTGCGTGCACGCCGGAGCTCGCCGACCTGATCGACGCGCTGCTCGGCATCCGTCTGGCCTGAGCTCGGGCCGGCGGCGTCGTTGTCGGCCTGCGTCGACAGGTGACGACACGTCGTGTGCCGGTCGCCGTTCGGTCAGGAACTGTCGCCTGAGCGAGCGGCAACCGACAATTCGCGACCACCCTGCGGAGGTGAGCGGGCTGCCGTGACCGTTCGCGACCCCCGGACGGGAGGCCCGTGGCGGACCCGCCCCGTGCCTCCCGTCCGCCGTGCGGTCGCAACACGTCGCGTGCGTGCCGGCGACAGGTCACGAACTGTCGCCGAGGCTGGCGGCAGCCGACAGTCCGCGACCTCTCGGCGGAACCGAGCGGGGTGTCGGCTACTGCTGGGGCGGCTGCGGGGGCCGCCAGGGCCCCTCGCCACCAGCGGTACCGCCGTCCTTGCCGTCCTTGTGCTCGCGGCGCCGCAGGTACTGCTCGAACTCCTGCGCGATCGCGTCGCCCGAGGCCTCGGGGGAGTCGACGGTGTCGCGGGCCTGCTCGAGCTGCCCGATGTACGAGGCCATGTCCTCGTCGTCGGCAGCGAGGGCGTCGATGCCGTCCTCCCACTCGGTGGCGTCGTCGAGCAGGGTGCCACGGGGCACGGTGACGTCGGTGAGCTCCTCGATCTTGTCGAGCAGCGAGAGGGTGGCCTTGGGCGACGGCGAGTTGTGCACGTAGTGCGGGACCGAGGCCCAGAGCGACAGCGTGGTCAGCCCGGCCTTGTCCATCGCGTCGGCCAGGACGCCGAGGATGCCGGTCGGACCCTCGTACGAGGACTTGTCGACGTCGAACGCGGTGCGGACGCCTGCGTTCTCGCTCGAGACGAAGACCGAGATCGGTCGGGTGTGCGGCACGTCGGCCAGCATCGCGCCGACGAAGACGACGGCGTCGATCGAGTACACGTCGGCGAGGTCGATGATCTCGGCGCAGAAGCCGCGCCAGGTGCGGGAGGGCTCCGGACCGACGAGGACGAACACGTCGCGGTCGGTCGGGGAGCCGGTGGCGCCGATGACCGGACGGCCCTCGGCCCCGGGGCCGTGCAGCACGATGCGGGGCCACTGCACCCCGCGGGCGCCGGTCTCGTCGGATCCCATGGTCGGACGGTTGAACTGGTAGTCGACGTACCGCTCCCCGTCGAGCTCGCGCAGCTCGTCGAGCCCGAGGGACTCGACGATGCGGCGGGCGAGTCCGCTCGCGGCTTCGCCGGCGTCGTTCCAGCCCTCGAAGGCGACGACGAGCAACCGGCCGTCGCTGAAGGGGGAGTGCTGTGGCACGGAGCGGACCTCCTGGTGGTGGAGCGGAGCGGGGCGGGCACGACGAGGCACCCGGCCGGACACGATGCAGGCATCCACTGTAGGCCCCGGCGACGCCCGCGGGCATGCCCGTCCGCGCCCAGCGGAACGGCCCCGGTAGACTCGTCGCCCGTGACCGCGCATCCTCCTGCCCTCGTCCCGCCCGCAGCCGTGCTGTGGGACATGGACGGCACGATCATCGACACCGAGCCGATCTGGCAGCGCTCCCAGGTCGACCTGACGAACCGCTACGGCGCCGAGTGGACCCACGAGGACGGCCTGTCCCTGGTCGGCTCCGGCCTCGAGCGCTCCGGCGAGCTCCTGCGCGCCAAGGGCGTCGACATGGAGGTCGAGGAGATCATCCAGTGGATGACCGAATACGTGATGGAGCACCTGCGCGCAGGTGAGCTGCCGTGGCGCCCGGGTGCCCGCGAACTCGTCGAGGAGCTCCACGCCCGCGGCATCCCCACCGCGCTGGTGACGATGTCCCGCCGCAAGATGGCACTCGTCGCCGCCGAGGCACTGGGCGAGCGCGGGTTCCGCGTCGTCGTGGCCGGTGACGACGTCGACCGTCCGAAGCCGTACCCGGACGCCTACCTCTCCGCCGCCGCCCAGCTCGGCGTCGAGCCGACCGCGTGCGTCGCGATCGAGGACTCCGCCACCGGCGTCGCCTCGGCCGTCGCCTCCGGCGCCGTCACGGTCGCCGTCGAGCACATCGTCCCGCTGTCCGAGATCGCCGGCGGTGACGTGCACCTGACCACCCTGTCGGGTGTCGACGTCGACCGCCTGGTCGAGTTGACGGGGCCGGCGCTGGCCGCGCGCGCTGCCGTGACGGGAGGCCCGGCTCCTGACCCGGCGCACGCTGCGGACACCGAGGGAGTCACCCGATGAGCCACACCGACGACCCGACAGCGGCCCTGCCGCACACCGCCGGTGGCGCGCCCCACACGCCGCCGCGTGGCCCGTTCCGGGCCGGCGACCGAGTGCAGCTCACCGGCCCGAAGGGCAAGCTCACGACGCTGTCCCTCGAGACCGCCGGCGAGTACCACACGCACCGCGGGGTCCTGCGGCACGACGACGTCATCGGCCAGCCCGACGGCTCGGTGATCCGGGCCAGCACGGGCGACGAGTACCTCGCGCTCCGTCCGCTGCTCAACGACTACGTGATGTCGATGCCGCGCGGTGCCGCCATCGTCTACCCGAAGGACGCCGCCCAGATCGTGGCGTTCGCGGACGTCTTCCCGGGCGCCCGGGTGGTCGAGGCCGGCGTCGGTTCCGGTGCCCTCTCCCTGTTCCTGCTGCGGGCGATCGGTCCGACGGGGCAGCTGCAGTCCTTCGAGCGTCGCGAGGAGTTCGCCGCGATCGCACAGGGCAACGTCGGCACGTTCCTCGGCGCCGTCCCGGACAACTGGTCGGTGACCGTCGGAGACCTGGTCGAGGAGCTGCCCGGCGCCGTCGACGAGCAGAGTGTCGACCGCGTGGTGCTCGACATGCTCGCGCCGTGGGAGTGCGTCGACGCCGCAGCCGACGCCCTCGTGCCCGGCGGACTCATCGTCTGCTACGTCGCGACCGTCACCCAGCTGTCCCGCACTGCCGAGGCCCTGCGCGACACCGGCCGCTTCACCGACCCGATGCCGAGCGAGACCCTGGTGCGCACCTGGCACGTCGAGGGGCTCGCCGTCCGACCGGACCACCGCATGGTCGGGCACACCGGGTTCCTCATCACGGCCCGTCGTCTCGCCGACGGCACCGTCCTGCCGAACCTGAAGCGCCGCGCGGGCAAGGTCGAGTTCTCCGACGAGGACATCGAAGCCTGGACCCCCGGCGCCGTGGGCGAGCGCGCGACGAGCGACAAGAAGCTCCGCAAGGTCGCACGGCAGTCGGCGGCACAGGCCCGCAAGGTCGCCGCTGCCGAGGCCGGGTCCGCAGCAGCCGCTGCCGAGGGGTCCGAGCCCGTCAGCGACGCGTCCGAGCCGACCGACGGCGAACGGTAGGCTGACGGTCGTGCTCGTCCTGCATCGAACGGAAAGAGGGTCCGTGCGCACCATCCCCGCACTCCTGGTCACCATCGGTCTCGTGGCGTCGCTCACGGCGTGCGCCTCGAACGGCGCCGGCACCACCCCCTCGAGCTGCGCCGCACCCGGTGCGGCGTCCGAAGCGGTGACGGCCACCGGCGCGTTCGGCAAGGAGCCGAAGGTGTCGATCCCGAGCGGACTCACCACGAAGGGCACGCAGGTCTCCGTCCTGAAGCAGGGCGACGGCCGCACGATCGACGACGGCACCCCCGTCCTGATCGAGTACACGCTCGTCGACGGCGCCACCGGCGAGGTCGCGCAGACCAGCGGGTACTCCGGGCAGACGGCTCCGATCACCGCCGGTGCGAGCAACTACGGCGCCCTCGGCGAGTCGCTCGAGTGCGCGCAGGTCGGCGACCGCCTGGCCGTCGCGCTGCCGAAGAGCGCCCTCAGCAGCTCGGACACCAGCGCGACCACCGACAGCGGCTCGTCGGCGAAGACCGAGGACGCCGTCATCGCCGTCATCGACGTCAAGCGGGCCTTCGACGCCCGCGCGACCGGCACCCCGCAGCTCGCTGGCGACAAGATGCCCGCCGTCGTGCTCGCACCGTCCGGCGCCCCCGGCATCACGATCCCGTCGTGGAACGCGCCGAAGTCGAACGAGACGCACCTGCTCCGCAAGGGGTCCGGTCGCGTGCTCACCGCCAAGGACACCGCGGTCATCAAGTACACCGCCGTGACGTGGGGCGCTGACCCGTCCGTGGCCGGCTCCAGCTGGACCGACGGCTCGGGCGCGCAGACCGTGCCGCTCACCAAGGGCCAGGTCGACGAGGGCGTGCGGAACGCCATCGTCGGGCACCACGTCGGCGACCAGGTCCTGGCCGTCGTGAACCAGCAGGGCACCGCCTACGCGTACGTCATCGACGTGCTCGGAGCGATGTCGAGCTGACGCTCCCACACCGTCCACCGACCGCGGCGCGGGTGCACTCCGGTGCACCCGCGCTGCCGTAGGATCGCCTCGTGCCAGCGACCCGTGTGCCCCGTGTGCCCGCAGAGGAGCGGCTGTTCAGCCTCGTGCTCGCGCTGCTCTCGACGGAGTCCGGGCTGACCAAGGCGGAGATCCTGACCAACGTGCAGGGCTACCGCCAGCGGTTCACACCGGGTGGGGACAACGCCTCGCTCGAGCGGCAGTTCGAGCGCGACAAGGACGACGTCCGCGAGCTCGGCATCCCGCTCGAGACCATCGAGACACCGGGCGCCGCCGGCAACAACCAGACGCTGCGCTACCGGATCCCGAAGGGCGAGTACGACCTGCCCGTCGACGTCCGCTTCACCCCGGACGAGTCGGCCCTGCTGTCGCTGGCCGCCATGGCCTGGCGCGAAGGCGCGCTGTCCGCTGACTCGCGTCGCGGGCTGCTGAAGGTCCGGTCCGCGGGTTCCGAGGACGACGACGGCGCACTCCAGCTCGGCGTCGACGCGTACGCCCCGCGGCTCCGAGCACGCGACGCGGCGTTCGAGCCGCTCCGCTCCGCCCTCGACCGCGGTGCCGCCGTCCGGTTCGACTACATCACGCCGGGCCAGCACGAGGCCCGTCGTCGCGAGCTCGCCCCGCTCGCCCTGGTGCAGCACGGCGGCCGCTGGATGCTCGCCGCCCACGAGTTCGCCACGGACTCGGACAAGAACTACCTGCTCTCACGCATCGTCGGACCCGTCACGCAGTACGACGTCGGGCAGCACACCGCCCCGGTGGGCGCGGGGGAGCGCACGCTCGCCGAACTCGAACGGATCTGGTCAGCCCGCACGGCGCGCATCGCGGTGACCCCCGGCTCCGACGCCGAGCGGCGGCTCGCCCGCCGTCGTGACACCGAGACCGACGCCGACGGCGCACTCGTGCTGCACCACGTCGACCCGCAGATCCTGGCTGAGGAACTCGCCGCCTTCGGACCCGAGGTCCGGGTGCTCGAGCCGGAGGACCTGCGGCTGCGCGTCGTCGAGCGGCTCCGTGCGCTCGTGCGCGACCACAGCGACGGAGAGGAGTCCGCCCGTGGCTGACGCCCAACCCCTGCAGGCGCAGGACAAGCTCGCCTTCCTGCTCGCCCTGGTGCCGTACCTGATCGACCGCGAGCGCGTCTCCGTGGCCGAGGCCGCGCGCCACTTCGGCGTCCCCGAGGCCCGCATCCGCCGCGCCGTCGAGCTCATCGCGGTGTCGGGGGTCCCCGGCGAGACGATGCAGTACCAGCACGGCGACCTGTTCGACATCGCCTGGGACGACTTCGACCAGAACGAGATGATCGTCCTCACGAACCTCGTCGCCATCGACGACTCGCCCCGACTGTCCGCGCGAGAGGCTTCGGCGCTCATCGCCGGGCTGCAGTACCTCTCCGCGCTGCCCGAGGCCGCTGACCGCGACGCCATCCGAGCACTCATGGCGAAGCTGTCGCGCGGTGCCGGCGGTGCCGCCTCGACGGTGGCCGTGGGGCAGGACCTGCACGACGTCGCCCTCGCCACGATCCGTCGTGCGATGGCCGGCGGCCGCGGGTTGTCCTTCGAGTACGCCGGTCCGCGCACCCAGGGCGGCACCCGCCGGGTCGACCCGCTCCGCGTCGAGTCGATCGACACCGACTGGTACCTCCGCGCCTGGGACCTCGACCGGCAGGCGCTCCGGACCTTCCGCCTCGACCGGATGTCCGGTGCACGCGTCGACGACCGTGCGGTGGAGAAGTCGGCGGACCAGGTGGTGATCCCGGACACGCTGTTCCAGCAGTCGGCAGAGGACGTCATCGTCACCGTCGAACTCGACTCGTCGTCGCTGCCGCTCGTGGCCGACTTCCTCGCCGACACCGCGGACGCCCCCGACGCCGAGGCGCGTGTACGCATCCGGCTCGCGGCGTCGAACGGCTTCGACGGCGTGGTCCGGCTCGTCGCTGGGCTGCCCGGCCGCGCCGTGGTGCTCGACCCGCCCGCCGCGCGGGACGCGGTGCGCGACTTCGCCGCCGCCGCCCTCGCCGCCGGCTGACCGGGCCGGCTGGCCGCCTCTGCATGTGCGTTCGCACGGAGCGCGCCGAACTGTCGGTCCCCACCCCGTAGGATCGACCCATGGCTTCGACGACCGCGCGCGGGCGAGCGAGGCGGCAAGGGCGCCGTGACAACGACGCCGAAGGCCGCATGTCGCTCGGGCAGCACCTCATCGAGCTGCGCAACCGCCTGTTCCGCGCAGTGATCGCCGTGGTCATCGCCGCGGTCGGTGGATGGTTCCTGACCCCGTTCGTGCTGGACTCGCTCCGGGCACCGGTGGCCGAGCTCGCCAAGGTCGGCGGGCACACGGCCGAGCTGAACTTCCCGATGATCACGGGCGCGTTCGACCTCAAGCTGCAGATCGCGATCACGATCGGCATCGTCATCGCCAGCCCGGTGTGGCTCTACCAGATCTGGGCGTTCATCGTGCCCGCCCTGGTCCGGCGCGAGAAGCAGTACGTGTGGGGCTTCCTCGGCACCGCGATCCCGCTGTTCTTCGCCGGGTGCTACTTCGGGTGGTACATCCTGCCCCACGTGGTCGGCATCCTCGGCAGCTTCGTGTCGAGCCAGGACACCTCGATCGTCGACGCGAAGGCGTACTACGACTTCGTCATCAAGCTCATCGTCGCGGTCGGCATCGCGTTCGTGCTGCCGGTCTTCATCGTGCTGCTGAACTTCGTCGGCGTCCTGTCGGCGGCGGCGATCATCAAGTCCTGGCGCATCGCGATCCTGTGCATCCTGGTCTTCTGCGCGATCGTCACGCCGAGCGCCGACGTCATCTCGATGTTCCTGCTGGCCGTCCCGATGGTGGTGCTCTACATCGCCGCGTGCGTCGTGGCCTGGTTCCACGACCGCAGGGTGGCGAAGAAGCAGGCCAAGCTCGACGAAGAGTACGGCCTGTGACGGGCGCGGACCTCAGCGCGGCCGAGCGCTTCGCCGCCGCCAAGGTCCGGAACCGCTCCCGCAACCTGGAGCTGTTCCGCGCCGACCTGCGCTTCGACCTCGACCCGTTCCAGTTCGCCGCGTGCGACGCCCTCGACCAGGGCCGCAGCGTCCTCGTGGCCGCGCCGACCGGTGCCGGCAAGACGATCGTGGCCGAGTTCGCGATCTGGCTGGCGATGCGGCAGCCGACGGCGAAGGTGTTCTACACGACGCCGATGAAGGCCCTGAGCAACCAGAAGTACGCCGAGCTGGTCGAGGTCTACGGCGAGTCCGAGGTGGGCCTGCTCACCGGTGACACGAACGTGAACCCGCGGGCGCGGGTCGTCGTGATGACGACCGAGGTCCTGCGGAACATGATCTACGCCGACTCCGACCTGCTCGACGACCTGGCCTGGGTCGTCCTCGACGAGGTCCACTACCTGGCCGACCGGTTCCGCGGTGCGGTGTGGGAAGAAGTGATCCTGCACCTGCCGACCGAGGTCCGGCTGGTCTCGCTCAGCGCGACGGTGTCCAACGCGGAGGAGTTCGGCGACTGGCTGCAGGCCGTCCGCGGGGACACCGACGTCATCGTGTCGGAAGACCGCCCGGTCCCGCTCGAGCAGCACGTCCTGGTCGGTTCGAAGATGGTCGACCTGTTCGACTCCAGCGGTGCGGCGGCGACGAACCGCGTCAACCCGGAACTGCTCCGCATGGTCGGCGGTGCCTCGCGCAGCGAACGGCACGGCGGCGGCCACCGTGGCGGACGAGGGCGTGGGGGATACCACGACCGCCGTGGGCCGCGTACCGAGAAACTGCACCGCGAACGCATCGCACACATGCTCGACGAGCGGATGCTGTTGCCCGCGATCTTCTTCGTGTTCAGCCGCGCCGGGTGCGACCAGGGCGTCCGCAACGTCCTGCGCTCCGGCCTGTCGCTCACCACGGTCCCGGAGCGCAACGAGATCCGCGAGACCGCGGAGTACCACTGCCGCACCCTGCCGGACGAGGACCTCGCCGTCCTCGGTTACTGGGAGTTCCTCGAGGGCCTGGAGCGCGGGGTCGCCGCGCACCACGCCGGCATGCTCCCCGCGTTCAAGGAAGTGGTCGAGAACCTCTTCCAACGCAAGCTGCTCAAGGTGGTGTTCGCCACCGAGACCCTCGCGCTCGGTGTGAACATGCCCGCACGCACGGTGGTGCTCGAGAAGCTCGAGAAGTTCAACGGCGAGGCCCGTGTCCCGATCACCCCGGGGGAGTACACCCAGCTCACCGGGCGTGCCGGACGCCGTGGCATCGACGTCGAGGGGCACTCGGTCATCCAGTGGACCGACGGCCTCGACCCGCAGGCCGTCGCCTCGCTCGCCAGCCGACGCACCTACCCGCTGAACTCGTCGTTCAAGCCGACGTACAACATGGCCGTCAACCTGATCGACCAGTTCGGGCGGCAGCGCACGCGTGAGGTCCTCGAGACCTCGTTCGCGCAGTTCCAGGCCGACCGGTCCGTGGTCGACCTGGCCCGCAAGGTCCGCTCGCAGCAGGAGTCCCTCGAGGGCTACCGCGAGGCCATGCAGTGCCACCTCGGCGACTTCACCGAGTACTCGACGCTCCGCCGCGAGCTCTCCGACCTCGAGCGCACGAACGTGCCCGGTGGGCGCGAGGCCTCGCACGGCGCACGGCAGGAACGGCAGGCCGCGATCACGGCGGTCCGTCGCCAGATGCAGCGGCACCCCTGCCACGCCTGCCCCGACCGCGAGGCGCACGCCCGTTGGGCGGAGCGCTGGTGGAAGCTCAAGCGCGTCAACGACAAGCTGCTCCAGCAGATCCGGTCCCGCACCGGTGCCGTGGCGACCACGTTCGACCGGGTCACCGACGTGCTCCTGCAGCTCGGCTACCTCGTCGACGCCGGCAACGGCGAGGCCACCGTGGCCGCTGGTGGTCGCCGCCTGCAGCGCATCTACGGTGACCGCGACCTGCTCGTCGCCGAGTGCCTCGAGGCGGGCGTCTGGAAGGACCTCACCCCGGCGCAGCTCGCCGCGATGGCCGCCACGATCATCTACCAGCCCCGCCGCGACGACGCCCCCGGCACCGAGCACGCACTGCCGCGCGGCGCGTTCCGTCCGGCGCTCGACGAGACCCTGACGATCTGGTCGCGCCTCGACGACATCGAGCGCGACGCCCGTCTGGCCGGTTCGGTGCCGCCCACCCCGGCGATGGCGGTCGGCATGTTCCGCTGGGCCTCCGGCTCGGCCCTCGACGACGTCCTCCGCACCCTCGACCTGCCCGCCGGCGACTTCGTCCGCTGGTCGAAGCAGGTCATCGACCTGCTCGACCAGATCCGGAACGCCGGTGACGACGACCTCGCCCAGACCGCCCGACGTGCGACCGACGCGGTGCGCCGCGGCATCGTCGCCTACGCCGCGGTCTGACAGGAGGCACGGTGCGGGTTCCGGAGACCGGTGTGCGCGGGGTGCCCGCGCGCGTGGGCCGCGGTGCGGTCGCGGACGGCCCGTTCGCGGCGCTCCCGCTGGGCAGCGCGCTGCCCCTGGCCGTCATCGGCGGGGTGCTCTTCGCGCTCGCGTTCCCGTCGCCCGGCTGGTGGTTCCTGGCCTTCCCGGCGCTCGCGTGCATGCTGCTCGCCGCGATGGGCCAGCGTGCCCGCAGGGCCGCGTGGCTCGGCTACGTGGCCGGTGCCGCGTTCTGGATCCCGGCCATCTCGTGGGCTGGGCGCTACCTGGGACCCGTCCCGTGGTTCGCACTGGCGTTGTTGGAGGCGGCGTTCTTCGCCCTCGGCAGCGTCGCGATCGCCCTCGCGTACCGCTGGGTCGCGCGCGTGGTGCCCTCGACCGCCGGACGCGTGTGGGGCCTCCCGGCCGTGGTCGCCGCACTGTGGACCGGACGCGAGTGGTTCTCCGGGAGCTGGCCGTACGGCGGCTTCGCCTGGGGGCGCGTCGGCCTGTCGCAGTCGCAGGGTCCGTTCACCCACCTGGCCGCGTACGTCGGCGTCCTCGGGGTGACGTTCGTGGTCGTCTACTGCGTCGCGGTCGTCGTGTCGCTCGCCCTCGTGTCCCCGCGGGCGCCGGGCGCGACCCTGCGGCTGCCGGTCCGGGTCGCGACGGCCGGGTTGCTGGTCGCCGCCGTGCTGGCGGTGCCGGCCTGGCCGACCGCGACCTCCGGCACCATCCGGATCGAGTCGGTGCAGGGCAACGGGCCGGCCGGGTACTTCGACCGTGCGGCGCCGGGCGAGGTCCTGGCGGCGCAGGTCGCGGCGACCGACGTCGATGCGAAGGGCGTCGACCTCGTCGTGTGGCCCGAGGCCTCCGCCGAGTTCGACCCGCGCCAGCAGCCCGTGATCGCGTCGTCGCTCGACGCCGTCGTCGACTCGGTCGGTGCGTCGCTGGTCGCCGGAGCCATCACGCAGACGCCGTCCGGGGTGCTGCACAACACGTCGTTCGTGTGGACCGCCGACGGCTGGCAGTCGTCCTACGACAAGAAGCGCCCGGTGCCCTTCGGCGAGTACGTGCCGGACCGGTGGTTCTTCTCGAAGCTCGCGCCGTCCCTGATCGGCCTGCTGCAGCGCGACTACACGCCGGGGACGAAACCGAACGTCCTGCCGGTGGCGGGGATCAAGGCGGGCATCGCGATCTGCTTCGACATCGTCGACGACGGGCTGACCCGCGACATGGTGCGCGGGGGAGCGCAGGTGATCCTCGCGCAGACGAACAACGCGGACTTCTCCGGCACCGACGAGAACCTGCAGCAACTCGAGATCGCACGGATGCGGGCGATCGAGACCGGTCGGTCCCTCGTCAACATCTCGACCGTCGGCGCCTCGCAGGTCATCGACCCGTCCGGACGCACCATCGACCGGGTCCCCGAGTACACCGCGACCTCGATGGTGACCGACGTGCCGCTCGGTACCTCGACGACTCCGGCGTCGCTCGCTTCGGGGTCGATCGCGTTGTTCCTGTCGCTCGGCGGACTCCTCGTGCTGCTCGCCTGCGCACCGTGGGGACGCCGCAACCGCTCCTGATCCGCCGCCGCGTCCCTGTCCGTCCGAGGCTGTGATCCTGTGCATCGGGGCCACGCACTGGGAACGGACTGTGAATGCGCCCAGTCGGGAACGACGGGGCGTGGGACAGTGTTGTGGAGGGCAGACGAGCGAGAGGAGCACACACATGGCTGATCGGAGTCTCCGCGGCATGCGGCTCGGGAGTCAGAGTCTCCAGAGCGAAGAGGGCGTCGAGCTCTCGGACCGCAAGCGCGCGGTCTACCAGACCGATTCGGGGGAGACCTTCGACATCGTCTTCTCCGCTGACGCAGACGTGCCCCAGACCTGGTCGGAGCCACGCTCCGGCCGCGAAGGACGCCTGCTCGGTGACGACGGCATCCCCGTCGAGGTCGCAGCAGAGGACGTCAAGGCGCCCCGCACCCACTGGGACATGCTGCTCGAGCGTCGCTCGCGCGAGGAACTCGAGGAGCTCCTCGAGGAGCGCCTGCAGGTCCTCCGTGCACGACGCGGTGCCTGACACCACCACCTGACGAACGACGATGCCCGCCCCGGTTCCCCGGGGCGGGCATCGTCGTTCGTGGTGGTGCGGGTCAGCGTCGGCCGGAGCCGTCGCTGGTGCGGTGTCCCGACGCTTCGTCGTTCGGGTGCTGCGCGGCGTCGGTCTGCGGGGCCGGTGCGTCGTCGACCTTCTCGGCGGTCGCGTCGTCGGCGGCTGCGAGGTGCGCGTCGACGCTCCGGTTCGACTCGGCCAGTCGTGCGTCGAGGTCGGACTCGGGGACGATGTCCGCGGCGGTGGCGTCCGCACGCGGCATGGTCGTGCCGGCGGACCCGGCAGCGGCGGTGTTCGCCAGGCTCTCGTTCGCGAGCTTGGAGATGCGGGAGAGGAAGTCCCCGCCCGAGCCGGCGCCGGCGACCGGGCCGCTGCCACTGCGTCCGCCGGAGAAGCCCTTCGCGATGCCGGACAGTGCCTCGGTGAACTCGCTCGGGATCATCCAGAGCTTGTTCGCGGTGCCCTCGGCGATCTTCGGGAGCATCTGCAGGTACTGGTACGAGAGCAGCTTGTCGTCGGGGTCACCGGTGTGGATGGCCTCGAAGACCGTGGCGATGGCGGAGGCTTCACCCTCGGCGCGGAGCACCTGGGCCTTGGCGTCACCCTCGGCCGCGAGGATGGCGGCCTGCCGCTGCCCCTCGGCCTCGAGGATCTGCGACTGCTTGGTGCCCTCGGCCTGCAGGATCGCGGCACGACGGCTCCGCTCGGCACGCAGCTGCTGCTCCATGGCGTCCTGGATGGACACGGGCGGCTCGATCGCCTTGAGCTCGACACGGCCGACGCGGATGCCCCACTTGCCGGTCGCTTCGTCGAGCACGACCCGGAGCTGACCGTTGATGTTGTCGCGGCTGGTCAGGGCCTCTTCGAGGTTGAGGCCACCGACGACGTTGCGGAGCGTGGTGGTGGTGAGCTGCTCGACGGCGCCGAGGTAGTTCGCGATCTCGTACGTCGCCGCGCGGGCGTCGGTGACCTGGAAGTACACGACGGTGTCGATGGAGACCACGAGGTTGTCCTCGGTGATCACCGGCTGCGGCGGGAACGACACGACCTGCTCACGCATGTCGAGCAGGGGCCGCAGGCGGTCGATGAACGGCACGAGCAGGTTCAGGCCCGGCGAGAGCGTCTTGTGGTACTTGCCGAGGCGTTCCACGATGCCCGCGGTGGCCTGCGGGACGATGCGGATCGCCTTGGCCAGGACGACGATCACGAAGATGACGACGACGAGGATCAGGACGAGCAGTGCGATCGTCCCGGGTGTGATGGTCACGAGGTGGCCCTTTCTGCGAGGCGCACGACCGCGGTCGACCCCTCGATCGACTCGACGACCACGGGGGTGCCGAGTGGCGGTGTGCGGTCGATGGCGCCCACGGCGAACCGCGCGCTCCAGGTCTCGCCGTTGGCCAGGCGGACCTGACCGGGAGCAGATGATGTGAACGCGACGGCGACGGTGCCGGGGAGCCCGATGAGCCCCTCGATGTTCGTGCGGTGCGGGTCGGCGCCTCGGCCGAGCATGAGCAGCAGGCGCGGTCGCACGAGCGACAGCAGCACGAGCGCGAGCACGGCGGAGATGATGGCGGACAGCCACCACGGGGCGCCGAGCAAGGCGGCGATCAACCCACCGGCGGCTCCGGCCGCGAGCATGATGAAGATGAAGTCGAGGGTGAAGATCTCGACCACTCCCAGCAGCAACACGAGTCCGATCCAGACGATGGTCTGGATCCAATCGATTCCGTTCACGCGATCTCCCTCCCTCGGTCGCGCGCCGTGGCTCGCAGCGTCGCGACGGCCGGTACAACTCCGTTCAACATATCAGGAGGGTCGGTCGGCCGTGCAGGCGATTGGTAGGCTCGATGCGGCCGACCGGCCGGAACACGACCTGGAGAACACGACTGTGAGCAACCCCCTCGCCCCCGGATCCCTCACCGACACGCGCGCCGTCGTCACCGGCTCGTCGCGCGGCATCGGCGCCGACACCGTCGGGTACCTGGCCGAGGCCGGCGCCAAGGTCGTCGTGAACTACCGCAACAAGGCCAAGCGCGCCGAGCAGATCGCCGAGAAGGTCGTCGCAGCCGGTGGCTCCGCCCTGGCGATCGGCGCCGACCTGACCGACCACGAGTCGGTGCAGGCGCTCGTCGACACCGTCGTGCAGGAGTGGGGCGGCATCGACCTGCTCGTCCTGAACGCCTCGGGCGGCATGGAGTCCGGCCTCGGCGAGGACTACGCGCTCCGCCTGAACCGCGACGCGCAGGTCGACATGCTCCAGACCGCCGTGCCGCACATGCCCGCCGGGTCGCGCGTCGTCTTCGTCACGAGCCACCAGGCCCACTTCGTCGAGACCGCCGAGACGATGGACGAGTACGTTCCCGTCGCCAAGAGCAAGCGCGCCGGCGAACTCGCCCTGCGTGAGCTCATCCCGCAGCTCGAGGCCGCCGGCATCGAGTTCGTCGTCGTCTCCGGCGACATGATCGAGGGCACGATCACCGCGACCCTGCTGAACCGCCTGAACCCCGGCGCGATCGAGGGCCGCCGGCAAGAGGTCGGCAAGCTCTACAGCGTGTCGGAGTTCGCGGCCGAGATCGCCCTCGCCGCGATCGATCCGATCCCCGCCGACCACACCAAGCTCGTCGGCGACGTCAGCGGCTTCGTCGGCTAGCGTCGGGCGGGTGACTGCCAAGCCCGGCCTGCGCCGAACCTCCCGCATCATCCTGCTCGACCCCGAGGGTCGCGTGTTCCTGATGGACACGAACTCGCCGTCGTCGGACGGCGCGCACCGGTGGATCACGCCGGGTGGCGGGGTCGACCCCGGCGAGGACCACCGCGACGCGGCGATCCGCGAGCTGCGCGAGGAGACCGGCATCGTCATCGACGACCCGGGCGAGCCGGTCTGGTCCTGGGACTTCACCGTCGAGTGGGACCTTGCCGACCACGACCGCGGCCACAGCGAGTTCTACGTCGTGCGCACCCCGGGCTTCGAGTTGTCGGACGCCGAGTGGACCGACGACGAGCGGGTCGACATCCTCGCGTCGCGCTGGTGGACTGCCGACGAGCTCGACGCCACCGACGAGCCGTTCGAACCGGCGGAGCTGCCGGAGCTGGTGCGTCGGTTCGCCGTGAGCTGACCCGGCCGTCGTCTGACCCGGCCGTCGTCTGCACGGTGCCGGGTCCGTCGGCCGGTGCGGGGTTGGTGGTGTGGTGCGCGCTTGTGGCGCTGCACAGTGCGTGGAACCGCGCACGGGGTGAGAAGGTCCGCACGGTGCTGACGGGAGGCCCGGTGCGGGCCTGACCCGTGCCTCCCGTCCGGTGGTGGGTTGCGTCCAACGCACGGTGCCGGCTCCGTCGGCCGGTGCGGGGTTGGTGGCGTGGTGCGCGCTTGTGGCGCTGCACGGTGCGTGGAACCGCGCACGGGGTGAGAAGGTCCGCACGGTGCTGACGGGAGGCCCGGTGCGGGCCTGACCCGTGCCTCCCGTCCGGTGGTGGGTTGCGTCCAACGCACGGTGCCGGGTCCGTCGGCCGGCGCGGGGTTGGTGGCGTGGTGCGCGCTCGTGACGCTGCACGGTGCGCGGAAGCGCGCACGGGGTGAGAAGGTGCGCACGGTGCGCGGAACCGCGCACCGGGTGAGCAGGCGTGCATGGTGCCGGGTTGTCTTGTCGGTGTCGGTACCCGCCGGTACGCTGATCGACATGCATACCAGTTCCGGTGACGACGCCGCCCAGAGCCGGAGCGTGCACGCCGCCGACGGCCACGACCGGATCCGCGTGCGCGGTGCCCGCGCCAACAACCTGCAGGGGATCGACGTCGACCTGCCGAAGCGTCGACTCACGGTGTTCACCGGTGTGTCCGGGTCCGGCAAGAGCTCGCTCGTGTTCGGCACCGTCGCCGCCGAGTCGCAGCGGATGATCAACGAGACGTACAGCGCCTTCGTGCAGGGCTTCATGCCGTCGCTCGCACGACCCGACGTCGACCTGCTCGACGGCCTGACCACCGCGATCGTCGTCGACCAGGAGCGCATCGGCGCCGACCCGCGGTCGACCGTCGGCACCGCCACCGATGCGAACGCGATGCTGCGGGTGCTCTTCAGCCGTCTGGGCGACCCGCACGTGGGTGGTCCGAACGCGTTCTCGTTCAACCTGGCGACGGTCACCGCCGGGGGAGCGATCACCGTGCAGAAGGGCAAGGACGCCAAGGCCGAGAAGGTCTCGTTCACCCGGCTCGGTGGCATGTGCGCCGACTGCGAGGGGCGCGGGCTCGTCAACGACATCGACCTGACGCAGCTGTTCGACGACTCGAAGGCGCTCGGCGACGGGGCGATCACGATCCCCGGCTACGGCACCGACGGGTGGAACGTCCGGATGTACGCGGAGTCCGGGTACTTCGACAAGGACACCCCGATCCGCGACTTCACCGAGCAGGAGCGCGCCGACTTCCTGTACCGCGAGCCCACGAAGCAGAAGATCGCCGGCATCAACATGACGTACGAAGGGCTCGTTCCCCGGGTGCGCCGCTCGATGCTGCAGAAGGACCGCGAGGCGATGCAGCCGCACATCCGCGCCTTCGTCGACCGTGCGGTGACCTTCACGACGTGCCCGGCGTGCGGTGGCACCCGGTTGAACGACATCGCCCGCTCGTCGAAGATCGCGGGCCGGAGCATCGCCGACGTCTGCGCGATGCAGATCACCGACGTCGTCCCGTGGCTGCGGGCCATCGACGACCCCGGCGTCGCGCCGCTGCTCGACGGCCTCCGCGACCTGCTCGAGTCGTTCGTCGAGATCGGTCTCGGCTACCTCTCGCTCGACCGCCCGACCGGCACGCTGTCCGGGGGAGAGGGGCAGCGGGTCAAGATGGTGAAGCACCTCGGGTCGTCCCTCAGCGACGTCACGTACGTCTTCGACGAGCCGAGCACCGGGTTGCACCCGCACGACATCGAGCGGATGAACGGCCTGCTGCTGCGGCTGCGCGACAAGGGCAACACCGTCCTCGTGGTCGAGCACAAGCCCGAGGTGATCGCGATCGCCGACCACGTCGTCGACCTCGGCCCGGGCGCCGGCTCCGGCGGCGGGACGCTCTGCTACCAGGGTCCGGTGCAGGGGCTGCGGGGGAGCGGGACCATCACCGGTCAGCACCTCGACGACCGCGTCTCGGTGAAGACCGCCGTCCGCCGGTGCGACGGGGCGATCGCGATCCGCGGTGCGTCGGCACACAACCTGCACGACGTCGACGTGGACGTCCCCACCGGGGTGCTCACCGTCGTGACGGGCGTCGCCGGTTCCGGCAAGAGCACGCTGATCCACGGTTCGCTCGCGCATCGCGAGGGTGTCGTGGCCATCGACCAGAGCGGGATCCGCGGCTCCCGACGCAGCAACCCGGCGACCTACACCGGGCTGCTCGAACCCATCCGCAAGGCGTTCGCGAAGGCCAACGGCGTGAAGCCCGCGCTGTTCAGCGCGAACTCCGAGGGCGCGTGCCCCGCGTGCAACGGCGCCGGTGTCGTCTACACCGACCTCGGGATGATGGCGGGCATCGCCACCCCGTGCGTGGAGTGCGACGGCAAACGGTTCGACCAGTCGGTGCTCGGGTACCAGCTCGGCGGCAAGGACATCAGCCAGGTCCTGGGCATGTCCGTCGCCGAGGCCGTGGCGTTCTTCGCCGACGGTCCTGCCGCGCTACCTGCTGCGCACACGATCCTGGCGCGCCTGGCCGACGTCGGACTCGGTTACCTGACCATCGGGCAGCCGCTCACGACGCTGTCGGGCGGAGAACGGCAGCGCCTCAAGCTCGCGACGCACCTCGGCGAGCCGGGCGGCATCGTCGTGCTCGACGAACCGACCACCGGACTGCACCTGGCGGACGTCGCCCAGCTGCTCGGGTTGCTCGACCGCTTGGTGGACTCGGGCAAGACCGTCGTGGTGATCGAGCACCACCAGGCCGTCATGGCGCACGCCGACTGGATCATCGACCTCGGGCCCGGCGCGGGGCACGACGGCGGCCGGATCGTGTTCGAGGGCACGCCCGCCGACCTCGTCGCCGCTCGCTCGACACTGACCGGCCAGCACCTGGCGACGTACGTCGGCGTCTGAAGCAGGGGACAGGTTCGTGCGCAGAACCTGAACGTTGCCGGTGCGATTCGGATAGCGTTTGATCGACGCTCACGATCGGCTACCCGGTCTGGATCGGCGTCCTGATCGAAGGAGCTCCCATGTCCAACCCCGGCAACGCGCCCGCTCAGTCCAACACCTTCGGTGTCGTCTCCCTGGTGCTCGGCATCGTCGGCGTCGTCGGCGGCATCTTCATCGCCCTGATCGGCATCATCGCCGGCATCATCGGGCTCGTGCTCGGCATCCTGGCGCGCAAGCGTGGGGGCAGCCGCGGCACCGTCCTCGCCGGCATCATCCTGTCGGCCGTCGCGATCGTCATCGGCATCGTCGGCTACATCCTGACGGCGGTCATCCTCACCCAGTCGTGATGGAGCGCGTTCGCGGGCGCACTCGGTGCGTCCGCGGGCGTGCATCGTGAGCAGAAGAGGTCGAGTCCGCCATCCGGACTCGACCTCTTCTGCTCACCCGATGGCTTCGCGCCCGGTCCGGTCACCGGCGGTTCGCCCTTCGGCGAGGAACCCGGTGAAGGCAGCGCGCACACGGTCGAGGTCCGGCTCGAGCCCGGTGATGTGTCGGAGGCTCGCGACCGCCTGCCCGACGGCCATCCAGCCACCGTCGACCACCCGGCATCCGGCCGCACGTGCCGACCGGACGAGCGGCGTCTCGAGCGGGAAGTAGACGGCGTCGGAGACCCAGGCGCCTCGGGGGAGCAGCGCGGGGTCGAAGGCCTGCCGCGGGTCGTCGTTCATGCCGAGCGGTGTCGCGTTGACGGCTCCGTCCGCCGTCGCGAGTACCTCGTCGGCATCGGTCATCGCCAGGACACGGGCGTCGACGGGGGAGTCGGTCGGTGGCTCGAGCGTCGCGACGAGCGCCTCCGTGCGGCCGACGTCCGCATCGACGACGTCGAGCCGCCGGACACCGAGTCCGACGAGCGCGTGGGCGATCGCCGAGCCGGCACCGCCGGCACCGAACTGCACGACGTGCTGCCCGGCGACCGATCCGAGGCCGCGTTCCACGGCGATCCGGAAGCCGGTCTCGTCGGTGTTGTACCCGATGCGGTGGCCGTCGCGGAACAGCACGAGGTTGACCGCACCGATCCGGGCAGCGCGCGGATCGAGCGCGTCGAGCAACGGGACGACGGCCTGCTTGCAGGGGTGCGTGACGTTGACCGCGCGGTACCCCTCGGCCTCGGCGGTGGCGAGCAGTTCCGGTAGATCGGCCGCAGTCCGGCCCACCATGTCGAGGTCGAGAAGACGGTACTCGTAGTCGAGTCCGAGCAGCCGGCCCTCTGCTTCGTGCATCAGGGGAGTCAGCGACCGCTGCAGTCCGACGCCGATCAGCCCGACGAGCGTTTGCGGCATCGTTCCTCCCGTGGCGTCGACCGGCCATCCGACAGTAGCGCGCCGTGCACGGAGCCCCGATACGTCATCAGCGCGGTGAGCGTACCGTCCGGCGCATGAGCTACAGCCAGCCAGACCCAGCCGAAGAGACCACCCAGAGCGAGACGCCGGAGCAGCCGGACACCGACCAGGAGAACCTGGAAGAACAGGGCGGTGAACCGGCGGCGCTCGAGATCGACGCCGACGACGTCCCGACGAAGCCCGTCGACTGACACTGTCGCCCGACGATGTGCTTCGTGAGCAGGAAAGGTCGGGTCCGCGCGTGGGACCCGACCTTTTCTGCTCACGAAACGCTCTGGTGCCGCTCGTACCTGTGCGCCGATAATGCATATTATGTCAACTCAGATCCGGACAGCGGCTCCCCGTGCGTGAACTCGTCCTGAAGATGTCGATGTCGTTGGACGGCTTCGTGGCCGCTCCCCGAGCTGAGTCGGACTGGATGTTCCGCGGCGGGAGTCCGGACTCGATGGCTTGGGTGCTCGACGTCGTCGCTGGTGCGGGCGTGCACGCCTTCGGCCGCAAGACCTTCGAGATCATCTCAGGTTTCTGGCCGACGGCGCCCGGGCCGATCGCCGAACCGATGAACCGGATCCCCAAGGTCGTCTTCACCACACAGCGCGACTTCGATCCACGCTCGGTGCCGGTCCCCGACCCCGACTCCCCCGCGGCGGCGACCTGGACGGGTGCACGAGTCGCAGCCGGACCGCTCGAAGCCGAGGTGACAGCGCTGAAGCAGGAGTCCGGTGGGTACGTCCTCGCGCAGGGCGGGACGGAGTTCGGTCGCAGCCTGGTCCGGGCTGGTCTGGTCGACGAGTACCGGCTAGCGGTCCTGCCCGTCGCGCTCGGGTCAGGCGATGGCGTGTTCGCCGACCTGACGGACGAGCTCGATCTCGAACTGATCAGCTCTCAGGCCTTCGCCGGCGGCGCGCTCGGACTGGTGTACCGACCGAAGCGCTGAGCAGGTCAGAAGACGGCGACGGTCATCCCGGCCGACGTGGCGGGACGGTCCATGGCGACGATCGCGCCGGGCAGGTCGTCGAAACCGATCGTCCGACCGATCGAGTCGTCCGGACGCAGTCGCCCGGTGACGACGTCGGCGAGCATCGCCGCGTACTCCCCCACGGAGATGCCGTGGCTGCCGAGCAGTTCGAGTTCATCAGCGATGACGCGGCCCATCGGGATCACCGGCTCGGCTTCGTCGTCGAGCAGCAGGCCGACCTGCACGTGACGTCCCCGAGGGCGCAGGGAAGCGACCGCTGCGACTGAGGTCGCTCGACTGCCGAAGGCGTCGATCGAGACGTGCGCGCCGCCGTCGGTGCGAGCGCGGACCGCGGCGACTGCCGCTCCGTCCATCGGCACGGTGACGGCGCCGAGTGCCGCGGCACGTTCGAGCGCCGCCGGCGAGACGTCCACCGCGACGACCTGTGCGCCCGCCGCGACCGCGACGATGATCGTCGACAGACCGACGCCGCCGCAGCCGAACACGACCACCCACTCCCCTGCGGCGACCCGACCTCGGGCGTGCAGGGCGTGGTACGCCGTCCCGAACCGGCACCCGAGCGCCGCGGCTTCGGCGAAGCCCACGGCGTCCGGGAGCGCGACCACGTTGACGTCGGCGTGCGGGATGACGACCGACTCGGCGTGGGAACCGGGCAGCGTGAATCCGGGTTGCTGCTGGCGCGTGCACACCTGGGTGGCGCCGTCGACGCACTCCGGGCACGTCCCGCAGGCGAACACGAAGGGCGCGGTCACCCGGTCACCGACCGAGACCCGGGTCACCGCGTCCCCGACGGACGTGACGACACCGGCGAACTCGTGCCCGGGGACGTGCGGCAGCGAGACGGAGTCGTCGTGCCCCTTCCAGGCGTGCCAGTCACTGCGGCACACCCCGGTGGCCGCGACCCGGACGACGACACCGTGGTCCGGTGCCACCGGATCGGGCAGGTCGACGATCGACGGGGCGGATCCGAACTGGTCGTACTGGACTGCGCGCATCCCGCCATCGTCCCAGACGGTGGTGCCGCGTTGTCCACAGGCGACGGATTGGCCGTTGCCCGACGATGGCGACCGCCGGTTCACTGGTCCCATGGACGAACCGACCGCACTGCACTTCTCCGCCGACCCCGCCGACCTCGACGTCGACCGCGTGCACCGCTGGCTCAGCGAGCAGTCGTACTGGGCGCGGGGTCGCAGTCGTGCCACCCAGGACGCGATCATCGCCGGGTCCCGCAACTTCGGCGTCTACGACACGGCGACGGGTGCGCAGCTCGGGTACGCCCGGGTGATCACCGACGGGGTGACGTTCGGCTGGCTGGCCGACGTCTTCGTCGATCCGGACGCTCGTGGCCGTGGTGTCGGCGTCGCCCTCGTGCAGGGCGTGACCGAGGCGATCGAGCCACTCGGGTTGAAGCGGTTCGCCCTGTTCACCGCGGATGCGCACGGACTGTACGAGCGGTTCGGGTTCCGTCCGCTCCCCGACCCGGAAGGCTGGATGATGCGCCCCGGGCCGGGGTTCGGCGCCGACGTGCACGACTGAGCCGGACGCCGTGACCTCAGTACTCGATGCGGCCGTCCCGGTTGTGGAACTCGCCGGTGGGCCCGTCCGGCCCGACGGTGGCGAGTGCGACGGTCGCGTCCGTGCCCTCGGTGATCGTCTGGTGGCCACCGAACCCGTTGAACTCGGTGGCGGTGTACCCGGGGTCGCTGACGTTGACGCGGAACCCCGGCAGGTTCTTCGCGTACTGCACGGTCAACGCGATCACCGCGGCCTTCGACGCGGCGTAGGGCACCGCCGGCACCGCGTACTCGTCGTGGCCCGGGGTCGTCAACCAGCGGGCGAACCCGACGCCCGAGGCGACGTTCACGATCACGGGGTGGTCGGATGCCCGCAGGAGCGGGAGCGCTGCCTGCGTGACCCGGACGATGCCGGTGACGTTGGTGTCGAGCACGGTGGCCATCGCGGCGGAGTCGAGGTCGTCGACGCCGAACGACGTCCCGAGGATGCCGGCGTTGTTCACGAGCACGTCGAGGACGGGGATGGTCGCGATCGCGGCGTCGATGCTGTCCTGGTCGGTCACGTCGAGCTGGACCACCTGGGCACCGAGGGCGCGTGCTTCGTCGCCGGTGGACGGATCGCGCATGCCGGCGTACACGGTGTGGCCCGCGTCGACCAGGCGGCGGACGGTCTCGAGCCCCAGGCTGCGGTTGGCTCCGGTGATGAGTGTCGTTGTCATGCCCCCACTCTCCGCCCGAGCGGCTGACTCCCCCAGGCACCGTGCGACGGTGGGACCAGCAGTACCAGGACGGACGGGAGGCGCGGGGCCAGGATGGTGGACATGAGCGAGTTCGCGAGTGTGTTGCGTTCCTGGCGCGACCGCGTCCGTCCCGAAGAGGTCGGCCTGCCGGCCGGGCCCGGCCGACGGACCCCGGGTCTCCGTCGCGAGGAGCTCGCCGCGCTCGCCGGGGTGAGCGTCGACTACGTCGTCCGGCTCGAGCAGGGCCGCGCGCTGAACCCCTCACCGCAGCTCCTCGGCGCGCTCGCCACGGCGCTCCGGCTCACCGCGGCCGAGCGCGACCACCTGTGCCGGGTCGCGGGCGTCGCTCCCCCGTCGCTCCAGGTCGTCCCGCGGCACATCACACCCGGGGTGCAGCGGCTCGTCGACCGGCTCGGCGACGTCCCGATCGCGGTGTTCACGGCGACGCACGACATCGTGCTGTGGAACGACCTGTGGGCTGCGCTGAACGGTGACCCGTCCCGGGCGGCCGGGATCGAGCGCAACCTGGTGTGGCGGCACTTCATGCACGCGCACGACGGTGTCGAGTGGGACGACGAGCACCAGGAGGAGTTCTCGAGCGACCTCGCAGCGGACCTCCGGCAGGCATCCGGCCGCTACCCCGCCGACCGCGACCTGGCCGAACTCGTCGCGCGGCTGCGCCGGGAGTCGCCCGAGTTCGAACGTCGCTGGGACACCGGTCGCATCGCCGAGCACCGGGCGAGCCGCAAGCAGGTGCACACGCCCGTCGGGCCGATCGAGATCGACTGCGACGTGCTGACGGTGCCGGGCGGAGACCTGCGGATCGTCGTCTACACCGCGGTTCCCGGAACTGAGGACGCCGCCAAGCTCGACCTGCTGCGCGTCACCGGCCTCCAGCAGTTCACGACGGCGTCGTAGAGCATCCAGCACCAGCACCCTGCCGGTGGAGCGTCGGCCGGGTGCGCGTGCAAGAATCTGCGCATGGATGCAGATAGTAGGTGTGGCCGACACGTCGACAGTGAGTACGTCGAGCTGGCGGTCGAGGTCTTCAGCATGCTCGCCGATGCCACGCGGGTGCGGATCGTCCTGGCGCTCTCCGACGGCGAGCTGCCCGTGAACGACCTCGCCGCGCAGGTCGGCAAGTCGCCGGCAGCGGTCTCGCAGCACCTCGCCAAGCTGCGCCTCGCCCGCGTGGTCGCGACCCGGCACGAGGGCACGCGGGTCTTCTACCGCCTCACGAACGAGCACGCTCGCCAGCTCGTGTCGGACGCGATCTTCCAGGCCGAGCACCAGCTCGACGGGACCCCCGCCCACCACCACGACGGAGCCTCTCGTGCCGACCGCCCTGCATAGTCGCGGCGTCCAAGCGGCGCTGCTCTCCGCGGTGCTCTTCGGTGCAGGGACACCCGCGGCGAAGATCCTCCTCGACACGGTCAGCCCGTTCATGCTCGCCGGACTGCTCTACACGGGTTCGGGACTCGGGCTCGGCCTCATCCGGATCGTCCGACGCGCTCCGCGCGTGCACCTCGCCAGGGACGAGCAGTTGCCCCTCGCCGGAGCGATCCTCTTCGGCGGCGTCCTCGGACCGGTCCTCCTGCTGATCGGCCTCGTGAACATGCCCGCCTCAGGGGCATCGCTGCTGCTGAACGCGGAAGGCGTGGCGACGGCACTGCTGGCCTGGTTCGTGTTCCGTGAGAACTTCGACCGCCGCATCGCCCTCGGCATGCTCGCCATCGTCGCCGGCGCCGTCGTGTTGACCGTCCCGGCCGGGATCGAGTTCGTCAGCGCCTGGCCGTCGTTGGCGATCCTCGGCGCATGCTTGTCATGGGGCATCGACAACAACCTCACGAGGAAGGTCGCCATCCACGACGCGTCCTGGCTCGCCGCCGTCAAGGGCGGTGTCGCCGGGCCCGTGAACCTGCTCCTGGCCTCCCTGCTCGGCGCGCAGCTGCCGGCCATCGGGAACGTCGTCGCCGCGATGGTGGTGGGCTTCTTCGCGTACGGCGTGAGCCTGGTGCTGTTCATCGTCGCACTCCGCCACGTCGGCACCGCCCGCGCCGGCGCGTACTACTCGGTGGCCCCCTTCTTCGGCGCCGTCCTCGCGATCGTGCTCGGCGAACCCGTGACCGTGCCCTTGGTCATCGCCGGCGTCCTCATGGCCGTCGGGATCTGGCTCCACCTCACCGAGCGACACGAGCACGAGCACACCCACGAAGCCGTGACCCACGACCACTGGCACCACCACGACGAGCACCACCAGCACGAGCACGCCGAACCCGTCGCGGTCGGCACGTGGCACCGACACACGCACACTAACGAACCGATCACCCACACCCACGAGCACTACCCCGACAGCCACCACCGCCACTCCCACTGAGGTGTCTCGGTCGACGACCGGCCGTCAGGCACCACGACGCCCCCGGCCGGCGCCGAGGGCGTCAGTCAGCCGCGATCTCGCGCCATCCCCACCTCGGTGTTCCGGGTACCGACGGCAACGCCGTGCGGTGCGGCCGCTTCGATCCGTCCGAGCTCACTCGTGGAGAGGACGACGTCGGCGGCGGCGACGTTCTCCTCGACCCGAGATGCCTTCGTGGTGCCCGGGATCGGGACGGTTCCTGCCTGGATCAGCCATGCGAGAGCGAGCTGGGCGGTGGTGACGCCCTTCTCGTCGGCGATGACCTTGAGTGCGTCGACGACGCGGAGGTTCGCATCGATGGCTTCGTCGGAGAACCGTGGGAGGTTCCGGCGGGCATCGCCCTCGGGGAGGTCGTCCTTGCGGGTGACCGCACCGGAGAGGAATCCGCGGCCGAGCGGAGAGAACGGTACGAAGCCGATCCCGAGTCCTGAGGCGGCGTCGAGGACGCCGTTGTGCTCGGCGTCGCGCTCGAACAGGCTGTACTCGGATTGGATCGCGGTGATCGGGAAGGTCGCGTGCGCTCGGCGCAGTGTTGCGGCGGAGGTCTCCGAGACGCCGATGTACCGGGCCTTCCCGGCGGTGACCGCGTCGCTCATCGCCCCGATGGTGTCCTCGATCGGGACGTTCGGGTCGGCACGGTGCAGGTACCAGAGGTCGACGTGGTCGGTTCCGAGGTGCCTGAGGGAGCGGTCGATCGCGCGACGGGCATGCTCCGGGGAGCCGTCGAGGCCGATCGGTGTGCCGTCATCCGTGAAGTCCGTCGCGAACTTCGACGCGACGACCACCCGGTCACGGTCAGCGCCGAGGGCCCGTCCGACCAGCCGCTCGTTCTCGAACGGCCCGTACGCCTCAGCCGTGTCGAACAGCGTGATCCCGAGGTCGAGCGCCCGGCGGATGGTCTCGACCGAGCCGGACTCGGTCGCGCCGCCGTAGAACGCGCTCATCCCCATGCACCCGAGCCCCATCGCGGACGTGACGAGGCCCTGAGAGCCGAGAGGAATCTGCTGCATGCGTGTGCTCCGTTCGCCGCCGGATCGTTCCGGACAACCTGACCTTCCACCCTGGTGCGCACACCATGTCAAGCGCGGTACTCGATCCCGTGCTCCTTCCCGAAGTCCGCGTCGACGAGCCCGTCACGATCAGCGCCGCCGCAGGCCTGCTCGGCATCACCGTCGACACCGTCCGCTACTACGAGAAGGAAGGCATCGCGCCGGCTCCTGATCGTGGGCAGGACGGGTGGCGCCGCTACGACACGGCTGCGCTGAGCTGGCTCGCCGGGACGGTGATGCTCCGCGGTACGGGGATGAGCGTGCAGGAGATGCGCGAGTACGCGGCCGCGTACCGGGCCGGCGCCGACGATGCCGAGCGTCTTGCGCTCCTCGAACGACACCATGCGACCGTCCTCGCCCGGCAGGCCGAAGTCCAGCGGCACCTGGCCGCGCTGGAACGGAAGATCGACGCGTACCGCCGGACCATCGCTGCAAGGCGGCCCGAGACCGCGGAATCGACGGGTCCTTCGATGAGCGGTCGGAGCCATCCGGCACAGGCGGAAGGCTAGCTCCCCCGGAGCGCTTCCTCGTCCGCCGCGACGTCCTTCTGCACCGCGAACTGGGTCCGGTGCAACTCCTCGTACCGTCCGCCGACGGCCAGCAGTTCCTCGTGGGTCCCACGCTCGACGATCGAACCGTCCTCGACCACCAGGATCAGGTCCGCGCTGCGGATGGTCGACAGTCGGTGGGCGATCACCATCGCCGTCCGCCCCTCGAGCGCCTCGCTGAGCGCAGCCTGCACGGCCGCCTCGGATGTCGAGTCCAGCGCCGCGGTGGCCTCGTCGAGGATGACGACGCGCGGCTGGGCGAGCAGGAGCCTGGCGATGGTCATCCGCTGGCGCTCGCCGCCGGACAGCCGGTAGCCGCGCTCGCCGACCATCGTGTCCAGCTGGTCCGGCAGGGAGCGGATGAGCGGTTCGAGCCGCGCGCGCCGGACGGCGTCCCACACTTCGTCCTCGGTCGCCTCGGGCCGTGCGAGGCGCAGGTTGGAGCGGATGGTCTCGTGGAACAGGTGGCCGTCCTGCGTCACCATCCCCATGGTGTGTCGCATGGAGGCGAACGTGACGTCGCGGACGTCCGACCCGGCGAGTCGTACGGCGCCGCTGTCGACGTCGTACAGGCGGGAGAGCAGCTGCGCGATCGTGGACTTGCCCGCTCCGGAGGTGCCCACGAGGGCCACGGTCTGCCCCGGCTCGATCCGGAACGAGACACCGTGCAACACCTCGTCACCGCCGCGGGTGTCCAGCGTGGAGACCTCCTCGAGCGAGGCGAGGGACACCTTGTCCGCCGAGGGGTACGCGAAGCGGACGTCGTCGAACTCGACCGCCACCGGGCCGTCGGGGACGGTGCCGGCGTCGGGCTTCTCCTGGATGAGCGGTTCGAGGTCGAGGACCTCGAAGACGCGCTCGAAGCTGACCACCGCGCTCATGATCTCCACCCGGGCGTTCGCGAGGCTGGTCAGCGGCGCGTACAGGCGGGTGAGCAGGAGGGCCAGCGTCACCACGTCGCCCGTGTTCAGCTGGCCACCGAGTGCGAGGGCGCCGCCGACCCCGTAGACGAGCGCGAGGGCGAGCGCGGAGACCAGGGTGAGGGCGGTCACGAAGACGAACTGCAGCAGGGCACTCCGCACCCCGATGTCGCGGACGCGGGCGGCGCGCACCCGGAACTCCTCTGCTTCCTCGTCGGGCCGGCCGAACAGCTTCACGAGGGTGGCGCCCGGCGCGGAGAAGCGCTCGGTCATCTGCGTGCTCATGGCGGCGTTATGGTCGGCGGCCTCGCGACGCAGCGCGGCGAGGCGGCTGCCCATGCGCCGCGCAGGCACGAGGAAGATCGGGAGCATGACGATCGCCAGGACCGTCACGAGCCAGGACGTGCTGAGCATGACGGTCAGGGTGAGGATCAGCGCCACGAGGTTCGTGACCACGCCGGACAGCGTGCCGCTGAAGGCCTGCTGCGCGCCGATCACGTCGTTGTTGAGGCGGCTGACGAGGGCACCCGTGCGTGTGCGGGTGAAGAAGGCGATCGGCATCTTCTGCACGTGGTTGAAGACGGCGGTCCGGAGGTCTAGGATCACGCCTTCGCCGATGCGTGCGGAGAACCAGCGCGTGGCGAGCGACACGCCTGCGTCGCCCACGGCGACCAGGGCGATGACGACCGCGAGCCAGGTGATCGTGCTGAGCGCGCCCCGGGCGACGATGACGTCGACCACCCGGCCGGCGAGCACCGGTGTCGCGACCGCGAGGACCGCGCCCACGACGGAGAGGACGATGAAGACCACCAGCTTGGCCCGGTAGGGCACTGCGAACGTCATGATCCGCCGCACCGACTCGCGCGAGATGCCGTGCTTGCCGTCCTTGGCGGTCGAGATCTTGTACAGCGAGCTCCAGGCCACGCCTTCCATGCTCATGGCAGTCAGGATACGTCGGTCCCCGTGCGCCTCAGACCGCGGTGAACACCAACGAGGCGTTCTGCCCACCGAACCCGAACGAGTTGTTCAGCGCCGCACGCATGGTCGCGGTCCGAGCCGTCCCCGCCACCACGTCCAGGTCGATCGCCGGGTCCTGGTGCTGCAGGTTCAGCGTCGGCGGCACGACCCCGGTCTCGAGCGCCCGGACCGTCAGGATCGCCTCGACCGCTCCCGCCGCGCCGAACATGTGCCCGATGGCGCTCTTCGGCGCGGTGACGAGTGCACCGGTCCCGAGAGCGCGACCGATCGCCGCTGCCTCACCGACGTCCCCGACCGGGGTCCCGGTCGCGTGCGCGTTGACGTGGTCGATGTCCGCACCGGTGAGCCCGGCCATCCGGATCGCCGCCGTCATCGCGCGCTCCTGCTCGCTGCCGTCCCCGAGCGGGGCGGTGATGTGGAACGCGTCCGACGTGATCCCCCACCCGGCGAGCGTCCCGTGCGACCGCTGTGCGCGGGCGGCGGCGTGCCCGGCCCGTTCCAGGACGACGAACCCGGCGCCCTCGCCGAGCACGAACCCGCGGCGGTCGGCGTCGAACGGTCGCGACAACGTGGTGGGGTCGTCACCGTCGGGCTTCGCGAGGGCCTGGGACTGCGCGAACGAGGCCATGGTGACCGGGGTGACCGCCGCTTCGGTGCCGCCCGCGATGACGACGTCGGCCTCCCCCGTGACGATGAGCCGCGCGGCCGTCGCGATCGCCTCGGCACCGGACGCGCACGCCGAGACGGTCGTGTACGCACCGGCGCGGGCGCCGTACTCGATGCTGATCTGCGCCGCGGCCCCGTTGGCCA
Source organism: Curtobacterium sp. PhB190 (assembly GCF_004365385.1). Taxonomy (NCBI): domain Bacteria; kingdom Bacillati; phylum Actinomycetota; class Actinomycetes; order Micrococcales; family Microbacteriaceae; genus Curtobacterium; species Curtobacterium sp. PhB190. The sequence goes on along the minus strand of NZ_SODN01000001.1, from coordinate 495,360 downwards.
TGAGCATCGGGACGGTCCGGGGCGACACCCGACGCGCGCCCGAGGCGCCGAGCACGTCGTGTGCATCGAGCAACGTCTCCACTCCCCCGATGCCGGTCCCGACGACGACGGCCAGGCGGTGGCCTTCCACCGCGGGCGCGCCGGCGTCGGCCCAGGCCTCGCCGGCGGCGACGAGCGCGAGTTGCTGGCTGCGGTCGAGTCGGTTCGCCCGGACGCGACCGAGTACGGACTCGGCGTCGAGCGCTGCGTCGGCGCCGACCATGATCGGCACCCGTTCCCAGAGCTGCCCGTCGCGGTGCAGCTCGTGCACGCCGGAGCGTCCGGCGACCAGGGCGTCCCACAGCGGCGCGACGCCGTGGCCGAACGGGGAGACCGCGCCGTAGCCGGTGATGGAGATGTCCACGAGTGCTCCTTCTTGTACGTTGAACAAGTGGAGTTGTACCACGTACAATTCGGAGATGGCAACCACCGACGGCACCGGGACGACCCGCGGCGCAGCGACCCGGGCGAGGATCCTCGCCGCGACCGCCGGACTCCTCAGCGCAGGGGCAGCCGGTGGCGCGGGCGGAGCGAGCACCGCACGCGCCGGTGACGCGGGCGGAGCGAGCACCGCACGCCACGCCGCCACCGTCAGCGAGATCGCCCGTGCGGCCGGGGTCTACCCGAACCAGATCACGCACCACTACGGCTCGAAGGACCGCCTCGTCCTCGACGCCGCCTTCGCGCTCTTCCTCCGCGACACCACGCGCCTGCAGGCAGCCGGTCGGCGCGCCGGGTCCGCCGACGCGTTCCGTCAGGTGCTCGCACGCACCGCGCTCGCCATGCCGTCGACACTCCTCGTCGTGCGCGCGCTGGCCGCCGCCGGTGACGACGACGCCCAGCGGGAGCGCGTGCGACTCCTGCTCGCAGTCCTGTTCCGGCAGTCGGAGCGCTACCTCGAGCGCGTCGTCGCCGAGCACGGCTGGACGAGTCCGAGCGGTGTCGGCCGTGATGCCCGGACGTTCTGGAGCGCGGTGTTCGGCGCGACGCTCCTGGCCGACGCGGGCGTGACCGGCGGGCCGTCGGACCTCGACCTGGCCGGCACGGTGTCCATCCGCTGAGCGCGGGAGACGAGCCGCGACGCCTACTCGCCGAAGCCGCTCCGCACCAGCTCCACCAGTGCGTCGACCGCGACCTGCGCATCGGTCCCGCTCGCCTCGATCGACACGGTGGCGCCCTTCGGGAGCGCCAACGCCATGATCGCCAGCAGGCTCTTCGCGTCCACGCCGTTCACGCGCACCGCTGCGTCGTACTTGGCTGCCGTCTTCACGAACTCCGCCGCGGGGCGGGCGTGCAGGCCGGTCTCGTTCACCAGTTCGACGCTCTCGGACGCGGCCACGTCGTCGACGCTGGCCGCCCCGTCACCCGGCCCCGTGCCTCCCGGCTGGTCACCGGACGGACGGGAGGCGCTGCTCGCGTCGTCCGCGGACCCTGCGGCGGACGCCGCGGCAGCGAGCACTGCCTCGGCGTCACCACCCGTCTGGGCCGCGACGGCCGCGGCGACCGCGCCCTCGACGAGGGGAGCCTGCGAGACGTGCACGCGTGCGCGGACGTCGTCGTCGAGGAAGTCGAGCGCCGTGTCGGTGGTCAGGTAGGCCGAACCGAGGTCGCACAGGACCACGACGGCGTCGGCGTCGGCGAGCTCCTCGATGCCGGCGGTGATCGCCTCGAACGACGTGCCGATGCCGCCGTCGTCGGTCCCACCGGCAGCGACGAGCGGTACGTCGGCCGCCATCTGTCGGGCGAGTTCGACGGTGCCGGAGGCGATCGCGGCGCTGTGCGAGACGATCAGGATGCCGACGGTCACGCGGCGGAACCCGTCGTCGCGTCCACCGCGGCGCGCAGGATGTACGCCGTCGACTGCGCACCCGGGTCGCGGTGCCCGACGGCACGTTCGCCGAGGTAGCTCGCACGCCCCTTGTGGGCGACGAGCGGTTCGGTGGCCTCGGCGCCCGAGGCGGCGGCGTCGGCCGCGGCGGCGAGCACCGCTGCCGGGTCGTCACCGGCGGCGGCGGCAGCGGTGGCGGCGTCGACCGCGGGGGTCCAGGCGTCCACCATCGTCTTGTCGCCGACGGCGGCCTTGCCGCGCGAGACCACGCCGTCGCGGGCTGCGGCGAGCACGGCGACGAGCGTGTCGGCGTCGAGCTCGGTCGCGTCGCCAGCAGCCTGGGCTGCCTTCAGGTACGCGGTGCCGAACAGCGGGCCGGCGGCGCCGCCGACGGTCGAGATGAGCTTCGTCGCGACCGTCTTGAGCACGGCGCCGGGCGTGTCGAAGGACCCGCCGTCGATGGCCTCGAGCACGGCGCGGAAACCGCGGTCGAGGTTCTCGCCGTGGTCCCCGTCACCGATCTCGCGGTCGAGTGTGACGAGTTCGGCCCGGTGTTCGTCGATCGTCGCAGCGGTGCGACGGACCCAGTCGATGGCCCATTCGGTGTCGAGCGCCAATGCGGTTCCCTTCGTGTTCCCGGCCCGGTGGGCTCGGTGTCGTGGTCGGTGGTCGAGCGGTCGATGTCGGCTGCTCAGCGACCCCAGCGCAGTGCTGGGGTCTCCACCGGTGCGTCCCAGAGTGCCGTGAGTTCCTCGTCGAGCACCGTGACGGTGATCGAGAACCCCTGCATCTCGAGGGACGTGACGTAGTCGCCGACCAAACTACGCGTGACGTCGTACCCGCGGTCCGTCAGCACCTCGGCGGCGCGGCGGTAGGCGATGTACAGCTCGGACAGCGGCGTGCCGCCCATGCCGTTGACGAGCAGGAGCAGCTTCGAGCCGGCCGGGGCGTCGAGGTCGGTCAGGATCGGTTCGAGCACACGGTCGACGAGCTGGTCGGCCGGTGCCATCGGGATGCGCTCGCGCCCGGGCTCGCCGTGGATGCCGATGCCGAGTTCGACCTCGTCGTCGGCGAGCGTGAAGGACGGCTCCCCCGCGTGCGGCACGGTGCCGGACGCCAGGGCCAGGCCCATCGACCGCGTGACGTCGTTGACGTGGCGGGCGATCGCGGCGACGGCGTCGAGGTCGTCACCGCGCTCGGCCGCGGCACCGGCGCACTTCTCGACGACCACGGTGCCGGCCACGCCGCGGCGACCGGCGGTGTAGAGCGAGTCCTGCACGGCGACGTCGTCGTCGACCACGACGGCCTCGACGCGGATGTCGTCCATCTCGGCGAGCTCGGCGGCGGTCTCGAAGTTCAGGACGTCGCCGGTGTAGTTCTTCACGATGTGCAGGACGCCCGCGCCGCCGTCGACGGCCTTGGTGGCCGCGACGATCGGGTCGGGGGTCGGACTCGTGAACACCGGGCCCGGGACGGCGGCGTCGAGCATGCCGTACCCGACGAAGCCCGCGTGCAGCGGCTCGTGTCCGCTGCCGCCGCCACTGACGATGCCGACCTTGCCGGCGACGGGTGCGTCGGAGCGGTGCAGGTGGATCGGGTCCTCGACCAGGACGACGTGTCCGGCGTGTGCCCGGGCGAATCCCCGGACGGTCTCGTCGACCACGGCCTGCGGGTCGTTGATGAGCTTCTTCATGCGCGTGCCTCCACGGGTACGGGGCCGAGCCGAGGCGAACTGCACACCGCCGTCGTCGACCGGAGTGCGCCCAATCTACATCCGACGCCCGGGCGCTCGTTCGTCCGGTCTGCACGTTCGTGCAGTGCGACGGGGACGCGTCACCGGCTCGCGATCCCCCGCAGCGCACGCCGGTTGCACGTTCGTGCACGATCCCGGACTTCCCTCAGGAATTCATCGCCGCGTCGTTCGCCTCGTCACTAGGCTCGGCCTCAATCACTCAACGGGGAGTGCGGCGCAGCACCACCGGACCCCCACCTCACGCACTGGAGGTCACCGATGGACGACATCGGCGTCAAGTTCCTGTCCGAGCTCGTCGGTACAGCGATGCTCATCATCCTGGGTGGCGGTGTCGTCGCCGCCGTCTCCCTCACGAAGTCGAAGGGCTTCGGGGCCGGCTTCCTCATGGTCACGATCGGTTGGGGCTTCGCGGTCTTCGCCGGCGTCCTCGTGTCCTACAAGTCGGGCGGCCAGCTCAACCCGGCCGTCAGCCTCGCCCAGGCCATCCTCGGCAACATCAGTGTCGGCACGATGCTCATCTACTGGCTCGCGCAGATGATCGGCGCGGTCATCGGTGCCGTCATCGTCTGGCTCGCCTACAAGCAGCACTTCGACGAGGAGCCCGACGCCGCTGCGAAGCTCGGCGTCTTCTCCACCGGCCCCGCGATCCGGTCGTACGGCTGGAACGTCGTGACCGAGATCATCGGCACCTTCGTGCTCGTCTTCGTCATCCTCGCGATGACGAACGGCAAGGCACCTGCCGAACTCGGCGCCGTCCCCGTCGCCTTCCTCGTGATCGCGATCGGTGTCAGCCTCGGTGGCCCGACCGGCTACGCCATCAACCCGGCCCGTGACCTCGGCCCGCGCATCGCCCACGCCTTCCTGCCCATCAAGGGCAAGGGCTCGAGCGACTGGTCGTACGCCTGGGTGCCGGTCGTCGGACCGCTCGTCGGCGGTGCACTCGCCGCCGTGCTGTCGCTCGCGCTGCTGCCCGTCGTCAGCTGAACCAACCCAACCCCGGGGTGAGCGGCCCGCGATCGCGGGCCGCCCACCGCACCGAACACCCGTAAGGAGCACCAATGGCCGACTACATCGTCGCCATCGACCAGGGCACGACCTCCACCCGAGCGATCGTCTTCGATCACTCCGGCTCGATCATCTCGACCGGGCAGAAGGAGCACGAGCAGATCTTCCCGCGCGCCGGGTGGGTCGAGCACGACCCCGCCGAGATCTGGGACAACACCCGCGAGGTGATCGGTCAGGCACTGTCGCGTGCCGACATCACGCGTCACGACGTCGCCGCCGTGGGCATCACCAACCAGCGCGAGACCGCCGTCGTCTGGGACAAGACCACCGGCAAGCCGATCTACAACGCGATCGTCTGGCAGGACACCCGCACGCAGTCGATCGTCGACAAGCTCGCCGACGGTGACACCGACCGCTACAAGGCCATCGTCGGCCTCCCGCTCGCGACGTACTTCGCCGGCACCAAGATCATGTGGATCCTCGAGAACGTCGAGGGTGCGCGTGAGAAGGCCGAGGCCGGGGACCTGCTCTTCGGCACCACCGACACCTGGGTCCTCTGGAACCTGACCGGTGGCGTCGACGGCGGCGTCCACAAGACCGACGTCACGAACGCGTCCCGCACGCTGTTCATGGACCTCGAGACGCTCCAGTGGCGCGACGACATCCTCGCCGATTTCGGTGTGCCGAAGTCGATGCTCCCCGAGATCGTCAGCTCCTCCGAGGTCTACGGCCACGTCGAGTCGTCCAACCTGCTCCGCGAGGTCCCGATCGCGGGCATCCTCGGCGACCAGCAGGCCGCGACCTTCGGCCAGGCGGCGTTCGACCAGGGCGAGTCGAAGAACACCTACGGCACCGGCAACTTCCTCATCTTCAACACCGGTACCGAGATCGTCCGCTCCGAGAACGGCCTGCTCACCACCGTCGGCTACAAGCTCGGCGACCAGGAGACGCACTACGCACTCGAGGGCTCGATCGCCGTCACGGGTTCGCTCATCCAGTGGCTCCGTGACAACCTCGGTCTCATCGGCAGTGCGCCGGAGGTCGAGGCACTGGCCAAGACCGTCGAGGACAACGGCGGCGTGTACTTCGTGCCGGCGTTCTCCGGGCTCTTCGCGCCGTACTGGCGTCCGGATGCTCGCGGAGCCATCGTCGGCCTGACCCGCTACGTCAACAAGGGGCACATCGCACGTGCGGCCCTCGAGGCGACGGCGCTGCAGACCCGCGAGGTCCTCGACGCGGTGAACGCCGACTCGGGCGTGGACCTGACCGAGCTCAAGGTCGACGGCGGCATGACCGCCAACAACGAGCTCATGCAGTTCCAGGCCGACATCCTCAACGTGCCGGTGGTGCGTCCGGTCGTCGCCGAGACGACGGCGCTCGGCGCGGCCTACGCGGCCGGTCTCGCGGTGGGCTTCTGGGCCAACCTCGACGAGCTCCGTGCCAACTGGCAGGAGGACAAGCGTTGGGAGCCGCAGCTCGACGCTGCGGAGCGCGAGCGCACGCTCCGTCTCTGGAAGAAGGCCGTCACGAAGACCTTCGACTGGGTCGACGAGGACGTCCAGTAGCGACGCACGCGCACGCTGACCGCGTGCACTGAACGCACCGACGGGAGGCCCGGTGCCGGTTCCAGGAACCGGCACCGGGCCTCCCGTCGGTTGCGTCTACTCCGCGTCGGTCGCGGTCGGGACCGCGATCCAGTCCGCCAGCTTGCGGGTACCGGCGCCGGAGTCGATCGCCTCGGCCGCGACCGCGAGCTGCTCGCGGAAGCGCTGCAGGATCGGTCGGTCGGACTCGGCCGGGTCCTGCGCCAGACGGAAGGAGACCAGTCCCGCTGCGGCGTTGAGCAACACGATGTCGCGTACCGGGCCCGTCTCCCCCGACAGCACGCGGTGCACGACGGCCGCGTTGTGCTCGGGGTCGCCACCGAGGAGGTCCTCGGTGCGTGCACGTGCGATGCCGAGGTCGCGCGGGTCGAGGTCGTGCTCGATGATGCGCCCGCCGGTGACCTCCCAGATGTGGCTGTGGCCGGTGGTGGTGAGCTCGTCGAGGCCGTCGTCCCCGCGGAACACCAGGGCGGTCGCGCCGCGGGTCTGGAACACGCCCGTGATGATCGGCACGAGGTCGAGCTGCGCGACGCCGACGGCGTTCGCTTCGCACCGTGCGGGGTTGACGAGCGGCCCGAGGAAGTTGAACACCGTGGGCACGCCGATCTCGCGGCGGACCGGCCCGGCGTGCGCGAAGCCCGGGTGGAACGCGTTCGCGAACGCGAAGGTCAGTCCGACACGCCGGAAGGTGTCCGCGACACGCGCGGCGTCCATCGTGAGATCGAGCCCGAGTGCGGCGAGCACGTCGCTCGAACCGGACTTCGACGAGCTCGCCTTGTTGCCGTGCTTCACGACGGGCACCCCGGCGGCGGCGATGACGATCGCCGCCATCGTCGAGACGTTCACGGTGCCGACGACGTCCCCACCCGTGCCGACGATGTCCAACGCCATCGGGTCGACGTCCAGCGGAACGGCGGCGTCGAGGATCGCGTCGCGGAACCCGACCACCTCGTCGACGGTCTCGCCCTTCGCGCGGAGCGTCACGGCGAACGCGGCGATCTGTGCCTGGGTGGCGCGCCCGTGCACGATCTCCTCCATGGCCCATGTGGATTGCCTGATCGTCAGGTCCTCGCGCGCCATGAGCGCGCTGATCACTGCAGGCCAAGAGAGTGCGTCAGGCATGGCTCGATCGTAGTGAATTCGAGAGACCCGCCAGTCTCCTGCGAAAACACTGTCTGGGGTTTCGGCCATAATGGAGGACGTGACTAGCACCCCTCTCTCCAGATCCGCCAGCGGTCCGGCCCTGAACAGGCCGAACGCCGTTGCCGTGGGGACGATCGTGTGGCTGGGCAGCGAGGTCATGTTCTTCGCCGGCCTGTTCGCGATCTACTTCACGCTGCGCAGCACGTCCCCCGAGCTGTGGGCGGCCGAAACCTCCAAGCTCGAGGTGCCCTTCGCCTCGGTGAACACGATCATCCTGGTGCTGTCCAGCTTCGCGTGCCAGTTCGCCGTGTTCGCTGCAGAGCGCTTCCAGGTGCACCGCACGAGCTGGAACCCGCGCCACTGGGGCATGACGGAGTGGTTCTTCGTCACCTACGCGATGGGCGCGATCTTCGTCTGCGGCCAGATCTTCGAGTACGCCAACCTCTGGCACGAGGGCGTCACGCTCTCCTCCAGCGCCTACGGCTCGGCCTTCTACATGACGACCGGGTTCCACGGCCTCCACGTCACGGGTGGCCTCATCGCCTTCCTGCTGACGCTCGGCCGCGGCTTCGCCGCGAAGAACTTCGGTCACAAGGAAGCGACCACCGCCATCGTCGTGTCGTACTACTGGCACTTCGTCGACGTCGTGTGGATCTTCCTCTTCGCCGTCATCTACCTTCTCAAGTAGGAACTGGACACCCCCGAGCACATGTTCAACAGAACCAAGACCAAGAAGGGCCGCCGTTCACCGATGGCGACCGTCTCGCTCATCGTCGTGGGCCTCATGACCACCGGCGGTGCGTACGCGCTCTTCAGCTCCACGGCCAACGCCGACGACAGCACGAGCACCGTCGCGGCGACCAGCCAGTCGAAGGTGAACGAGGGCCAGAAGCTCTTCGCCTCGAACTGCGCGACCTGCCACGGCCTCTCCGCCCAGGGCACGAGCGAGGGTCCGTCCCTCATCGGTGTCGGCGCCGCCTCGGTCGACTTCCAGGTCGGCACCGGCCGCATGCCGATGGCCGCCCAGGGTCCGCAGGCCGAAGAGAAGCCCGCGCAGTTCACGGACGAGCAGGTCGACGCCCTCGCCGAGTACGTCGCCTCGCTGGGCCCCGGCCCGGCCGTCCCGTCCACCGAGCTCACCAACGGTGAGGACGGCGACGCGGCCGAGGGTGCCGAGCTCTTCCGGATCAACTGCGCCATGTGCCACAACGTGGCCGGCGCCGGTGGTGCGCTGACCGAGGGCAAGTACGCACCGAACCTGTCGACGGTCTCCGGCAAGCACATCTACGAGGCGATGCAGACCGGCCCGCAGAACATGCCGGTCTTCAACGACCTGAACCTCACGCCGGAGCAGAAGGCCGACATCATCACGTACCTCAAGTACGTGCAGGACAACAAGTCGCCCGGCGGGTTCGCACTCGGCTCCCTGGGCCCGGTGGCCGAGGGTCTGTTCATCTGGATCTTCGGACTCGGCGCGGTCGTCGCGATGACCGTCTGGCTGACCGCGAAGTCCAACTGATCGTCCGTGTCGAACGACACTGAAGGGAACACCATGGCAGAGCACGACGACGAGACGCTGAACTCGTCCTCGGCTGTCGAGAAGCACGGCACGACCACCTCCCCCGGGATCGCGGTGCTGCCCGCCGACCCGTTCGAGAACCCGGGTGAGCCGCCGCACCGCGCGCGCCGCACCGACGTCGACCCGAAGAAGCAGCGCCTGGCCGAGCGTCAGGTCGCGACCTTCTTCTACCTCTCGATCGTCGGCAGCGTCCTCTCGATCGCGGCCTACGTCGCGTTCCCGATCGACTCGAACGACTTCGGGACGGTCCGCACCGCGAACCTCTTCCTCGGCCTCTCGATCGCCCTCGCGCTCATCGCTCTGGGCCTCGGCGCGGTCTACTGGTCGAAGTCGCTCGTCGTCGACCGCGAGATCACCGAGCTCCGCCACGGCACCCGCGGCACGGACGCGACGCGCGCCAAGGCCGTCGAGGCCTTCCAGCTGGCCGACAAGGAGTCCGGCTTCAGCCGTCGCAAGCTGATCCGCAACTCGATGATCGGTGCGCTGGCCGCGTTCCCGCTGCCGGGCATCGTCCTGGTCCGCGACCTCGCCCCGGCCGAAGACCCGAACGAGCTCCTGCGCCACACCTTCTGGAAGCAGGGCCTTCGCCTGACGAAGGACCCGACGGGTCTGCCGATCAAGGCCTCGGACGTGACCATCGGTTCGGTGTTCCACGTCATCCCGGACGGCATGCTCGACTCCGAGCACATGCTCGAGGAGAAGGCCAAGGCCTCCGTCCTCCTCATGCGTCTCGACCCGAAGGACCTCAACCCGTCCAAGGGCCACGAGAACTGGGGCTACGACGGCATCGTCGCGTACTCCAAGATCTGCACCCACGTCGGATGCCCGGTCGCGCTCTACGAGCAGCAGACGCACCACCTGCTGTGCCCGTGCCACCAGTCCACCTTCGATGTCTCGAACAACTGCGAGGTCATCTTCGGTCCGGCCGCACGCCCCCTCCCCCAACTTCCGATCGCGATCGACGACGACGGCTACCTGGTTGCCCAGAGCGACTTCCACGAGCCGGTCGGACCGTCCTTCTGGGAGCGTGAACGCTGATGACCAGCACCCCCACCACCACGGCACCGAGCAGCACGGCCAACAAGCCGGCTCCGGAGCGCGGATCCCGCATCATCGGCGGGGTCGCCAACTACATCGACGAGCGCACCAGCATCTCGGGGCTCGTCAAGGAAGTCGGCCGGAAGATCTTCCCGGACCACTGGAGCTTCATGCTCGGCGAGGTGGCGCTGTACAGCTTCGTCGTCGTCCTGCTCTCCGGCACGTTCCTGACGTTCTTCTTCCAGGCCTCCATGGCCGAGGTCGTCTACAACGGCTCGTACGTCCCGCTCAAGGGTGTCGAGATGTCGACGGCGCTCCAGTCCACGCTGGACATCTCGTTCGACATCCGCGGCGGGCTCTTCGTCCGCCAGGTCCACCACTGGGCAGCCCTGCTGTTCGTGGCGTCGATCATGCTGCACATGGCCCGCGTGTTCTTCACCGGTGCCTTCCGCAAGCCGCGTGAGCTCAACTGGGTCTTCGGCTTCCTGCTCTGGGTCCTCGCCATGGGTGAGGGCTTCACCGGCTACTCGCTCCCCGACGACCTGCTCTCCGGAAACGGTCTGCGGATCATCGTCGGCATGATCGAGGGTGTCCCGGTGATCGGCGTCTGGATCGCCTACCTGCTCTTCGGTGGCGAGTTCCCGGGCACCGACATCGTGGGCCGCCTCTACACGCTGCACATCCTGCTGCTGCCGGCGATCCTCGTCGCGGTGCTCGGTGTCCACCTCGTGCTCGTCGTGATCAACAAGCACACCCAGTTCGCCGGCCCGGGCAAGACCAACGACAACGTCGTCGGTGTCCCGATCCTCCCGGCGTTCGCCGCCAAGGCTGGTGGGTTCTTCTTCATCGTCGCGGGCATCATCGCCCTCATCGCGTCGATGTTCACGATCAACCCGATCTGGAACTACGGCCCGTACGACCCCTCGCCGGTCTCCGCCGGTACCCAGCCCGACTGGTACATCGGCTTCGCCGACGGCGCACTGCGTCTGGTGCCGCCGCACTGGGAGGTCGTGTGGTTCGGCTACACGGTGTCGTTCAACATCCTGGCGCCCATCGCGGTCCTGGTGCTGCTCATCCTCGCGATCCTGCTGTACCCGTTCCTCGAGTCGTGGATCACCGGCGACAAGCGCGAGCACCACATCCTGGACCGCCCGCGCAACGCCCCGACCCGCACGGCGATCGGTGCCGCCGGCATCACGCTCTACGCCAGCCTCTGGGCTGCGGCGTCGTCGGACATCATCGCGACCCACTTCCTGGTGTCGATCGAACACGTGATCCACGTGATCCAGGCAACGACGGTCCTCGGCCCGTTCGTCGCCTTCTGGATCACGAAGCGCGTGTGCCTCGCACTCCAGAAGAAGGACCGCGAGATCGTCCTGCACGGCTACGAGTCCGGTCGCATCGTCCGACTCCCCCACGGTGAGTACATCGAGGTGCACGAGCAGCTCGACGAGTACGAGCGCTGGAAGCTGCTGCAGTTCAACGAGTACAAGCCGCTCATGATCCGCCCGAACGCCAAGGGGCAGATCACCGTGGTCCAGAAGGCCCGTGCGAGCGTCTCCCGCTTCTTCTTCGAAGACCGCATCGAGCCGGTCTCGAAGGCCGAGCTCGAGGCAGCGCACGCCGCCCACCACGGCCCGGACCTCGAGGGCAGCCACCAGGCCCCGCAGGTCGAGGAAAAGCACTAAGCACGACGACAGGAACCCCCGCCACCACGTGGCGGGGGTTTCTTCGTGCGATGGGCGAAACGCCGCCCCCAGTTCACGGCTGGTTCACCGACACGTGCTGGACTCATCCAGGACGGTGTGGCAACGTGTTGCACCACGCATCCGCCAACGGAATGAGACCCCGATGGACAGCCGGACGGCCGAACACCCCAGGCCGAACCACTTCCTCCTCCACCTCAGCGACACCCACCTCGTCTCCGGCGACGGTGATCTGTACGGCGGGGTCGACTCCGCCGCACGGCTCACCGAGATCGTCGCGGACATCGAAGCATCAGGCACCCGGCCGGAAGCGATCGTCGTCACCGGCGACGTGGCCGACAAGGGCGAACCGGGTGCCTACGCCCGCGTCCGCGAGATCGTCGAGCCAGCTGCCCGCCGGATCGGTGCCCAGGTCATCTGGGCGATGGGCAACCACGACGAGCGCGGCGCGTTCCGTCAGGAGCTCTTCGGGTTGCACCCCACCGACCGTCCGGTCGACTTCGTCTACGACGTCAACGGTCTGCGGGTGATCACTCTCGACACGAGTGTCCCGGGCCACCACCACGGCGAGGTCTCCCCCGAGCAGCTCGACTGGCTGGCCGAGGTCCTGTCCGAGGCTGCGCCGCACGGCACCATCCTGGCGATGCACCACCCGCCCGTGCCGAGTGTGCAGGACCTGACCGTCCTCGTCGAGCTCCGCGACCAGCATGCCCTGGCCGAGGTCGTCGAGGGCAGTGACGTCCTGTCGATCATCGCCGGACACCTGCACTACTCGACCAGCGCGGTCTTCGCGGGCATCCCCGTGTCGGTCGCCAGTGCCACGTGCTACACGCAGGACCTCACCGAGTTCCAGGGCGGCACGCGTGGGCGGGACGGCGCGCAGTCGTTCAACCTGGTGCACGTGTACGGCCACAACGTCGTGCACTCGGTCGTCCCGATCGGGCACTACTCCACGGTCGGCGAACCCGTTTCGGCCGTCGAGACCGAGGCCCGACTCGCAGCGCACGGGGTCACGATCCCGCCCGCGGTCGAGCCGGCTCCGGTGACCTCGAGCATCCCGGTCTTCACGCTCGACTCGGTGCCGGTCTCCCCCGTCCACCGGTAGGTCGCCGCACTTCGTGAGCAGCAATGGTCGGGTCCGCAGTGCGGACCCGACCATTTGTGCTCACCATGTGCGGTGGGCGTGCGCGGGGGCGGACGGGAGGCGCGTGGCGGGGCCGCTACGGGCCTCCCGTCCGGCCACCGGTCACCACCCACCGCGAGACGTGCGTCGAGCGGTCAGCTTGCGTCGTCTGACGGCGTGGGCGCCGACAGGCCGCGACCGGTCGGCGGTCGGCGACGGGGCGGGGCGGTCGGGAGGCGCGTGGCGGGGCCGTCCCGGCCCTCCTGTCCGGTGAAGGGTCACCACGCACCGCGTGTCAGGCGTCGAGCGGTCAGCTCGCGTCGCCTGACGGCGCGGGCGCCGACAGGCCGCGGCCGCTCGGCGGTCGGCGACGGGGCGGGGCGGGGCGGTCAGGCTCGCCCGGAGCCGTGGCTGGGCTTCGGCTCCGGGCTCGCGGGCTCACCCGGAGCGCGTGGCTGGGCTTCGGCGCCGGGCTCGCAGGCTCGCCCGGAGCGCGACAGCAGAACGCTGGCGCGTTCTAGACGCTGTCGCGCTCCCACGGCGCGGGGAAGGGGAAGTAGCGCTCGAGGAAGTCGGTCACGCGCTGCGTCCGCTCCTCGTCGCTGACCTCCGGGAAACTGCCGTCGTTCAGGCAGAAGAAGTCCGCGTTCCGCTTCTTGAGCAACTCGTCGAGCGACCGCAGCCCGGACTGCATCGTGGTGTCGATGTAGCGGACGTCGGCGTTCTCCTGCGTGATCGCCCGACCCGTGAGCAACGAGTAGTAGTGGTAGAGCGAGTTGGTCACCGAGATGTTCTCGGCAGCACGGAAGCGCGACGCCGCCGTGGCACGGAACTCGTCGGCGAACTCGTGCTCCATCTCCGTCATGATGGACGACCGGAGCGGGGTGGGCGCATGCTCGAGGTGCCTGGTGGTGACCGCACCGAACCGCTGCTGCAACAGGCGACGGTTGACCCGCGCGGAGTTCTCGAACCCACTGCGCGCGGCGTTGTTCACGCCGAGGCCGATGCGGGTGGTGGCGAGGATGAACTTCGACACCGACCCCGGGCTGAAGAACACCGAGGGGTCGACGGTGCGGCCGAAGAACATGTCGTCGTTCGAGTAGATGAAGTGCTCGCTGATGCCCGGGATGTGGTGCAGCTGCGACTCGACGGCCTGCGAGTTGTGCGTCGGCAGCACGGACGGGTCGGCGAAGAACTCCTCGCTGCGCACGATGCGGACCTTGGGGTGGTCGGCGAGCCAGTGCGGAGCGGGTGAATCGGTGGCGATGTAGATCTGGCGGATCCACGGTGCGAACGTGTGCACCGAGCGGAGTGCGTACTTCAGCTCGTCGATCTGGCGGAACCGTGCGGGGGCGTCGTCGCCCTCGCCCAGGACGGCCGTCGCCTGCGCTGCCTGGCGGGCGCGCTGGTACTCGATGGCGTTGCCGTCGACCCACGAGAAGACGATGTCGATCGGGAACCGTATGTCGGAGACGTGGTCGTCGAACATGTGCTCGACGGTGCGCCAGGTGCGGCCGTAGCGCTCGATGTCGACGAGCACGAACTCGTCGACCGGCAGGCTGCGGCGCATCAGCGCGTTCTCGACGGGCGCGAGCACCTCGGTGTCGGTGAGTCGCCAGAACTCGAGCTGCACGCTCGTCTCGGCGCCGTAGCGCAGGCGCCCGAGGGGCTCGAGACGCGGACGGAAGACGCGCAGCACCGGCTCGTCGACCGGCCCGAGACCGTCGTCCTGCACGAGCACGGCCGGTTCGCCCGGCGGCTTCGCGTAGAACGGTTCGTTGACGGCGGCGGCCATGACGGCGCTCTCGGCACGCTGCCGGTCCCGCTCGTCGATCGCGATGACCGGACGCTCGTCGTTGCCGCGGATGAGCAGGTGGTCGACGTCCGCCTCGGTCAGCGCGTCGTCCAGGAACAACAGGTCCTCGATCATCGACTGCTGCGGCGTCAGGTGGCCGTTGAGCAGCGTCAGTCGCCCCTTGCGGACGACGACGTCGGGCCGGTCGAGACCGCCGGAGGACGGTCGAGGGGTCAGCAGAGGACTCTCGGTCACCGGCTCGGTCTCGTCGTTCATCCATGCCCTTCGGGTCGTGCTGCCGGGTCCTGTACCCGACCCTGCGATCCTACCGTCCGCCCGCCCGGTCGGTTCCGCAGGCGGTCAGCGGAGCCGGTCAGGAGGCCCGGGGTGCGTCCGCCTCGCGCGGCACCTTGACGGCGATGCCCACCACGATGAACAGGGCGGCAGCCAGGATCTGCAACGCGGCCCACACCTGGCCGGGGATCGGCACCGTGACCAGTGGGTTCCAGCAGACGGCGACGGCGGCCATCAGCACGGCGGCCCACCACGTCTTCCCGCGCACCGCGAAGACGAGCACGATGAGGGACAGCACCGTGATGCCCCAGCGGGCGAAGACGAAGCCGGACGAGTCGATGATCGCGACGCAGGCGAGCAGGACGATCGCGGCGATGAGCGACGGCGCGAGTGCCGGCCGGGTGAACCCCGGGGTGGCACGGGTGTTCGTCGTCCCCGCGGTCGGTCGGACCGGTGCGGCGGGCGCGCCGTTCTGCGACGACCCCACCGGGGGTCGTCCCTTGCGGGCAGCCATCAGGCGGGGGCCTCGTCGAGGTCGATGGCCGTGAAGGACCGGGACATCGGCGGGAGACCCCGCACACGCTCGAGCGCGGGGACCAGCTCGCCGAGGTAGGCCCGGTAGCCCTCGTCGGTGAGGTGCAGGCCGTCGTCGGTGAAGCGGTCGTCCAGGTGGTCGCCGTCGGCCAGCGCGGGCCAGGCGTCGAGGTACTGCGCGTGGCAGGTCGCGACGAACTGCCGCAGGTGCCGGTTCGCCTCCTCGATCTTCGCCGTGTACTCGGCCTGGCGGGGCAGGACGGAGACGAGCAGCAGGCGGACACCGGGCAGCTCGCGCCGCAGGGTGACGAGGATCGTCTCGACGTTGCGGACGACGTGTTCGGCGCTCGCGCGGTGGTTGCCGAAGTCGTTCGTGCCGATCAGCAGCACGATCACCTCGGGCTGTTCGGCGACGACCGCGTCGAGCCGTGCGAGCACGCCGTCCGTCGTGTCGCCGCTGATGCCCTGGTTCAGGGTCTGCTCGTCGGGGAGCCAGCTGTCCCACGACCCCTGGGCCGTGATGCTGTCCCCCAGGAACAGGACGGGACTGCGTTCCTCGGTCATGCTGCCTCCTCGTTCGCCGGTTCCGGACTCCCATTGTGCTGGGTCCGGTTGCGCTGCGTCGACTCGGTGTTGTCCGACTCGCGCTCGGCGGCCGCGGTGATGCGCTCGACCATGCCGGGGAAGATGATCCCGTGGAAGGGCAGGATCCCGTACCAGTACAGCCGTCCGGGCAGGCCCTGCGGGAAGTAGATCGCCCGCTGGTGGTAGTCGCTGCCGCCCTCGGGGTTCGGGGCCACGGTCATCTCGAGCCAGGCGCGCCCGGGTGACTTGAACTCGGCGCGGAGCCGCAGGTAGTGACCGCGCTCGAGGCGTTCCACGCGCCACCAGTCGAGGGCGTCGCCCTGCTCGAGTCGGTCCTGGTCACGACGACCACGGCTGAGCCCGACGCCGCCGGCGACCTTGTCCATCCAGCCGCGGGCGACCCAGGCCAGCGGGAACGAGTACCAGCCGTTCTCGCCGCCGATCGACTCGACGACGCGCCAGACGTCCTCCGCCGAGGCGGTCGAGTGCCGCTTCCGGTCGTCGACGTAGACGGTGTGGCCGGCCCAGTCCGGGTCGGTCGGCATCGGGTCGGCCGAGGCGCTCGACAGGGTGGCGCTCCGCCAGCTCGTCTGCACCTCGCCGGAGCGCATCTTGTTCAGTGCGAGTCGGACCGCGCGGCGGTACGAGGTGAGCCCGCCCTCGGGCTGCGGGACGACGTCGTCGATGTCGTGCTCGCGCTGGACGCACTCGAACTGCAGCGATTCGATGATCGGCGTCGCGAGCTTCCGCGGGATCGGGGTGACGGCGTTGAACCAGTGTGCGGCGAGGCGCGGGGTGAGCACCGGCAGGACCGTGATCGGGCGCTGCCGCAGCTTCGCCTCGACCGCGTAGCCGTTGAGCATCTGCCCGTAGCGCAGGACGTCCGGCCCGCCGATGTCGAAGGTGCGGTTGACGTCGGCGGGGACGTCGAGCGCCGCGACCAGGTAGTACAGGACGTCGCGCACGGCGATCGGCTGGATGCGGTTGCGCACCCACCGCGGTGCGGGCATCCACGGCAGGACGTCGGTCACGTGCCGGATCATCTCGAACGAGGTGCTGCCGGAACCGATGACGACGCCGGCCTGGTAGGCGATCGTCGGCACGCCGGAGTGGAGCAGGATCTCCCCGACCTCCTTCCGGCTGCGCAGGTGCTTCGACAGGTCGCCGTCGGGGTGCAGGCCGCCCAGGTAGACGAATCGGCTGACGCCGGCACGCTTCGCCTCGTGCGCCATCGTCTCGGCCGCCTGCCGTTCCGCGGACTCGAAGTCGCCGTCGGCACCCATCGCGTGGGCGAGGTAGTACACGGCCTCGACGCCGTCGACCGCGGCGCGGACCGCGTCGGCGTCCTGCAGGTCTCCTTCGGCGACGTCGACGTCGCTGCTCCACGGGACGTCCTGGAGCTTCCGGGGGTTGCGCACGAACACGCGCACGGAGTGTCCGGCTTCGAGGAGACGGGGGACGAGACGACCGCCGATGTACCCGGTGGCGCCGGTGACGAGGACCTGCATGCCCGGAACGCTACGCGGCACGCCTGACGGGTAGGCTTGCCGGGTGGACAACGCAGCCTTCCCCGTCACCGCCGATGCCGTCCGCGGCCTCATCGACCACGCGATCCTGAAGCCCGAGCTCACCCGCTCGGACGTCGACGCCCAGCTCGACGAAGCCGCCGCGTACCGGGTCTTCAGCGTGTGCGTCCGGCCCAGCGACGTCGCCTACGCCGTCGAGCGTCTCCGGGGCACCGGCGTCGGCGTCGGGACGGTCATCGGCTTCCCGCACGGCACCACGTCCACCGCGGCCAAGGTCGCCGAGTCGCTGCAGGCCCTCGCCGACGGCGCCTTCGAGCTCGACATGGTGCAGAACATCGGCGCCGCGAAGTCCGGCGACTGGGAGCGCGTCGAGCAGGACGTCCGCGCCGTCGTCGACGCCGCCGGGTCCACCGTCGTCAAGGTGATCCTCGAGACCGCGTTCCTGACCGACGACGAGATCGTCGCAGCCTCGCGTGCCGCGCAGTCCGCCGGTGCCGCGTTCGTGAAGACCTCCACCGGGTTCGCCGGCGGCGGGGCGACGACCGAGCACATCGCGCTGATGCGCCGCACGGTCGGAGCCGACACGGGCGTCAAGGCCTCGGGCGGTGTCCGCGGGCTCGACACCCTGCTCGAGATGGTCGACGCCGGGGCCAACCGCATCGGCACGAGTGCGTCCGCGCGCATCCTCGACGAGGTCGCGCACCGCGTCGAGACCGGCGCCGCGTCTTCGCAGGGCGACGACACCAGCTCCTACTGACCCACCGCGACACGACCTGATCCACCGCACGACGACCTGACCCGACCGACCCACCACCTGCCAGGCCGGGGCCCACCGGACGCGACGCCGCGTCCGGGAGCCGCCCCGGGCCTCCAGACCGCCGCATCGGAGCGCGCATGTCCAGCACCGCACCCCAGTCCCCCGCCCTCGCACTCGCCGTCGACCTCGGCGGCACCAAGGTCGAGGCCGCGCTCGTCACCGACCAGGGCGTCGTCCTGCCGGGCACGCGCTTCCGCAGCCCCACCGGGCCGCAGCGCACGTCCGACGAGCTGCAGGCAGCCGTCGACGAGGTCGTGACGAGCGCGCTCGCCACGGTCCCGACCGACGCGACCCTGGTCGGCGTCGGGGTCGGCTCGGCCGGCCCCGTCGACGAGGAGCACGGCCTCGTCTCCCCGCTCAACATGCCGGTGTGGCGCGGCCACCCGCTGCGCGACCGCATCGCCGCGCTCGTGCCCGAGGGCGTGCCGGTCACGCTGCGCATGGACGGCCTGGCGATCACGCTGGCCGAGCACTGGGTCGGTGCGGCCCAGGGGTACGACCACGTCATGGGCATGATCGTGTCGACCGGCGTCGGCGGTGGCCTCATCCTGCACGGCCGCACCGTCAGCGGCCCGACCGGCAACGCGGGGCACATCGGGCACGTGGAGTGTGGCGGCTACGACGATCCGTGCGCGTGCGGCGGCACCGGCTGCCTGGAGGCGATCGCCAGCGGCCCGAAGACGGTTGCCTGGGCGCAGCGCCAGGGGTTCGACGGGTCCACCGGCGAAGAACTGTCGGCGGCGTACGCGGCCGGCGACGAGATCGCGGTCGCCGCGGTCAAGCGCAGCGGCCGGGCGCTCGGGCAGGCGATCGCGGCGGCGACGAGCCTCGTCGACCTCGAGGTCGTGGCGATCGGCGGCGGGTTCTCCCACGTCACGCCGGACCTGTTCGAGTACGCACGCGAAGCGGTGGCGGAGCGCGTCGAGTTCGGGTTCGTGACGAAGGTACGCATCGTGCCGACGGCGCTGTCGCAGGACGGCCCGCTCATCGGCGCCGCGGCACTCGTGCACCGCGCCGACGTCCTGCGCTGAGCGCGAGCGGCCCGCGCCGTGGAAGTGACCGGCGACGGCCTGGAGGCGCGGTGCGGGCCCGCACGGGCCTCCAGGCCGGTCCGCGGCTTGTCCACAGGCATGTCGGTCGCGTGCGCAGGTCGGGCAGGATGTGCGGGTGCCCCGCCCGCGACTGCTGACCAGTGACGACTGGCCGGAGCCCGAGCTGCGTGCGGCGGTCCTCGCCGGCGAACTCGTCCCAGTCGGACCGTGCTGGGCCTCCCCTGCCGAGCCGCAGACGCCGTCGTTGCGTGCCGCCGCTGCCGCCTGGGTCCTGCGGGATGGGCGGCTGATCGCCTGCACCCTGACGGCCGCGTGGATCTGGGGTGCGGCGTCCAGACTGCCGGCGCCGCTCGAGGCCTGCATCCCGCCGCAGGTCCGAGTGCACGTCGGGCCGGACGTGCGCCTGCGGGAGGTCCGGATCCAGGCTGACGACAGCGTCGTCCTCGGAGGGCTGCGGGTCACGATGCCGGCGCGGACCGCGGTCGACCTGCTCCGGATGCCGGGCCTCTCGGCCGGCGCGTTCGGGGAGGCCGAGGCGACGGCCGTGCACGGGCTGCTGGCGATCGGGGCGGTCTCCGCGGCCGAACTGCAGGTGCGGCTGAGCGCCCTCGGGACGATCCCGATGGTGCGGCAGGCCGAGCGGCGGTTGCGGGGGCTGCAGGACGCCGCTGGGGCCGCTGGGGGCGCTGGGGGCGCTGTCCGGTAGTGCGTCGCGGGTGCGAGCGGTCACAACACCCCGCTCGCGTCCGCCGAGTGGTCGCGAACTGTCGGACGGCGGGGCCGCAGCCGACGGTTCGTGACCGGTCGACGGGGCACGCGCGACGAGTCACGACCGGCGGATGGTCGGGCGTCGGCCGGACGTCGGCCGGACGTCGGGCGGGAGGCGCGGGGCGGGGGCGCCACGGGCCTCCCGTCCGGAGCGTGCGAGCGGTCAATACACCCCGCTCGCGTCCGCCGAGTGGTCGCGAACTGTCGGTCGGCGGGGCCGCAGCCGACGGTTTGTGACCGGTCGACGGGGCCCGCGCGACGTGTCGCGACCGACGGATGGTCGTGCCGCGCGGGGCACTGCCGCGGCGGTGGCCGTGCTCAGCCGGCGCTGACGCGGTAGACGTCGTAGACGGCGTCGATGCGTCGGACCGCGTTCAGCACCCGGTCGAGGTGGATGGTGTCACCCATCTCGAACACGAACCGACTGAGCGCCAACCGGTCGGACGAGGTCGAGACCGTCGCCGACAGGATGTTGACGTGGTGGTCGGTGAGCACCCGGGTGACGTCGCTGAGCAGCCCCGACCGATCGAGCGCCTCGATCTGGATCTGCACGAGGAACACCGACTTCGACGACGGGGCCCATTCGACCTCGATCATCCGGTCGGGCTCGTTCATCAGGGACTTGACGTTCGTGCACGACGACTGGTGCACCGAGACGCCCTGCCCGCGGGTGATGAACCCGACGATCTGGTCGCCCGGCACCGGCGTGCAGCACTTCGCGAGCTTCACCAGGATGTCCGGCGCACCGCGCACCAGCACGCCGCTGTCGCTCGTGCGCAGCTGACGGCTCGTGACCTGCCGCGGGAACGTGAGCTCCGGCTCGTCGGTCTCCGTGTCGCTCTGGACGCTTCCCAGGACCTTCTCGATGACGGACTGCGTCGAGACGTGCCCCTCGCCGACCGCGGCGTACAGGGCCGAGACGTCGTCGTAGCGCATCGACGAGGCGACCTCGGCGATGGTGTCCTGGCTCATGATCCGCTGGAGCGGCAGGTTCTGCTTGCGCACGGCCCGGGCGATGGCGTCGCGGCCCTGCTCGATCGCCTCTTCGCGGCGCTCCTTGGTGAACCACTGCTTGATCTTGTTGCGCGCCCGCGGGCTCTTGACGAACTTCAGCCAGTCCTGCGACGGACCGGAGTCGGGGTTCTTCGACGTGAAGATCTCGACGACGTCGCCACTCGACAGCGAGCTCTCGAGCGGGACGAGGCGACCGTTGACCTTGGCGCCCATGGTGCGGTGCCCGACCTCGGTGTGCACGGCGTACGCGAAGTCCACCGGGGTGGCGCCGGCGGGCAAGCCGATGACCTTGCCCTGCGGCGTGAAGACGTAGGTCTCCTTCGCGCCGATCTCGTAGCGGAGCGAGTCGAGGAACTCCCCCGGGTCGCTCGTCTCGGCCTGCCAGTCGGTGATGTGCGCGAGCCACGCCATGTCCTGGTCGTCGGTGGTCGACGAGGTCCCGACGTCTCGGCCGGCGGCACGCTGCTTGTACTTCCAGTGCGCGGCGACACCGAACTCGGCGCGCTGGTGCATCTCGTGCGTGCGGATCTGGATCTCGACCGGGCGCCCTTGCGGCCCGAGCACGCTGGTGTGCAGCGACTGGTACAGGTTGAACTTCGGCGTCGCGATGTAGTCCTTGAACCGGCCGGGCAGCGGTGTCCACCGCGCGTGCACCGAACCGAGCATGGCGTAGCAGTCGCGCACCGTGGGCACGAGCACCCGGATGCCGACGAGGTCGTAGATCTCGTCGAACTCGCGACCTCGCACGATCATCTTCTGGTAGATCGAGTAGTACTGCTTCGGCCGCCCCATGACCTCGCCGCGGACCTTCGCGGCCTTCAGGTCCTTCTTGAGCGTGCCGATGACGTTCTGGACGAACTGCTCGCGCTTCGGCTGCCGTTCCTTGACCAGGCTGTCGATCTCGACGTAGAGCTTCGGGTGCAGGACCGCGAAGGACAGGTCCTCGAGCTCGAGCTTGATCATCTGTATGCCGAGCCGGTGCGCGAGGGGCGCGTAGATCTCGAGCGTCTCCTTCGCCTTGCGGGTGGCGGAGGTGGACTCGACGAAGCCCCAGGTGCGGGCGTTGTGCAGCCGGTCGGCGAGCTTGATGACCAGCACGCGGATGTCCTTCGACATCGCGATGACCATCTTGCGGACCGTCTCGGCCTGGGCGCTGTCGCCGTACTTGACCTTGTCGAGCTTCGTGACGCCGTCGACGAGCATGGCGATCTCGTCGCCGAAGTCGACCTGCAGCTGGTCGAGCTGGTAGTCGGTGTCCTCGACCGTGTCGTGGAGCAGCGCGGCGGCGATCGTGATCGGCCCGATGCCCAGGTCGGCCAGGATCTGGGCGACCGCGACGGGGTGCGTGATGTACGGCTCGCCGGACTTGCGCTTCTGACCGTCGTGCGCGCGCTCGGCGACGGAGTACGCGCGCTCGATGAGCGTGACGTCGGCCTTGGGATGGTGCGAGCGCACCGTGCGGATCAGGGTGTCCACGGCACCGGCCGGCTGGGCGCGGGAGAACAGGCGCGGCAGCAGCGACCGGAGGGAACCGAGGTTGCCCGTCGTGTTCGGTCCGAGGGGGCTGGTCGGCCGCTGGGCGGAGCCGGGGCGGCTCGGCGCGGACGGCTCTTCGCGGGTGTCCGTCATGATGCGCCTCCCAGGACTCGGTCCGAGAGCTCGATCCGAGCTCGATCCGCCAACACTACGCGTGTCCGGTCAGTGCTCGTGACCCGGTTCGCCCTGGGCGTCGCGGACCACCGGTGCTCCGGACTGCTCCCAGGCGACCATGCCGCCGGTCAGGTTGACCGCGGAGACACCGGACTGTTCGAGAGCCGCCACCACCCGGGCCGAACGAACACCCGAGTGGCAGACGATGATCGCCGGTTCGTCGCCGCCGTCGATCTCCTGCCAGCGGTTCACCAGCTCGGACATCGGGACGAGCGTGGCCTCGGGAGCGTGGACCTCGTCCCACTCCCCCTGCTCACGGACGTCGAACAGCCGCGACCCCGACTCCAGCCGACGACGCGCCTCGGCGACGTCGACCTCGGTGATCTCGATCGGCATCAGGCGGTCGCCTTCGCGTCGGCGTCGGCGTCGACCTCGCGCTGGCGCTTCTCTGCCGCCTGGATCTTCTTGGCGTCGGCCTGCTTGATCTTCGGCTCGTTCTCGCGCAGCTGGGCGTACATCGGCGACGCGATGAAGATCGTCGAGTAGGTACCGACGATGATGCCGATGAACAGTGCCAGCGAGATGTCGCGGAGCGTGCCGGCACCGAGCACGTACGACCCGATGAACAGGATCGCCGCGACCGGCAGCAGCGCCACGACCGAGGTGTTGATCGAGCGGACGAGCGTCTGGTTCACCGCGAGGTTCACCGACTGCTTGAACGTGCGGATCGACTCCTGCGCGGTGTTCTCACGCACCTTGTCGAAGACCACCACGGTGTCGTAGAGCGAGTACCCGAGGATCGTCAGGAACCCGATCACCGCCGCGGGCGTGACCTCGAGCCCGACGATGCCGTAGACACCGGCCGTGATCAACAGGTCGTGGACCAGCGCGGCCATCGCGGAGAGCGACATCTTCCAGGTCCGGAAGTACAGCGTCATGAAGACGGCGGCCAGGGCGAGGAAGATCACCAGACCGCGGATCGCCTGGGCGAGCACGTCGGCACCCCACGTGGCACCGATGAACGTCGCCGCGACCTGGCTCTCCGGCACGTCGTACGCCTCGGCCAGGGCGTCCTGCACCTCGGTCGTCTGACGGTCGGTGAGCTGGCCGGTCTGCACGCGGATGCCGTGCGTTCCGAGCTGGGAGACGCGCGGGATCTCGTCCGAGACGACACGCTCGACGGTGTCCGTCGCGATGCTCTGGTCGGTGTTCTCGACGTCCGACAGGGTGAACTCGGAACCACCGGTGAACTCGATGCCGAGCTGGTACCCGCCGCGCAGCCACGGGGTGGCGAGCGAGATCACGATCATGATGAGCGCGATGAGGTACCAGGTCTTGCGTCGTCCGATGATGTCGTACGACCGCTTCCCCGTGTAGAGGTCGCTACCGAACTGGCTGAAGCTGGCCATCAGTCGTCCTTCCCGTCCGGCGTCGAGCCGTTGTCGCCGGAGGCCTGCTGGGCCTTCCGTTCCGCGATCGTCTGTCGGCGCTGCGCCTCACCGGCACTGCGCTGGCGCTTGCCGTCCACCACGGGGGCGCGGAACTGCGCACGCCCCTTGTAGACCGCACCGAGCGCCGCTGGGTCGAGCCCACTGAACTTGTGCCCCTCGCCGAAGAACCGGGTGCGGGAGATGAGCTGCATCATCGGGTGGGTGAAGAGCGCGACCACCACGATGTCGATCAGCGTCGTGAGGAGCAGCGTGAACGCGAAGCCCTTCACATCGGCGACCGCGAGCACGTACAGGGTGACGGCAGCGAGGAAGTTCACCGCGTCGGACGCCAGGATCGTGCGGAGTGCGCGCTTCCAGCCGGACTCGACCGCACTCTCGAGCGCACGACCGTCGCGGAGTTCGTCACGGATGCGTTCGAAGTAGACGATGAACGAGTCCGCCGTGATGCCGATCGCGACGATCAGACCCGCCACACCCGCCAAGGACAGGCGGTAGTCGACGCGCCACGACATGATCGCGATGACCAGGTAGGTCAGGACGGCTGCCACCCCGAGCGAGAGCACCGTGACGAACGCGAGCGCCCGGTACTGGATGACGGAGTAGATGATCACCAGGCCGAGGCCGATCAGGCCCGCGACGAGACCACCGATGAGCTGCGCCGTTCCGAGCGTCGCCGAGATGTTCTCGTTCGACTGCACCTGGAAGTTGATCGGCAGCGCACCGTACTTGAGCTGGTCGGCGAGCGTCTTCGACGACTCGGCCGTGAACGAGCCGGTGATCTGCGCCTTGCCGTTGGTGATGGCGGAGTTCGTGGACGGGGCCGTGATGACCGAGCCGTCCAGCACGATCGCGAACTGGTTCTGCGGTGCCTGCAGCGAGACGAGGCGGTTCGTGACGGTGCGGAAGTCCTTCGTGCCCTGGCCGTCGAAGGTCAGGTTGACGGCCCACTGGCCCGTCGACGTGCCCTGCGAGTCGGTGGCCAGACCGGAGGTGGCGTTGCTGATGTTCGCACCGGAGACCTCGACCGGGCCGAGGATGTACTTCGACGCACCGTCGGCGTCACACGTGACGAGGGGCTCGTCGTCCGGCGCCGAGGTGACGTCGTCCGGAGCCGCGCAGTTGTAGTTGGTGTACAGGTCCTGCAGCGCCGGGGTGATCCAGTTGACGTCGCTGGCGTTCGTCGGCTTCGCGCTCGGCGTCGCTGCGAGCGATGCGGGCGGCGAGTACGGCGTCGGCGAGGCGGTGGACTTCCCGTCGTCACCGACGGCGGAGTTCGTCGCGGCCTCGGTGAAGAGCACGGGGCGGAACGTCAGCTTCGCCGCTGCCTCGATGCGGTCGATCGTGGCCTTGTCGGGCCGACCGGGGATCGACACGACGATGTTGTTCGCACCCTGCGTGTTGATCTCGGTCTCGGAGACACCGGTGGCGTTGATGCGCTGGCGGATGATCTCCACCGCCTGCTGCAGCTGCTGCGAGGTGACCGAGTCGCCCTCGGTGTTCTGCGCCGCGAGGGTCAGCTGCGTGCCGCCCTGCAGGTCGAGTGCGAGCTCCGGTACCCAGCTCGCGCCCTGGTACCACTTGTCCGTGTCGTCCTTCGAGCTGCCGGCGAGGATCGTCGCGGCGGTGTTCAGGCCGGCGAGGATCGCCATCAGGATCACCAACCAGGTGAGCGAGCGCAGCGCCTTCTTGACGGGTGTCGATCGTGCCACCGGTCGTCTCGTCTTTCTGTTCAGGACCGTCGGCGCTCAGGCACGACGGCAGAGGGAAGCCGCCGGGTCAGACGACCCGGCGGCCGAGGGCGTCAGTCGTCGGACTTGCGCTTCGAGTCGGTCTCGTCGAGGCGGTCGTTGTCGACCCGCTCGCCGTAGACCGGCTCCCCGTTGAGTTCGGCGACGGGCTTGGCCTCGTCCTCCGGCGTCGCGGTGGTCTCGATGTCGGAGGCGCTGTCGTCGACGACGCGCGACAGGGTCTGGCGGTGCACGGTGACGACGGTGCCGGGGGCGATCTCGACGTCGGCGGTGACCTTCTCGTCGTCGACGGAGAGGAGCGTGCCGTACAGGCCGAAGGACAGCATCACGCGAGCACCCGGCACCATCTTGGTGGCGAGCTCGCCCTGCTGCTTCTTGCGCTTGCGGCTGTTGTAGAACATGAAGGCCGCGAACGCCACGACGATGACGATGAGGATGACTTCTTGACCCATGATGCAGTTGCCTTCTCTGGTTGCTCGGTTTCGGGCCGTAGCAGTCTAGGGCACGCCACTGTGCGTGGCATGTCACCCGACCGATCGGCCGCTAGTCGGTGGTGTCGGTGTCGTCGAACAGGCCCGGGAGCGGCCCGACGCCCTGCCCTGGGGTGAGGCCGAGGTGCCGCCACGCGACCGGGGTCGCGATGCGGCCGCGCGGGGTTCGCGTGACCAGACCGACCCGGACGAGGAAGGGCTCGACGACCGACTCGATGGTCTCGGACTCTTCTCCGACCGAGACCGCGAGGGTGTTCAGCCCCACCGGTCCGCCGTCGAAGCGGGTCAGCATGATCTCGACCACGGCGCGGTCGAGGCGGTCGAGCCCGAGCTCGTCGACGTCGTACAGATCGAGTGCACCCTGGACGGCCGCCATTCCGTCGGTGGTGCGGTGCACGAGGGCGTAGTCGCGGACCCGGCGGAGCAGCCGGTTCGCGATGCGCGGGGTGCCCCGGGAACGCCCGGCGATCTCCCGCAGCGCCGATCGGTCGATGTCGAGCTCGAGCAGGTGCGCGGCGCGGATCAGGACCTGTTCGAGTTCGTCCTTCTCGTAGAACTCGAGGTGCGCCGTGAAGCCGAAGCGGTCGCGGAGCGGGTTCGGCAGCAGGCCGGCGCGGGTGGTGGCACCGACCAGGGTGAACGGCGCGAGGTCGAGCGGGATGCTCGTCGCGCCGGCGCCCTTGCCCACCATGACGTCGATCCGGAAGTCCTCCATCGCCAGGTAGAGCATCTCTTCCGCCGAGCGCGCCATCCGGTGGATCTCGTCGATGAACAGGACCTCGCCCGGCACGAGCGACGACAGGACGGCAGCCAGGTCGCCCGCGTGCTGGATCGCCGGACCGCTCGACATCCGCAACGGACGCCCGGTCTCGTGCGCGACGATCATCGCCAGCGTGGTCTTGCCGAGGCCGGGAGGACCCGCCATCAGGATGTGGTCCGGGGTGCGGTCCTGCATGCCCGCGGCTTTGAGCAGCAGGTCGAGCTGCCCACGCACCTTCCGCTGGCCGACGAACTCGTCGAGCGACCGCGGCCGGAGTGCACCTTCGAACGCGAGTTCTTCCTGCGACTCGGCTCCGGCGGACGTGATGCCGCTCATCGACCGGCACCGGCGGGCCGGAGCGCACCGAGCGCGGCGCGGAGCAGCGCCTGCGTGCCCATGGCCGCGGCCCCTGGCTCGTTCGCGACGGTCTCGTCGACGGCGGTCTGTGCTGCGTCCTCGCGCCAGCCGAGGCCGATCAGTGCGGAGACGACGTCGGTCGCGGCCGGGTGGGCAGCAGTGCCGCGGCCGGCGGTGACGACGGCGGCCTGCTCGAACGCGGCGAGCTTGCCGGTGAGCGCGAGGATGATGAGCTTCGCGGTCTTCGGGCCGATGCCGGAGACCTTGCGGAAGGCGCCGTCGTCGTCCTTCGCGACGGCGTTCGCGACCTGCGACGGGTCCATGTGGGCCAGGACGCCCATCGCGGACTTGGGCCCGACACCCGTGACGCTGCGCAGCAGGTCGAACACCTGGAGGGCGTCGGTCGACTCGAAGCCGAAGAGCAGGTGCTCGTCTTCGCGCACGATCATCGCGGTGCGCACGAACACCTCGGACCCGTGGCGCATCGTCAGCGCGTGGGCCGGGGTCACGGTGACGGCGTACCCGACTCCCCCGGCCTCGATCACCACGCCGGAACCGGCGATGTCGATGCAGGTACCCCGGAGACTCGCGATCATGCCCCGAGCCTACGGCCGCCCACCGACGCGGCCGACGAGCCACGCGGTCGGGCCGCGGCAGCGGCCGCACGGGCGAGCGGGGAGTCGACGGTGCCGCCCTGTGCGTCGCGCCACGCGCGTTGTGCCGGGGTGAGGTTCGTGGCACGTTCACCGGCGACGTCCGGTGATCCGAGCCTCCAGGCATGGCACACGGCCAGCGCGAGCGCATCGGCGGCGTCGGCCGGCTTCGGGGCCTCGGCCAGACCGAGCACGCGCGCGATCATGGTCTGCACCTGGCGCTTGTCGGCGTTGCCGTAGCCGGTGACGGCCGCCTTGACCTCGGACGGCGTGTGCAGGCCGACGGGCAGCCCGCGGGCCGCCGCGGCGTGCAGCGCGAGCCCGGCCGCCTGGGCGGTGCCCATCACGGTGCGGACGTTCGCCTGCGCGAACACACGCTCGACGGCGACCGCGTCCGGGTGGTGCTCGTCGATCTCGGCGGCGATGCCGTCGGCGATGCGGAGCAGCCGCTGTTCGAGCGGCATGTCCGCCGGGGTGCGCACGACCGTCACGTGGACGAGCCGTGCGCGCCGGTTCGGTGCGACCTCGACGACGCCGACGCCGCACCGGGTGAGCCCGGGGTCCACCCCGAGCACACGGAGCACGGCTACTCGCCCTCGTCCTCGTCGAGCTCGGCCTGGACGTCCGCCGGCACGTCGAAGTTGGCGTAGACGTTCTGCACGTCGTCGCTGTCCTCGAGCGCGTCGATCAGGCGGAAGACCTTGCGGGCGGTCTCGGCGTCGACCGGCACCTTGAGGCCGGGGACGAACTCGGCGTCGGCCGAGTCGTAGTCGATACCGGCGTCCTGCAGCGCGGTGCGGGCCGCGACGAGGTCGCTCGCCTCGGTGATGATCTCGAAGCCGCCGCCCTGGTCGATGACGTCCTCGACACCGGCGTCGAGCACGGCGGTCATGACGGTGTCCTCGTCGAGGCCGTCGGTCTTCGTGACCGAGATGACGCCCTTGCGCGAGAAGTTGTAGGCGACGCTGCCCGGGTCGGCCATGGTGCCACCGTTGCGGGACATCGCCGTCCGGACCTCGGCCGCTGCGCGGTTCTTGTTGTCGGTGAGGCACTCGATCAGCATCGCGACGCCGTTCGGGGCGTAGCCCTCGTACATGATCGTCGTGTACTCGATCGACTCACCGGTCAGGCCGGCACCGCGCTTGACGGCGCGGTCGATGTTGTCGTTCGGGACCGAGGTCTTCTTGGCCTTCTGGATCGCGTCGACCAGCGTCGGGTTGCCCGACAGATCGGCGCCGCCCATCTTCGCGGCGACCTCGATGTTCTTGATGAGCTTGGCGAACGACTTGGCACGGCGGCCGTCGATGACGGCCTTCTTGTGCTTGGTCGTCGCCCACTTGGAATGCCCGGACACGGTTCTCCTTGCGTCTTGCGGAAAGTCGGGGTCAGTTTACCCAGCCGGGAGGCCCGGCGCCGCCCCGCCCCGCCGGTGCGGGCACGCAGGCGGCCGGGCCCAGGGCCCGCGGGCGGTCGTGCCCAGAGCCCGGGGGCCGCGTCAGGCGCTGCGCACCATGGCGAGGAAGCGGCGGTGGAAGCGGTCCTCGCCGGCGACCTCGGGGTGGAACGCACTGGCGAGGACGTTGCCCTGCTGCACCGCGACGACCTGCCCGTCCGCCAGCGCGCCGAGGACCTGGACGCCGGGGCCGTGCTGCTCCACCACCGGGGCACGGATGAAGACCGCGTGCACCGGGGCGTCGCCGAGCTCGGGCATCGGGACGTCCACCTCGAACGAGTCGTTCTGGCTGCCGAACGCGTTCCGTCGCACCGTGGTGTCGAGCACGTCGAGGGTCTGCTGGCCGCTGATGCCGTCGGTGATCCGCGACGACAGCATGATCATGCCGGCGCACGTGCCGTACGTCGGCAGGCCGTCGCGGATGGCAGCAGCGAGGGGCTCGGCGACGCCGAACGACCGGGACAGCTTGTCCATCACGCTCGACTCGCCGCCGGGGATCACGACGCCGTCGAGCGCCGCGATCTCCTCGGGTCGACGGAGGGGCACCACGTCGGCGCCGAGCTCCGTCAACGAGGCGATGTGCTCGCGGAAGTCACCCTGCAGCGCCAGGACCCCGATGCGGGGCCGGGCACTGCTCGTCGTGCTACCAGCCACGCTCGGCGAGGCGGTGCGGCGCGGGGACGTCGGCGACGTTGATGCCGACCATCGCCTCGCCCAGACCACGCGAGACCTCGGCGATGACCTTGGGGTCGTCGTGGAAGGTGACGGCCTTGACGATCGCCGCGGCACGCTTCGCCGGGTCGCCGGACTTGAAGATGCCGGAGCCGACGAACACGCCGTCCGCGCCGAGCTGCATCATCATCGCGGCGTCGGCCGGGGTGGCGACGCCACCGGCGGTGAAGAGCACGACGGGGAGCTTGCCGGTGCGGGCGACCTCGCGCACGATCTCGAACGGCGCCTGCAGTTCCTTGGCGGCGACGTAGAGCTCGTCTTCCTTGAGGTGGCGCAGCGCCGCGATCTCCTTGTTGATCGTGCGGATGTGCTTCGTGGCCTCGGACACGTCACCCGTGCCGGCCTCGCCCTTGGAACGGATCATCGCAGCGCCCTCGGTGATGCGACGGAGCGCCTCGCCCAGCTCGGTGGCACCGCAGACGAAGGGCGTGGTGAAGTTCCACTTGTCGATGTGGTTGACGTAGTCGGCGGGCGAGAGCACCTCGGACTCGTCGATGTAGTCGACGCCGAGCTCCTGCAGGATCTGCGCCTCGACGAAGTGGCCGATGCGGGCCTTCGCCATGACGGGGATCGACACGGCGGCGATGATCTCCTCGATCATCGACGGGTCGGACATGCGGGCGACGCCGCCCTGTGCGCGGATGTCGGCGGGGACACGCTCGAGGGCCATGACCGCGGTGGCGCCGGCTTCTTCCGCGATGCGGGCCTGCTCGGCGTCGACGACGTCCATGATGACGCCGCCCTTGAGCATCTCGGCGAGGCCGCGCTTGACGCGGTCGGAGCCGGTGATCGAGGTGCCAGGGGTGCCGGAGGTGCTGGTGCTGTCGCTCATGATGCCGATCAGTCTAGTCCGCTGCCGGCCAGCCCTCGGCGACCAGTCGGCGGGTGTCCCCGAGCATCTGGGACATCGACTTCGTCCGCGCGATGATCGGGAAGAAGTTCGCGTCGGACTGCCACCGCGGCACGATGTGCTGGTGCAGGTGTGCGGCGATGCCGGCTCCCGCAACCTCGCCCTGGTTCATGCCGATGTTGAAGCCGTCGCAGTGCGACACGGCGCGCAGGACCCGCATCGCGGTCTGGGTCAGCTCGCCCATCTCGCGGAGCTCGTCCGGAGTGGCCTCGTCGTACAGCGGCACGTGGCGGTACGGGCAGACCAGCAGGTGTCCGTTGTTGTACGGGAACAGGTTGAGCAGCACGTAGGCGTGCTCGCCCCGGGCGACGATGAGGGCGTCCTCGTCGGACTTCCGCGGTGCCTCGCAGAACGGGCAGTCGTCTGCGTGCCCGCGGCCCGTGCCCTCGCGCCCGGCGTCGATGTACGCCATCCGGTGCGGGTTCCACAGGCGCTGGAAGGCATCCGGGACGGCCGCACCGGTGGCGGCGTCCCGGATGACCAGCGGGTCCTGCTCGTCCGTCATCAGACCTGCGCGCGCTCGCGGATCGCCGTCAGGATGCGGTCGACCGCTTCGTCCACGGGTACGGCGTTGTCCTGGCGACCGTCACGGAAGCGGAACGAGACCGCACCGGCGTCGCGGTCGTCGCCGCCCGCGATGAGCTGGAACGGCACCTTCGCCTTGGTGTGCGTGCGGATCTTCTTCTGCATGCGGTCGTCCGAGTGGTCGACCTCGGCGCGGACGCCGTGCGACCGGAGCTTCGCGATGACCTCGTCGAGGTAGTCGCCGTACTCAGCCGCGACGGGGATGCCGACGACCTGCACCGGCGACAGCCAGGCCGGGAACGCGCCGGCGTAGTGCTCGGTCAGCACGCCGAAGAACCGCTCGATCGAGCCGAACAGCGCGCGGTGGATCATCACCGGGCGCTGGCGGGAGCCGTCGGCCGCGGTGTAGTCGATGCCGAAGCGCTCGGGCAGGTTGAAGTCGAGCTGCACGGTCGACATCTGCCACGTGCGGCCGATGGCGTCGCGGGCCTGCACCGAGATCTTCGGGCCGTAGAAGGCGGCTCCGGCGGGGTCGGGCACGAGCTCGAGACCGGACTCCTCGGCGACCTCGCGCAGGGTGTTCGTCGCGACGTCCCACACCTCGTCGTCACCGACGTACTTCTCCGGGTCCTTCGTCGAGAGCTCGAGGTAGAAGTCGTCGAGGCCGTAGTCGCGCAGCAGCGAGAGCACGAACTCGAGGGTGGTGGTCAGCTCCTCCTTCATCTTCTCCTGCGTGGTGAAGATGTGCGCGTCGTCCTGGGTCATGCCGCGGACCCGGGTGAGGCCGTGGATGACGCCCGACTTCTCGTTGCGGTAGACCGTGCCGAACTCGAACATCCGGAGCGGCAGGTCGCGGTAGGAACGCGGCTGCGAGCGGTACGCCAGGATGTGCATCGGGCAGTTCATCGGCTTGAGGTAGTAGTCGGCACCCTGACGCGTGACGTTGCCGTCCTCGTCCTTCGCCTCGTCCATGTGCATGGCCGGGAACATGCCGTCCTTGTACCAGCCGAGGTGCCCGGAGGTCTCGAACAGGTCGCCCTTGGTGATGTGCGGCGTGTAGACGAACGAGTAACCGTTCTCCTCGTGCCGACGGCGCGAGTAGTCCTCCATCTCGCGGCGGATGATGCCGCCCTTCGGGTGGAAGATCGCCAGGCCGGAACCGATCTCGTCGGGGAACGAGAACAGGTCGAGTTCGGCACCGAGCTTGCGGTGGTCGCGCTTGGCGGCCTCTTCGAGGCGCACCAGGTAGGCCTTGAGCTGGTCCTTGTCGGGCCACGCGGTGCCGTAGATGCGCTGCAGCTGCGGGTTCTTCTCGGAGCCGCGCCAGTAGGCAGCGGCGACGCGCATGAGCTTCGCGGCGTTGCCGATCCAGCGGGTGTGCGGCACGTGCGGGCCCCGGCAGAGGTCCTGCCAGACGACCTCGCCCGACTTCGGGTCGACGTTCTCGTACACGGTGAGCTCGCCGGCGCCGACCTCGACGCTCTCGCCGGAGTCGCCGTCGGTCGCCGCACCCTTGAGCCCGATGAGCTCCTGCTTGTACGGCTCCCCCGCCATCAGCTCGCGCGCCTGCTCGTCGGTGACGACCACGCGGCGGAAACGCTGGGCCTGCTTGACGATGCGGTCCATGCCCTTCTCGATGGCCTTGAGGTCCTCGGGGGTGAAGGGCTCGGCGACGTCGAAGTCGTAGTAGAAGCCGTCGGTGACGGGCGGCCCGATGCCGAGCTTGGCCTCGGGGTTGATCTGCTGGACGGCCTGCGCGAGCACGTGCGCGGCCGAGTGGCGGAGGATGTCGAGCCCGTCCTGCTCCTGCAGGGTGACGGCCTCGGCGGTCTCGCCGGCGGCGACGTCGGCAGCGAGGTCCTTCAGGACACCGTCGACGCGGATCGCGACGACGCCGCGCTCACCGTCGAAGAGCTCGG
Organism: Curtobacterium sp. PhB190; assembly: GCF_004365385.1. Lineage (NCBI taxonomy): Bacteria > Bacillati > Actinomycetota > Actinomycetes > Micrococcales > Microbacteriaceae > Curtobacterium > Curtobacterium sp. PhB190. The sequence goes on along the minus strand of NZ_SODN01000001.1, from coordinate 461,508 downwards.
TGCCCGTCGTGGTCGTCGTCGCGGTGCGGGGCTCGGGTGCCTGGGGCACGGCTGCGGGCTCGGCGCTCTCCGGCGCTGCGGCGACTGACTCGGTCACGATGATGGGACTCCTCGATCGAAATGGTGCGTCAAGACTAGTGCGCGCGTTGGGCTCAGGCGGGCACGGCGCCGAGCGTCGTGACGGGCAGGCGCGGCTCGAGTCGCTCGCGTCCGTTCAGCCCGTCCAGCTCGAGCAGCGCGGCGAACCCGACCGCCTGGTAGCCCGCGCGTTCGAGCAGCGTGATGGTGGCGGCGCCGGTCCCACCGGTGGCGAGGACGTCGTCGACGACGAGGACCCTGGTGCCCGCGGGGAGCTGGCCCGGACGCAGCTCGAGCTCGGCCTCGCCGTACTCGAGTGCGTACTGCTCGCTGAGGACCTCGCCCGGCAGCTTGCCGGCCTTGCGCACGGTGAGCACGCCCACCTGGTGCTGCGCGGCGATCCCGCCGGCGAGGGCGAAGCCCCGCGCCTCGATGCCAGCGACGGCGTCGAACCCGGCACCGACGGCGAACGGCGCGGCGAGTGCCTCGCACACGCGGCCGAACGCGACGGCGTCCGAGAACACCGGCGTCACGTCGCGGAACAGCACCCCCGGCTTCGGGAAGTCCGGGACGACGGCGGTCAGGCGTTCGACGAGTGCAGCTGCGGTTTCGGTCACCCGCCAACGGTACGGGAGGCCCGGGGTGCGTCCGACACATCGGCGCACGGTGCGAGCTCGGTCGCGCCGTGCCCGGTCGTCGGTGCGGCGCACGGTGGGGGTTACGTCGGCCGGTGCGCCGACGGTGGCTCGGTGCGGGGTTGTCCCCTCGCACCGAGCCACCAAGCGGGCACGGGACGGCGACGGTCGCACGGTGCGACGGTGGGGTGTCCGATCCGGCTCAGCGCCAGGCGCGCATGAGTGCGGCCTGCAGGAGCAGGTCGTTCTCGCGCTGCTGCCGCTCGCGGTCGAGCTGCAGCCGTGTTGCGTGGTCGATCACCGGACGGTCCCGGCGGGTCCGGCGGCTCCAGATGATGAGCGACATGCCGATGCGCAGCGCGATGCGGTCGGTGAGGGAGACCCGGTGGCGCGCTGCGCGGGTATCGGGAGGACGGGTGGCGGTCTTCGATGACACGGTGATCCCTTTCAGGGCATGACGGAGCTGCCCGGCACACGGGCAGGAGTGGATCGCCCGGAACACGGGCAGGACAAAATGAATGCGTGAGAATGCATTCCGCGGTCACCGGAGGAATGTCCGACGACGCGGTACTGAATGACTTCCGGTACCGAGAGCGTCGCACCGACCGCCGACATTCTCCGGCCACGATCGACGCAGTCCGATCGCGTGCACGGAGCACACGGATCGGGACCGATCGGCGATCGACGGAGCCGGTTCGACGCGAGCCAGAACGGCTCAGCGCGAAGTGTCAGGCGACGGACTCGTCACGAGACGAGGATCGAAGGACACAGATGTCGGCAGAAGGCGGAACGCTCCGGGTCAGCGGACGCGGAACGGGGTGCCGACGCGTCCACGGATTCCACGGAACGGAGTGGTTGCGGTGATCATCATGGTCGGCCCCCTTTCGGTCTCGAGCTGTCGGAGTCGTCCCCCGGCTGCACTGCAGCGGTTCGCGACGAGTGAACACTATCGGCCCCGCAATTCGCAGCGCAACCCCTTTCTCCGATTTCTCCGGAATTGCATTCCCGAACACCCCGCAGCGCACCCGGACGCCACGAAGGCCCGGTACCGAATCGGTACCGGGCCTTCGTGGGCGAACGGCTGCTACAGCGTCGCGGGTTCCACCACCGCTGCCGTCAGCACGCCGTCGACGACGTCGATCCGCACGGTGTCCCCGGCGGTCACGCCACCGTCGACCACGAGCGTCGCGATGCGGTCGTCGACCTCGCGCTGGATGAGCCGGCGGAGCGGACGGGCGCCGTACTCGGGCTCGTACCCGTGCTCGGCGAGCCAGTCGACCGCGGCGTCGGACACGGAGAGCACCATGTCCTGCGCGACGAGCCGGAGCGCCGTGTCCTGCAGCAGCAGTGACACGATCGACGTGATCTGCGACCGGTCGAGCTTGCGGAAGAGCACGATCTCGTCGATGCGGTTGATGAACTCCGGCCGCATGGCCTCGCGGAGCTTGCCCATCACCCGGGCGCGGAGGTCGTCCTCGCCGTACCCGTCAGTGGAACCCACGGGCGCGAAGCCGAGGGCGCCCGACCGCGAGGCCAGGAACTCCGAGCCGATGTTCGACGTCATGATCACGACCGTGTTCCGGAAGTCCACCGTGCGCCCCTGGCCGTCGGTCAGTCGACCGTCGTCCAGCACCTGCAGCAGCAGGTTGAACACGTCGGGGTGCGCCTTCTCGACCTCGTCGAGCAGGATCACCGAGTACGGGTTCCGGCGCACGCGTTCGGTGAGCTGCCCGGCCTCGTCGTAGCCGACGTACCCGGGAGGCGCCCCGACCAGCCGCGAGACGGTGTGCCGCTCGCCGAACTCGCTCATGTCGAAGCGGAGCATGGCGGACTCGTCACCGAACAGCGACGACGCCAGGGCCTTCGCCAGTTCGGTCTTGCCGACGCCGCTCGGGCCGAGGAACAGGAAGCTCCCGACGGGTCGACGCTGGTCGCCCATGCCGGTCCGGCTGCGTCGGACGGCCTTCGCGATCGCCGCGACGGCGTCGTCCTGGCCGACGACGCGCTCGTGCAGTTCCTGCTCGAGCACGGCGAGCCGCGAGCGGTCGCCCTGGGTCAGGCGCGTCGCCGGGATGCCGGTGGCACGCGACACCACACCGGCGATGTCGCGTTCCGTGATCGAGGTGCCCGCGGATTCCGGACGGGAGGCGCGGGGAACGTCCGCCGACGTGGCGGCGGCGATCCGGGCCTCCAGTCCGACCGTCTCGTCGCGCAGGCGCGACGCCTCTTCGTACAGTTCCTCGGCGACCGCGCGGTCCTTCTCGGCGAGCAGCTCGGCGACCTGGTCGCGCAGGGCCTCGACGTCGACGGCACCCGAGCGGGCGAGCCGGCGCCGTGCGCCGGCCTGGTCGATGAGGTCGATGGCCTTGTCCGGCAGGTGCCGGTCGGTGACGTACCGGTGCGAGAGCTCGACGGCGGCGCGCAGCGACTCCGGCGTGTAGACGACGCCGTGGTGCTCCTCGTACCGGGGTGCGAGGCCGGTCAGGATCGCGACGGCGTCCTCGACGCTCGGCTCCCCGACCGTGACCGGCTGGAAGCGACGCTCGAGTGCGGCGTCCTTCTCGATCCGGCGGTACTCGTTCAGGGTGGTCGCGCCGACCAGGTGCAGGTCGCCGCGGGCGAGCCGGGGCTTGAGGATGTTGCCGGCGTCCATCGAGCCGCCCTCACCGCCCCCACCGGCGCCGACGACGGTGTGGAGCTCGTCGACGAAGACGATGAGCTCGTCGGCGTGCGCCGCGATCTCGTCCATGGCCTTCGTCAGGCGCTCCTCGAAGTCGCCGCGGTACCGGGTGCCGGCGAGCATGCCGGGCAGGTCGAGGGCGACGACCCGCTTGCCCTGCAGCAGCGACGGGACGTCGCCGTCGACGATGCGCTGGGCGAGTCCCTCGACGATGGCGGTCTTCCCGACGCCGGGCTCGCCGATCAGGACGGGGTTGTTCTTGGTGCGACGGAGCAGGATCTCGACCGCCTGCTCGATCTCGTCGGCACGACCGATGACGGGGTCGATGCGACCGTCACGGGCCCGCGCGGTGAGGTCGGTGCCGAACTGGTCGAGGGTCGGGGTGTCGCTGTCGCCGTCGGTGTCGGCCGTTCCGGTCGCTGCACCGGTTCCTGGCATGGGGCGCCCCTCTCGTGCTGCTGCCGCGGCCTGCTGGGCGTAGTCCTGCATGGCCTGCGGGGTGACACCGGCGCTGGCGAGCAGCTGCCCGGTGACGGTCTCCTGGTCGGTCACGAGCGCGAAGAAGACGTGCTCGGGGTCGGTGTAGGTGCTGCCGAAGCCCCGCGCGGCCTGGGTGGCCTCGACGAGGATGCGCTGCGCCGTGCCGGTCAGGGCAGGACGACCGGTCTGCTCGGGCTGCGGCTCGCGGGCCATCGGCAGGCGCTGCTCGATCTCGGCGGCGAGGCGCTCGGGGTCGACCTCGGCGGAACGGACGACGGCGTCGAACGGCTCAGTGCGGACGAGCAGGTGCAACAGGTGCAGCGCGTCGAGCTCGTGCTGCCCCTGCGACACCGCGTACTCGGCGGTGTGCTGGAGCAGCTCGTGGGTACGGCGGCTGAGGAGCCGCGTGATGTCCACCGGTCGGCCGAACGCACGGGGGCGCTGCGGGTCACCGGTGTTCTGCGCCGCGAGGAGGCGGGCGAGGAACTCGTCGAACGAGTCACTGCCGCCGGTCGGGCCGAACGTCTCTGGCAAAGGGACCTCCTGGGGAACTTGAGTGCCTTCGACTCAATGCAACGCAGGAGTGCCGGGGTCATTCCCGGTCACGGGAGAAACTTGCGGCGACTCGACTCAGGTCCGCGCGATCGCTGCCGAGATCGCCTCGGTGACCCGCGCGAGGTCGGCCGGAGCCACCTCGATGTCGAACCCGCGGCGCCCGCCGGAGACGAAGATGCTGTCGTACGCCAGGGCCGACTCGTCGAGCACGGTCCGGATCCGGGACTTCTGGCCGACCGGGCTGATGCCACCGACGACGTACCCGGTGCGCTTCTCGGCGAGGGCCGGATCGGCCAGTGTCGCCTTCTTACCCCCGACCGCCGCTGCGATGGCCTTGAGGTCGAGCCGGTTCGCCACCGGCACGATCGCCACCGCCAGTGCGCCGTCGACCGAGACGACCAGGGTCTTGAAGACCTGCTCCTCGCGGAGGCCGAGTGCGGCGGCGGCCTCCTCGCCGAAGTTCGTGGCGCTCTCGTGGTGGTCGTACACGTGCGGCGTGTACGACACCCCGGCTCGGTCGAGCGCGACGGTCGCTGGGGTGCTCGGCGAACCTGCGGTCATGCGGCGATCCTCTCCCGCGCTGCCGTCCTGTCCGTGGCGGCACGCGGGCGTTACGCTGAACCGACCATGACCGTCGCCCTGCTGATCCTCCGCGCCGCCGCCGCGCTGGTGCTCGGGGCGCCCGCGGTCGGCGACCCCGCAGCCGGCGCCCTGCCGCTGCTGGCAGTGGCCGCGCTCGGCCTGACGGCCGTCGCCGTGGCGGTCGTCGTTGCACAGGTCCTGGCCACGGTGCTGGCGACGGTGCTCGGGCTGCGGTCGACGGGCGTCGAACCCGCTGCGGTACCGGATCTCGTCACCCGCATCGCGTGGAGCCACCCCGATGCCGACGGGCACGTCCGATCGCGTGCTCCGGGAGTCGTCGCCCCGGCCTGACCACCGACCGGTGGCCGGGCCCCTCGTGACCCCTCCTGCGAACCACCACCGATCGGAACCGTCATGGACCTGTCCACCCTGCCCCTCGTCGGCCCGCTGCTGCAGGGCGGCGCGGACCTCGTCGCCGCCCTGACCGCGGCCCTCTCCCCCGCCACCGGATCGTTCGCCGCGGCGATCGCCGTCGTGCTCCTCACCCTGGCCGTCCGGGCCGTGCTCGTGCCGCTGTCCGTCCTGCAGGTCCGAGCGGAGCGCGACCGACGTCGGCTCGCGCCGCAGCTCGCCGCCCTGCGGAAGCGCCACGGGAAGAACGCCGAGCAGCTGCAGCGCGCCGTCCAGCAGCTCTACACGAACGAGAAGGTCTCACCCCTGGCCGGATGCCTGCCCGTCCTCGCGCAGGCTCCGGTGCTGTCCCTCGTCTACGCCCTGTTCACGCACGCGTCGATCGGCGGAACGGCCAATGCCCTGCTCGAGGCCACCTTGGTCGGGGTCCCGCTCGGGCACTCGCTCGTCGTCACGCTGACGTCGCCGCTCTGGGTGCACGCTTGGGTCGTCATCCTCCTGCTGGCCGTGCTCGCCGTCGTCGTGGAGCTCAGCCGCCGCGCGAACCTGCGCTGGAACCCGCTGCCGACACCCGAGCGGGGCGCCCAGGTGCCCGGTGCGGCAGCGACCACCGCGATCGGACGGTTCGCGCCGTTCATCACGGTCGTGTTCGCCGCGCTCGCGCCACTCGCCGCCGCGCTGTACGTCGTGACGAGCGCCGCGTGGACGGCGGGCGAGCGGGCCGTGCTGCGCCGGGTGATCCGGTAGCGCGGGCGCGTGACGTCGGGCCCGGCGTCAGCCGCCCTGGCCCTCCTGCTGCGGCCCCTGGTCCACCGGGTCGTACTCGGTGCCGCGACCCTGTTCCTCGTCGGCGGTCGGCACGTGGCGCTCCGTGCCGGTCCCGCCGGGGCTCGTGGCCACGTAGTCGGCCTCGCCGGACTGGGTGTCGTGGCTCAGCGGCTCGAGGGTCTCCGGGGCGACGTCGTGTCGCGGTTCGGGTTCGGTGCTCATGCGTCACGCCTACTCCCCTCGTTCTGGGTGCGCGCCGCCGCCCCGGCAGTGCCACGATGAAGGGAGTCCACGCGACCGGCAGATCGGGAGTGCGCATGGCCCACGACGACGTGGCAGCGGAACGGGCACGGCTCGAGGCCGTCGCCTGGGGAGCGGCATCGAGCCCCGCCGACGCGGCGCGCGCCCGGATCGCGCTGCAGGACCTGGCGAGCGGGCGGCGGCCGGGTGGACGGCGAGCGGTCGCGGGAGTCGCCTCCGACACGGGGCCCGACGGGCGGCCGGGAGGCACGGCCCCGGCCAGCGGGCAGGTCGCGTCCCCCGAGCGGTCGGCTCCACTGCCCGGCTCGTCGCCAGAACGGTCGGCTCCACCGTCCGTGCCCTCGCCGGAGCGCCCGGCCCCGCAGCGCGCGACGGTTGCTGCCGAGCCGGATCCATCGCTGCGAACGGACCCGACCCCGCGAACGGATGCCGGACCGTGGGCGGCGACCGAAGCCCGAGAACCCGACCGTCCCGACGACACGGGTGACGACGGCGGGGGTGAGCCGGGCCTCCCGGTCGGACCGACGCGACGGTCCCGGTGGCGCACGCTGCTCTGGACGGAGCGGCCACGCGTCTGGATCGCGCTCGGCGCGGCAGCGGCGGTCGGGGTGGCGTTCGCCGCCGGCACCGTCGTCGGGCCCGTGCGCGGCGACGTCGCAGCGGCACCGAGCGTCACGCCGACGGCGGGCACGGTCACGCTCGAGCAGCTGCTCGACGTGCCGCAGACGTACGCCGACCAGCTGCCGGGGCCGGTGGAGGCACCCGTGAGCCTGCACTCCACGCGGCTCCTGTTCACGAACCGTGCGTTGGACGGCGGCTCGTTCGACACGCCGTGGGCCGTGTGGGCCGGGGTCGGCACGGACCGGTCGACGATCTGCCTGGTGGCGACGGCGAACCGGATCGAGTCGTCGACGGCGTGCTTCCCCCGCGAGGCGGCACTGCACGGCTCGGTGTCGATGTCCGCGCAGTCGATGAGCGGGACGTTGACGATCGCGCTCCGGGGCGGCGGCGTGCAGGGTCGGGTGACGAACGAGAACTGAGGGCGCGGATTGTTGGAGCGCTCCGAGAATCTCCGCTGACCCCTCGCGGGCTGCGGTCCATCGTGCCACACTGGATGAGCGCACTCGCCGTGGAGTCGTACCCACATCACCCACATCCACAGCGAGCGCGCCCCGCAGACCTCCCGGTCATCGTCGTTCCCCCGAACGGCACCGTCGCGCGCTCGCCCGTGCCCCGGAGGAGGTCAGCAGCGTGTCCACCAACACCACCACCTCGGCCGTGTCGACGAACACGCGGCCGATCACCGTCACCACCCAGTCCATCGTCGGCATCGCCGTCCTCGGGTTGGCGACGTTCTTCGCCATCACCACCGAGCTCATGCCCGTCGGGCTGCTCGGCACGATGAGCGCCGACCTCGGTGTGTCCGAGGCCACCATGGGCATCGTCGTCACCGTGTACGCGGGCGCCGTGGCACTCCTGGCGCTCCCGCTCACCGCCTTCACCGCCAAGCTCCCCCGCAAGGCCGTGCTCGTGTCGACGCTCGTCGGCTACACGGTGTCGAACCTCATGATCGCGTTCGCACCGTCGTTCGCCGTCGTCTGCGCCGGCCGGGTCGTCGGCGGCATCGCGCACGCGCTGTTCTTCTCGGTCGCCTCGGCGTACGCCACCCGGATCGTGCCGCCGCGCCTGGCCGGTCGCGCCATCGCGTTCGTGTACTCGGGCAGCTCGCTCGGCTTCGTGCTCGGCGTGCCCGTCGCCACCTGGGTCGCGCAGCACATCGGCTGGCGTCCCGCCGTGTTCTCGATCGGTGTCGCCGCCGCCGTGCTCGCCGCCGTGGCGCTGCTGTTCCTGCCCGCCGTCAGTGGTGCCTCGTCGCCGCACATCGGGTCCCCGAAGGCCTGGGCACGCACCGGGCTGCTGTCCGTCGTGATCGCCGACCTGCTCCTGTTCGCCGGGCACTACGTCGTCTACACCTACGTCGGGCCCTACGCGATCGACGCGGGACTCGACGCCTCGATGGTGAGCGGTGCGCTGCTCGTCCTGGGCGGCACCGGGGTGATCGGCCTCTGGCTCGCGGGCATGTTCGTCGACCGGGCGCCCCGCCAGACCCTCATCGCCGCCGTCGCCGTGATGGCCGTCGCGTTCGCCGCGATGCCGTTCGTGCACGGCTCCCTGGTCGGCACGATGGTCGTCGCCGGCGTGTGGATGGCCGCGAACGGCACGACGGGCACGCTCTTCATGGCTGCCGCGATCCGTTCCGGAGGCGTCTCCCCCGACATCGCCGGCGCGCTCATCAACGGTGCGTCGAACATCGGCATCGCGGGCGGTGCAGCCATCGGTGGGCAGGCGCTCGGGATCGTCGGGTTGCAGTACCTGCCGTTCGCCGGTGGTGCCGTGCTGCTGGGGTCGCTCGGGGTCGTCGTGCTGGCGCGTCGGGGCTTCCCGGTGCACACGGTCGGGCAGGAGCACCTGTCGACGTCGTCGATCGAGGCGATCACGTCCTCGCTCGCGGTGGTCACCACGTCGGTTCCCGTCGTCGGTCGGGCGATCCAGACCCTGACGGGCTCGGTCGCGACGGTCACGGGCTCGCACCGCACGCAGTAGCGCGGCGCGCGGGCGGCGCGGCGTCGGGTGGCGTCGTCGTCGTCGTCCTCGTCGGCCTCGCGCTGCGCCGAGGTTCCGAAATCTCGGCATCTCGGCGGTCCTGGCGGCGATCCGTGGAACCTCGGCGGTGCAGCGGCGGCATGCCGTGGAACCTCGGCGTCGAGGCCCGGGCGTGGCGTCGTCGCGGCGGCGCGTGGCGGCGTGTGGCGAGGGGCCGCGGCGACATGCCATGCGCGCGGCGTCGAGGTTCCACGAACTGCCGTTCGCGTTGCGCTGAGGTTCCACGAACTGCCGTTCGGGACGCCGAGATGGGCAGATTTCGGAACCTCGGGGGTGGGGCGGCGGCGTGTCGCGGGCGACGGCGGGGCCTCGGGTCGTGCACCAACGACGAAGGGCGGGCCGGCATCGCGCCGGGCCCGCCCCTCGTCGTGACCGATCAGTCCTGCAGGTGGCTCCGGCGACGGTTGCGCACCGCGCGGTAGGTCAGCAGCGCCGCACCGAGCAGCACGAGCACCCCGGCCGCGATGAGCCCGGGCTTCAGGTCCGCACCGGTGTAGGCCAGCGTCCCGCCGTCACCGACGTCACCCGAACCAGCGGCCGGCGCGTTGCCCGATCCTCCGGCAGCCGGCACGGTCGGCACCGCGGTCGGCGAGTTGCTCGGCGTCGGTGCACTGGGCGACGGCGACGGAACCGGGGTCACCGCGGCCTCGACCACGAAGGCGAGCGGGGTCGCAGCGCCGTCCTCGGGCGTGACGACGGTCACCGGGGTGGCGCCGTCGACGTCGACCGTGATCGTGTACTCGGTCGTCGGCTGCAGGTCGACCAGGTCGAACGCGCCGTCGGAGTCGGTGGCCACGGTCACCGGCGGGCCGGCTTCCGGGTCGGTCGGCGTCGCGACGACGTCCACGCCGGCGACCGGGTCGCCGTTCGTGTCGACCACGGTGCCGGGCTGGTCGGTCGTGATGACCTCGGGCGCGGCGGCGGACGTGAACGGCAGGTCCGACGTGACGCTGGTGCCCGCGACCGCGGCGATGCCGGTGTTCGCGGTGTCACCGGTGGCACCCGCAGCGGGGACCACCGTGCGGGCCGTGTAGGTACCGGCGGACGTGGCGAACGTGTAGCGGCCGTCGGCGTCGGTGGTGTCCGATCCGACGACGGCGCCGCTCTCGTCGAGGAGCTCGACGACCACGCCGGCGGGCACGGGCGTCCCGTCGAGGGAGACGACGCCGGTGATCGTCGCGATCACGGCGGGCGGGGCGACGATCGGCTCCGGCTCGACCGGTGCTGCATCGGCGTCACCGGTGGTGATCGACACGGGCGGCTCGTCGGCGACGGAGACGTCCAGCTCGGTGCCGGCGGGCAGGTCGGAACCGGTGTAGACGCCGTCGCTGTTCGTCGTGGTGTCGACCAGCGTGTCGCCGGTGTCCGGGTCGGTGATGACGACCGGGACGTTCGAGACCGGGTTGCCGTCGTCGTCGGTCACCGTCCCGATGACGGACGTCGTGTCGTCCGGCGACGTGAACGCGAAGTCGGCGGTCTTGTCGACGCCACCTGGTGTGCCGGCGACGGCGAGCGAGACACCCGTCACCGTGGCGTCACCGTCAGCACCAGCGGGCGGGGTGATCTCGACGCGGTAGTTCGCGATCACCGGCAACTGCGGGAACACGTAGTTGCCGTCGGCGTCGGTGGTCGTCGTGTAGACGGTGCCGCGGGGTGCGGTCACGGTGACGGTGGCTCCCGGGATCGGCGTGCCGTCGAGGGTCGCGGTGCCGCTGATCGCCGCGGTGCGGTTGGCGAACCAGGTCTGGTACACCGGGAACCCGCTGCGCTGCTGGTACGTGATGGTCAGGCTCGTCAGCGACGCGGTCGGCGTGAACCAGGCCGAGGCGCCCGCGGTGTCCGACGCGGCGGCGTTGCCGGTCAGCGTACGCGTGGCGGCGTCCCAGGTCGGCTGGTCCTTGCCGGTGGTGCCGTCGGGGTCGGGGGTGCACGACCAGCCGCCGGCCGTCGGAGCAGCCGAGCACGAGTTGTAGGAGCCCTGGTACCCGAGCTGCTCGGCGGTCGCGGCACCACCGCCGGCCACCGTGGCGGAGATCGTCGCCTGGTCGGCGTCGATGTCCCCGAGGACGAACGACCAGCTCTGCGCGCCGGGCGTCGCGCCGTCGAACGTGTAGGTGGTGGTCGAGGCCGAGTCCCCGTTGGGACGATCAGCCTGGGGCCGCTGGTTCATGTACGTCTGCGCACGACTCGTGCCGTAGACCCCACCGACCGGCGTCCCCGCGGACTGCCACGTCGACGCCCCGCTGATCACGGTCGACTGCCGCGAGTTCGAGGTGAACGTCGTGGCGGGGAACCCGGGCAACGTCATCGTGCCCGTGTACGCCTTCGACGCCCCGCTCAGGGTGAACGTGCCCCAGTTGCCCGCGGGCTCCGCCGAGGCGCTCGTCGCGCCGCCGATCGCGAGTCCTGCTCCGAGCGCGAGGGCGGTGAACCCTGCTGTGACCGTGCGCCAGCGCCGCATGTGTACTCCCCTGGTGGTCGCGCCGGCCCACCCGACACCCGGTCAGGTTATCCACGCCCCGTGACCCTGTCCGCACCGTCACCACATCGTGACTCACCCGCAACGGGCGATGCGCTCACCGGGCCGCATCCGGCCCATCGAGCAGTGCATCCACCGCGGCGACCTGGCCCGCGACGAGCAGCTCCCGCGCCTCGGCGACCGGCACCCACCGGGCGTCGTCGACCTCCGGCACGTCGACGAACCGTCCTGAACCGCGTGGCAGCTCGAGCCGGACGGTGTTGCTCCGCACGACGACGACCTCGAACGCCGGGGCCGGGGCGGCGAACACCCGGACGCGCTTGCCCGAGGCCTGCCGGAACTCGCCCAGGTCCGTGACGTCGTCGGCGGCCACGGGTGCGGGGACCCCGATCTCCTCACCGAACTCACGCAGGGCCGTCTCGAGCGGGTCCTCGCCGGGTTCGACGAGTCCCTTCGGGACCGACCAGGCACGTGGCCGGCTCCGCCAGAACGGCCCGCCCATGTGCGCGACGAAGACCTCCGGCCCGGCCGGACCGGTCCGGTGCAGCAACAGTCCGGCGCTCACCACCACGCCTGCGAGACTACGCGGCGTCGGACGGGAGGCCCGGCTCACGTCCGCCGCTCGCGGTCACCACCGCGCACGGCCGGTTCCACCGCTGCGCACGGTCGGTTCCACCGCCCCCGACCGGAGTACCGTGTGGCGCACGGAGCGCCAGGTGACGCCCCCGAAGCCTGCGACGGAGGAGGCCGATCGGGATGGACGAGCGATGGACGACGGTGACGTTGGCCGCCGATGCGGCGATGCCCCACGACGAGGCCCTGCGGTGGATCGTGGCCCGCGCCGACGCCGGTGTCGAGCGGCTGCGGATCATCGGCGCCGACCACGCGCTGGAGGGCCGGACGCCGGTCGCCGACCAGCTCGCCGAGGCCGCGCGGACCGCTCTGCCCGGTGTGGCGGTCGAGGTGCACCGGCACGCGGGCCCGTTCGCCGCAGCCCTGGTCGAGGAGTCGGACGGCGGCGACCTGCTCGTGATCGGGAGCTTCCGCCACCGGCGCGGATCGACGGCCGGCGGTGACCCGGCGCGGGTCGCCGAGCGTGCTGCCGTCCCGACCGTGGTCGTGCCGGAGGGTCCGCACCCGATCGACGGTGACGTGGTGCTCGCGGTGGAGGACCCGATCGACGAACGTGCGGTGTCGATCGCCGTCGACGAGGCCGTCCGGCGGAACCGACGGCTGACGCTGCTGCGCGCGTGGGAGATGCCCGTGCTCACCCGGACCGGGCTGACCGACTTCGCCGAGGACCCGCTCCGGTGGCGTACGAGCAACGCCGAACTGCTGCAGCGGGTGACGTCCGTGCTGGCCGCACGGTACCCGTCACTCCGCCTCCGTCCGCTGCTGGTCGAGGGCCACCCGGGTCACGCGATCGCCTCGCACACCCGCCGGGCGTCGCTGGTGGTGCTCGGTCGCGGGCACGTGCGCGCGCTCTCGGGCTCGTTGCTCCACGACGTCGTGCGCGAGACCGCCGCCCCGGTCTGCGTGGTCCCGCCGGCGGCGCACCCGGACAGCCGAGCGGCCACGGCGACCGAGACCGCCGGTGGGATCAGCCGGCGAGGGCGCGGATCGCGGCGGCCATCCGCGCGGTCAGGTACGTGACGCCGCGCTCGTTCGGGTGCAGGGCGCCGGCCTTCAGGTCGATCTTCCGCAGGTCGCCGGAACCAGTGAGGGTCACACCGGCCACGTAGCGCTTCGACGCGGCGCACGGCGAGTGGTCCTGCGTGCTCGCGAAGACGTCGACGAACCGCACCCCGGCGGCGGCGGCAGCGGACCGGGAGACCTCGTTGAGCTCGTCCTGGACACCGTGCAGGTACTCGACGTCGGTGTCCGTGAAGGGGTAGGTGTCCGACGGGAACGAGCCCGCCAGGGTGCCGAGGTCGAGTGCCGACCGGAAGCAGCCCTTCGCGGGGGTGTCCTCGGCGTCCGGGAAGATCGCCGGGTACCCGAGGAACACGACGACGGCGTTCGGGGCGGCCCGCTGCACCGCGCCGAGTGTGTCGGCGATGCCGAGTGCCACGCGCGACTGGATCTTCACGGCGAGCTGGTCGACGCCGTCCTGCACGAGGGTGCTCTCGCACGACGGGGCGTCGCGGCCAGAGAACACCGGGCCGTTCGCGGAGATCGCCAGGCACGAGGCCGCCGTGCCGAACAGGTCGGCGTCGTTGCCGCCGATCGTCAGGGTCACCAGTCGGGTGCGGTCGGACAACGACTCGATCTGCGGCGGGACGCCCTTGAACTGGTGGCCCGTGGTGACGTCGTCGCTCGTCGCGCCGGCGCACGTGACGTCGGTCAGGGTGAGCCCGAACTGCGCCGCGAGCCGGTGCGGGTAGTCGCGCGCCGACTGCACGCAGGCGTTCGTGGGCAGCCCGGTGCGGTCCCTCAGGCCGTACCCGGCCGAGTAGGAGTCGCCGAGCGCCACGTACTCACTGCCCGGCGGGATCGCGTCGAGCGTCTCGGTGGGGTCGGCGGTCACGGGGTACGGCTCGGGCACCGGCCACATCGGCGCCGCGGAGGCCGGCGGCGCGCCGACGGACCCGCCGAGGCCCGCCGCCACGAGACAGACGGCGCCGACCACCGCCAGGGCAGTGCGCAGTGGTCGGCGGGCGATCCGGAGCAGTCCCGGCCTCAGCGGCGTCCGAGACGACGCTCGCCGCCGCTGCCCGTGCGGTACTCGAGGCCGTAGTGCTGGAACAGCTCGGGCTCGGTCGCGGCGTCGAGTTCACCGTCGGTCGCGATGGAGGGCGCGTCCTTCACGAGCTTCTTCGGGAAGGTCACGCGCAGGTGCTTCGGTGCGACGGTCGCCCCGACGAGGGGGACGAACACGAGCTTCTGGAAGCCGACCATCCCGGTCGTGAGCGCACCGAACGCCGGCTCGGACGTGGCGGTGTCGTAGTAGATGCTCTCGAGCGTCCCGACCTTGTCCTCGGCCTCGTCGACGACCGGCAGGCCGATCCAGTCACGGATGTTGGCGGCTTCGAACACGAAGGACTCCTTCCGAGTGCCCGGTGGGTCCGGGTGGCTCTCGGTCGACGCTACCGGTCGGTCGCCTGTGCGGTCACCCCGAGCACGTCGAGCCGGTCCACCGCGGCGAGCACGTCGGCCGCGCCGACCGCCAGGATCGCCGGGTCGGGGTCCTCGGCGAAGACGTCGCCGCGCCGGACCGAGGCATCGGTGAGGACGATGTGCGGACCCGATGCGGGCGGTCCCCAGGCCTCCGGCGGCGCCGGTCCGAAGAGCACCACCGACGGCACGCCGTAGGCGGTCGCGAGGTGCGCCGCACCGGTGTCGACGGTGACGACGAGCCGCGCCGCGGCGATGACGCCCGCGAACTCCTGCAGCTCCAGGGAGCCGGCCAGGACCGCCCCCGGCGCCAGGCCGGCTGCGTCCGCGACGGCACGTGCACGGGCGACGTCGTCCGCGCCTCCCGTCAGGACCACGTCGGCACCGCGCTCCCGCAGTCCGCGCACCACGTCGGCGAAGCGGTCCGTGGGCCAGTGCCGCGCCCCGTGGAAGGCACCGACGTGGACGACCGCGGCGTCGGCGACCACGGGCGGTGCCGCCGGGCGGTCGACGGCCACGTCGTCGGCGTCGGCGGGGACGCCGTGCCAGGTGAGCAGGTCTGCCCAGCGGTCGCGTTCGTGCACGTCCGTCGGCCACTCGGGACCGTCGTGTCCGTGGGTCGGGTCGGCGTGCCCGATGACCCGACGGGGCTGCAGGGCGGCGATCAGGTCGGACGACTCGGGGCCGGCGCCGTGCAGGTTCACCGCGACGTCGACCGTGCCGGCGGGAAAGATGATCGGGTGGTCGAGGCCGTGCTGCGCCAGGTGGACGTCCACGGCGGGGACGAGCTCGACGACGGGCGCCAGCCACGCCGTCGTCGCGAGGGTGATGCGGTGGTCGGGGAAGGCCCGTCGCAGGGCGCGGAGCGCGGGGACGGCGACCAGGAGGTCGCCGAGCTTGATGGCGCGCAGGACGACGAGTTCCGGGCGTCCGTCGGCGGCGGGCAGGGTCTCGAGTGCGGTCACGGGCGCGACGGTAGGCGGTGCCCGCTGGTGGCGTCGGCAGCGGGCGCGTTCCCCGGCTGTCCTGAGCCGGCACGCGGCCGCCGACCGGTACTCCGGTGCCATGCCCCTCGCACCGGACCGCGCGATCCGCGGCCTGCTCTTCGACCGCGACGACACCCTCGTCGTGGACGTCCCGTACAACGCCGACCCGCGCCTGGTGGTGCCCGTCCCCGGTGCCCGTCGTGCCGTGGAGCGGGCTCGTGCAGCCGGGCTGCTGCTCGGCGTGGTCACGAACCAGTCCGTGATCGCGAAGGGCCTCGCGACGCGCGAGCAGGTCGACGCGACGAACGCCCGCGTGGACGCGCTCGTCGGGCCGTTCGACGTCTGGTGCGTCTGCCCGCACGACGCCGGCGACGACTGCGCGTGCCGGAAGCCGCGGCCGGGCATGGTCCTCGACGCCGCCGAGCGACTCGGGGTCCCGCCGGAGGCGCTCGTGCTGGTCGGCGACATCGGCGCCGACGTGCAGGCGGCGCGGGCCGCAGGGGCGCAGGGCGTGCTCGTGCCGACCCCGCGCACGCGGCCCGAGGAGGTCGACGACGCCGAGACCGTCGCGGCGACCCTCGCCGAGGCCGTCGCCCTGGTGATCGCCGCGGCCGGACCGTCGACCGTCGAGACGGACCGCACGTGAGCCGTCCCCGCGTCCTGGTGGCGCGCCTCGACTCGTTCGGCGACGTCCTGGTCGCCGGCCCCGCCGTCCGCGCCGTCGCCGCCGGGGCCTCGCACGTCACGATGCTGTGCGGGCCGCAGGGCGCCCCGGCCGCCGAGCTGCTGCCCGGCGTGGACCGCGTCCGGGTGTGGGCAGCGCCCTGGGTCACCGAGACGGCGCGGCCGATCGACGACGCCGTGCTCGCCGAGTTCCGCGCGCTCGTCGCCGAGGAGCGACCCGACGAAGCGGTCGTCCTCACCTCGTTCCACCAGTCGCCGCTGCCCCTGGCGCTGCTCCTGCGCCTCGCCGGTGTCCCCCGCGTCTCCGGGGCCTCGGTCGACCACCCGGGGGCGCTCCTCGACGTCCGCCTGCGACCCGGCGAGGACCTGCCCGAGGACATCCCAGAACCCGAGCGTGCGCTGCGGATCGCCGACGCGGCCGGGTTCCGGCTGCCGCCGGAGGACGACGGGAGGCTCGTGGTGCGTCACGACGCCGTCGCACCCCGGTCCGTGGCCGGGCTGGGACGGTACGTGGTCGTGCACCCCGGCGCCAGCGTCCCCGCCCGGTCGTGGCCGGCATCGCACCACCGGGAGCTCGTCGCCGCGTACGCCGAGCGTGGCGTGCCCGTCGTCGTCACCGGCTCGCCCGGGGAACGCGACCTGACCGCGGCCGTCGCCGGTGCCACCGGCATCGACCTCGGCGGTCGGACCACGCCCGCCGAGCTCGCTGCGGTCCTGGCCGGTGCGGAGGTCGTCGTCGTCGGCAACACCGGGCCGGCGCACCTCGCCGCGGCGGTCGGCGCACCGATCGTCAGCCTCTTCTCACCCGTCGTCCCCGCCGTCCGGTGGGCACCGTACGCACCGCTGGTCGAACTGCTCGGGGACCAGGCCGCGCCGTGCCGGCTCAGCCGGGCCCGGGAGTGCCCCGTCGCGGGGCACCCGTGCCTGTCCACGGTGCGCATCGAGGACGTGCTCGCGGCCCACGAACGGCTGCTCGACCGCGCTTCGCGGATGGAACCGAGAAGTCTGCGGAGCGCGCCAGAAGGTGCTGCGTAGCGTCCGCCACTGCTCCCCCTTCTGCTCGTGCCCGACCGACCGAAAGGCTCCGCATGCGCATCCTCGTCTGGCACGTGCACGGCGGCTGGATGGACGCGTTCGTCCGCGGCCCGCACGAGTACCTGATCCCCACCACGCCGGCGCGCGACGCCTGGGGCCTTGGTCGTGGCGGGCGCGCCTGGCCGGCGTCGGCGATCGAGATCGACCCCGCCGACGTCGCCGACGCCGAGGTCGAGGTGGTCGTCCTGCAACGCACCGAGGAACTCGACGCGGCGAAGCGCCTGCTCGCCGGACGCGACGTGCCGATCGTCTTCGTCGAGCACAACGCGCCCCGCGTCGACGTGCCGAACAGCCTGCACCCGTTCCGCGACCGCGACGACCTGACCATCGCGCACGTCACGCACTGGAACGCGCTCATGTGGGACTGCGGCACCACGCGCACCACGGTCGTCGAACACGGCGTCGTCGACCCCGGCCCGCGCTACACCGGCTCGCTCGACCGCCTCGGCGTCGTCATCAACGAGCCCGTCCGTCGGGACCGCGTCGTCGGCACCGACCTGCTCCCCCGCTTCGCGGCCGTGGCACCCGTCGACGTCTGGGGCATGGGCACCGAACGGCTGCCCGAGCTCGGCTTCGGGGACGCCGTGGTCGCCCGCGGTGACGTGCCCTCGGACCCGATGCACACGGCCCTCGCCGAACGCCGCGCGTACGTCCACCCGAACCGGTGGACCTCGCTCGGCCTGTCGCTCCTCGAGGCGATGCACCTGGCGATGCCGGTGCTGGTGCTCGCGACGACGGACGCGGCCCGCACGGTGCCGGGCGAGGCCGGCGCGATCGCGACGGACGTCGAGGAGCTGGTGCGGGCCTCCCGGATCCTCGTCGAGGACCCCGACGAGGCGCGCCGACGGGGTGCCGTGGCGCGGGAGGCCGTGCTCGCACGGCATGCGCTCGGCCGCTTCACCGCCGACTGGGACGACCTGCTCGACGACGCCGTGACCCGCGGCGCCCGGCGCGACCGGGCGGCGTCGGCCCCGACTTCGGCCACGACTTCGGCCGCGACTTCGGCCACGACTTCGGCCACGTTCGAGGGGAGCCTTCGATGAAGATCGCGATGGTGTCGGAGCACGCGAGCCCGCTCGCCGTGCTCGGCGGCGTCGACGCCGGTGGACAGAACGTCCACGTGGCCGAACTGTCCGGGGCGCTCGCGGACCGCGGGCACCAGGTGACCGTCTACACCCGGCGTGACGACGCATCCGCGCCGGTCCGGGTGCCGCTGCGACCCGGGGTCGACGTCGTGCACGTCGACGCCGGTCCGGCGCGGCACGTGCCGAAGGACGAGCTGTTCCCCTTCATGGGGACGTTCGCGTCGGTGCTCGCCGCGGAGTGGTTCGTGGACCGGCCCGACGTCGTGCACGCCCACTTCTGGATGTCCGGGCACGCGGCACTCGACGCCGTCGCGCAGGTGCAGGCCCGGACCGGCGGCACCCGCATCGCCGTCGCGCAGACCTTCCACGCGCTCGGCGTCGTGAAGCGTCGGCACCAGGGCTCGGCCGACACGAGTCCCGCCGAGCGCGAGTGGCTCGAACCGGCCGTCGGACGGAGCGCCGACCAGGTCGTCGCGACGTGCTCCGACGAGGCCTTCGAGCTCAAGGCCCTCGGCGTCCCCCTGCAGCGCATCTCCGTCGTGCCGTGCGGCGTCGACGTGGCGCTGTTCCGCCCCGACGGACCCGTCGAGGAGCGCGGCCGTCCGCAGCGGGTGCTCACCGTGTCGCGGCTGGTCCGGCGCAAGGGCGTCGGCACGACCATCGCCGCACTCGCCGCCCTGGTCGCCGAGGGGCGCGACGTCGAACTCGTGGTCGTCGGCGGTGCCGGTGTCGCCGGGGCCGACCTGGTGGACGACCCCGAGTACCAGCGGCTCGACGCCCTCGCCCGGTCGCTCGGGATCCGTGACCACGTGACCTTCCGCGGACAGCTGGCGCAGCACGAGATGCCCGCCGTGTACCGGAGCGCCGACGTCGTGGTCTGCGCACCCTGGTACGAGCCGTTCGGCATCGTCCCGCTCGAGGCGATGGCCTGCGGTCGACCCGTCGTCGCGTCGAGTGTCGGTGGGCTCATCGACACCGTCGTCGAGGACGGCACGGGCCTGCACGTCCCGCCGCGCGACGAGGCCGAGGTCGCCGCTGCCGTCGGCGCCCTGCTCGACGACCCGGACCGCCGCGGATCCCTCGGCCGGGCCGGCCGTGCACGCGCGGAGTCGCGGTACACGTGGCAGAAGGTGGCCGCGGACAGCGAGCGCGTGTACGAGCGGCTGCTGGCCGGTGCCGTCGCCGTGGCCGCGCCGACCACCACGGCGGGCACACCGCAGCGCGCCGCCACGGCGGGCGCACCGCAGCGCGCCGCCACCCACGCCGGACGGGTCCCGCGTGCCGCACAGCAGACCGAGAGGACCGCCCGATGACCATCGACCAGCAGCCCGGCATCGACGAGCACACCACCGCGAGTGCGCGCATCGTGCTCGACCACGTCGCCGCCTCGGTCCCCGTGATCGCCTCGCTCGTCGACCACCACGACCACATCGCCGCCTGGGCCGACGACATCGCGGCCCGACTCGTCGCAGGTCGGCGCCTGCTCGCTGCGGGCAACGGCGGGTCGGCCGCCGAGGCGCAGCACCTGACCTCGGAGCTGACCGGACGCTTCGACGGCGACCGCCCCGCCTACTCCGCGATCTCGCTGCACGCGGAGACCTCGGCCGTCACGGCGATCGGCAACGACTACGGCTTCGACGAGGTCTTCGCCCGACAGGTGTCGGCGCACGCACGGGCGGGTGACGTCGTCGTGCTGCTGTCGACGAGCGGCAGGAGCCCGAACCTGCTCCGCGCCGCGGAGGCCGCCCGTGCCGTCGGCGCCCGGACGATCGCCATGACCGGGCCCCGGCCGAACCCCCTGGCCGAGGCCGTGGACGACGCGATCTGCATCGCTGGGCAGTCCGCCAACGTGCAGGAGGCGCAGCTCGTGCTCGTGCACGCCCTGTGCCGGGCGATGGAGCCCGCTCTGCGCCGCGGGGTCCGGCGATGACGCCGCAGCGACCGGCCGCGCAGCACCCTGCGGATCGTCGTCGCCTGCGGATCGTCGTCGTCGGCGACACGTTGCTCGACGTCGACGTGGCCGGCACCAGCGATCGGCTCAGCCCGGACGCACCCGTGCCCGTCGTCGACGTCACGACCGACGACCGCCGCGCCGGGGGTGCCGGACTCGTCGCCACGATGCTGGTGCGCGACGGACACGACGTCACCCTGGTCACCGTCCTGGGCGACGACAGTCGTGCGCAGGAGCTCCGCGACCTGCTCCCCGACGTCACCGTGGTCGCCGGGCCCTCCGGCGCCCCGACGCCGGTGAAGACCCGCGTGCGCGTCGTCGACCACGCGCTGGTCCGCATCGACGAGGGCTGTGCGACCCCGCCCGTGCCCGAGGCCACCGACGCCATGACGGCCGCCCTCGACGACGCCGACGCGATCGTCGTCGCCGACTACGGCCGCGGGGTCGCCGCCGCTCCGGCGCTGCGGGAGGCCCTCGCACGCGTCGCCGAGCACACCCCCGTGGTCTGGGACCCGCACCCGAAGGGCGCCGCACCCGTGCCCGGCATCACCGTGGCCACCCCGAACGCCGCCGAGGCCCGCCGGTTCACCGACGTCGAGGGCCACGGCGTGCCCGTCGCCACCGTGCCCTTCGCCACCGTGCCCTTCGCCACCGTGCCCTTCGCGACCGTGGCCGCGGCGGCCCTCGTCGAGCAGTGGGGTGTCGGTGCCGTCGCGGTGACGCTCGGCGACCGCGGAGCACTCCTCGCTGACGACCGTTCGGACAGCCGCTTCGTGCCGGCACCCTCCGTCACCGCCGGCGACCCGTGCGGCGCCGGGGACCGGTTGGCGGCCGGTGTCGCCGTGGCACTGGCCGGTGGAGCGGACGTCCCTGGAGCCGTCGCCGCCGGCGTGGTCGCGGCCTCCGAGTACCTGGCCGCCGGCGGCGTCACCGCGCTCTTCGCCGACGACGGCCCTGCGCCGCTGCGGGTACCGGGCGCCGACCGCGACGCGCTGCGCACCGTGCACGAGGTCCGGAGCGCCGGCGGCACCGTCGTCGCGACCGGCGGCTGCTTCGACCTGCTGCACGCCGGGCACGCCCGCACCCTGTCGGCCGCGCGGGCACTCGGCGACTGCCTGGTCGTGTGCCTCAACTCGGACAGTTCGGTCCGCGCGCTCAAGGGTCCGGAACGGCCGATCATGACCCAGGACGACCGCGTCGAACTGCTGCTCGCCCTGGACTGCGTCGACGCCGTCGTGGTGTTCGACGAGCACACCCCCGACGAGGCACTCCGCCGGTTCCGCCCGGACGTCTGGGCGAAGGGCGGCGACTACACCGCGAGCGAGCTGCCCGAGGCCGCAACCCTCGCCGAGTGGGGCGGACGAGTCGTCACCGTCCCGTTCCACCCCGGCCGCTCGACGACCCGCCTGGCTGCAGCCCTCGAACACGTCGGCTGAACCCGACGGACCCACGCCCCTACGGAAGGAAGTCCATGCCCGTCCCCACCACCCCCATCGGCCGCGTCCTCGTCACCGGCGGCGCCTCCGGACTCGGCGCGGCGGTCGTCGCCGCGGTCGTCGAGGCCGGCGGCACCCCGATCGTCCTCGACCTGCGCGTCGACGCGGTGTCCGAGGGCATCGACGCCGTGGCCGTCGACGTGTCGGACACCGACGCGGTCGAGCAGGCGGTCCGCCAGGCGGCCGACCGTCACGACGGACTCGACGCGGTCGTGACCGCCGCGGGGATCGACACCCCGGCACCGATCGACGCGATCTCGTCCGGCAACTGGGAGAAGATCGTCGCGGTCAACCTCATCGGCACCGCCTCGGTCGTCCGCGCCGCACTGCCCGCCCTCGAGGCAGCGCACGGACGTGTGGTCACGATCTCGTCGTCGCTCGCCCTGCGCGGCGTCGGCGACGGCACCGCGTACTCGGCGTCGAAGTTCGGCGTCCGCGGTTTCTCGCAGGCCCTGGCCGCCGAGACCGCCGGCCGCATCGGTGTCACCAACGTGATCCCGGCCGGCATGCGCACGAACTTCTTCGCCGACCGCACCGAGCAGTACAAACCGGGTCCGGACGCGCAGCTCATCGAGCCCGAGTACGTCGCGAACGCGATCCTCTTCGCGTTGTCGCAGCCGGCCGGCTGCGAGATCCGGGAGCTGTCGATCATGCCCGCGACGGAGCCGAGCTGGCCGTAGGCGCTCGCTGCGCGCCGCGCCGCTGCCAGGCGCGTTGGTCGTCGCCACGGTGCGGCCGGGAGGCGCGGTGCCGGTCGTGCGCCGGGCTTCCCGTCCGTCGGTCTTGTCACGTTGCCTGCGCGGTGCGGCGTGCGCCAACTGGTGCGGGGTTGACGGCGTGGTGCGCGCCTGTGGCGCCGCACTCAGCGGTCAACGGCGCACGGGGTGGGGACGTGCGCACGGTGCGGACGGGAGGCGCGGTGCCGGTCATGCGCCGGGCCTCCCGTCCGTCGGTCTTGTCACGTTGCCTGCGCGGTGCGGCTTGCGTCGTCTGGTGCGGGGTTGACGACGTGGTGCGCGCTTGCAGCGCCGCACGCAGCGGTCAACCGCGCACAGGGTGGGGACCTGCGCACGGTGCGGCTTGCGTTGCCTGGTGCGGGGTTGACGGCGTGGTGCGCGCTTGCAGCGCAGCACGCAGCGGTCAACCGCGCACGGGGTGGGGACGTGCGCACGGTGCGGTCAGACGGTGCCGCGGTCAGACGGTGCGGAGCAGGTCGGCGACGTCGTCGAGGACCAGTTGCGGGTCGATCTCGTCGACGTAGGACGGGTCGTGCGCGCAGCGCTCGGCCGTCCACCCCACCTGCGTGACGTCGATCCCGCAGACCGGGCAGCGCGTGACGAAGGACAGGTGCACGCGGTGGCGCCCGCGGTCGAAGGGCCCGGCGTTGACGACGTTGCCGAACCAGAACACGCCGACCGTGGGGGTCCCGACGGCGACCGCCAGGTGCCGCGGGCCGGAGTCGTCGCCGACCATGACGTCGGCGGCGGCGAGCACGGCGGGGAGCTCGCGGAGCGGCACGGCGGCGGTCAGGTCGTGCACGCGTCCGGCGAGGTCGGCGGGCAGCGCGTCGACGATGGCGGTCGACGCCTGCACGTCGGACGCATCGCCGACGAGCACCACGTCGTCCCCGGCGGCGAGCCGGACACGGGCGACCTCGGCGAAGCGCGAGGGGCTCCAGCGCCGGCGCGGGTCGGTCGCTCCGGGGTGGATCGCCAGGAGCCGGGTGCCGTCCCCGGCGACCCCGAGCCGCTCGCGGACCGCCGCCCGCTCGTCGTCGGACACGTGCACCCGCGGATCGAGCGTGACGGGGGCGGCCCCCGCGAGCGACACGACCTCGAGGGCACGCAGGACCTCGTGCTGGTAGTACACGTAGCGCACCCAGCGCTCGAGGACCTCGGCGTCCTCGGTCGCGGTGCCGACGGTGTGCCGGGCGCCGAGCCGGAGCAGGAACGGGTTCGAGTTGCGACCCCCACCGTGCAGCTGCACCGCGAGGTCGAACCGGCCGGACAGCCGCGCGAAGAAGTCCTCGGCATCAGGAGCGTCGTCGCCGGCGTCGCGGACACCCGGCGCGACCGGGAGTTCCTCGAAGGCGTGCACGGCGTCGGTCCGACCGCCCAGGACGGCTGCCGCGGCGGGCGTGCCGAGGAGGGTGGTGCGCGCGTCTGGGTAGGCCGCGGCGAGGGCTTCGAGGGCGGGCACGGCGAACATCAGGTCGCCGAGGCCCCCGCCGCGGAGCACCGCGATCTCGGTCACGCCGTCGAACCGTTCTCCGCCCACACCGATCTGCTGCACGTCTCTCGTCTACCGGTCGGGTGCCTGAGGGACGTCCAGCACCGGGCGGCGGACGGCCACCGATGGACACGAAGCGCGGAGTCGAGTCGGCACACAGCGGTGTCCGAGCACCGTCTGACCCCCGCCCGCCCTCCGGAAGGACACCATGACGATCGCACCCGCTGCTGCCGACGCCGCCACGGACCTGGTGGTGACCGACCCCGTCGACGGGACGGTCGCGTCGACCGTGCCCCGTGCCTCCGAAGCCGAGGTCCGCGATGCGGTCGCCCGCGCCCGGGCCTCTACCGGCGCCTGGGCGCGCACCGCCCCGGCCGAGCGCGGGGCGCTTCTCCACGCGGCGGCCGAGCACGTGCGCGCGCACGCCCAGGAGCTCGCCGACCTGAACACCCGCGAGACCGGCAAGGTGCCGGGTGACGCACTCGGTGGGGTCGAGGCCGGCGTCGGAACGCTCGTGCAGTACGCCGAGCTCGGACCGGTGCACCGCGGCGAGGCGCTGCGCGGGCAGTTCGGGGCCGCCGATTGGGCCGTCCCACACTCCCGCGGGGTCGTCCTCGCGCTGACGCCGTGGAACGACCCGGTCGCCGTGGCCTGCGGGATCCTCGGTGCCGCGATCGTCACCGGCAACACCGTGGTGCACAAGGGCAGCGAGCGGTCCCCCGCCACCATCGCACGCCTGAACGCACTGCTCGCCGAGGTCCTGCCCGACGGCGTGCTCGTCGGCGTGGACGGGGACGGGTCCACCGGCGAGCTGTTGCTCGCCCAGGAGGGCATCGACGCGTACGCGCACGTCGGGTCCACCGCGACCGGTGACCGGCTGTCCGAGGTCGCCGTCGCGACCCGAGCCCACGTGGTCCGTGAGAACGGCGGGAACGACGCGGTCGTCGTCGATGCCGACGTCGACCCGGCGTGGGCGGCCGCCCAGGTGGCGCTCGGCGCGTTCGCCAACACCGGGCAGATCTGCACCAGCGTCGAGCGCGTCTACGTGCACCGTGACGTCGCCGAGCCCTTCGTCGCCGCCCTCGTGGCCGAGGCGGAGCGGCGCACCGCCGCACCCGCGACGACCTACGGTCCGCTGGTCGACGACCGGCTGCGCAGCACCGTGCAGGCGCACGTCGACGACGCCCTGCAGCGCGGTGCCTCGGCGCGGACCGGTGGGGTCACCCCGGACGGCGTCGGATCCTTCTACCCGGCGACCGTGCTCACCGGGTGCACCGACGACATGCTCGTGATGACCGAGGAGACGTTCGGGCCGATCGCGCCGGTCCGCGTCGTGGCCGACTTCGACGAGGGGCTCCGGCTCGCCGCCGCCGACCGCTACGGCCTGGCCGCCACCGTCCTGACGAACGACACCGGCCACGCCCTGCGCGCCGCCGCGGAGCTGCCGGTCGGCACCGTCAAGGTCAACGCGGTGTTCGGTGGTGCGCCGGGCGGCAGTGCCCAGCCACGAGGAGCCTCGGGAGCGGGTTTCGGGTACGGCCCGCACCTGCTCGACGAGATGACCACCACCACGGTCGTGCACCTCGAGCCTGCCCCCGCACGCACCGTCGGCGGCACACGATGAGCGTCGACGTCCGGCTCGTCCGCGACCTGGTCGCCACGATCGACGACCGCGAACCGCTCGTCGTCGTGATCGGCGACTGCATCCTCGACCGGTGGACCGTGGGCGAGGCCGAGCGGGTCTCACGCGAGGCACCGGCACCGGTCGTCCGGGTCACCGGGACCATCGCGGTGCCCGGCGGGGCGGCGAACACCGCGGTGAACGCCCGCGCGCTCGGCGCCCGCGTCCGGATCGTCGGACTCATCGGCGACGACGAGGCCGGTGACGTCCTGCGCGAACGGCTCGAGACCGCGGGCGTCGACACCGCGTTCCTGGTCGAGATCGCCGGTGCGCGCACCACCACGAAGTCCCGCGTGGTCGGTGGCGACCGGGTCGTGGTGCGGGTCGACGACCTGGCCGGCACACCGACCGCCGACCACAACGAACGGCTGGCACGTGCCGTCGCCCGAGCCGTCCGCTGCGCCGACGCCGCGGTCGTCTGCGACTACGGACTCGGCGTCCGTGCCGAGGACGTCGTCCCGGTGCTCGACCGCGACCGCCCTGGGTCGATCGTCGTCGACGCGCACGACCTGCCCCGCTGGGCGTCGTTGCGACCCGACCTCGTCACGCCGAACGCCGGCGAGGCCGCAGCACTGCTCGGACGCGACCTCGGGACCGGCGCCGACCGGGTGGCCGCCGTCCTGGGCGCACGCGCCGACGTCCTCGCCCGGACCGGTGCCCGCGCGGCCGTCGTCACGCTCGACCGCGACGGCACCGTGCTGCTCGAGCGCAGCACGGACGAGGGTTTCCGCACCCGTGCGGTGCCGGCCTCGGAGCAGCAGGCGTCCGGAGCCGGGGACACGTTCTGCGCCGCCGCGACGGTGGCGCTCGCGGTCGACGCGTCCGTCCGCGACGCCGTGTCCGTTGCGCAGGCCGCCGCCGACGTCGTCGTCCGCGAGGCCGGTACGTCGGTGTGCAGCGCCGCCGCCCTGCTCGACTCGGTGTCGGCACCGGCAGCCACCGTCGTCGACCACGACGAACTCGCGGCCGCCGTCGAACAGGCCCGTCAGGCCGGTCGGCGCGTGGTGTTCACGAACGGCTGCTTCGACGTCGTGCACCGTGGGCACACGACGTACCTGCGCCAGGCCCGGGACCTCGGTGACCTGCTCGTCGTGGCGCTGAACGACGACGACTCGGTGCGACGGCTGAAGGGCCCGGAACGCCCGATCAACCCTGCCGAGGACCGCGCCGGGGTGATCGCCGCCCTGGCCTGCGTCGACCTGGTGACGGTGTTCGCGACCGACACCCCGATCCCGCTCATCGAACGGCTGCGCCCCGAGGTCTACGTCAAGGGCGGTGACTACTCACCCGAGATGCTCCGCGAGACGGCGGTCGTGCGCGGGTACGGCGGTGAGGTGGTCATGGTCGACTACGTCCCCGAGCACTCCACGACGGCCGTTGTCCGGCGCATCCGCGAAGCCGCGGCCGCATCGGCCGGGTCGGCGAAGCCACCCGCGGCGTCGGCCGGGTCCGCGGTGCCAGCCGCCGCGACCACCGCGACCGCAGCCGCGACCGACCCCGAGGGGACCACGCACGGAAAGGTCATACCGCAGTAGGGGGTCGTCGAGACCCCGGCGGGATGGCAGCGCTCCCGGCGCTCCGTAGCGTCGAACCCGTCGACGAGGTCCGTCGGCGGAGGGAGCGTCGCCGTGTTCGACCAGATCACCCCGTTCGTCGTCGAGTTGGCCGCGAGTCCGCTCGTCTACGTCGTGCTCGTCGCCCTGTGCTTCGTCGACGGCTTCTTCCCGCCGGTCCCGAGCGAGTCCGCGCTCGTAGCCGTCGCCGCCATCGCCGCGACGTCCGGCCAGCCCGTCCTGGCCGGGGTCCTGGTGGCCGCCGCGGTGGGTGCGATCGCGGGTGACTCGGTGGCGTACTGGATCGGCCGTCGGATCGGACTCGCCCGCCTGGCGCAGTCCCGACGGCCGCGGATCGCCGCGGCGTTCGCGTTCGCCGAACGGCAGATGCAGCGCCGGTCCGCGAGCCTGATCCTGGTCGGCCGGTACATCCCCGTCGGCCGGGTCGCGGTGAACATGACCGCCGGCGCGATCCGGCTGCCCTACCGTCGCTTCCTCGCCATCAGCGCGATCGCCGGGACGGCGTGGTCCGCGACCTCGGTCGGGATCGCCCTGGCCGCGTCGCAGGTGCTGCACGAGCCGCTCGTCGCCGCCCTGGTGTCGATGGTGGTCGCGGGCGGCCTCGGCATCGCGGTCGACCGGGTGATCGGTAGCATCAGCCGCAGGCGCGACACCCGTGCCGCCCGAGCGGCCGCCGCGATCGTCCCCACGACCGGCGTCCCCACGACCGACGTCCCCACGACCGACGTGCCCGCGACCGACGTGCCCACCGCGAGCACAGCACCCGTCACGCACGCCCCGTCCGCCACACCCCGAATCGTCCCCACCGGAGAGATCGTCCGACCGTGACCACCGCCCTGCTCCGCCCGCGACCGACCTGGCTGCCGCTGGCGACCCGGATCGCTCTCGTGGTCGCCGTGGTGTCCCTGTTCAGCGTCGCCGCCCCGGTGACCTCGGTCTACTACGCCGTCGCGGTCCCGCTCTCCCTGCTCGTGTCGGCGGTGCTCGCGGTCAGCATCGGCATCGCCCCGTTCGTCCCCCGCACCGCCGCCGCCGCCCACCTCGTCGGACTCGTCGTGCTCGGCCTGCTCACCGCCCCGGTCGAGACGAGCCCGTGGCCGATCCCGGTCACCGGCATCATCGGCCTGAGCGTCCTGCTCGTCGTGCTCGGGGTCCGCTCGACCTGGCGGCTGACCGCGATCGTGTGGGCCGTCGCCGCCGTGCTCCCCCTGCTGCTCGTCGCCGTGACGCCGGGCCGCTGGGACCAGCCCGCCGTGTGGGCGACGAGCTTCGTCGTGTCCGCCGGCGACACGCTCCTGGTCGCCGCGGCCGCCGTCGTCATCGGGCAGCGCCGCAGCATCCGCCAGGAGCTCGTCGCCGCCCGCCGCGACGCCGAGCTCGAGCAGGCCCGGCGCCGAACGGTCGAGGAACGCTCCCGCATCGCCCGCGAGCTGCACGACGTCGTCGCGCACAGCATGTCCGTCGTGCACATGCAGGCGGAGTCGGCCCCGTACCGTGTGGCCGACCTGCCGCAGGAGGCCCGCGCCGAGTTCGCCGCGATCGCCGAGACCTCGCGTACCGCGCTGCGCGAGATGCGCCAGCTGCTCGGCACCCTGCGCGGGGACACCGCCGCCGAGCGCGCACCGCAGCCGGACCTCGCCGACCTGCCCGCGCTCGTGCAGGCCACGCGCGCCGCCGGCATCCCGGTGGAGCTCGACGTCGACGTCGCCGACGACGTCGACCGGCTCGCACAGCTCACCGTCTACCGGGTCGTGCAGGAGGCGCTCGGCAACGTCGCCCGGCACGCGCCCGGCGCGTCCACCGTCGTGACGGTCAGGAGGCACGGCTCGCGTCTCCGGGTGGACGTCGCCAACACCGCTCCACCCGCTGGCACCGTGCCGGCCGCACCGCCCGACGACGGTGGCTTCGGCCTGGCCGGGATGCGCGAGCGGGTGACGGCGCTCGACGGCACGATCGACCACGGCCCCGTGGCGGACGGCGGCTTCACGGTCGTGGTGACCCTGCCCGTCCGCGTACCGGCGGGCGACGGGGGAAGCCGATGACGCGGGTGATGGTGGTGGACGACCAGCAGATGTTCCGCATGGGACTGCGGGCGATCCTCCAGGCCCAGGACGACGTCGAGGTCGTCGGCGAGGCCGCGAACGGTGCCGAGGCGGTGGTCGCGGCGATCCGGCTGCAGCCGGACGTGATCCTGATGGACGTCCGGATGCCGGAACTCGACGGGATCGAGGCGACCCGACGGATCACGGCGGCGCCGACGGACCGACCCGTCCGCGTGGTCATGCTGACGACGTTCGACATCGACGACTACGTGTTCGACGCCCTGCGGGCCGGGGCCAGCGGCTTCCTGCTCAAGGACGCGAGCGCCGACGAGCTCGTCGCGGCGGTGCGCACGGTGGCCGCGGGCGAGGCGCTGCTCGCGCCGCGCGTGACCCGGCACCTGGTCGAGGCGTTCGTCGCCGGACCGGTCACCGCCGCTCCGCGCACCGAGGTGCTCGACGTCCTGACCGACCGGGAGCGCGACGTGTTCCTGCTCATGGCGCGCGGGCGGTCGAACGGCGAGATCGCGGGCGACCTGTTCATCGCGGAGCAGACCGTCAAGACCCACGTGGGGCGGGTGCTGGCGAAGTTGCAGTTGCGCGACCGGGTGCACGCCGTGGTGCTGGCGTACGAGGCCGGTCTGGTCCGCCCGTCCGCCTGACGCGCCGCCGCCGTCCGCCGGGCCCCCGTCCGCCGCGCCGCTCACGTCCCCCGAGGTTCCGAAATCTGCACATCTCGCGCGCCGAAACGTCGGTCCGTGGAATCTCGGCGTCGCGTCAGCGGCGTGTCGCCCAGCCGCGCACGGGGTCGACGCGGGTCGCGGTGGGCAGACGCGACGACAGACAGACGGGAGGCCCGGTGCCAGCTGGCATCGGGCCTCCCGTCAGGGGTTGGTCGCGACTCAGGCGGCGAGGTGCGCCTGCAGGAACCAGCGGTCCTTCGTCAGACCGCGCTCGATCTCGATGACGACGTCCTGGCTGTTGAGGTCGACCTCGTCGAGACCCTCGACGGCGCGACGGACCTGCAGCAGGGCCGCGTCGATCTGGGCGATGACCTCGGTGATGGTGACGTCGGAGTTCTGGAAGCCCTGCGACAGCGGCGGCAGCGTCGTGTTGGCGGCGACGGTCGCGATGCGCGAGTCGACCGGCAGGCCGAGGGCGACGATGCGCTCCGCGGCGGTGTCGGCGTAGGCCTGGGCGTGCTCGACGATGTCGTCGAGGAGCTCGTGCACACCGACGAAGTTGCGGCCGCGGACGTGCCAGTGCGCCTGCTTGCCGTTGACGACGAGTGCCTCGAGGTCGATCACGACGGGGGCGAGGAACTGTGCCACTCCGGCGGCGAGCTCCGGCGTCGTCGAGAACGGGGACGTGGTGGTCGTGGTGCTGGTGGTGGTCGTGGTCATGTCTGAACCTCCTGCGTCGTGGTTACACCGGATCGCTGGGCCTGTCCTGACCAGTTCGGTGCTGCCGATGGACACAACCATGCCCGCTTCTCTTGTATGCCGCAAGGAAGCGGAGGCTGCCCTTACCGGCGGCGAGCAGCCGCCAGCCGGCAGCGGTCAGCCGACGAGCGTGTCGAAGCCGGCGTCGCTCAGCTCGATCTGGACGGCGGAACGCGCCCGCTCGACCCAGGGGCTGTCGGTGCACCCGATCCAGACGCTCGTGCGCGGCTCGCAGTCGGCGACGCACCACTCGGCCGCCCAGCCGGTCAGGGCGTGCGCGAGGGCCTCGCCGTGGTCGGCGAAGACGAGCGGCGACACCGCCGAGGTGCGGGCGCTGCGGACCAGCCACGTCACGGTCACGCGGGGCGGCGCGGGCAGGATGCGGATCTGCTCGTCGAGGGCGACCTCGACGAAGACCTGTCCGTACGCGTTCTCCGGCAGGTCTTCGAGCTGACGGCGGATCTCCGGCAGGTCCTCGACGCCGCCGGCGATGAGGATGCGTTCGCTGGGCTGTCGCCGGGTCCGTGCCATGCTGCAACGGTAAGGCAAGCCTTACCTCATCACAAGGGCTGCTGGCCGGTTCCGGCGATCTCCACAGCCGGCACACCGAGTTCGTGCGCCAGGAAGGTCCACATCCACGACAGCGCGACGGTGTTCGTGAGCCCCGGGACGCCCTGCGCGATCTGCGTCGCGACACCGTCGCTGTAGGCCGCGAGCTTCAGCGCCACGGTGTCCGGCTCGATCGGTCCGGCGCCGCCCGGGAACGTGCCGGCGTCGGCACCGCGGCGGATCACCCGGACCAGACAGGCCTCCCAGACGCGGATCCGCTCGGCGTACTCGGCGGCCACCTCGGGCCGGCGGGCGACCGCGGTCCAGTAGTCGGACCAGATCCGCCAGTGCTGCCGGACCTGTTCGGTGTCGTCGAACAGGGGCGCGACGAGCATCCGCAGCGCCTCGACGGGGTCGGACTCGGCGTCGACGGCGATGACGATCGCCCCGTAGAAGCGCTCCGTCTCGAGCACGACGACCTCGTTGAGGATCTCCGCCACGCTGCCGAAGTGGTACGTCACGGTGCCGACGGACACTCCGGCCTCGGCGGCGATGTCGCGCAGCCCCGTTGCGCCGACACCGTTCCGGACGATCACGGCACGGGCGGCCGCGACGATCATCGCGCGCCGGACCGCGGGACGCTGCCGGACGCGCGGCGCCGCACCCGCTGCGGCGTCCGGTGCAGCCCCCGCTGCCCCGGTCACGCCGAGGTCCTCGGGACGTCGTCGGCGAAGGTCTGCTCGGTGACCAGCACCTCGGGGGCGTCGGGGCCGCCGTCACGGGCCCAGGCCCGCACGGTGTTCACGACGTGGAAGGCCTCGGCGTCGGCGGTGACCTCGGAGGACGTCTCGAGCCGTGCCGACCAGTCCGGCTTCTCCAGGCCGATCGCCCAGCGCGACGATGCCACGGCCGAGTTCGGGTCGTCCGACCGGATGCGGTACGTCTCGCGGGCGTCCTCGCTGAAGACGAGCCCGTCGGGGTAGACCCGTCCACCGCCGTACCCGGGGTCGACGTCGAGGGTCCACTCCCCCGTCTCGACGTCGTGCGTGACGGTGCGCTGGGGCAGCTGCTCGGTCGGTGCAACGAGCTCGATCGCGAGCGGCGTCGACCGCTCGGGCTCGTCGAAGCGCACGTCGTCGTCGGTGTCGCGCGTCCAGACGGGCAGGCACACCTCGGACGCCGTCGGGTCGATCGTGACGGTGGCCTCGGTGCCGTGCGGCCAGACCCAGGGCCAGTAGGACGACGACACCGCGATCCGCAGGCGGTGCCCGGCGGCGAACCGGTGACCGGTCGCGACGAGCTGCACCGGCAGCGACGCCGGCTCACCGGGGACCAGCGGGTCGTTCCGGTCCATGCCGTCCCGCTTCGCCGCGTTGAGCACCCCGCGCGTCACGAGGGTCGACGAGCCGTCCGGCGCGACGTCGCACAACCGCACCGTCAGGGTGGCGCGGGGCTGGTCGCTCGTGACCGACAGGGTGACGTGCGCGTTGCCGAGCAGGTCGAACGCCCGGCCGACGGGCAGGTCGAAGCAGACGGAGCGGCCGTCCTCGGCACGCTGGTCGGGTGGCAGGTCGGTCGCGTTGCCGAACGGGAAGAACCGTCCGGCGTCGGCGCCGGTGTGCTGCGGCGACCGGACGACGACCGGCCCGTCCTCGCCGCCGCGGAGCGTCGCGAGCGGCAGCGCACGCCGGTGCGTCGCCGCCGAGGGCCACGCCTCGGCGCCGACCCACCGGCCCCGTCGCGACGCGTAGTAGGTCGCCGGGGCTTCGCCCTCGTTGATCCAGGCGCGGAGCGCGGGGTCCGCCTCGACGCCGGTGTCGATCCCGCGGAGCCAGCGGTCCCACCAGCGCAGCGTCTCCTGCAGGAACCCGATCGACGGTCCGGGTGCGAGACCGCGGTCCGGGTACTGGTGCGACCACGGTCCGACGATGCCCTTGACCGGGGACTGCACGTTCGACACCAGTCGGAGCACGGCGTCGCGGTACGGGTCCGCCCAGCCACCGACGGCGAGGACCGCTGCACCGATGTTGCCGTAGTCCTCGGCGGCGCTGCCGTGCCGCCAGTAGTCGTCGCGTTCCTGGTGCGCGAGCCACACCGGCGTCATCGGGCGGTTCGACTCCAGCCGCTCGCGCCACCGGTCGACCCAGTCCGTGCCGACGACCTCGGGCCGGGGCGGCCGCGAGTTGAACGCGAACATCGTCGCGCCCCACGCCGCCATGTCGATGCCGAGCACCGCTCCGCCGACGTAGTGCACGTCGTTGTCGTACCGGTCGTCGGTCGAACACACCGTGACGATGGCCTTGAGGGCAGCGGGCGCACGCGCCGCCAGCTGCAGGGCGTTGAACCCGCCCCACGAGATGCCGAACATGCCGACGGCACCCGTCGACCACTCCTGCTCGGCGAGCCAGGCGATCACGGCCTCACCGTCGCGGAGCTCCTGCTCGCTGTACTCGTCGTCGAAGAACCCGTCCGACGAGCCGCTGCCCCGGATGTCGACCCGGACCGAGGCGTACCCGTGCTGGGCGTACCAGGGGTGCCGTTCCGAGTCGCGGGGCGCGGTCCAGTCGTCGAGCCGGTACGGCAGGTACTCGAGCAGCACCGGCACCGGACCGTCGGGCGACGCCGGCGACCAGATCCGGGTGTGCAGCCGGAGGCCGTCGGGCATCGGGATCCACTCGTCGCGCACGGTCACGCCGTCCGGCAGCGAGTCCGGCGCGCCGATGGCGGTGAGGGCCGAAGCGTCGGCGTACTCCGAGCGATCGCGGCTCATGCGTCCTCCCAGTTCCGGGTCAGGTGTCCGTCGCCGTGGTCGGTCCAGCCCTCGGTGTGCCGCCAGCGCGGCACCCCGTCGCCGACGTCGGGCAGCTCGGTGCTGCCCGGCTCGAGCGTCGCGGCCAGCAGCGTCGACGTGTACGGGTGGTTCGGGCCGGTGAAGACCCGCTCGGTCGGTCCGATCTCGACGATCCGGCCGCCAGTCATCACGGCGACCCGGTCGGCCACACCCCGGACGACGGCCAGGTCGTGGCTGATGAACAGGCAACTGAGCCCGCGCGAGCGCTGCAGGTCGGCGAGGAGCGCGAGGATCCCGGCCTGCACCTGCACGTCGAGCGCGGTGGTGATCTCGTCGGCGACGACCAGGCGCGGCTCGGCGGCGAGGGCCCGGGCGATGCCGACGCGCTGCCGCTGCCCACCGGAGAGCTGCGCCGGCAGCCGCTCGGCGAACTCCGGGCCGAGGCCGACCTGGGTGAGCAGCTCGCCGACGCGCTGCCGCGAGGACGTGCCCGTGAACAGCTTGAGCGGTCGCCCGATCGCCGCGCCCACGGTGCGCCGCGGGTTGAGCGACGTGTCGGCGTTCTGGAACACGAGCTGCACCGCACGACGAAGGTCCGGGGACCGTCCGGCGATCGGCTCGCGCAGGTCGCCGCTCACCGTCCCGTCGTCGAACGAGAACGTGCCCGACTCGGCTGGAACCAGGCCGGCGAGGGCGGTCGCGAGCGTCGACTTGCCACTTCCGGACTCCCCCACGACCGCGAGCGTCTCACGCGGTGCGATCGTGAAGGAGACGCCGTCGACGGCGGCCGGCAGGCCGCGTCCGTAGCGGATCACCAGGTCCTCGGCGGTCACCACGGGACGGACGAGCGGTTCGGGAGGAACGGTTCGGCCGGCCGTGGAGGCGACCGTCGACGAGACGGTCGCCGTCTCGGGCACGTGCCCCGATCCTCCCGGCCGTCGCCCGTCCGGCACCGCGGCCAGCAGGGCACGCGTGTACTCGTGCTGCGGGGCGGCGAAGAGCGCCGCCGTGGCGGCGTGCTCGACGATCTCGCCATCGCGCATGACGGCGATCTCGTCCGCCATCGCCGACACGACCCCGAGGTCGTGGCTGACGAGCAGGACGGCCATGCCGAGCTGGCGGCCGAGGTCAGCGATCAGGTCGAGGACGGCGGCCTGGGTGACGACGTCGAGCGCCGTCGTGGGCTCGTCGAGCACGAGCACCCGCGGGCGTGCGGCGACGGCCATCGCGATCGCGATGCGCTGCTGCTGCCCGCCGGAGAGCTGGTGCGGGTAGCGGCGGACGATCGCGTCGGGGTCTGGCAGCCGGACCAACCGGACCAGCTCGGCGACGCGCTCGGGGCCGTCGGGTTCGCGGTGGGCGCGCAGGGCCTCGCGGATCTGCTCGCCGACGCGCATCGACGGGGTGAGCGCCTGGCCGGCGTTCTGCGCGACGACGGAGGCGACGCCGCCGCGGAGCTCGCGGCGGCCGGACGGTGACAGCGCGAAGACATCGTCGCCGCCGACGCGGACCGAGCCGCCGACGATCGTCGAGCCCGCCCGGAGGTGCGCGAGCAGGGTCCGGGCGACGGTGGACTTGCCGCTGCCGGACTCCCCGACGAGGCCGAGGGTGCGCCCGGCGGGGATCGCGAAGGAGACGCCGCGCACCACGGGGACCAGGCGCTTGCCGGCCGCGTAGGAGATCGCGAGGTCGTCGACGCGGACGATGGGGTCCGTGGCGGTCGCCGGTGCGGCCGGTGCGGTGTCGGTGTGCGTCATGCGCTCACTCCCTTCGTGGCGCGGTCGACGCCGAGCGACTTGCTCAGGCCGTCGGCGGCGAGGTTGAGCCCGATCACCAGGGTCGCCAGGGCGACGATCGGTGCGAGCGTGCCGAGCGGCACCACGGTCAGCGCGGTGCGGTTCTCCTGCACCATCAGCCCCCAGTCGGGCGTCGGTGGGTTGGCGCCGAAGCCGAGGAAGGACAGCGACGCGACGAGCAGCACGATCCACGAGGCCCGCATGGCGTACTCGACGAGCACCACGTCGAGGACGTTCGGCAGGATCTCGCGGAACACGATCGACAGCGCGCGTTCACCCCGGGCCCGGGCGGCCGTCACGTAGTCCTGCGTGATGACGGTGCGGGCGGCACCGCGGACGACGCGGGTCACGGCGGGCGCGTAGACGACGGTGACGGCGAGGACGATCACCCAGAGCCCGGCGTCGAAGACGGTGACGACGACCAGCAGGGCGAGGATCGACGGCACGCTGAGCAGGGCGTCGACGACGCGCATGACGGCCTCGTCGAACCAGTTGTCCGCGTACGCCGTGATGCAACCGAGCACCGTGCCGACCGCGACGGCGATCGTCGTGGCCAGGAAGGTCACGAGCAGGGCGTACCGGCCGCCGTTGAGCGTCCGCGACAGCACGTCACGGCCGTACTGGTCGGTGCCGAGCCAGTGCGTCCAGGTCGGGCCGGCGAGGACGTCGCCGGCGTTCGTGGCCACCGGGTCGTACCCGGCGATGACCGGTGCGAGCAGGGCGAGCACGACGTGCAGGGCGATGAGGCCGAGGCCGATGCTCAGCGCCGTCGAGCCGCGCAGGGGCGCGAGGGCCCCGGCGAGGACGACGCGTCCGGGGCGGCGGGTGGCGGTGGCGGTCATGCGGCGGCCTTCCTGGTGCTGCGCGTCGTGCGCGTGCGCGTGCGCGGTCGCCGCTGGCGGGTCCGCAGCTTCGGGTCGAGGGCGAGCGCCACGAGGTCGGCGGCGAGGTTGCAGACGACGTAGATGACGGCGCTCAGGAGCGCGATCGCCTCGATCGTCGGCAGGTCGCGGTTGAAGACCGACTCGAGCATGAGCTTGCCCATGCCCGGGTAGTTGAAGACGTTCTCGACGACGACGACCCCGCCGAGCAGCCAGGCGACGTTGAGCGCGACGACGTTCAGCGTCGGCAGCAGCGCGCTCGGCACCGCGTGCTTCCAGACCACGCGACGCATCGTCAGGCCCTTGAGCTCCGCCGTGGTGACGAACTCGGACGCCATCACGTCGATGGTCGAGGAGCGGGCGGTGCGCACGATGTAGGCGGCCATCGCCAGGGTGAGCACGATGATCGGCAGCCAGATCGTCGGCAGGAGTTCTCCGACCGTGGCGTCGCTCCCCCGCAGCACGACGGCGGGGAAGACCGGCAGGCCGATCGCGAAGAGCAGCACGAGCACGGTCGCGACCATGAACTCGGGCACGCTCATGACGACGAGGCTGACGATCGAGATCACCTTGTCGGACGGGCGACCCCGACGGACCCCGGCGAGGACGCCGAGCGTCAGGGAGACCGTGACGCCGACGAGCATCGCGGGGACGGCGATGAGCATGCTGTTGCGGAAGGCCGTGAACAGTGTCGGGGCGACGGGTTCACCGCTGACGAGCGAGGTGCCGAAGTCGCCGTGCACCGCACCGCCGAGCCACTGCAGGTAGCGGAGCCAGACGTTCTGGTCGAGACCGAGCGTCTCGCGCAGCTGCTTGACGGCATCGGGGGTGGCGTTCTGCCCGAGCAGCTGCTGGGCGACGTCGCCGGGGAGCGCCTGCACCGCGAGGAACACGAAGAGCGAGGCGAGCACGACCGTGAGCACGGCGATGCCGACCCGGCGGAGGACGGGGACGAGGACGTCCGACGGGGTGTTCTTGGTCGTCATCGGCGCAGTCCGATCCGGAGGTAGTCGAACTCGAAGCCGTACTCCGAGTAGTTCACGACGTCGCGGGACAGCCCCACGAGCCGGTCGCCGAACATCGGGGTCATGTCGGCCCCGTCCTCGACCACGAGCCGCTGGGCGTCCTGGTAGAGCGTCAGCCGCTTGGCGTCGTCCATCTCGGCGCGGGCATCGTCGAGCAGCCCGTCGAAGGTCTCGTTCGACCACGCGCTCTCGTTGTAGGACGAGCCCGTGCGGAAGATCTGGTTGAGGAGCTGGTCGATCGGCCGGCCGGTGAACCAGTAGCTCACCATGAGCGGCTTCTGCATCCAGATCTGCGTGTAGTACGAGTCCGCGCTCGCGTTGCGGACCGTCAGGCGGATGCCCGCGTCGGCGACGGCGTCGCGGTAGGCGACCGCCATCGGCGTGAAGACCGACTCGTAGCTCGACGTGTAGATCGAGGTCCGGAACCCCTCGTGACCGGCCTGCTTGAGCAGTGCCTTCGCCTTGTCCGGGTCGTACTCGCGGTGGTCGTCGACGAACGCGGCGAGCTGTGGCGGGACGGGGTTGTCCCACCCGGGCGAGCCGGTGCCCTGCAGGGCGGTGTCGACGATCTGCTGCGGGTCGTAGGCGAGCTTCATCGCCTGGCGGACCCGCGGGTCGCTGAACTCGTCGCTCGTGGCGAGCATCGGGATCGTGTACCACTGGGCGTTCTTGGACCGGGCGACGGTGGCGCGGTCGGACGCGGACACCACCCGAGCGGTCGCGAAGTCCAGGTTCGTCTGCGAGATCAGGTCGATCTGGCCGGCGAGGAGCGCGTTCACCCGGGCGGTGGTGTCCTGGATCGAGTAGAAGTCGATGCCGTCCAGCGCGGGACGCCCGGCGAAGTGGTCGTCGAACGCCTCGACACTGCCGGCACCGGCGGGGGTGAACGCGGAGAGCCGGAACGGACCCGTCCCGATCCCGGTGCGGCCGATGTCGGCGATCGCGGCCGCCGGCACGATGTAGCACTGGTACGCGGTGAGCAGCGACGGGAACTCGGCGTTCGGCTTGGTCAGCGAGAACCGCAGCGTGTACGGGTCGGTCGCACGCATGGAGTCGGCGTCCATCACCTCGCCGAGGACCCCGGCCTGCGGGCTGCCGGTCTTCTCGTCGAGGATGTGCCGGATGCTCGCGATGGCGTCGTCCGCGGTGAAGCGGCTGCCGTCGTGGAAGGTGACGCCACGGCGGAGCGAGAACGTCCACTCGGTGCCGTCGGCGTTCGCGGACCACTCCTCGGCGAGGTCGGGCACGGTGGTGCCCTGCTCGTCGAGCTTGACGAGCCGGTTGTAGAGCGCGCCGAGGTACTCGTACGCCGACAGGGAGCTGGCGGAGTCGAGGGTCTCGGCGGCCGAGGCGGCCGGGCGCGCGATGCGCAGGCGACCGCCGCGTCGGGCGACGCCGGTGGCCGCCGCTTCGGGGATGGTGGGCGTGCCGGCGTTCGCGCCGGAGCTGCACCCCGTCAGGGTGAGCAGGCCGAGGCCGGCGAGGCCGGCGGCGCCGGTGAGGAGCGCTCGACGGCTCGGGCCGCGGGCGTTCCGGGGTTCGGGGACGATGGGCTGCATTCGGGGTGGCCCCTCCTGTAATCGTTCCGGTGAACGATAGAGGGAACCCAGCGATCCCCCAACTCCTGCTCCTCGTCCTCCGGAGTGTTTACGAACTCGTTACACGGGCGCCGCCGGCACGGAGCATGATCGGACCATCCCGTCCGAGGAGGATCATGGCGACGTTCACCAGGGGGTTCGGTGGCCGTCGAGCCGACCGCGACGACACCCGCATCCCGCCCGGCCAGACCCTGGTGCGCGACTGGCCCGTCCTGTCGGCCGGTGCCACGCCCGACGTCGATCCGGCGTCGTGGGTCTTCTCGATCCGCGCCGAGAACGGTCTGCACACCTGGACGTGGGACGAGGTGCACGCGCTCGGCGTCGAGGACGTCACCGTCGACATCCACTGCGTCACCCACTGGACCAAGCTCGACATGCCGTGGCGCGGTGTCCCCCTCGACCGCCTGTTCGAGGACGTCGAGACGTCGCTCGACTACTGCATGGTGCACAGCACCGGCGGGTACACGACGAACGTGCCGCTCGACGAGCTGCTGGACGGCAAGGCGTGGATCGCGTTCGAGGCCGACGGCGAACCGCTCGAGCCCGAACACGGCGGTCCGGCGCGCCTGCTGGTGCCGCACCTGTACTTCTGGAAGAGCGCGAAGTGGGTGAGCGGGTTCGTCATGCAGGCGGACGACGAACCGGGCTTCTGGGAGAACGCGGGCTACAACCTGCACGGCGACCCGTGGAAGGAAGAGCGGTACTGGTGACGGTTCCCGACACCGACGTGTCCACCGACCTGGAGGCCCGGATCGCGCCCGCCGGTCGGCCCGCGCCCCGCAGGCGGCCGGCCTGGCACCCCGCGACG
Organism: Curtobacterium sp. PhB190; assembly: GCF_004365385.1. Classification (NCBI taxonomy): domain Bacteria; kingdom Bacillati; phylum Actinomycetota; class Actinomycetes; order Micrococcales; family Microbacteriaceae; genus Curtobacterium; species Curtobacterium sp. PhB190. The sequence goes on along the minus strand of NZ_SODN01000001.1, from coordinate 421,091 downwards.
GTCGCCTCGGTGGAGCGCGAGACCCCGAACGCACGTCGGGTCGTCCTGGACGTCCCGACGTGGCCGGGGAACGACCCGGGCCAGCACCTGGACCTGCGGCTCACGGCCGAGGACGGCTACCAGGCATCCCGCTCGTACTCGATCGCCTCGGCGGGTGACCGGCCCGACGTCGTGCTCGCCGTCGACCGCGTCGAGGGTGGCGAGGTGTCCCCGTTCCTGGTCGACGCGGTCGAGGTCGGCGACGCGCTCGAGGTGCACGGGCCGCTCGGCGGCTGGTTCGTGTGGCGCCCCGGCGCGTCCGACCGTCCGGTGCAGCTGATCGCCGGCGGCTCGGGGATCGTGCCGCTCGTCGCCATGGTCACCGCGCACGCCGAGGCCGGGGACCCCGCACCGTTCCGGTTGCTCGTCGCCGTCCGGACCCCCGACGACGTCTTCTTCCGCGCCGAACTCGACCGGGCCGTCGCCTCCGACGCTCCGCTCGAGGTGACCACCGTGTACAGCCGGACCGCTCCACCCGGGTCCGCCGTCCCCGCGGGACGGCTGACCCGCGATGCGCTCGCCGCCGCGGTCTTCCCACCCGACGCCGGGGCGCTCGTCTACGTGTGCGGCTCGACGCCCTTCGTCGAGCAGGTGCTCCGCTGGCTCGCCGACCTCGGACACGACACCACCGACGTCCGTGCCGAACGGTTCGGGGGCAGCTGATGACCGTCGTCGACGGCAACGCGCTCGCGGGGGTCCTGTCCGAGGTGCTCGGACCGGAGCCGACCGTGACGGTGCTGTGTTGTGCGGGGTGTGGGTCCCGCGGATCGGTCGCACGCACCGCCGTGTACTGCTCGGCGATGGGCTCCGTCGCCCGGTGCCGGACGTGCGACACCGTGCTCGTCACGGTGGTCGAGGCCGGCTCCGCGCGCTGGATCAGCCTCCCCGGTACCCGAGCCACGCTGATCCCATTACCCGAGGATCGCGGCTAGCGCAATCACCGACCGCATCTCGTGCGGAGTTCTTGCGGTTTTCCGCATGCCCCGAACTGGGGTCCAATCCGACCGAGACGATGCTCCGGATGACTCTTCGGGACATCGCTGGGCCACCCACCCGGCGTCTCCACTCGGGGCAGTGCGGCCTCTGCGTCCGGCGGGCGCGGGTACCCGAAGCCTGCGCCCCCGGATGCGCCCGCTCACGGCGCCCGGGAACGACAGAACCCCCGGTGCTGCTCTGTGAGCAACCCCGGGGGTCCTGTTCCGTCCGAGCGGATGACGAGATTCGAACTCGCGACCCTCACCTTGGCAAGGTGATGCGCTACCACTGCGCCACATCCGCATTCGCACGCCGTGTGGGCCGTGCGGAGTCGACTGTACCCGATCCCGGGCCCACGGACGTGTTCTGCGGCAGATCCGGGCGTGTCCGGTGTCGCGAGGCGCGGCCCGGCGCGGCCCGGCGCGGTCGTCAGGCGCGGTCATCAGGCACGGTCATCAGGCACGGAGGAGTTCGATCGGAGCATGAGCTACGTGCACGACAACCCGGGCGGGACCGAGGCCCACGGCGTCGACCTGATCGACGGTGACACCCCCGCCATCCGCATCCTGGTGCACGGCGACCTGCCGACTACGATCGAGCACGAGGGGCGGACCTGGCTCGCCACCGGTGACGCGCACGACGACGGTGACGACCAGGCACCCCCGATCGCGATCTACCGCCCGGTCTGAGCCGCGCTCGGCGGTGGGCCGGGTGCCCGTCCGGGTCAGTGGCCCCGGACGTCGCCCGTCAGGATCGCGTGCTCGGCGCCGGCCGACAGCTCGTCGTGCAGCGCGTCCGCGAAGAACTCCCCCGCACCGAGGCTGACCAGGTGCGTGAGCGCACCGCCCACGTCGACCAGCCCGGGGTTCCACTCGTCGTGGAGGGACGCGCGGACGTGCCCGGACTCGTGCACGACGACGACCCCGATGTGGTCGTGGGCATCGCCGACCTCGAGCACGGCGTCGTACACGACGGGTTCGGTGTCCTCGCCGAGGGGCTCCAGGTGCACCTCGCCGATCCCGGGCCACTCGGTGCGGAACACGGGCAGGTCCGGCGCGTGCAGGTGCGGGGCGCGTTCGTCGGTGACGGACTCGATCTCCCCCGACGTCAGGTACTCGTCGACGACCTCGTGGATCCGGTCGTGCAGTCCGGGCTCGTACTGCCACCAGCGCTGGTGCACCGCCCGGAGCCAGTCCTGCGTCGCGGCGTCGGCCGAGGCCGAGGTCCCGACCAGCTGCGGTGCCGTGCCGGGCGATCCGACGACCTCGAGCTGCTCGTCGTGCGTCTCGACGGTGATGGACCCGGTGGCCTCGTCGGGGTGCACGCCGTGGACATCCTCGGGGGCCGCGGCCCAGATGCTCGCCGGGAGCTTCGGCGGCAGGGCGAACGCGACTGCGATCGCCGGACGTGCCAATGCTTCGTCGAGCGCGTCGCCGAGGTGCACCTCGTCCGAGCGGGACCCCATGACGATGCCGCCGGTCGGGGGCACGGCGGCCAACCGCTCGAGGTCCTCGTGGTCGGCGTTCATCGACGCGAACACGGGGGTGTCCGCCCACTGGACGAACTCGCCGGCCGCACGGTCCTGGTCCTCGAACGGCACGTTCCAGACCGAGGGGTCCGCGAGCACCCACGACGCCGATCGACCGGCGGGGCCACGGCGCACGGCGTCGACCACGGCGGGGACGAGTCCGGGCAGCCCGCGGTACGCCGGTCGCACGGTGAGGCGGTCGAGCGCCAGCAGGTCCGGCTTGCCGAGCATCTCGGCGGCGTGCGTCTGCAGCGACAGGAAGGTCTCGCCGGTCGCGTCCGGCACGACGATCGCCGCGGCGAAGTCACCGTCGACGTCGGAGACCTGGTACCCGAGCACCAGTGCCTCGACCGACTCGGGCGAACGGCTCGTGTACGCGGCGACCTCGGCGACCGACACCGCTTCGGCCTCGTCGTCGGTGATGGGCACCCGGACGTCGATCACCCACCGGTCGACGTCCTGGCCGGGGTAGGCGTCGCCGTCCTCGTCCGAGATCGTGATGTGCACGAGCCGCAGGGAACCGTCCCACGCGTCGTGGACGTGCTGGGCGATGGCGGCTTCAGGGTCGTCGGTCACGGACGCCACCGTATCGGTGGCGGACCGGGCACGTGGTCAACCGTGCTGCGCGACCATCGCGTCGACGCTCCGCATCGCGGTCGCCAGGATGGTGAGCACCGGGTTCACCCCGCCGTTCGTGACGTGCACCGAGCCGTCGGTCACGCGCAGGTTGTCGTGTCCCCACACCCGGCCGAACGGGTCGACGACCGACGTCGCCGGATCCGTCCCCATCCGGAGCGTGCCGGCCTGGTGCTGGCCACCGCTCGTGCCCCGGACCGGACCGTGCAGCTCCGCCACGCGCGTGGCGCCGGCCGCGCGCAACCAGTCGCCGCTCCGGGCGCTGGTGTGGTCGCGAGCACGGACGTCCTCCGGGTGGACCCCACCGCTGAACGACGCCACCGGGATGCCGTACCGGTCCGTCACCGCGGGGTCGACCCGGACGCGTGCGTCGGCCGTGGTGACCTCCTGGATCGGCCCCATTATCCGCATGCTGCGCCGCGCCAGGTCCCGCATCGCGTGCTTGCCGTCGAGCCCGGATCGCGGCGCGAGCCCCGTGCCGACGAGGTACTGGTACGTGTTCGACGGCGTCGCGATGAACTCGTTCGCCAGGATCCCGCCACCGATCTGCCCGGGCACGCCGTGCCGGTAGTCGGTGGTGGCGATCGACGGCCCCGGTCCGAGACCGTCGTCCACCACGTCGTCGAAGACCCCCATCGCGCCGCCGTAGACGTGGCCCTGCAGGTGCCGGCCGACCTGGTCCGCACCGTTGCCGATGCCGTCGGGCTCCTGGTCGCTCCGGCTGTTCAGCAGGAGCCGTGCCGACTCCACCGCTCCGGCCGCGACGACGACCTCGGCGGCGTCGACCTCGGCCCGCCAGTCGCGGCCGTCCGCGGTGCCGACGATCGTGACGCCGACCACGCGGCCGGCATGGTCCGTGCGCAGTCGGGCGACCCGCGACTCGAGCACGATCGACGCGTTCCCGGTGGCGAACGCGCGGGTCAGCATGGTGTTCTGGCTGCCGTTCTTGGCGTCGACCGGGCACGCGAAGCCGACGCACATGCCGCACTGTTCGCACGCGCGGCGACCCAGGTACGGCGTCGAGTTGATCAGGAGCGGGACGTGCACCGTCGAGATGCCCAGGGCGTCCGCGGCGGCGGCGAGCCGGTCCCGCGCTGCCCCGGACGGCAGCGGTGGCATCGGTCGCGCGCGCGAGCGCTCCCCGGACCACGGACCGTCGACGTCACCGCCGCTGACCCCGATCTCCCACTCGGCGCGCTCGTACCAGGGCTCGAGCTCGTCGTACCCGAACGGCCAGTCGGCCAGGGCGCTGCCGTCCGGCACGCCGTACGTCGACGCCATCGCGAAGTCCCGCGGCCCGAACCGCCAGGCCTGGGCACCGTAGACCCGCGTGCCGCCCCCGGCCGTGACGGCGTTGTTGTGCCACCCCGGCGACGAGGGACGGAGCACCAGGAGCTCCCGACCGTCCGCCACCGTCCGGGGGTTGCCGACGTCGGACGGCCCCGAACGCGGTGCCACGCCCCAGCTCGACCGCGGGTTCCGGATGTGGTCACGGCTGAGTTCCGCGGTGCCGGGCCACCCACCGGCCTCGACCACGAGCACGCGCCGACCGGACTCGGCGAGCCCGCACGCCGCGACGCCCCCGCCGGCGCCCGACCCGACGACGACCGCGTCGTACCGGTCGGCCAGCTGCGACGGGTGCAGGACCGAGGGCGCTGCGGTCGGTACCGGTACCGGTACGCTCCAGCCGTCCGGCGGACCGGGCTGCCACCCCACCATGTCCCATGAGCGCTCCCCCGCGTTCCCGCCGTTCCCCGCGTCGGCGTAGTAGCCCGCGGCCACGAGCTCGGCGAACCAGGTCCAGTCGGGATCGTCCTCGTCCTGGGCCTCGTCGACGCCTTCGTGGTCGTCCGCGTGCGCGACGACGGCTCGGAGCCGGTCCAGCCAGTCCGGCCGGTCGACCAACACCCCGGCCAGGAAATCGAGCGCGCCGGCCTCGGACGCCGACGGGTACTCGTCCGCCGGCACCACCTGGTCGACCAGGGAACGGAGCCGTTCGTCGTACGTGCGGAGGAACTCCTGCGCCGCGGTGGCCGCGTGGTCCGTCATCGGTCCTGCCTCTCGAGCAGCGCCGGTGCCGCCCCACGAGCACCGTAACGGACACGGCAGGGTCCGAGGCCGGGCTCAGCCGCCGATGCCCTCGAGGTCGAGCAGGTCGTCGTCGCTCAGCACGACGGCGGCACCCTCGATGTTCTCGCGCAGGTGCGCCCGCGACGACGTGCCCGGGATCAGCAGGATGTTCGGGGACCGGCGCAGCAGCCATGCCAGGGCGACGGACATCGGCGTCGACCCGAGCCGTGTCGCCACGGTCGAGAGCACCTCGGACTGCAGCGGAGAGAAGCCACCGAGCGGGAAGAACGGCACGTAGGCGATGCCCTCGGCCGCGAGCCGGTCGATGAGCGGGTCGTCCTGCCGGTTGGCCAGGTTGTACAGGTTCTGGACCGACACGATCAGTGCGATCCCCTGCGCTTCCGCCACCTGGTCCGTCGTCGCGTTGCTCACCCCGAGGTGCCGGATGACCCCCTGTCGCTGCAGGTCGACCAGCGTCTCGAAGGCTCGGGCGATCGGCCCCGCGACCGGACCGTTCGCGTCGCCCAGCCGCAGGTTGACGAGGTCCAGCACGTCGACGCCGAGCGTCTCGAGGTTGTCGTCGACCTGTGTACGCAGCTGGTCGGGTTCCCGTGCAGTCGGCCACCCGCCGCGGGCGTCGCGTCGCGCGCCGACCTTCGTCGCGATGACGAGGTCGTCGGCGTACGGGTGCAGCGCCTCGTGCAGCAGCTCGTTGACGACGCGGGGACCGTACGTCTCGGCGGTGTCGATGTGCGTGATGCCGCCCGCGACGGCGTCCCGGAGCACGGCGACGGCCTCGTCGTGGTCCTTCGGCGGCCCGACGACCCGGGGACCGGTGAGCTGCATCGCGCCGTAGCCGAAGCGTGTGACGGGCATGTCGCCGAGGCTCCAGGTTCCGCCGGGCAGGCGAGGGGTGGTGGTCATCTGATCTCCTTCGGGGACGTGCCGACGCCGAGGGCGCAGCGCAGCGCACTCGTGACAGCCTGCTCGCGCCGGGGGCGGCTCGCACGACACCGACGCGCGTTCCGGCCCACTTGCAGCGGACGGCCCACTTGCAGCAGACGCCCCACCGGACGTACTCTCCTGCCAGAGGGCAAAACGCCTCGTCGCTCCGGCGGCCAGGCACCCACACGCGGTCTCGGACGAGTCGCCACTTCTTCATCGAAGGAGTGCACGTGTCCACCCGTTCCCCCGCCCGGCTGCGCGACGCCGGGATCGCCCTCGCTGGCCTGTCCGCCGTCTTCCTGTTCGAGATGCTCGACAACTCGGTGCTGAACGTCGCCCTGCCCACCATCGGCCGTGAACTCCACGCGTCGACGACCGGACTGCAGTGGGTCACCGGCGCCTACTCGGTCGTCTTCGGCGCCCTCATGCTCCTGTTCGGCGCGGTCGCCGACCGGTTCGGCCGACGCCGGGTGATGCTCGTCGGCCTGGTCCTGCTCGCGCTCTCCGCGCTGGCGACCACGCTCGTCACCACGACCGGCGAACTCATCGCGGTCCGCGCGCTCATGGGGCTCGCGGCGGCCATGACGACGCCCGGGTCGATGGCCCTGGCCTTCCGGCTCTTCGACACCGACGCCCTGCGGGTCCGGGCGCTGACGGTCATCTCCACCGCGGGCCTGGTCGGGCTCGCGGTCGGTCCGACGGCGGGCGGCTTCGCCCTCGCGGTGGCGCCGTGGCAGGCCCTGCTCCTGGTGAACGTCCCGATCGCGGCGCTCGCGTTCATCGGCATCCGAGCCGGCGTGCCCGCTGACCGACCGGAGGACCTGCACCCCGACCGGATCGACGTGACCGGCGCGCTGTTCGGGAGCACGGCCCTGGTCGGTGCACTCGGGACGCCCACCCTCTTCGCGGAGGCGGGCAGCGCCTCCTGGCCGGGGTGGACCGGCGTCGTCGTGACGGTCGCTGCGGTGGCGGCCTTCGTGCAGCGGGAGCGCACCGCGGCACAGCCGCTGCTCGACCTGCGCCTGCTCGCCCGTCCGCTCGTCGCGAGCGGTCTCGCGTACAAGGCGGCCTCCGGACTGGCCGTCTCCGGCCTGTCGTACATGGTGACGCTGCAGCTGCAGTTCGCCTGGGGGTGGTCGCCGGCGCTGGCCGCGATCGGGACGCTGCCGCAGGTGGTGGTGCTCCTGGCGTCCGGGCGATTCGTCGGCCCGTTCGTGCAGCGGGTGGGCCTCGGCCGCGCGGCCTGGCTGAGCGCCGGTGCCGTCGTCGCAGGACTCGCGCTCTTCACGGTCGGCGGCCGAGCCGGGTACGGCTGGGTCGCCGCGGCACTCGTCCTCGTCGCCGCGGGGATGCGGGTCGTCGGGGTCGTCGCGGGCAACAACGTGCTCCAGGGCCTGCCGTCGAACCGCACGTCGGTCGGTGCAGCGCTCGTCGACACCTCGAGCGAGCTCGCGACCGCCGTGGGCATCGCGGCGACCGGGACGGTGCTGGCGCTGCTCGTGCCGGGCAGCATCGCGTCGACGTCGTGGACGGCGGACCGGCTGGCCACGTTCGAGGACGGGATCACCGTCGCGGGCGTCGTCCTGACGGTCGTCGCCGCCGTGCTCGTCGCCGTCGGCATGGCCCGCGCGACGACCCGCGCGGGCACGCCGGTGGCCGAACCGGCTCAGACAGCGCTGTAGCCGCCGTCCGCCGCGAGCACGGATCCGGTGATGAACGACGCCGCGTCGCTCGCCAGGAAGACGACGCTCGGCGCGATCTCCTCGGGCAGGGCGAAGCGCTGCTGCGGCGCGTCCTCGATCCAGTACCGCCGGAACTCCGGGGAGTCCACCGGCGCCATCTCGGTCTTCACGTACCCGGGGGCGACGGCGTTCACGCGGATCCCGTACTTCGCCCACTCGACCGCGAGCGACTTCGTCAGGTGGTGCACGGCGGCCTTCGACGCGTTGTACGCCGGCTGCCACTGCGGCCGGTTCACGATGAGACCAGACATGCTGCCGATGTTCACGATCGACCCCGAACCGGCATCGCGCATGTGCGCGCCGACCGCCGTCGACGTCTTCCACAGTGCGCGGACGTTGAGGTCGAACACGTCGTCCCACTCGCTGTCGGGGACGTCGAAGGCGTCCCGGTGGTGGCACGTGCCAGCGTTGTTGACGAGCACGTCGAGGCGGCCGAGGGCCGCCATCGCCTCCTCGGTCATGCGCGCCACCTGCTCGCCGTCGGTGATGTCCGCCGTGATGGTGACGAAGTCGTGGCCGGCATCCGCGGCCTCGGCGGCGACCAGGGCGTTGCGCTCCGCGGAGCGCCCGACGATCGCGACGCGGGCGCCGGCCTCGGCCAGGCCGAACGCGAACGCCCGGCCGAGTCCCTGGTTGCCGCCGGTGACGAGGGCGGTCCTGCCGGTGAGGTCGAAGGGTGAGGTCATGGAGCGGGCGCCTTCCTGAGCGGGGTCGGCGCGGTGCACCGCGTCGACGAGGTACCGCCCTGCGTACACGACCCGGCCGGGAGGCGCGGCGTGCGTCCGCCCCGTACCGCGCCTCCCGCGCTGGTCACCATCACCGCGTCCGGTCGCTCAGTGCGTGTCGGTCGCGTTCCGCCGGTCGAGCTCGACGAGCATCGCGGCGGTGTTCCGTAGCACCCTCGGCGTCTGCAGGAGGGTGACGACCAGGAACACGAGGAACATCGCCGCCGCGAACCAGAAGACCGGCCGCCCGGTGACGGCGAGGGACACCTCGAGGACCATCGCCAGCACGAACACGACGGGTCCGAACCACCGCTGTCGGCGGTACTGCTGCTGGTAGTGCTCGAGCGCCTGGCGCCACTGCGCCGGGTCGGCATCAGCGGGCAGTTCGCCGCGCCTCACCGCTCGACCGAGTGCACGATCACGCGCTGCCGGGCCGACGCTCCGGCGCTGCCGACCGATCCAGAGCCCGAAGATCACGCCGAACGCGGCGCCGGTCACGGCACTCGCTGTGCCTCGGATCCAGACGGGCACGTCGGCGGGCATGGTGACGAACGTCGACAGATACCAGAACCCGCCGAACGCGACCGCGAGGACGATCATCACGGCCCACAGCGGCCACCTACGCATCGAATCCATATCGCCATCGTGCCAGCCGAGCGCGGCGGTCGTCCGGAACGACGAAAGCCCCCGGCGGGACCTGGTGGTCCTGCCGGGGGCTTTCTCGTGGTGGGCGATACTGGGATCGAACCAGTGACCTCTTCCGTGTCAGGGAAGCGCGCTACCGCTGCGCCAATCGCCCAGATTCCCTGTCTGAACCGGGGTTCGTACAGGATCTGGAGGGTGTTGCTGGAGGTGGGGACGGGATTCGAACCCGCGTGGACGGCTTTGCAGGCCGCTGCCTAGCCTCTCGGCCACCCCACCATCGAGGTTCACGTCTCCGTGAGTACCCGAACGGTGGGATACCCTCTGGTGAGTCGTGGGACTTCGAGAAGCCCCACACTCGAGCGGATGACGAGATTCGAACTCGCGACCCTCACCTTGGCAAGGTGATGCGCTACCACTGCGCCACATCCGCACTTGTATTTCCGCTGTCGCGGCGACGACGTAAACTCTATACGAACCCAGGGTCATCCACCAAAATCCATCCCGTTCACCGGGCGTGTCCCCCGAGTTCATGCGGATCCGGCCGGTTCAGTACCCCTCGCAGACCGCGCGCCACACCCGGGGCGCGCGCCGTGTTCGATGCACCGCCGGACTTCGGCTACTATCGACTCGCACGAACAGTGCAGGGGGCGATTGGCGCAGTTGGTAGCGCGCTTCGTTCACACCGAAGAGGTCATCAGTTCGAGTCTGGTATCGCCCACCCTTGAGACAGAGCCCGACGCAGCAGCGTCGGGCTCTTGTCATCTCACCGGGCCGCATCATGCGGGCCACACCATCAGCACGATCGGACGAAGGGGCGCATGACCGACGTCGACCTCGAGTTCGCCCGGGTCCGAGCGGTCCTCGACCGTCCGACCCTGCGCCTCATGTCTCGCCCGACGAGCGCGACGGTCCTCGCCGTGTTCCGCACGGTGTTCGACCGCGACGTCCAGTACGTCCCCGCCGACCGCATGCACCTGCAGGTCGAGGAGCACGTCGCCCGCCTGCAGGCCTCGGGTGCACGCGTACCCGCGAGCGAACAGCACGAGCAGAGCGAGCAGGACCCCCGACCGAACGGCCGCGCCCTCTGCCGTGAGTGGGTGGCGGCACAGTGGCTGGTCCGCTCCAACTCCCCCGACGGCGACGAGCAGTACTCGCTGACCAGTCACGCGCTCGAGGCCCTGAGCCTCGTCGACGCCCTGTCGGCCGACCGCGCCCTGATCAGCGAGAGCCGGCTGGCGATGATCGTCGACGCCGTGCACCGCTGGGCCGCCCGCGCCGAACCGGACCCCGACGTGCAGATCCGCCGCATCGACGCCCAGATCGCCGAACTGCGGGCCGAGCGTGAGCGCCTGGAGCACGGCGACGACGTCGTCACCGTCGAGGACGACCGGATGCGCGACGGGTACACGAACATCTCCGACCTGATCCGGCAGCTGCCGAGCGACTTCAAGCGCGTCGAAGAGGCCGTCGCGACGATGCACCGCTCGATCGTCGAGGACTTCCGACAAGAGGTCCGCCCGATCGGCGAGATCCTCGACGACTACCTCGCGCGCACCGACAACCTGATGCAGGCGACGCCCGAGGGCCGCGCGTTCGAGGGCGCCTTCGAGCTGCTGCGCGACGACGCCCTGCTGCTCCGCCTGCGCGACGACATCGCGACGATCCTGTCCCACTCGTTCGCCGACGGCCTCGGAGCCGGTGAGCGTCGCGCGTTCCGCAACACCGTGACGATCCTCCGCCAGGGCATCGAGGACGTCCTCGCCCAGCGGCGTCAGCTCACCGCGACCCTGCGCGACCAGATCGTCGCCCACGACGTGGTCCGCGACCGTGAGCTCGACGCCGTGATCCGCTCGATCAACCGCGGCCTGGCGACGCTGATGGACCAGGGCGGTGCGCGCGACCGCATCCCGCTCCCCCTGCTGCCGGCGTCGGCCGAGGTCGGCACCCTGCGCGAGCGCTTCTACGACCCGGACGCCGAGTCGGTGCCGCCACCCATCGAGGAACCCGACGACGACGTCTTCGAGGACCTCGACGTCGAGATGCTCCGCAAGCACGGCGGCCCGCTCCTGACCGAGCTGCGTGCCGCGCTCCGGTTCGCCGAGGCCGACTCGAGCGTCGACGCCTTCCACGGGCTACCGCCAGAGCAACGTCGACCGGTGGAGCTCTTCGGCCTCGCCCACCTGCTCACCGGACGCGACGACTTCGAGTCCGCCGCGCACGTCGCCGAGCACCGCACGGTGCGCCCGGACGGCAGCCCGGTCACCTTCCACATGCCCACCGCTGCGCTCGCTGCCGAGCACGCGCCGGTCGGCGATCCCCACGACGACAACGCACAGGAGGCACGGTGAGCGACACGACGCCGGCACCGGTCGACGAGACCGTCCCGTACGACGACCCCGCAACGGTCGTGCAGGACGACGAACGCGACGAGTCCAGCTTCGCCCTCTTCGAGGGCGACGAGGGCCGGCTCGACGAGCACCAGCGCCGCGCGCTGGTGGCGCTGCTCCGGCACTCGTACGTCAGCTCCCGCACCCACCCCGACGAGTGGCGTGGGGTGCTCGACGCCGAGTTCCAGTTGCGGTCGCGACTGAACGACCTGTTCCTCGAGCTGCACGTCGACCGTGACCGCGAGGTCGCGTGGAAGCGCCAGGCCCGTTCGGAGAGCCAGCGCCGCACGTTCCCCACGTTGCTGCGCGATCTGCCGTACACCCGCGAGGAGACGATCGTCCTGGTCTACCTGCGGATGCGCCTGCGCGCCGACGCCCGACCGGGTCCGGACCAGGTCGTCGTCGACCGCGCGGAGATCCTCGGGCACGTCGCCGGGTTCCGACCGGCGACCGCGACCGACCGCACGCGCGACGAGGGCCGGGTGGCGAAGGCCGTCGAGCGCCTCGTCACGGCGCGCATCCTCATCCGCACCTCGGACCCGGACCGCTTCCGGGTGGCGAGCGTCGTCGAGGTGCTGCTCCCCCTGGAGCGCCTGCTGGAACTGGACACGTGGCTGCGGACCACCACCGCGCACGAAGACGCGACCGATCAGGGCGGCGAGCCGACCGACGGAGCCGCCACGGGCCTCCCGGCAGACGGCGAACCCGAGACCGACACCGACGACGACGGCGAGACGGAAGCATGACCGACACCTTCCAGATCCCCGCGCTGTTCGACACGGTCGCGCAGTGGCGCGCAGAGTCGATGCAGGTCGTGAACTGGGGCGGGTTCCACGGCCACCGGCAGGTCGAGCTGTCCGGCACCGCGACCCTCATCTCCGGCGCGTCCGGCACAGGCAAGTCCACGCTGATGGACGCGTACCTGGCCGTGATGATGCCGTCCGACGTGCCGTTCAACGGCGCCTCGAACGACGCCACGACGGGTCGCGCGCGCAGCGCCGACCAGCGCAACCTGCTCACGTACCTGCGGGGCAAGGTCGACACCCGCCGTGACCCCGAGTCCGGTGCCCTGCGCGACGTCAACCTGCGCGGCGACGACCAGACCACCTGGGGCGCGGCCGCGGTCACGTTCCGGAACGACGACGAGCGGCGCTTCACGGTGCTGCGGGCGTACATCGTGCCGAAGCGCGCGCGTGGCGTCGGCGACATCCAGATGACCATGGCGACGGTCGACGACACCTTCGACCTGCGTCGGCTCGAGGAGTTCGTGCCGACGCGCTTCCACCACCTCGAGCTGACCGGTCGTGTGCCCGGGCTCGTGATCCGCGACACCTACCAGGAGCTCGCGTACACGCTGCAGACCCGGCTCGGCATCGGCGACTCCGGCGGCGGGAACCGGGCGATGCGCCTGCTCGCACGCATCCAGGCCGGGCAGCACCTGCCGACGGTCGACGCGCTGTACAAGTCGCTCGTGCTCGAGACCCCGGGCACCTACGAGGCCGCCGACCGCGCCCTCGCGCACTTCTCCGCGCTCGACGAGGCGTACGAGGCGATGGACACCGAGGAGCGCAAGGTCCGCATCCTCTCCCCCATCACCGACCTGCACGACGAGATCGAACGGTCGAAGGCCGCGGCCGAGGCCCTGGACGGCATCGCCACCGGCGCCGAGGTCTCCCCGTTCGCGCACTGGACGGCCTCGCGGAAGCGGGACCTGCTCGACGCCGAGGTGGACCGCAACGGCCGGGAGCGCACCGCCTCCCGCGCCGAGGTCGCCGCCGCCGAGGCCCGGCACGCCGCAGTGGAGATCGAGCTGCGTGACGCCGAGGCGCGGCTCCGCGACCAGGGCGGCAACGCGCTCGCCCAGCTCGAGGACCGCATCGAGCGACTCACCCGTGAGCGCGACGCGGTGGTCCGGACCCGGGCGACCTTCGACGAACGCACAGCGGTGCTCGGCACGTCCGTCGCGACCGAGGCCGACTTCACTGCCGCGCAGCGCAGCTCGCACGAGTTCCTCGGTTCCTACGCTGCTTCGCGCTCGTCGTTGGACGACCGCCGCGACGCCCTGACGCGCGAGGAGTACCCGCTGCTCGACCGGGAGCGCTCGCTGCGGCAGGAGCGGCAGTCGCTCGAGCACCGTCAGGGCGCGATGCCCCTGCCGATGCACGAGGCCCGGCTCGCGATGGCCCGGGCCGCCGGCATCGACCCCGCCGACCTGCCGTTCGTCGCCGAACTGCTCGACGTGCAGCCCGGCGAGGAGCGCTGGCGCACGGCGATCGAGTCCGTGCTGGCCCCCGTCGCCCGCACCCTGCTGGTCGACCAGGACCGCCTCGGTGCGTTCAGTGAGGCGATCGACGCACTCCGCCTGCCTGTCCGCGTGCAGTTCGAGGGCGTGCCGACCGGACCGCACCTGGACCTCGACGGCGATCCCGCGATGGTCTCCGGCAAGCTCGCGATCAAGCACTCGCCGTTCAGCACCTGGGTGCGGGAGCGGATCGAGTCGGACCGCACCGACGCCCGCTGCGTCACCGACGCCTCGGAGCTCGGTGGTGGTGGCCGACGCGTGACCGAGTCCGGGCAGCTCCGCGACGGCCGACGTGGTGCGCACGGTGACCGCCGCCAGGCGAACGTCATCGGCTTCACGAACGAGGCCCGCGTCGCCGCCGTCGAGCAGGAGCTCGCGTCGATCGCGCAGGACCTCGCCACGCTCGAGGCCCGTCGCACCGACGTCGCGCAGGACCTCACCGCGCTCGACGTCCTCCGCGCCGCGCACCAGCACGTGGTCGACGTGACGTGGGACGCCATCGACGTCCAGGGCGTCGAGACCTCGCTCGCCCGCCTCGACGAGGAACGCCAGGCGCTCCTCGCCGCCGACGACGGCCTCCGGACCCTGCGCGCCTCGGTCGCCCGCCTGCGGAAGTCGCTCGACGAGACCGCCGACCGCCGCTCCGCCGCACGGCTCTCCGTGCAGCGCCTCGAGGAGCGGCACGCCGTGCTCGTGGACGGCCAGGACGCCGCCGCCGAGATCCTGTCGCGTTTCGACGACACCCCCGAGTCGTTGCCCGACGACGAGCAGTCGCGACTCCTCGCCGAGACGTTCGCCGAGGTCGGGGCACCGGACGGTGTGGACGGTTTCGACGACGCGACCCGACGGCTCCGGCGACGCCTCGAGGAGCGGCTGTCGCAGGCACTCGACGGTGCCGCAGCGGCCTCGACGTCGTTGACGCTCACGTTCCAGCGCTACCAGGACGCCTGGCCGGACCCGAACCTCGGCACCGGCGTCGCGTCGTACCCGGACTACCACGCCATCCTCGACCAGATCGTCGCGACCGGCCTGCACGCCCGCCGCACCGAGTGGCGTCGGCGGCTGTCGCAGTGGAGCGGCGAGGACCTCGTGCCGCTCGCCGGGGCCTTCGACCGGGCCGTCGTCGAGATCGAGGAGCGCCTCGAACCGGTCAACGAGATCCTGCGGGACCTGCCGTTCGGCGCCAACCGCGACCGTCTGAAGATCCAGATCCGGCGGGTCACCCGCGAGGACGTCACCGCGTTCCGCCGCGAGCTCCGCGCCCTGTCCGCCTCGGTCGACGCCGAGCTGACCGACGACGTGCTCGAGACCCGGTTCCGTCGGCTCCGGCGCTTCATGGCCGTCATCCGCCCCGACCCGGACGCCGCCCGTGGCCGCACCACGCAGCGCGACGCCGTGCTCGACGTCCGGCGGCACATGGAGATCACGGCGGTCCGCTACGACACGTCGGGCAACGACCTCGGTGTGTACTCGTCGCTCGGTGACAAGTCCGGTGGTGAGACGCAGGAGCTCGTGGCGTTCATCGTCGGTGCGGCGCTCCGCTACCAGCTCGGCGACGAGACCCGGCCCCGGCCGCGGTTCGCCCCGGTGTTCCTCGACGAGGCGTTCATCAAGGCGGACTCGGAGTTCGCCGGTCGTGCGGTCACCGCGTGGCTGCGGCTCGGGTTCCAGCTGGTGGTGAGTGCGCCGCTCGACAAGGTCACGGCGCTCGAGCCCTCGATGGAGCGGCTGCTCTCGATGCGCAAGCACCCCAAGACCGGTCACTCGTCCATCACCGAGATCGCCCGGGTCCCCGCCGACGCCTGACGCTTGCCGAGAGGTCACGAACTGTCGGATGGCGGCGGCGCTGTCGACAGTTGGTGACCACTCGACGCGCTTCCGGCGGGGTGTCCTGACCACCCGGCACACGCTGTGGGAACGGCCGACGGCGGCCTGGAGGCGCGGTGCGGGCCCGCCACGGGCGTCCCGGCCGCTCGTCCGCCGGTCGCAACACCCCGCTCACCTTCGCGCACTGGTCACGATGCGTCGCCTGGCGGCGCCGCCGCCGACGGCCTGCGACCAATCGGAGCACGGCCGACGGGATGTCGTGGCCACCCGGCGGGTGCTTCGTCAGCGTGTCGACAGGCGCCGCACAGACGTTCCTTGACCACTCGCCGCTACGGTGAGGGCGTGTTCGGACGCCGCTCCCCCAAGCCCCGCCCCGACGACGCCCCCGGCCTCGGCATCGGTGCGCTCGTGCAGGTCATCGACTCCGCGGAGGGCGGCGAGCGGTGGGCCGACGAGCCGATCGGTGTGATCGTGGCTCCCGGTGGCAACCAGATCGTCGGCTACCCCGGCGTCGGCGAACCGCTGTCGTGGACCGTCGCGTTCGAGGAGCCCGTGTACACGAAGGACGGCCGCGGCCCCTTCGAGCGCGCGACCGTCCTGAGTCGTCAGTTGGTGCCGATCACGACCGGCAGCGGCGAGTAGCCCAGCGGGCTCAGTACTCTTCGGAGCCGCTCTTCATCATGGCGGCGACCGCCAT
This sequence comes from Curtobacterium sp. PhB190, assembly GCF_004365385.1. Taxonomy (NCBI): domain Bacteria; kingdom Bacillati; phylum Actinomycetota; class Actinomycetes; order Micrococcales; family Microbacteriaceae; genus Curtobacterium; species Curtobacterium sp. PhB190. The sequence continues at coordinate 404,573 of NZ_SODN01000001.1, read as the reverse complement.
GCAGCAGCCCACACCACCGAGGACGCCGATGCCGATGATGATGCCGGCGATGAGTTCGAGCATGGGGTGACTCCTTGGTTGCTTCGGCCGTGTGGCTTCCCTCAGGTTAGCGGATGCCGCGACGGATCAGCGGATACCGCGCATGAGCTTCAGGACCGGCTTGGCCAGGACGAGCAGGACCACGCCGACCGCGACGGCGACGAGACCGAGCACGGCGAAGTACGGCGCCTCGTTCGCCGGGTCGTAGTACTGCGACAGCACCCCGGTGACGGCGGTGCCGAGCGACACGGACAGGAAGAACAGCGCGACCATCTGCGTCTGGAACTTCGGCGGCGCGAGCTTCGTGGCGACGGACTGCCCGACGGGTGACAGCAGCAGCTCGGCGAGCGTGAAGACGAGCAGGATGCCGACCAGGGCGAGCAGCGGCGTGCCGTTCTGGCCCGAGCCGACGAAGGGCAGGAACAGCAGGAACGCGACGCCCATGATGCCGGTGCCCAGGCCGAACTTCGTCGGGGTCGACGGCTGGCGGTCGCCGAGCTTGGTCCAGAGCGCCGCGAAGACCCCGGACAGCACGATGATGAAGACCGGGTTGATCGACTGCACCCACGAGACCGGCATCTCCCACCCGAAGAGCGAGCGGTTCAGTCGCTCGTCGGAGTACACCGTGACGACGGTGAACTGCTGCTGGTAGAGCGACCAGAACACGGCGCTGCCGATGAAGAGCGGGATGAACGCGAACACCCGCGAGCGCTCCTGCGCCGTGATGCCGCTCGTCAGGATGACGACGAAGTACCCGATCGTCGCGAGGATCACGATCGCGACGACCACGGTGGGCAGGTTGCCGACGTTCAGCAGCCCGGTCAGGACGGCGACCGCGATCACGACCAGGGCGACGACGACCCCGACGCCGATCAGCGGCAAGCGTCGGCGATCGACCGGGTTCGTGACGTGGCGGACTGTGTCGGGCAGGTTCTTCCGACGGATGGCGTACTGGACCAGGCCGGCTGCCATGCCGACGGCGGCGAGCCCGAAGCCGTAGTGGAAGCCGAGCGAGCTCTGCAGCAGCCCGGTCAGGAGCGGCCCGAAGAACGCACCGAGGTTGACGCCGAGGTAGTACAGCGAGAACCCGGCGTCACGGCGGGGGTCTTCGCGGCTGTAGAGCCCACCGACGATCGTCGTGGCGGTCGCCTTGAGTCCGCCGGACCCGAGCGCGATGAGCACGAGCCCGACGCCCACGCCGGCCACCCCGGGGATGAGCGCCAGGGCGATGTGGCCGAGCATGACGACGATCGCGCTGCCGAACAGTGTGCGGTCGGCACCGAGCAGCCGGTCGGCGATCCACGCGCCGATGATCGTGAACAGGTACACGGCGCCGCCGTACGCGCCCATGATCCCGGTCGCGATGCCCTTGTCGATCCCCAGGCCGCCCTGCGTGACCGTGTAGTACATGTAGATCAGGACGATGCCCTGCATGCCGTAGAACGAGAAGCGCTCCCAGAGCTCCACCGCGAAGGGCGTCGACAGCTCGAACGGCTGTCCGAAGAAGGTGCGTTTGGGCTTGGGATCGTGTCCCGTGGTGGAGCCTGACATGTCGGCCAGTCTGCCCCGCGGGCCGGTGGCGCGCCCAATCGTTGATGGGTGCTCATCAAATCGATCGACGCGTGCAGTTGGAGGGTTCCCACCATCGTGGTCGGTCCGTGCCGGGCAGCGTTGTGCGGCCCGCACGGCGTTCCGCCGGCTCCCGGCGGTGGTGTCTAGCGTGGGGAGCGCAACACCGGACACCGCAGTTCAGGAGGACTCCGACCATGGTCGACACCGCATCCGCGCAGCACACCGGCACGCCCACGGCGAAGCACGACGCCGGCGTGAACCCGGGCAAGAACGCCAGCGAGAACTCGGGCAAGCACACGAGCGAGAACTCGGGCAAGCACACGAGCGACAACGCGGGCAAGCCCACCGACATCCGCATCGACGTCGACATGGTCGAGACCCTCCTGCTCGGCCGCTGGGCCGAGGACCGCCGGATCTCCCGCCGCCTCGTGCTCGACCCCGCACTGCACAAGACCGAGGGTCTCGGCACCATCGAGCACCGTGCCCGCGCGTTCGAGCAGCTGCAGATCCTGGTCGACGCCGGAGCCATCCAGCGCCCGTACCCGCCCGAGCTCGGCGGCCAGGACAACCACGGCGGCAACCTGGCGGCGTTCGAGGAGATCACCACCGCCGACCCGTCGCTGCAGATCAAGGCCGGCGTGCAGTGGGGCCTGTTCGGCTCCGCGGTGCACCACCTCGGGACCGCGCGGAACCACGAGGAGTTCCTGCCCGGCATCATCGGGTTCGACGTCCCCGGCTGCTTCGCCATGACCGAGACCGGCCACGGTTCGGACGTGCAGAACATCGCCACGTCGGCCACGTACGACCCCGCCACGCAGGAGTTCGTCGTGCACACGCCGTTCCGCGGGGCGTGGAAGGACTACATCGGCAACGCGGCCCTGCACGGCAAGGCGGCCGTCGTCTTCGCGAAGCTCGTCACCCAGGGCGTCGACCACGGCGTGCACGCGTTCTACGTGCCGCTCCGTGACGACGACGGCGCGTTCCTGCCGGGCGTCGGCGGCGAGGACGACGGCGTCAAGGGCGGCCTGAACGGCATCGACAACGGCCGGCTGCACTTCGACCACGTCCGCGTCCCCCGCACGAACCTGCTGAACCGCTACGGCGACGTCGCCGAGGACGGCACCTACAGCTCGCCGATCGACTCGCCCGGACGCCGCTTCTTCACGATGCTCGGCACCCTGGTGCAGGGCCGCGTGTCGCTCGACGGTGCCGCGGTCGTCGCCCAGAAGATCGGGCTGCAGATCGCGCTGACGTACGCGATGCAGCGCCGGCAGTTCCCGACGGCGGGCGGTGTCGAGGGCGTCCTGCTCGACTACGGCCGGCACCAGCGCCGGCTCATCCCCCGTCTGGCGACGGTGTTCGCGCAGTCGTTCGCGCACGAGCAGCTGCTCCGCACCTTCGACGACGTGTTCAGCGGGCGTGCCGACACCCCGGAGCGCCGCGAGGACCTGGAGACCCAGGCCGCCGCGTTCAAGTCACTGTCGACGTGGTCCGCGCTCGACACCCTGCAGGAGTGCCGCGAGGCCTGCGGCGGCGCGGGCTTCCTCGCCGAGAACCGCCTGACGAGCCTGCGCGCCGACCTCGACGTCTACGTGACGTTCGAGGGCGACAACACCGTCCTGCTGCAGCTCGTCGGCAAGCGTTTGCTCACCGACTTCCGGAAGCGGGCGCCGCGCGACGCCGCGTCGACCGCGAAGTTCGTCGCCTCGCAGGTGGGCGCGAAGCTCGCGGACGCCTCGGGCCTCCGCCGCCTGGGCCAGACCGTCGCCGACCGCGGGTCGCTCGCCGCGAGCGTCACCGACCTGCACGACCCCGCCACGCAGCGCGCGCTGCTCGCCGGCCGCGTGGACACCATGGTCACCGAGATCGGGCTGCGGTTGAACACCGCCGGCAAGGACCGTGCCCGCCAGGTCGTGCTCCTGAACCGGTCGCAGCACGAGCTGATCGAGGCTGCGCGCGCCCACGCGGAACTCATGCAGTGGGACGCCTTCACCGAGGGGCTCGACGCGGTCCCCGAGGGCGACACCCGCCGGGTCCTCGTGTGGCTGCGCGACCTGTTCGCGCTCGGGCTGCTCGAGCAGCACCTCGACTGGTACCTGGTGCACGGCCGCCTGAGCGCGCAGCGTGCCCGTGCGGTGTCGGCGTCGATCGACCGGCTCGTGGCGCGGCTCCGTCCGGTGGTCCCGCAGCTCATCGAGACCTTCGGCTACGAGCCCGGCCACGTGCGGGCGCCGATCGCGCTCGGCGAGGAGCAGGCGCGCCAGGACGAGGCCCGTGCGTGGTTCGCCGCCGAGGCGGCAGCCGGACGACTCCCCGAACAGGAGAAGAAGCCCCGCGCGTAGCCGCCCGGCCCGCGCCCCGCCAGCGTCATCGCGCCCCGAAGAGTCGGGGCGCTATGCCCGCCACGGGGCGCGCTCGCCGACGACGGTGCGACAACGACCGCGCCCGGCCCGGACTACGCCCGGTCGGCCCCGCCGCGGTCGCCGAGCGCGGCACGCAGCCGCGCCTCGGCGTCGTCACCGGAGGCACCGGTCGCGCCGGCAGCCGCAGCGGCCTCGGCGTTCGCCTCGGCGACCGCCCGCACGACCTCTTCACGCTGGATCTTCACCCCGCGTGGTGCGTCGATGCCGATCCGGACGCCGTCGCCCCTGGCGTCGAGGACCGTGATGACGATGTCGTCACCGACGAGGATCCGCTCGCCGACCTTCCGCGTGAGTACCAGCACCCGCTCAGCCTAGCGACAGGACGGGGACCCCCAGCAGGTCGACGGACTCCGGCGTGGCGGTCTCCCCCGCGCCGATCGCGACGACACCGGCCACCGGCAGCCGTGTGGCCACCGCGGACACCATGGCCGCGGTGTCCTCGGGTTTCCGTCCGACGTCGACGACGACCCAGACCTGGTCGGCCTCGATCCCTTCGCCGGTCGCCCGGTCGTCCCACGCGGCGACGGCGAGCACCGCGTGGCCGTCGCGCACGCCGTCGGCACGCGCGAGGATCGCCGACCGCCGGTCGGCGGCGTCCGTCGGCCGCAGCGCGTGCCGGACGGCGAACAGCCCGGCCGCGGCGTCGACGTCGTTCGCCCGGCCGACCAACAGGACCAGGTCACCGTCAGCAGACCGCACTGCCGGGACAGCAGACCGCACGGCAGGCGCCGTGGACCGGGCCGCGCGCCGGCCGGGCGCGACGTCGGGGACGGTGGTCGGGCCTCCTGGCAGGGTGTCGGTGACGGCCTGGAGGCGCGGGTCGACGTCCGCAGGCCCGTCCGCTCCGGGCAGTGCGCGCGTCGGGCGCGGGGCGCTCCCCGTGATCCCGTCCGCCACGAAGCCGTCGAGCACCGACGCGAACGCGTCGGCACGCGTCGCCTGGGTGCCGTCACCGCGCGCGATGCGGGCCTCGGCGGCGTCGGCGTCGGCGAGCAGCGCCGCGATGCCGATCCGCTGGACGGGTGAGTCGGCGATCACGACGCGTGCGGTCGGGGTCTCCCCCGGTTCCGGCACCTCGACGGTGGCCTCGACGTGCGCCTTGCGGAACAGCCCGCCGATGCCCGGCGTGGTGACCCGCTCGGCGGCGACGATCCGTGCACCCGCGCCGAACTCGGTCCGGACGGCGTCGCGGACCTCGTCGAGCGTTGCGCCGTTACGCTGCAATCGGGTCGGCGGCACGGACCACTCCCACGGTCTCGATGGTGGAGCCCGCGGCGGTGGCCTCCTGGTACGACAGCACCGGGAGCCCGTTCGACTGGGCGGCGACCATGCGGTGCACGGCCGGGCGGAGCTGCGGGGCGCAGACCAGGACGGCGGACAGCCCCTGGTCCTCGATGCTGCGCACGGCATCGCGGACGGAGCCCAGGACCTGCTCGATGCGGTGGGCGTCGAGGACGATCTGGCTGCCCTGTTCGGATGGCCGCAGCCCCTCGAGCATCGACTGCTCGAGCAGCGGGTCGATCATGATGACGCGCAGGGTGCCCTGGTCGGTGTACCGGGCTGCGAGGGCGGGGCCGAGCGCGGCGCGGGCGGCCTCGACCAGCCCCTCGGGGTCGGTGGAGGCCTTGGCGCGCAGGGTCAGCGCCTCGCAGATCCGCCCGAGGTCGTTGATCGGCACGCGTTCGGCGAGCAGGCCCTGCAGCACGCGCTGGAGTTCGGCCATCGAGAGCATGCCCGGCACGAGTTCCTCGACCGCGGCGGGGTTGACCTGCTTGACGCCCTCGGTCAGGACCTTGACGTCCTCGCGGGTGAGCAGGCGAGCGGCGTTGTCACCGATGACGGCCTGCAGGTGCGTGACGAGCACGGACACCCGGTCGATCACGGTGGCGCCGGTCATCTCGGCGGCGTGCCGGAGTTCGGCGGGCACCCACTTGCCGGTCAGGCCGAACACGGGCTCGACCGTCGAGGTGCCCGGCAGCCCGTCCAGGTGGTCGCCGAGCGCCAGGACGCTGCGGGCCGGGGCGGTGCCGCGGCCGGCCTCGACGCCGGCGATCCGGATGGCGTAGGTCGACGGCGGCAGGTCGATGCTGTCGCGGGTGCGGACCGGCGGCACGACGATGCCCATGTCGACGGCGATCTTGCGACGGAGGGCACGGACCCGGCCGAGCAGGTCGTCGGAGGCGCCGGACACCATGTCGACCAGGTCGGGCGCCAGCAGGATCTCGAGGGCGTGCACGCGCATCTGCTCGATGAGGTCCTCGGGGGTGTCGCCGGAGGGCGCGGCGGCTTCGAGGGCCTGCTGCTCGGCGGCGGCGGACTCGGCGTTCGCGGCGTTCCGGCCGATGCGCCACGCGGTGAACAGCAGGGTCGCACCGACGAGCAGGAAGGGCAGGATCGGCATGCCGGGGATGAACCCCATCGCGATGGCGGCGACGCCGGCGATCATCAGGGCGTTGCGCGACTGCGAGAGCTGGGTGGCGGCCGAGGCACCCATCTCGGACTCCGCGCCGGAGCGCGTGACGATCATGCCGGTGGAGACCGCCATGAGCAGGGCCGGGATCTGCGTGACGAGGCCGTCGCCGATCGTCAGGATGCCGTACTTCGACAGGGCGTCGGTGGCGGACAGCCCGTTCTGCAGCATGCCGATCGCGATGCCGCCGATCAGGTTGATGATGATGATCAGGATGCCGGCGATCGCGTCGCCCTTGACGAACTTCGAGGCGCCGTCCATCGCGCCGTAGAAGTCGGCCTCGGCGGAGACCGCGGCGCGGCGGTCCTTCGCCTGCTGGTCGGTGATGAGCCCGGCGTTCAGGTCGGCGTCGATCGCCATCTGCTTGCCGGGCATGGCGTCGAGGGTGAACCGTGCCCCGACCTCGGCGACGCGCTCGGCACCCTTCGTCACGACGACGAACTGGATGACGATGAGGATCAGGAAGATCACCGCGCCGATGATGATCGACCCGGACACGGCGACGTGGCCGAACGCCTGGATGACGTCGCCGGCGAAGCCCTCGCCGAGCACGAGCCGGGTCGACGCCACGTTCAGGCCGAGGCGGAACAGTGTTGCGACGAGCAGCAGCGACGGGAACACCGAGAAGTCGAGCGGCTTCTTCACGAACAGCGTCGTGAGCAGGATCACCAGCGCCAGCAGGATGTTGATGATGATCAGGAAGTCGAGCAGGAACGACGGCACCGGCAGGATCAGCAGCAGGATGATGCCGACGATGAACACCGGGACGACGAGCTTCGGCAGGTCCTTGCGGTTCATGCGGGGAGTCCTTCGGTCGGGGTCTCGGCGATGCGCGGTGCGCGGAGTTTGCGGGGGCGGAGGTCACCGGTCAGCGTGGCCGGGTCGATGACGCTCGCCACCTCGTCGGGCGTGGTCGGCCTCGGCGGTGCGTGGGTGCCGGCAGCGGCGCCGCGGGCCTTCAGAGCCATCACGAACGACAGCACCCGGGCGACCGGCGTGTACAGGTCGACGGGGATCTCGTGCCCGAGCTCGCACGCGGCGTGCAGCGCTCGGGTGAGCGGGACGTCGCGCACGATCGGCACACGGTCCTCCTCCGCCCGGGCACGGATGACGTCGGCGACGGGCCCGGCGCCCTTCGCGACCACCCGCGGTGCGGCCTTGCCCGGCTCGTACTTGAGCGCGACGGCGTAGTGGGTCGGGTTCGTCATGACGACGTCCGCGGTGCCGACCGCCTGGATCATCCGGTTGCGGCTCATCGCGAGCTGGCGGGAGCGGCGCTGACCCTTGACGAGCGGGTCGCCGTCGCTCTTCTTCTGCTCGTCCTTGACCTCGCGCTTGGTCATCATGGTGCGCTTGCGGTTGCGCCGGATGACCACGAGCACGTCGATCGCGGCGAGGACGAGCCCGGCGGCGATCGCGGCGCGGAGCAGGGTGCCCGCGCCGTCCGCTGCTGCCTCGAGCACGGCGGACAACGGCAGCGAGCCGCTGGTCATGAGCACGGGCATCAGGCCCTGCACGGCGAACCAGAGCACGAGGCCGACGACGGTGGTCTTCAGCAGCGCCTTCGCCCCGTTCCAGAGCGCCTGGACGCCGAACACGCGCTTGAGGCCCGCGATGGGGTCGAAGTGCGACGCCTCGGGCGCGAGCTTGCGGATGTGCACCCCGCCCTGCGCGACGGCGGCCGCGGTGACGGCGACGAGCACCACCGCGAGCATCGGGCCGAGGGTCGCGCCGACGCTGGCCATCGCGTCGCCGAACACGTGGTTCATGGTGCCGATCGTCGGGTTCGCGATGACGGACTGCACGGCGACGAGCTGTGCCGTACCGGCGGCCGCCGCGTTGCCGATCATCGACGGCACCATGAGGGCGACGACGGCGATGCCGATCCACGCACCGAGGTCCTGGGACCGGCCGAGCTGGCCCTTCCGGTGGACCTCCTGCATGCGCTTCTGGGTGGCCTTCTCGGACTTCTCACCACTGTCGGACACGGCGCCTCACCCCCGTCCCGTGATCGCCTGGACGGCTTCACCGGTCAGCGACGACACCACCGAGGGCAGGGCCATGAAGAGCGCTCCGGCGAACAGGACGGTCAGCCCGATCTTGATCGGGAACCCCATCTGGAACGCGTTGAGGGCCGGTGCGACACGGGTGAGCAGGCCGAGGCCGACGTCCGCCAGGAACAGCACGACCACCAGGGGGCCGGCGATCTGCAGCGTCGCCAGGAACATCTGCGACATCGCCGCCACGAGCAGGTGGGCCAGACCGTCGACCGCGAAGCTGCCGGTGAGCGGCACGGCATCGAAGGAGCGCACGAGCCCACCGACGATGAGCTGGTACCCGCCCGAGGTGAACAGGAGCGCGAGCGCCGCCATCTGGAACAGCCGGGTGAACTGGGCGCCGTTGACCTGCGACTGCGGGTCGAACGCCTGCGCGAGCGTGAACCCGCCGAACAGGTCGATGAGCGCACCGGCGGACTGCACCGCGGCGAACACCAGGAACACCAGGAAGCCGAGCGACAACCCGACGACGAGCTGGGTGAGCAGCGCGAGCAGGAAGGGCCCGGTGTCGAGCGACTCGTAGCCGACGGCGACGCGGGGGGCGACGCCGATCGCCAGGCCGAGCCCGAGGATCACCTTCACGGTGCCGGGGAACGCCCGGTACGAGAACGGCGGCGCGATGACGAAGAACGCGACGAGCCGGACGCCGGCGAGCATGGTCGCCTCCAGACGGTCGGCGTTGATCGCGAGCTCCATCAGCCGCTGCCGAGGAGCTTCGGGATCATGTCGAAGGCGACGTGCGTGAACGCCACCATCTCCGAGATCATCCAGTTGCCGCAGACGACCAGGGCGATCGCGACGGCGACCGCCTTCGGCACGAACGAGAGCGTGACCTCCTGGATCTGGGTCACGGACTGGAACAGCGAGATCGCGAACCCTACGACGAGCGACGTGACGAGCACCGGAGCGGCGAGCTTGCCCGCGACCAGGAGCGCCTGGAGGACCAGGTCGATGACGGCCTGCTGGTTCATGCGTGCCCCCTAGACAACGTGGTAGCTCTCGATGAGCGACGTGATGATGAGGCCCCAGCCGTCGACCAGGACGAAGAGCAGGATCTTGAAGGGCAGCGAGATCATGACCGGCGGGAGCATCATCATGCCCATCGACATGAGTGCCGCCGAGACGACGAGGTCGATCACCAGGAACGGGATGAAGATGACGAACCCGATGATGAACGCGCTGCGGAGCTCCGAGATGATGAACGCCGGGATGACGGTCGTCATCGGCACGTCGGCCATCGACTTCGGGTTGTCGAGCCCTGCGGCGCGGGTGATCAGGGCGAGGTCCTCGTCGCGGGTCTGGTGCAGCATGAAGGTCCGGAGCGGCTTCGTGCCGATCTCGACGGCCTGGTTGAAGTCGAGGTGGCCGGCCAGGTAGGGCTGCAGGGCGTCGTCGTTGATGTGCCCGAGCACCGGCGCCATCACGAACAGCGACAGGAACAGCGCCAGGCCCGCGATCACCTGGTTCGGCGGGATCGACTGCAGGCCCAGGGCGTTCCGGGTCATCGCGAGGACGACGAAGATCTTCGTGAACGACGTCATCATGAGCATGAGCGCCGGGGCGACGCTGAGCAGCGTGATGCCGATGAGCGTCACGACGGCCGACGACGGGGTGCCGTCCGGGCCGTTCACGCTGACGCTGAAGTCGCCGTTCGCGGGAGCGGTCGGCGTCGCGGGGGCGGTCGGTTCGACGACGCCGGCGGCGTGGGCACCGGTCGCGGTGAGCATGAGGAAGCCGGCGACGACCGCCAGCCCGAGCAGGACGAGGGCGGCGGTGCGTCCGGTGCGGACCGCGGTCACCCGGCGCGCCGGTTCCGCAGGGCGGCGGCCGCCTGCCGCCAGGTGTCGACCGACAGGATCGAGCCCTGGAGCTGCTGCGCGGTCGGCACCGTGGTGCGCTGCGGACGACGGTTGCGCGGGCGCATCGGCAGCGGCGTCGCCGCGTCGGCCGGGAGGCTCTCGGTTGCGTCCGTCTGCAGTGTCAGTTCCTGACCGAACGCGTCGGCCGACGGGGCGGGACGCACGGGCAGCTGCACGGGTCCGGTCACGATGGTGAGCTCCGGAGCGGGCGCCTGCCCGCTCGTGAGCAGGCTGACGCCCTGCTCCGACACCCCGAGCACCAGGCGCTCCCCCTCGACGTCCACCACCACGACGCTCGCCTTGCCGCCGAGGCCCTGGCGACCGACGACCTCGACGGTCGCCGCACGGCGCCCGGAGGTCTTGCCCGCGAAGCGCTTCTTGCTGGCACGGTGCAGCACCCACATGAGGGCGAGCACGACGCCGAGCGACAGCGCGACGCGGAGCGTGATGAGGAGGGTGTCCACGCGGGGCTCAGAGGGATTCGGCGACGTCGAGGATGCGGGTGATCCGGACGGCGTAGTCCTGGTCGACGACGACGACCTCGCCGTGCGCGATGAGGCGACCGTTCAGCAGGACGTCGGCGGGCGCACCGGCGCTGCGGTCGAGTTCGACGACCGCGCCGGGCTCCATGCCGAGCACGTCGCGGACCGACATGCGGGTGCGGCCGATCTCCACGGTCAGGGTCATCTCGACGTTGTTGATGCGGCCGAGGTTGCCGGCGGGCACCCCGACGGGTGCGGCGGCCGAGACCGTGCCGTGCTCGCGCACCCGGATGCCGAACCAGCCGCTCGGGACACCACCGGCGGTCAGCTCGAACACCACCGTGTCGGGGTCGGCCAGCAGCGCGGCCGCCGACTCGCGGCTCGCCTCACCGAGGACCCCGACGCCGAGCACGGACGCGGCGGCCTCGAGCGACGGACGCAGCACGTCGGTGACGGCCACGATCCCGTGGTCGGTACCGCCGGCAGCGATGACGGCCTCGAGGTCGGTGAGCACGAGGGCCAGATCGGCCGACAGGCCGCCGACGAACGACGCGACCACGGCGTCGGTCGCCGCTTCGAGCACGACCGGGGTCGCGCCTCCCGGCAGCAGCAGCGCACCCAGCGGGACGGCCGTCGGCAGCTGCGCCGCGAGCGACTCGGCCGCGGTGGTCTGGAGGGTGGTCGTTTCGGTCATCAGTGCTGCTCCGTGCTCGTGGTGGTGACGACGATGCCGGCGAGGCGCGAGCCGTTCGCGCCGACCGCGGCGGTGCCGACGGGTTCACCGTCGACCGCGATGGTGAGGGGGCGGTGCTGCGGGTGCGGCAGCGGCAGGACGTCGCCGACCGCGAGCCGGAGCACCTGCGTGGGCAGGACCGTCGCCGGGGCGAAGCGCAGGCTGACGCCGACGGGGACGCCCGCGAGCTGCGCGTCGAGCAGGGCCTGGGCGTCAGCGGGCGACACGTGGGCGGCGGCCTCACCGAGCTGCGGCAGCACGGCCTCGGCCGGCAACGCGAGCGTGCCGGGGGCGACGCGGTCGCCGACGCGGATCGAGAACGCCGCGACGATCATCAGGTCGCCCTTCTGGGCGGCCTGGGCGAACTGCGAGTTGAACTGGAAGCCACCAGCCGTGACGTCGTGCGCGAGCAACCCGCCGAACGAGTAGCGGAGGTCGTCGAGGGCGTCCTCGACGATCTTGCGCACGAGGGCCTGCTCGATGGGCGTGAAGGTGCGCTCCGGGGTCGGCAGCGGCTTCGAGGCGCCGAGCGCGTGCGAGACCCAGGTCAGCGCGGCGTCGAGCGGGACCTGCAGGACGCCCTTCGGGGCGACGTCCGCGATCGGCAGCAGCACCATGCCGGTGAGCGCGGGCAGCGAGGCGGCGTACTCGTCGTACGTCACCATCTGCACCTGCTCGCAGGTGACCTGGCTCACGGCGCGCACCTTCGCGGTGAGCTGCGTGCCCCACTGCCGCGCGAAGGTCTCGAACGCGAGCTCGAGGACCCGGGCGTGCTCGCGGGCGAGCGTCGACGGGCGCGCGAAGTCGTACACCTCGGGCGCTGGCAGGGTCTCGGTCACGGGTGCGTCTATCGGTCGCCTGTGCGGCACCCGTCAGTGCTGTACCCCGTACTGGGGATGCGGGGTCTCCAGCCCCGTCGATCGTGCGTCAGCCCTGGCGTGCTCCGTCCTGCGCCTTCGCCAGTGCCGGCATCAGCGCGCTGACGTCCTGGTCGGCGTTCGACAGGACCACGATGTCGACCCGTCGGTTCAGGGCGAGGTCCTGGTCGGTCCCGCCCTTCGCGAGCGGCCGGCTCGACCCGAAGCCGACGCTCTGCACGTGGTCGCCCGGCATCCCGCCGCGCTCGACCAGGTCGCGCAGCACCCCCGTCGCCCGGGCCGCGCTGAGCTCCCAGTTGGTGGCGTACGGTGCCGTCGAGTTCCGCTGGTCGGCGTGCCCCTCGACGCTGACGTAGTGGTGGCTCGTCTTCAGGACCGGTGCGATCGCGTCCATGATCGACTTCGCCTGCTCGGACAGGTCCGCGCTGTTCGTGCCGAAGTAGGTCTCACTGCCGACGAGGCGGACGATCAGGCCGCGGGCGTCGACGGTGAACTGCACGTTCGCGGTCTGGCCGGCCTTCGCGAGGTTCTGCTTGATCGCCTGCTCGATCGCGGTGAGGTCGTCGAGCTCCTTCTGGGCGTCGGCGAGGTCCTGCTTCGTCGCGGTCACCGGCACGACGGTCGACGCGGGGTCGACGTTGGTGTCCTTCGTGCCGGACGACGCCGTCGAGTGGTCGGCCTGCGACTTGTCGGTGGAGTACCCGGAACCGTCCTCCACCTGGTCCTTCGTCACCACCGTGCCGCTGGCGGTGTCGACCTTCTGCGACTTCACCTCGCCGAAGCCGGTCGCCAGGGAGTTCTTCAGGGCGATGTACTTCTCCTGGTCGACCGTCGACATGGCGAACAGCACCAGGAACATGCACATCAGCACCGTGATCATGTCCATGTACGACGCCATCCAGCGCTCGTCGGGGTGCTCGGCCTCGTCGTGGCCCTTCTTCGCACGACCGCGGCCACGGCCACGGGGGTTGGCGCTCATCGTCAGGCCGCCAGCTGTTGGTCGTCGGCGTCGGCGTCTTGCTTGTTCTTGCCGGCCTTGCCCTTCGAGGTGTCGGTGCGCGCTGCCGGCGGCACCATCGCCTTGAGGCGTTCACCGAGCAGGCGGGGCTGGCTGCCGGCCTGGACCGCGAGCAGCCCCTCCATCAGGAGCGTCTGGCGGTCCGACTCGAGCTGTGCGAGCTTCCGGAGCTTGCCGCCGATCGGCAGCCACATGAAGTTCGCGGTGAGCAGGCCCCACAGGGTCGCGACGAACGCGCTCGCGATGAGGGGACCGAGCTCGTCGGGCTTGCCGAGGTTCGCGAGCACGTGGGTCAGGGACACGACGGTGCCGATGATGCCGACCGTCGGGGCGAAGCCGCCGAGTCCCATGAAGAACGCACTCGCACTGCGCGTGGGGGCCGCGTTCGACTCGATCTCGTCCTCGAGCAGGATCCGCAGCTCGTCGCCGTCGGTGCCGTCCGCGATGTTCTGCAGCGCCTTCTTCATGAACGGGTCGTCGTGCTTGTCGGCCTCCTGCTCGAGGGCGAGCAGACCGTTCGACCGAGCCGTCTCCGCCAGGCCCACGACGTCATCGATGACCGACTGCGGCGGCGTGACCTTGCCGGTGAACGCCTTCGGGACGGCCTTGAAGCTCGCGATGGCGTCCTTCAGCGTGGTGCTCGCGATGCCGCAGCCGATGGTCGCACCGAACACGAGCAGCATCGGCGCGGGCAGGAACAGCCCGGCGAGCTCGACGTGCTCCATCTCGACCATGCCGAACAGGGCGCCGAAGGCGAGCAGGATCCCGATGATCGTCGCGATGTCCACGTCAGCGTCCCCCGTCCTGCGTGCGGAGGGGGGCGACCGCGGCGAGCGTCGGCTGGGGGCCGGTGGCGTTCCGCGCGGTCGGCAGGTCGGTGCCGTAGGCCATGCCGACGATGCGGGCGCGGTACGCGGCGATCAGGTCGATGACGTCGGCCATGGACTCGCGGACGATGTACTTCGCCCCGTCGACCATGATGAGCGTCGTGTCCGGCGTCTCGTGGATGCGCTCCACGAGGTCGGGGTTGACAGCGAATGCGCTGCCGTTGAGTCGTGTGACGACGATCATGGCCCGTCCTGGTTCTCGATCGTCCCGCCGCCGTCCGTGGGGCGGGATGCTGCCCGTCCGTGGGCCTGCACGGAGGTCTATCGGCGGGTGGGGCCGGGGCGTTAGCAGCGGTCTGGCGGCGGCTCGGCTGATCCGCACGGATCCGGTGCATCCGATCGGGGTCCACGGCAGGTAGTGGGGGTACGACGTCGATGACGACGCCGTCCGCTCCGGCCCGGACCGGCCCGAAGGAGAACGCCATGCGCAAGACACTCGTCACCGGCCTGAGCGCCGGTGTGCTGTTCGCGGCCGCCGCGGTCGTACTGCCCGCCACCGCCGCGACCGCCGCCACCGGTGAGGCGACACTCTCGGTCCTCCACGCCGTCCCGGACGTCACCGTGGACGTGTACCTCGACGGGAAGCGGGCGATCGACGACTTCACTCCCGGCACCCTCGCCGGTCCGATGATGGTGCCGGCAGGTGCACACCAACTCGCCATCACCGCCTCGGACGCCGCCGACGCGTCGAAGCCGATCATCGGACCGGCGGACGTCTCGTTCGACGCGGGCGGCAACTACACCGCGGTCGCACACGACGCGGCGGACGGATCACCGACCGCCACGGTGTTCACCAACGACACCTCCGCCGTGCCCGCCGGCCAGGGGCGTCTCGTCGTCCGGCACGTCGCGGCCGCACCCGCGGTCGACGTCCTCGCCGGCGGGAAGGCCGTCGTCACGAACCTGTCGAACCCGGACGAGCAGGCACTGGAACTGGCGGCCGGCACGGTCTCGGCGACCGTCGCCGCGACCGGGACGACCGACCCCGTGATCGGCCCGGCAGACGTCGCGGTCACGGCCGGCGCCGACACCATCGTGTACGCGTGGGGCAGCCTGGACGACTCGAACCTCGCGCTCGCCACGCAGACGATCTCGGACCTCGGTGGCACGCCGAACGGTGTCCCCGCCGGCAACGCGGGTCTGGTGGCCACGAACGGTCAGGACTCCCTGCCGCTCGTCGGTGGTGCTGCAGCGGCCCTGGCCGCAGCCGCCGCGATCGGTGCCGTGCTGCTCCGTCGACGCACCGCAGCGGCCCGCCGCTGAACGTGCGGTTCCCAGTGCGGTCCGTCACGGTGACGGCCATCGTCGTCGCCGTGGCGGTCGCATCCCTGACCGGGTGCTCGTCGGCCGGATACGCCCCCGACGGGCAGCCGCCCGCCCTGCCGACGAGCACCCCCACTCCGGTCCCGACGGCGTTCTCGACCGCGGTGCCGCAGCAGGCAGCCACCATCCCCCCGGTCCGGCGCGCACCGGCTCCGACCGGCATCGTCGTCGACCACGACGGCATCAGCGCCCCCGTCCAGCCCGAGGGCGTCGACGGCAGCGGGGCGATGGGCCTCCCGCCCGACCCCGCGACCGCCGGGTGGTACCGGTTCGGCCCAGCGCCGTCGTCACCGGAGGGCACCGTCGTGCTCGCCGCCCACGTCGACGCCGTCGGGTACGGTATCGGACCCTTCGCCCGGCTCCGGGACGTCCCCCGCGGGACGACGGTCACCCTCACCGACGCTGCCGGTGCCGACACCCGGTGGCGGATCGACTCCGTCAGCACGCTCGAGAAGCAGGGCCTCCCCTGGGGAGACGTGTTCCGCGACGACGGACCGCGCCGACTCGTCCTGGTCACGTGCGGCGGCCGGTTCGACACGAGCACCGGACACTACGAGAGCAACCTCGTCGTCACCGCGGCACCGATCTGACCGAGGCGACCGACGGCCGCTTACGATCAGGTCGTGGTCGACGACGACCGCACCAGCGACAGGAAGACGTGACGACCATCCTCCCGGACGACGGCGAACTCTCCGACGCGTTCAGCGCCGGGGGCGAGCGCGCCCTGCGCGCCGTCTACGAACGCTGGTCGTCGCTCGTGTACTCCTTGGCCCTGCGGGCGCTGTCGGACCCGGCAGCCGCGGAGGACGTCACGCAGCAGGTCTTCGTGAAGGCCTGGCAGCGGAGCGCCAGCTACGACCCTGCCAGGGGTCCGCTCGGCGCCTGGCTGGTCGGCATCACCCGCAACTGCATCGTCGACGCCCTGAACGATCGCCGTCGGCACGCCAGCGCAGCCGACCCCGAAGTCGTCGAAGCGACGACGCCCGCACCGGAACCGGCGTTCGACCTGGCGGAGCGCGCACTGGTCGCGGGCGAGCTCGACCGACTCGACGAGACACCGAGACGAGTGATGCGACTGGCGTTCTACGACGACCTCAGCCATCGTGAGATCGCCGAACGGCTCGACCTGCCGCTGGGCACCGTGAAGAGCCACATCCACCGGAGTCTGGCTCGGCTCCGAACACGTCTGGAGGTGATCGAATGAAGCACGTCGACGACGAGACCCTGGCGATGCTCGCGGTCTCCGACCAGGTGGCTGAGGACGACGTCGCCGAACACCTGGCGTCCTGCGCCCGGTGCCGCGACGAGGTCGCCGTGCTGCAGCGGGTCGCCGCCGTCACGCGGGCGTCCGACGACCTCGAGCTCATCGCGCCACCGGACCACGTGTGGGACCGGATCGCGGCCGAGATCGCGCAGACGCCGCAGCAGGTGACCGCCCCCGTCGACCCGCGGTCCCACGTCGTGTCCCGTCGACCCCGGTCGGCCACGCGTCTTCGTCGTCTCGTGACGGTCCTGATCGCGGGTGCCGGCGTCCTCGCGGTCGTCCTGGGCATCGGCGTGGCGACCGGCGTCGTCCCCGGGTTGCCCCGTGGGGGCACCGAGACCGTCCTCGCGAACACCGAACTCGCGGCGCTCCCCGGCTGGTCCGGCACGTCCGGTACCGCCGAACTCGAACGCGACCGGGACGGGCGGGTGACGCTCGTGGTCGACCTGCACGGTGAACGCGGTCGATCCGGTACCGGTCCGCTCCGCGAGGTCTGGATGATGCGGTCCGACCTCGCCGGCCTGGTGAGCGTCGGCTACCTGGACGGCGACCGCGGCACCTTCACCGTGCCCGCCGACCTGGACACCGCGCGGTTCCCCGTGGTCGACGTCTCCGCCGAAGCGGACGACGGCGACCCGGCGCACTCCGGCGACTCGATCGTGCGCGGGACGCTGACCGATCCCTGAGCGTCTTCGTCCCCCGAATTCTCAGCTGTGACGTATTCGAGACCTCGGGGCGCGCAACGGGTGTCGTTCTCCAGTCGTTTTATCTCATGAGCGTGTTACGTTGGCGCCATGTCCGACACCACCACCGTCGTCTCGCCGGCCACCCCGGCATCCGCCGCCCCGCTCCGCGAGGTCGGTGCCCTCATCCGGGGCGCCCGCAAGGGCCGCAGCATGACCCAGGCGCAGCTCGCCGAACGCGTCGGCACCAGCCAGAGCGCGATCAACCGCATCGAACAGGGCGGCCAGAACCTGTCCCTCGAGATGCTCACCCGCATCAGCGACGCCCTCGACCAGCAGATCGTCTCGATCGGCGGCGCCCCGCAGCGTGCCCACCTGCGCGTGCAGGGCGGCCGGAAGCTCAGCGGCTCCATCGCCGTCAACTCGAGCAAGAACGCCGCCGTCGCGCTGCTCTGCGCCTCGCTGCTCAACCGCGGCGTCACCCGCCTGCACAAGGTCGCCAGGATCGTCGAGGTCGACCGGATCATCGACGTCCTCCGCAGCCTCGGCGCGAGCGTCACGTGGTCCGAGGACGGCGAGACCCTCGAGATCGTCGCACCGTCCGACCTGCACCTCGACGCGATCGACGCCGACGCCGCCCGCCGCACCCGCAGCGTCCTGATGTTCCTCGGTCCGCTCAGCGGCCGGTACGAGTCCTTCCGGCTCCCGTACGCCGGTGGCTGCGACCTCGGCACCCGCACGGTCGAGCCGCACCTCATCGCGCTGCGCCCCTTCGGCGTCGACGTCGAGGCGACCTCCGGCTGGTACGAGGTCGGCGTCGCGAACCAGGACGTCCCCACGAAGTCCGTCGTCCTCACCGAGCGCGGCGACACCGTCACCGAGAACGCGATCCTCGCCGCGGCCGCCCGCGACGGCGAGACCGTCATCCGCAACGCCAGCCCCAACTACATGGTGCAGGACCTCTGCTTCTTCCTCGAGCTGCTCGGGGTGCAGGTCGAGGGCATCGGCACCACGACGCTCCGCATCACCGGCAAGAGCCGCATCGACGAGGTCGTGGACTACTGGCCGAGCGAGGACCCGGTCGAGGCCATGAGCCTGCTGACCGCCGGCATCGTCACCGACTCCACGCTCACCGTCACCCGAGCGCCGATCGAGTTCCTCGAGATCGAGCTCGCGACCCTGGCCGAGATGGGCCTGCGGTTCGACGTCACCGACGAGTACCCCGCCGCGAACGGCCGCACCCGCCTGGTCGACATCACCGTGCACCCGTCCGAGCTGCACGCCCCGATCGACAAGATCCACGCGATGCCGTTCCCCGGGCTGAACATCGACAACCTGCCGTTCTTCGTGGTCATCGCCGCGATGGCCGAGGGCACCACGCTCGTGCACGACTGGGTCTACGAGGGCCGGGCGATCCACCTGCTCGACCTGACCCGCCTCGGCGCGAGCGTCACCCTGCGCGACCCGCACCGCCTCGACGTCACCGGTCCGACGCACTTCTCCGGTGCCGAGATCAGCTGCCCGCCGGCCCTCCGCCCCGCGGTGGTCATCCTGCTGGCGATGCTCGCGGCGAAGGGCGAGAGCGTCCTGCGCAACGTGGGCATCATCGCCCGCGGCTACGAGCAGCTGCAGGAACGGCTGAACTCCCTCGGCGCGTCCATCGAGACCTTCCACGACTGAGGCGACCGCCTGCCCGCGTGACCCGACGGCCCGTCCCCGCAAGTGGGGACGGGCCGTCACCCGTTCTGCGCGGATCGACCCGTGCCTCCAGGCTGATGCGCAGGAGCGCTCCACCACCCATCCAGGCGACCGGTGCTGGATGGGGTGATGGCCACGAGATCGCTCTTGACCGTCCCCCTGTCCATCACCGTCGCGGCCGCCGCGGCGGCCTGGTTCGTCCTCGGCCCCGCCGCCGCGCTGGCGTTCGTCGCGCTCGCGCTCCTCGAGATCGCGATGGCCGCCGACTCGTCGGTGCCGATGGCCGGCATCGCGGGACGGCTGCACTCCCCCGCCCGGCGCCTGTTCCTGTCGCTCGGGATCGTCGCAGGCGTCCTCGCGATGCGGCTGCTCCTGCCGCCGGCTGCCGTCGCGGTCGGCGACGCGACCGACCCCGCGAGCTCCGTGCAGGAAGCCGTCTTCGCCCCCGGCTCGTTCTCGGCGCACCTCGCCGAGGTGCGCCCCGCCCTCGCCGCCTTCGGCGCCGCCTTCATCTGGCTCGTGTTCGCCGAGTACCTGTTCAACACCGACCGTGCGTCGCGCAGGTCCTGGCTGGGCCGCCTGGAGGCCCGGCTCGCCGCCGTCGCGCGTCCTCGCGTCTGGTCCCTGGTCACCGCTGCGACGGGGGTCGCCGTCACGGCCGTCCTCGTCGGCGTCGACCGCGCATGGTCGCCGGGTGCCCTGCTGCCGGTCGTGCTCGGCGGTGCGGCGGGCATCGTCGCGTACCTCGGGTCGAAGCGCGTCGCCGCCTGGGCGCTCGACGGGGTCGGCTCGGACACCGCGTCGATCGGGGTCGGGCGGGGTGCCTGGCGGATCCACGCCCACGCGTCGACCGTCGTGTTCGAGCGGGGGCTCGTGGTGTTCATGCTGTTCGAGATCCTGGACGGCGTGTACAGCCTGTCCGGGTCCGGGACCCTCGGCGCCGACGGCCTCGGAGCGCTCGAACAGGCGGCGGTCGCGGTGGCGGCGATCGGCGTCGGTGCCGTGTTCCTGGCGCGGTTGACCTCACGGTTGGACGAGGCCGCGGGACTGAAGCGGCTGCGGTACCTGAAGGCCGGGGCGGCGTACGTGCTCGGAGTGCTCGCGGTGCTGCTGTGGGCGAGCCTGCTCGTGCCGATCCCCGGGGTCGTCGTCGCCTGGTTCGGCAGCGTGGTGATCGGTTCGGCGCTCGCGAGCTCGTTGCCGTGGCGGGCGTGGTGGCGGCGGGTGGCGCGGGGGTCCGCGAGGTCGCGCAGCAGCAGCGGCCTCGCTCCGTGAGTCAGCGGTGGTCGCGGCGAGCGGCGGCTGCGGGAGCGTCATCGCGGACACCGGCGGCGAAGAGTGCCTCCTGCGCGTCGGCGAGGTCCTTGCCCTCGATCGAGAACGCGTCGAAGACCGCGTGCCGGAACCCGAGCCACCCGACCACGACACCGACCGCGACGAGCGCCGTGAGGATGCCGTACATGACCTCGGGGTGGTCGAGGAGCAGCGGGGTCACGAACGCCAGCAGCGCCGCGGCGATCCGGGCCACCGCGATGATCGTGCCCTGGACCGAACCGCGGAGCAACGTCGGGAACGACTCCTGTGACCAGACCTTCATGATCGCCTCGAAGGCGAACGCGTTGCCCACCGCGCCGAACGCGAGCATCGCGACGAGGGTCGGCAGCGAGAAGCCGAACACGAGCGGCAGGCCGTAGCTCACCACGAGGCACACGGCGCCGACGATGTAGAACGGCATCCGCAGCCGACCGTCGACGATGCGCATGAACCAGAACGCGAGCAGCATCCCGATCGGCACGCTGACCAGGTTCATCGTCGAGAAGAACGGCACCGACAGCCCGACGACGTTGACGGCCACGTAGGCGCCGAACTGCCCGCCGGTGTTCGCACCGAGGTTCGTCAACGTGTAGAAGACCAGCAGGGACAGGAACGGCAGCAGGAAGATGCGCTGCGTCAGCACGTCGCGGATGCCGTGGCGGGCAGCACGGACGGTGTGTACGCCCGCGGCCTTCTCGGCATGGGCGTCGGACCACGTGGTGGACTCCGGGATCGTGAAGCGCAGGACCATCACGACGAGTGCGACGACCCCGACGTGCGCGAACATGATCTGACCACCGGCGCGGCCGAGGTCCCCGACGCCCGCCGAGATGGCGTAGGTCGCCAGGATCCCGGCGAACCAGAGCACCTGGGAGAAGCCGACGAGCTTACCCCGGTTCTCGTCGGTCGCCGCCTCGGAGATCGTCGCGAGCGAGACCGGCAGGTCCGCTCCGGTGCCGAGGCCGACGAGGATCGTGCCGATGAGCAGCCCCGCGAACGCCGGGCTCGCCACCAGGACCCCCGCACCGACGACGGTCATCGCCATCGTCACGATGAACACCGCCCGACGACCGAACAGGTCACCGAGCCGGCCGCCGGAGAGCGCGCCGATCGCGATGCAGAACGTGAGCGCGCCGGAGAGCACCCCGATCTGCGTGCCGGTGATGCCGATCGACTGCTGGTACAGGACGAGCGCGGTGCCGGAACTCACGATCGCGGCCGCGTCGATGTACGAGGCCATCCCCGAGACGACGGCGACCCACCAGGGGTGCGGTCGCCGGGCGGGCTGCTGGGGTCGGTTCACTGCGTTCTCCTTTGAACGTCGGCCGAACACCGGATGAAACGGTTCAACCGGTCGGCGGCACTGTAGCTCGCCGAGTGCCGCAACCGCAAGGATCGTTCACTCCGCCTGCTGCCCACAGCCTCGCTGTTCGTTTCCTGAGGACATTGACTTCTGCGAATCCCAGAACCTACGGTCATCGCAGCGGCACCGTCGCCGCGCGTTCCCGAGGAGAACACCATGTCGATCGAGCACCTCGCCCGTGGCGTCGCCCATCCGGCCATCGAGTACCGTCCGGAGCTGCGGTGGTGGCTCGCCGAGGGCCTGCACACCGATGTGACCCTCCGACGCGAGGTCGACACCGCCCACGCACTCGGGTTCGGCGGCATGGAGTTCCTGGCGATGGACGAAGGAGCGATCGACCACGGCCGGTACGGCTGGGGATCCGAGGAGTGGGTGCACGACTCGCAGATCGTCGTCGAGGAGACCACCGCCAGGGGCATGTCGGTCAGCTTCACGTCCGGGACGAACTGGTCGAACGCGAACCTGCCGACGATCGACGCAGACCACCCCGCCGCTGCGCAGGAACTCGACGTCGTGCACGAGGACCTGCCCGGCGGGACGAGCCGCTCGGGTGCGCTCCGTCGGATCGACCTCGACGCGCCGATCGCACACACGACGCTCCCCGGTGAACGCGGGACGGTGCGCGTCCAGACGCTCGTCGCGGTGGTCGCGACGCGCGTCGTCCCGGACTCCGCCGGTTCCGGCGCCGCGACCGTGCTGGACCCCGGCTCGGTGGTGGACCTGACCAGCGCGGTCACCGACGAGGCGCTCGACTGGACCGCACCGGAGGGCGGCACGTGGCGCTTGTCCACGTTCTGGAGCCACGGCACCGGCCAGACGGCGTCACCGTCGGCGACGGTCAACTGGACGGTGAACTACCTGGAGCGAGCGGGCGTCGACGCCGTGATCGACTACTGGGAACACGTCGTCCTGACCGCTGAGCTCCGCGCCGAGATCGCCCGCAACCCCCGTGCCCAGATGTACATGGACTCCCTCGAGCTGTCGACCTACGGCGCCGGTGGCCTCTTCTGGGGAGCGCACGTCGCCGAGGAGTTCCGGACGCGCCGCGGCTACCCGATCACGCCGTGGCTGCCGTTCCTGACCCGCAGCGCCCCGTTCATGGCGTCGAGCACCACGCACCACGCCGAACCGGTGCCGGACCGGGCGGTCGACGTCGAGAAGGTCCGCTTCGACTACGTCCGGACGCTCACCGACCTGTACATCGAGAACATGCTGCGCCCGTTCGCGGCGTTCCTGCACGCCAACGGCATGACGCTGCGGTCCGAGATCAGCTACGGGCTGCCGTTCGAGTTGACGCGCCCCGGGCCGGAGGTCGACGGGATCGAGACGGAGTCGCTCGAGTTCGCCGCCCAGATCGACGCGTACCGGCTGCTCGCAGGGCCGGCGCACCTGTTCGGCAAGCAGTACTCGTCGGAGACCGGTGCGACGACCCGCAACCACATGCTCGACCACCGGTTCTACGACCAGATCGTCGCGACGCAGCTCGCCGCCGGCATCACGAAGACCGTCCTGCACGGCTGGGCGAGCACCACGGGCGCCGAGGGCGTCACGAGCTGGCCGGGACACGAGGGCATGTGGAGCATGTTCTCGGAGCGCTTCGACGCCCGGCAGCCCGCTGCCGAGTTCTACCCGCTCTGGAACGACGCGATCGGCCGGTACCAGTACGTCCTGCGCCAGGGACGCCCGCGGATCGACGTCGGCATCCTGCACACCGACCACTTCACCGACAACGCGTCCGGCATGGTGTTCTGCGACGCCGACGGTGGCCGCGTCCCCGACGAGGTCGCCTACGGCCAGTACTGGATGCGCGACCGGCAGAACCACTGGTGGCGCGACCTCGGCATGCAGGACGCCGGGTGGACGTACGAGTTCCTCGACGGGTCGCTGCTGCTCCGCGACGACGTCCGGGTGGACGGCGGCCTGGTGCAACCGGACGGCCCCGGGTACCAGGCACTGCTCGTCTTCCAGAGCGCGCTCGATGCCGACGTCGCAGCACGCCTGCTCGCCTGGGCCGAGGACGGCGTGCGGATCCTCGTCGTGCACGGCACGCGTGAGCTCAAGTCGCTGATCGCCGGGACGGACACGCACCACCCCCGAGCGGCCGCCCGCACCCCGGGCCTCGACGGACGCGACGCCGAGCTCGCGGACACCGTCGAGCGGCTGCTGGCCCTGCCGTCGGTGACCGCGATCGACGACGCCGCCGACACCGTCGCCGCCCTGCGCGGCCTCGGCGTGACCGGCCGCGCCGAGTTCGTGACGGAGGACCGGAGCGTCCTGTCGCACCTGCGCGAGGACGGTGACCTGCTGCACGTGTACCTGTACCACTTCCTGTACGAGACGACCTCGGCGACCACCGTGGAGGTCGCGCTGCCCGGCACCGGCGCGGTGTACCGCGTCGACGCCTGGTCCGGCGCGGTGTTCCCCCACCCGGCCGCA
Organism: Curtobacterium sp. PhB190; assembly: GCF_004365385.1. Taxonomy (NCBI): domain Bacteria; kingdom Bacillati; phylum Actinomycetota; class Actinomycetes; order Micrococcales; family Microbacteriaceae; genus Curtobacterium; species Curtobacterium sp. PhB190. The sequence goes on along the minus strand of NZ_SODN01000001.1, from coordinate 380,074 downwards.
CGGACCGAGGGCGACCGGACGATCGTCACCGTGGACCTCGCGCCCGGTGAGACCGCGCTGTTCACGCTCGACCGCAGCGGGCCTGCGCGCGAGACCGCACTCGACGCCCGGCTCGGCGGACGCACGACGACCGACGTCGTCGTCGAGATGACCGACTGGCGGATCGCGGTCGAGAGCTGGGACGCGGGCGGTGAGGAGCTCATCACCGAGGACCGCGGCCACGGCTACGTCACGCGCGAGGTCCGGCCGCTGACCGACGTCCGACGACTCGACGCCGGTACCGGTCCGCTCCGTCCGTGGAAGGACCTGCCCGCCGTGGGACCGGAGGTCTCCGGGGTCGGCGAGTACGCCACGTCGTTCTCCGTCGACACGGTGGACGACGACGGCGCCCGGTTCCTGCTCGACCTCGGGTCGACGGCCGGCGGGCTCGGTTCGGTCGTGCTCAACGGCGGACCGGCACGCGGGTTCGACACCTCGCACCCGGTGGTCGACGTCACCGACGACCTGCGCGTGGGAGAGAACACGGTGGTCGTGCGGGTCGCCAGCTCACTCAACAACCGGTTGCTCGCCCGCGGGTACTACGAGGACGTCCCCGACGTCATCGCGCAGCTGCTCGGCGACCCCGACGCGGTGCAGACGACACACGTCCGCGACCACGGCCTGCTCGGTCCCGTTCGTCTGGTGGTCGGATGACCCGTCGCGGCGGACGACCGAGCGGTGTGGACCTGCGCCCCGTCATCACCCCCGACCCGTTCGACATCCGGGTCGCGCTCGCGGGCATCGTGCACTGGGCGGACAGCCCGCAGGTCCGGCAGCGCATGATGACCGCGATCGACTTCCCGGTGGCCGATCTGTCGATGTTCCTGGTGGTCAACCAGCTGACCTACCGCGGCGCGACGAAGCCGAGCGTGCTCGCGGGGGCGTTGGGCACCGGTCGTGCCAACCTCACGAAGATCGCGAACCGGCTCGAGGACATCGGGCTCGTGGTACGGGTACCGGCTCCCGATGACGAGCGCAGCGTGTTGATCGCGCTCACCGCCGAGGGCCGCGGGTACGGCGAGCGGATCAGCGACCAGCTCAGCCAGGACCTCGATGCGGTCCTCGCCCACTGGGGTCCGAAGGACGTCGACGCCCTCCGGCGGGTGCTCGCGCGCCTGCGACACGACGCGGCGAACGGGTCCTGAGCCGAGCGTCGCTCCGGCACCCGTGTGCACGATCACCGTCGGCCGCGTTGACTGGAGTGTCGGTCGAACGAGGAGTGCACGTGCTGGGTCCTGAACTGGTGGTCGTCCTCGGCCTCGCCATCGCACTGACGGCGGGGATCGCGGACCGGATCCGGGTGGCCCCTCCGGTCCTGCTGCTCGTCTTCGGCGCTGCGCTGGCCTTCGTGCCGGAGTTCGCGGACGTCGAGCTGCCGGCCGACGCCGTCCTGCTGTTGTTCCTGCCGGCGCTCCTGTACTGGGAGAGTCTGACGACGTCGCTGCGCGAGATCCGGAAGAACCTGCGCGGCATCGTCCTGATGGGCACGCTGCTCGTCGTCGCCACGGCGGGCGCCGTCGCCGTCCTGCTCCACCTGCTCGGCATGCCGTGGGGTCCGGCCTGGGTGCTCGGCGCCGCCGTGGCCCCGACCGACGCGACCGCGGTCGGAGTGCTCACGAAGATGCTGCCGCGCCGGAACGTCACCGTGCTGCGGGCGGAGAGCCTGGTGAACGACGGCACGACCCTCGTCGTCTACGGCATCGCGGTCGCCGTCACGGTGGGCACGCAGGAACTCACGTTCTGGGGCGTGTCGGGGATGCTCGTCCTGTCGTACCTCGGTGGGGTCGCCGCGGGGCTCGCCGCGGCGTGGGTCGGCACGCTCGTGCTGCGCCGGGTCGACACCGTGGTGCTCGAGAACCTCGTCACGCTCCTCGTGCCGTTCGGTGCGTTCCTGGCTGCCGAGGCGATCGGCGCCTCCGGTGTGCTCGCCGTGGTGGCGGCCGGCATCGTCGTCAGCCAGGTCGGGCCGAAGCTCGACCGCGCCGAGACCCGGCAGCAGGTCCGCGCCTTCTGGTCGTTCCTGACGTTCCTGCTCAACGGTGCACTGTTCGTCCTGGTCGGCATCGAGGCGATGGTCGCGGCCCGGGCGCTGACGCCGTCCGAGCTGCTCCGCGCCGTCGGCGTCGTCCTGGCCGTCGCGGTCGTGCTCGTCGTGGTCCGGTTCGCGTTCCTCAACGCCGCGGGCGGCACCGTCTGGCTCGTCACCCGTCGCACGGGAGGCGCGCCCCGCGAGGGCCACCGCGACCGGCTCGTGAGCGGCTTCGCCGGGTTCCGCGGCGCGGTCTCGCTGGCGATGGCCGTCGCCGTCCCCCGCGTTCTGGAGTCCGGAGCGGACTTCCCGGACCGCGACCTCATCGTCTTCGTCACGGCGGGCGTGGTCGTCGTCACCATCGTCGGTCAGGCACTCGTGCTGCCGGCGGTCCTGCGGCGGGCTGCGCTGCCCGAGGACGAGTCGGTCGGTGAGGAACGTCGCTACGCCGAGCGGACCGCGATCGAGGAGGCCCTCGACGCCCTGCCGCGGTTGGCACGGTCGACCGGAGCCGACCAGGCCACCGTCGACCGGGTGCGCAAGGACTACGAGGCGCACCTGGACGTCATCCAGGCGCGCGAGGAGGACGACGACGAGCACCCGGCGGTGCAGCGGCACGACACCGCCGTCGCGCTCGAGCTCGCCCTGGTGCAGCACAAGGCCGCGACCCTGCTGCGGCTCCGTGACTCGGACGAGATCGACGACCTGGTGCTCCGCCAGGTCCGCGCCGGCTACGACGCGGAAGAGGCGCGACTCGACGGCATCACCCCCGCGTAGCGGGACACCGGACGGGGCGGTCAGACCGGTCGCGCGCGGTCAGACCGGTCGGGGGCGGTCAGCCCGCGATGCGGAAGCCGATGTGGCTCATCCCGGTGTCGGACTCCTGGCCACGCCGTGCCGCCGGACGGTACCGGCGGCAGTAGCTGTCGGCGCACAGGAACGATCCGCCCTTCACGACCCGGCGCTCGACGGTCACGGCCTCGGACGCCGGCGCACAGCAGTCGTGCTCGGCGGCGGGGTCCACGTACCGGTCGCTCGTCCACTCCCAGACGTTGCCCGCCGTGTCGTGCAGACCGTAGCCGTTCGGTGGGAACGACCCGACCGGCGACGTCCGTCCGTACCCGCGTTCCGCGCGCCAGGGGAAGTCGCCGTGCCAGTAGTTCGCGCGCCGCTCCCCGGGGCGCTCCGCCTCGTCCCCCCAGGTGAACTCCGCGCCCTCGAGGCCACCGCGCGCCGCGAACTCCCACTCGGCTTCGGTGGGCAGTCGCCCGCCCGCCCACACCGCGTAGGCAGCCGCGTCCTCGTGGGCCACGTGCACGACCGGGTGGTCGGCGCGGTCGGCGATGGTCGAGCCGGGACCGGAGGGACGACGCCAGTTCGCGCCGGGCGTCCACGCCCACCACTGGCTGAGGTGTCGGAGGTCCACCGGCCCGCTCGTCCCGGTGAACACCATCGAGCCGGCGTGCAGGTTCTCGGCCGGGGCACCGGGGAACTGCGCCGGGTCGAGGGGCCGCTCCGCCACCGTGCGGTACCCGGTGGCACGGACGAACGCCGCGAACTCCCGGTTCGTCACGGCCTGCGGGGCGATCTCGAACGCGGCGACGGTGACGCTGCGCGCCGGGGACTCCTCCGGGTAGTGCTGGTCGGAGCCCATCGTGAACGCGCCGCCGGCGATCCGCACCATCGAGGAGCGGATCGCCGTGGCGGTGGCCGGGCCGGTGGTGGTCGGCACCGTCAGTCGCCGCCGGCCAGGAACGACTGCAGCTTGTCGACCGCCTGGTCGATGCTGAACGTCGCCGCGCGCTGTCGTGGCGGGAACTCCTCGAAGGTGTCCAGGAACTGGGTGACCAGCGTCGTGGCGGCGAGCAGCAGGTAGTCGTTCTCGAACAACCAGTCGAAGTACGTGTTCGACGTCTGGTCCGCTCGTTCGAACGGGTCGGTCCGCAGGTTGTAGAGCTTCGGGACCCGCAGCACGACGAACGGATCGAACCAGACCTGCAGGGTGCCGGTGACGCGCTGCTCCATGAACACCGCCTTCCAGTTGTCGAACCGGAGCGCGAGGACGTCGCCGTCGTCCGAGAAGTACACCAGGCCCGGTCGCGGACCCTGCTCGACCTCCCCGGTCAGGTACGGCAGGAAGTCGTAGCCGTCGATGTGCACCTTGTAGGTCCGGTCGCCGATCGTCTTCCCGACCTTGAGCTCCTCGACCGTGGTCGTGTCCCCCACCGCCGCCAGGAACGTCGGGAGCCAGTCGTGGTGCTGGATGATCGCGTTCGAGATCGACCCCGCCTCGATGTGGCCGGGCCAGCGGATCATCTGCGGGACCCGGAACGCGCCCTCCCAGTTCGTGTTCTTCTCACTGCGGAACGGGGTCATCCCGCCGTCCGGCCACGTGTTCATGTGCGGGCCGTTGTCCGTGGAGTAGATCACGATCGTGTCGTCCGCGATCCCGAGCTCGTCGAGCTGGTCGAGGAGCGAGCCGACCACCAGGTCGTGGTCGATCATCGTGTCGTGGTACGGCGACTGCCACCGGCCGGCCTGCCCCCGGCTCTCCGGCTTCGGGTGCGTCCGGAAGTGCATGTGGGTGGTGTTCATCCAGACGAAGAACGGGGTCTCGGACTCCGCCTGACGCCCGATGAAGTCCATCGCGGCGTCCGCGAACTCCTCGTCGATGGTCTCCATGCGCTTCTTGGTCAGCGGGCCGGTGTCCTCGACGCGCTGCTTGCCACGTCGTCCGTATCGACCGTCCTCGGTGTCGTCGTCCTCGTCGGTCGACCACGAGTGGATCACGCCGCGCGGCCGGGCCCGCTCGTTGAAGGCCGGGAACTCCTCGATGGACGGCCAGTTCGCCGACTCGGGCTCCTCCTCCGCGTTCAGGTGGTACAGGTTGCCGTAGAACTCGTCGAACCCGTGCGCCGTCGGCAAGAACTCGTTCTTGTCGCCGAGGTGGTTCTTGCCGAACTGCCCGGTGGCGTACCCGTGCGGCTTCAGCACCTCGGCGATCGTCGGGTCCTCGGCGCGGAGCCCCAGGTCCGCGCCGGGCATGCCCACCTTGCTGAGCCCCGTGCGGAACACGCTCTGTCCTGTGATGAAGGACGACCGGCCGGCGGTGCAGCTCTGCTCCCCGTAGGAGTCGGTGAAGCGCATGCCCTCATCCGCGATCCGGTCGATGTTCGGTGTGCGGTAGCCCATCAGGCCATCGCTGTAGGCGCTCAGGTTCGTGATCCCGATGTCATCGCCCCAGATGACCAGGATGTTCGGCTTGTCCTTCGGCATCGCTGTCCTCCTCGTTCGTGTGGTCGTGCTCGTGCATGGATCGTGCTCGGGTGCGCTCCGGTGCGGGCCACCCCGACCGGGTGAGATCGTGGACGTCGTCTGCTCAGCCCGTCAGCAGCGCGACGGCCACCGCGACGGCGGTCGCCAGCGCACACGCGATCGGCAGGAGCCCGAGTCCCTGGGCCGCCGTGGCGGTCGACCGCACCACCAGGTGCCGACCGTCGAACCGGCGCAGCAGGAACCCCAGGACCACGACGACCACGAGGCCGACCCCCGCGATCGGGAGCGTCCACCACCAGTCGAGGGGCGCCACGAGGCCGAAGACGACGAAGAAGGCCACGGTGGACACGAGCGACGCCGCCGTCACGAGGACGAGTGTCCGAGCCGATGGACCGACTGCGCTCGTCACGGGTGCCCACCAAGGTCGTGCGCGATCGCCCGGAGGTCCTCGTCGGAGAGCGTCGTCCGGAGCACCGTGCCGCCGAGGTCCGTCATCGCGCCGACGAGCCGGTCCCCGTCGACCGACGCCACCGAGACGATGACGGCCGCCCCGCCCCGCGCCAGCTCGGCGGCGAGACGCTCCCGGAAGTCCGCGTCCACGCCGGCACGGTCCAGGCTCGCGAAGAGCGCCCCCACCGCACCGCCGACGACGAGCCCCGCGAACGGCATGAGGAACAGGAACCCGAGCACGGTGCCGAACACCGCGCTCGAGGCCGCCCGTGCACCACGCTGCGAATCACGCCCGGTGGAGTCGACGTGGGTGCGACCATGCTCGTCGACGTGCACGACGGCGATGCCGTCGAGGGCGATCTCCGCGCGGCGGTCGAGGCGCAGTGCGGCGTCGTGCGCCGCCCGGGCGCCGTCGTCGTCGTCGAAGGCGATGACGACAAGCTCGGTCGCCCGGTCGCTCACGCCGCAGCCGGTGCCGGCGCCGCGCGGGTGCTGCCGACCGCGTTCGCCTTGATCGCGTCGAACTCCGCCGCCGTGATCGTGCCGGCGTCGAGGAGTGCGCGTGCCTTCGCGATCTCGTCGGACGGGGACGTGCCCGCCACGGTGCGGATGTAGCCGTCGGCGGCGTCCTTCTGCCGCTGGGCGGACTCCGCGCTGCGGTCCGCCATCCCACGACCGCGTGCGATCAGGTAGACGAACGTCGTCAGGAACGGCACGAAGACCAGGAAGAAGACCCAGATCGCTTTGTACCACCCGCTGAGCGAACGATCCCGCACGAGGTCCGCGAGGACCGAGAAGAGCGCCATGAGCGAGGCGATGAGCGCCGAGATGAGCAGCCCGTACCAGATCACTGCCCAGAACGTGTACCAGAAGTCCATGATCGTGTTCCCTTCAGGAGTGCGTGGGCGTGCTGTCTAGCGCCGACGGCGCGCGGCCGGCACCACCCGCTTCGGGCGATCCGGCGCGACGGGCTTCCCGGTTCACCCGATCAGGATGGTGCGCACCGGCCCGCGCGGCCGGACGATCCGGGGCATGGACACACTCCCCTCCTGGCGCCCGGGGCACGCCCGCGACGCCGTCGAACAGTTCCTGGCCCGCACGACCGGCGGGGACACCCCGCTGCCGGTCGACGACCGCGTCGCCGTCTTCGACAACGACGGCACGCTCTGGAACGAGAAGCCGATGCCGACCCAGCTGCACTGGCTCGTCCAGCAGTGGGCCGCTGCAGCGTCCGCCGACCCGGAGCTCGCTCGCACGCAGCCCTACGCGGCCGCGCAGTCCGGTGACCTGTCGTGGATCGGGGGCGCCGTCGACCGGCACGCGAGCGGGGACGACTCCGATCTCCGGCTACTGCTGGCGGCGGTGGGGCGTGCGACCGCCGGCATGAGCGTCGACGACTACCGACGGCTCGTGTCGGACTTCTACGCGCACGCCGAACACCCCGTGCTCGGCGTTCCCTACGCGGCGACGGTCTACCAGCCGATGGTCGAGCTCGTGCGGCTCCTGCACGAGCACGGGTTCACCTGCTACGTGGTGTCCGCGGGGGAACGCGACTTCATGCGTCCCATGACGGAGCAGAACTACGGCATCGCCCCGGAACACGTCATCGGCTCCGCCATGGGCCTGGAGTACGTCGACGGCGAGGTCCGCTACGTCGACGCACTCGCGTTCTTCGACGACGGCCCGGAGAAGCCCGTCCGGGTCTGGAGCCGGATCGGACGGCGGCCGGCGGTCGCGGTCGGGAACTCCGACGGCGACCGGGAGATGCTCGAGTACACCGTGCCCGGCCACGCAGGACTCCGTCTGCTCGTCCACCACGACGACGACACCGGCCGCGGCGACCAGCCGTACGACAAGGGCGCCGAGGTCGTGCTCCGTGAGGCCGACGAGCGCGACATCACCGTGGTCAGCGTCCGCGACGACTGGGCCACGGTGTTCCCGACGTGAAGCGCATCGGCCGGAACCACGTGCTGCGCTCGGCGATCGCCGCGACGACCGCGGTGCTCCTCGCGACCGGGGCGATCGTGACGACAGCGGTCCCCGCATCGGCTGCGGACCCTGCGGCGATCGAGGTGAACAAGCTGGTCGACGGCGGCAAGAGCGCCACCCTCGGCCCCGGCGACGAGTTCACCTTCACGATCCGACTCGGGTGCGATGACGCCGACTGTGTGGACGCCCGGATCGTCGACACCCTGCCGGCGGAGCTCGAGGGCTTCCCGATCGTCGACCTCAGCGCCACTCCGCCCAACCCCGCCGCGCCGGCAGACCCGGACTGGGTCGTCACCCACACCGGCTGCGGCGGCACACCGGCGACGGTCGTCACCAGCGACCCGCCGTGCGTGGGCACCCTCGAGTTCGTCCAACCGCTCGCCGACGGCTCCCAGGGCCTCGCCGCGGGCCAGGCGTACACGCTCACGGCGACCCTTCGGGTCCCCGCCGACCTCCCGCCGACGTGGCCCCACAACGGCCAGCCGATCACGAACACCGGTACCGGCACCGCGGACAACGCCGCGACCGCGTCCAGCGCCGCGAAGGTCACCGTGGACATCCCGACGACCGTCGACGTCGCGACGACGAAGTCCTGGACGCCCACGAACGAGCAGTACTCCCCCGGCGCACCGTCGACCATCGAGCTCTCCGCCTCGAACGCGTCGAACGTCCCCGCCACGTCCCTCGTCGTCCAGGACCCGTCGAACGCGGCGGAGGGTGCGGCGACGCTGGACGCCACGAACCCGTTCCGGTACGTCGACGTCACCGGACCCGGCACGATCGCCCTGCCCGCAGGAGCGACCGCCGTGCAGGTCGACGCGTACGTGCTCGACCCCGGGACCGGCACCTATCGCTGGGTCACCGGGACTCCTTCGCCGCCGGGATCCGCGACGTTCCCGGCCGGCGTCGACGACGCCGACGTCGCCGGGGTCCGGTACACCTTCACCGGCCCGGACGGGGCCGTCCTCACGCCCGGCGATCCGGCTGCCTCGATCCAACTCGACGTCGGACAGCGCAGCACCGAGCGGGACTCCGACGTCGAGCTCGGCGAGGGATGGTCCGCCACGAACACCGCCGCCGCCACCGTCTCGGTCCCCGGGCAGGACCCCGCGACGAGCACGGCCTCCGCCGAACACACCGTCTCACCGACGAACCTCGGAGCAGCGGTCACCAAGTCGATCGACCCGGCGCGGGTCCCCGCGGGCACGAACGCGGTCGGCAGCGTGACCGCCACGAACACGTCGGACGGACCGGTCGAGGAACTCCGCGTCAGCGACCTCGACTACTTCACCGCCGACGTCGGCTTCGCCGGGTTCAGCAGTCCGCTCGCGTACCCCGCGACCGCCACCGGCGCCGACGTCGTCTGGCACTTCAGCGACGGGACGACCCGCACCGATCCGTTCGCCGACGGCGACACCCCGGCGGCCGCGGCCCCGGACGGCACCTTCGTGACCGGGTTCGAGATCGTGTACGACGGCCCGATCGATGCCGACGCGACGACGACGACGCGCTTCGGCATCGACACCGCGCTCGATGCTGCCGACGACGCACCACTCCGGACCACCAACCGTGCGACGGCCTCCGTACGCAACGGGGGTACGACCGCCGACGACGGCGCGTCCGCGCCGCTCGACGTGTTCCGCCCGGACATCGAGATCGCGCTCTCCAAGACCCTCAGCCCGCAGGAGCCGATCGCACCGGGCGGGACGGTCGTGGCCCAGCTCCCGGCCACGACCAGCACGGACTCCGCGTTCGTGACCCCGACGACGATCACCATCGAGGACGTCGCGCCGACGCCCCACGACGACGGATCGTTCTGGAACGCGTTCGACCCGGTCGCGATCGCGCCCACGCAGGTGCCCGCGGGCACCACGCTGACCATCGACTACACGTCCGACGACGGCGCCACCTGGCAGCCGCTCCCGATCGACGGCCTCCCCGCCACCGGCCCGACGAACTTCTCCGGCACCGTCCCCGCCGACCTCCGAAGCGCGATCACCGGACTCCGGTTCGTGTTCACGAACCCGGACGGCTTCCCGCAGGGCACCACCGTGCAACCCAACGTCGTCTCGCAGGCCCGTGCGGACCAGCGGTACGGCGGTGGATCGACGAGCACCCCCGACGCCGGTCCGTCGACCTACACCAACACGGCGACCGCACAGGGCGAGGGTGCCGTCGACGGCGGCACCACCATCGAGAGCGACGTCGTCGAGGCCGACGCCGACGCCGACATCGAGTCGACGACCGGGACGGGGAGCACGATCGCCGGGAAGCGGTGGACCGACACCGACTTCGCCACCGACCGGACCACCGTGGACAGCCAGTCCGGCGAGCAGTTCGGGTCCGTCCTCGAGTGGGGCTCGCGGACGACCGGGACGTCCCAGATCGTCGTCACCGATCCAGCAGGCAACGCGGGGAACCCGGCCGCCACCGTCTTCCAGGCGTTCGACCTCGAGTCGATCGACCCGATCGCGGTGAGCACCGACCCGCTCTGGCGGTGGGACACCGTCACCTCCGTCGAGCTCTTCAGCGACGGGACGTGGTCCACCGTCCCGGCGCCGACCTCCGGCTGGGTCGACCAGACCGGCTTCGTCGGGTACGCGCTGACGAGCGAGCAGACCGCTGCGACGACGGGCGTCCGGATCACCGTGGCGCCCGACGACGACGCCCGCGCGGCGAGCACCGACCCGACCCGACCCGTTCCGGGGTCGGGGATCGCCACGAGCACGACGCCGCGACCGTTCCACCTCACCTGGGAGCTCCGGAACTCCCTCCGAGCACCGGGCACCGCCGACGTCGAGTGGGTGAACGGCACCACCGACTACAACCTCAGCACCGCCGGGTCCGTCCGCAACGCGGTCGACGTCACGGCCACGACCGACGACGGAGACCAGAGCTCCACTGCGGTCGACGACCTCGTCATCCTCGACCGGCCGCCCCTCGTCGGGCTCGCGAAGACCTCCGAGCACGACAGCCTCGCCGTCCCGGCACGCGGTGACGTCGACCCCGACGAGTACCCCACGAACGACTTCACCGTCACCGCCACGAACGGCTCCGCCTCGCGCGCGTCGTACGTCCGCGTGACCGACCCGATGCCGTGCACACCGGCGACCCTCTCCGACTGCACGAGCGACCCCGACGCGTGGTCGGCGGACCCCTTCGACGGAGCCGACTCCACGACCGGCAACCCGTTCGAACGGTTCACCCTCACCGGACTCGACTTCAGCGTCGACGACGACGAGGTCGACGCGGACGCATCGACGGTGACGTTGCTGCACCGGAGTGACACCGGGACGACCTCCAGCAGCACGACCTCGATCACCGGCGCCCGGGCCCAGACCGCGGCACAGCTCGCGGACGTCGTCGGCGTCAGCGTCGTCTACCAGGGCACGGACCCCACCCGCACCGGCGGGACCATCTCCACCGGCCGACCGCTGACCATGACGATGCACACGCAGTTGCGGGCGACGCTCCGGAGCCTGCCGTCCGTCCCCGTGACCGCGACGACCACCGTCACGAACCGGGCGTTCGCGCAGTCGTACGACCCCGTCCTGGCGCCGTCCGGTCAGACCAGCACCCCGACGGACACGGCCTCCGCGGCCGTCGCGCTGGTCCGCGGCGTCCTCGACGTCACCGCGGAGAAGACCTTCACACCGGACACCCTGCTCGAGGCCGACCGCAGCGACACGATCGACGTGCGCCTCGACGGTGCGCAGGGCGACGACGCGACGGTCTCGCCGGACACGGTGACCATCGAGGACACCGACCAGGACTTCTGGAACGACGTCCGGCTCGCAGCGTTCTCCGCGGACGACGTGACGTTCCCGGCCGGGGCCGACCGGGTGAGCGTCGACGTCCAGCTCGACGGCCAGCCTGCGTGGGAGCTCGGGGCGGCATCCGACTCGGCGACGTTGCCGACGTCTGACACGGCCGCGATCACGGGCATCCGCTTCGTCTTCGACCGAGCGGACGGCGACGTCCTCTCCCACGCCGACCCGCCGGCAGCCTGGACCGCCGCCGCGGTGCTCCACGTCGTCGTGCTCCCGGTCGGCCGGGACGGTGCACCCGTCCGGTTCCCCGGCACCCTCGACGACTCGGCGACCGTCACCGCCCACCGCAGCGACGACACGCTCTTCCCCGACGCCACCGCCGCCGCGGACGACACCCTCACGCTCGACCCGGGTACCCGCCAGCTCGACGTCGCCAAGGCGCCCGCGAACGACCAGCACACCGTGCCGGTCGGGACCCCGGTCCCGTGGACCGTCACGATGCGCAACACCGGGACCGGCATCGTCACGCTGACGTCCGTGCGCGACGAGCTCCCCGAGGGCCTCACGTGGGACGGAACGGACCCGACGTTCCGCACCTCGCCCGACGGGACCCTGTCCGCCGACGTCACGACGGTCCAGGACGGCCGGACGATCACGTTCACCTGGCCCACCGACGACGACCGGATGGCCCCGGACGAGACGTTCACCATCACGATCCCCCTGACGCTGGAACCCGGTCTGCACGAGGACGAGCGCGCCACGAACTCGGCCGTCGCCGTCACCGGCTCGGCGCTCGACCGCTGCACGAACGACTCCGGCAACGGGCAGGGCACCATCTCGGGACTCCCTGCCGAGGAGTGCGGCACGACCAACTACGTGCAGCCCACGCCCGGGCCGGCGCTGCAGACGAGCAAGGCGGTGCGTGGCGACGTCGTCGACCCGCTCGTCTCGGGTGCGTCCGACCCGTCGGACCCAGGCACGTCCTGCACCCCGGACGACGACGGCTTCACCCTCCCGCCCTGCGTCGCCGCCACGCGTGTCGGCGGGACCGACGAGTGGCGCGTCCGGACGACGAACACCGGCACCGTCGACCAGGACCGGGTCACCTTCGTCGACCCGCTCCCGCAGCCCGGCGACCGGCTCCTCGCGACCGGGGCTCCGCGTGGGAGCAGCTACCGGCCGGTGTTCGACGACTCCTTCGGCGTGGAGGTCGACGCACCGCTCGGTGCGACGACGACCTGGCAGGTCACGACCGACCGCACCGTGTGCTCGACCACCGACTCGACGACCTGGACGGACGACTCGCTCTGCTCGACGAACACGTGGACCGCGAACGATGCGTTCACCGGCGACTGGGACGACGTGACGGGCCTGCGCGTCTCGGTCGACCTCGGGTCCGTCGGCGGGCTCGACCCGGGCGAAGCCGTCACGGCCCGGTACCGCACCGTCGACGAGCCGGTGACCGCCGCGCACCCGGACGGTGTCCCCACGACGGTCCCGCTCCGCGACGAGACGGCCTTCAACCAGGTCGGGACCACCGCCACACTGAGCGACGGCGGACTCCCGATCGCCCAGGCGCCGGTGAAGGTCGGCGTCGCACCGTCCGTCGGGTCGATGCTCATCCGGAAGCAGGTGACGGGCGCCGGCGCAGGCCGAGCCCCTGATCGGTTCGACGCCGACGTCCGGTGCGAGGTGGCCGGTGTCGCGCTCGACCTGGGTGGTGCCGCCGTGGTGGCCCTCACGTCCGAGAACGCCCTCGAGGCGCGCATCGACGGCATCCCGGTCGGCGCCACCTGCGACGTCGCGGAACGCGGTGCGGTGGGCGCGTACGGGGAGGACGCCCGGACCGTCGCTCCGGGCACGGTCCGGGTGCTGGTCGCATCGACAGCCGACCAGAGCGTGCCGACCCTGCAGGTCGTGACGATCACCAACGACTACGACTTCACCCCCACCCCGCCGACGCCGACCCCGACCCCGACACCCACACCGGCACCGGGCCCTCCGTCGGTGACACCGGGTGGGGACGGCAGCGGGTCGGGTCCGGTCGGCCCCGCTCCGGACTCCCTGGCGTCCACGGGCTACGACGGTCGTCAGGCGGTCGTGGCGCTCGCCATCGCCGCGCTCCTGCTCACCGGTGGCATCGCGATCCGCCGTTCCACCCGCCGTCGGCGTCGAGACGGGACCAGGTGGTCCGGGTGAGGACGCGCCCGGGTGCGGGGCCGACGAGACGAGCCCGTCGCGGCGACGATCCGTCGAGCGGGTGGGCCCCGGACGTGCTCGGTCCCGACTTCGAGGCCCGCTCGTTGCCGCTCGAGGACGACGACGAAGGACCGGTGACCGCGACCCTGGTGCGGCGCACCCGGACCCACCGGCTCCCGCGACGGTGGCGGACCGCGATCCCGTGGCGGTCGGGCCACCTCCCCCTGGGCGGCGCCGACGTGCTCTACGTCCACGGATGGTCCGACTACTTCTTCCAACGCGAGATGGCCGAGCACCTCGAGGCGCTCGGCGCGCGCTTCTTCGCACTGGACCTCCGCAAGTACGGCCGGAGTCTGCTGCCGCACCAGACCCCCGGGTACGTCGACGACCTCGCCGTCTACGACGAGGACATCGCTGCGGCACTCGACACCATCGGGCACGGTGACCCCGAGCACGGACGTCGGCGACTCATCCTGTTCGGCCACTCGACCGGCGGGCTGACGCTGGCGCTCTGGAACAGCCGCCACCGGGGTGTGGCCGCCGGACTGGTGCTCAACAGTCCGTGGCTGGAGTTCCAGGCGACCGGCTTCGCCCGCGAGCTGATCGCTCCGCTGATGAAGCTCGGCGCGCGACGCAACCCCCTTGCTCCGCTCCCGACCGTCGACCCCGGCTTCTACACCCGCGCCGTGTCGAGCGGGTCCGACGGCAGCTGGACCTACAACCAGGCCTGGCGTCCGGAGCGCGGCTTCCCGCTCCACCCGGGGTGGCTCGCGGCGGTGTTCGCCGGTCAGGACCAGGTCGCCCACGGGCTCGGTGCCGAGACCCCGACGCTCGTGCTGCTCAGCACGCACAGCCTGCTGTCCCCGAAGTGGTCGGAGGAGATGACCCACGTCGACGTCGCACTGAACGTCGACGCCGTCGCGCACCGGGCACTCTCGCTGGGCGACGACGTCAGCGTCGCCCGGATCCACGGCGCCCTGCACGACGTGATGCTCTCGGAACCCCGGGTCCGCGAGACCGCCTACACCGCCATCCGACGGTGGGCACGCACGCTCCCCCTGCCGGGCGCCTGACCGACCAGGACGATGACGATGACGATGACCGAGAAGCCCGAGCGCCCCCACTGGACGCGCCGACGCGAGGTGGCGACCGTGGTCCTCCTCTCGATCACCGCGGTGGTGACCGCCTGGTGCGGCTTCCAGGCGTCGAAGTGGGGCGGCGAGATGTCCATCTCGTTCAGCCAGGCGTCGAGCGCCCGGATCCAGGCCGCCGACGCCGCGTCCGGCGCGCGCGACGCACGGCAGTGGGACGTCACCATCTGGGTGCAGTGGGTGCTCGCCGATTCACGGGACGACGCCACGCTCCGCAGCTACGTGCAGGAGCGGTTCTCCCCGGAGCTCCGCACCGCGTTCGAGGAGTGGGACGGTACCGGTCGGACCGCGGACGGGCCGTTCGCGACGGACGCGTACGTGCCCGCCGGATCGGACCGCGCGGCAACGCTCTCGGCGAAGGCCGACCGGCAGTTCGACCGTGCCCTCGCCGACAACCAGCAGTCCGACGACTACTCGCTCCTGACGGTGCTGTTCGCCCTCGTCCTGTTCTTCGCGGCCGTGTCGGACCGAGGTGGCCGCGAGTGGGCCCGCATCGCGTTGTTCGTCGCCGCGGTCATCGGCCTCGTCGGCGGGGCGTGCCTGCTCGCCACGTTCCCCGTCCTGGTCTGAGACGGGCGCGAGCGCGGCAGGAGCGCCGACCACGGACAGGACGGGAGGCCCGGTGCCAGCTGGCACCGGGCCTCCCGTCTCGTGGTCTACGCGTCTTCGGGCGCCGCCGCGTCGGACGCGAGCGCCTTCCGACGCTGCGCGACCTGGACCGCGATCGCGACCGGGATCGCGGCGAGGGCGACCGCCCGGAGCCACGGGCGGTCGAACACGTGCCGGGTGGCGTGGTCGAGCGACACCGGACCGGGGCCGCCGAGCGCGAACATCGCCGCCGAGAAGCCGAGGAACGCCGGGAACTCGAAGCCGCCGTCCGCGTTGAAGAAGCCGTTCGGGGTGTGCACGCTCGACGCGACGCCCATCGTCGTCGCGGCGCCCGCACCGGCGATCGGGGTGGCGAGCCCGAGTGCCAGGGCGGCACCGGAGCCGGCCTCGCCGATGCCGGCCAGCACGGCGTTCCGCTTGGCGGGGCGGAACCCCATCGCGTGCATGCCCTGCGCGGTGCCCTCGATGCCTCCGCCGCCGAACGCGCCGAAGAGCTTCTGGGAGCCGTGCGAGGCGAGCACGGCTCCGAGGGCGATGCGGAGCAGGGTCTTGGCGGTGACCGAAGCGGTACCAGTGGTGTGCGAGCTCATGCGCGCGACGGTACGCCGCGACGGTCCGCCGCGACCGGCGATCGTGAGCAGAAATGGTCGGGTCGCCCGGAGGCACCCGACCATTTCTGCTCACGAAGCGCACGACGCGAAGCGCGACGCGCAGCGCACGGCGCCGCGACGCGCGCAGCGCGCCTACCGCTTCAGGTTCGTCAGCTCCTGCAGCACCTCGTCCGAGGTCGTGATGATGCGCGCGTTCGCCTGGAACCCGCGCTGCGCCACGATCAGGTTCGTGAACTCCTGCGACAGGTCGACGTTCGACATCTCGAGGGTGCCCGCCGCGAGCGACCCGACGCCGGCCGAACCGGGACCGCCGACGGTCGCGGTGCCCGAGTTCCCGGTGGCGCGGTAGCCCGAGGCGCCGGTCTTCTCGAGGCCCGCCGGGTTGGCGAACGTCGCGAGGGCGATGCGGCCGAGGGCGAGCGACGCACCGTTCGAGAACGTGCCCGTGACGGTGCCGTCCTTCGAGATGGCGTAGCCCTGCAGGGCGCCGGCTTCGCGGCCGTTCTGCGAGCCGATCGACGCGGTGTTGAGCGAGGCGAAGCCCGTGAGCTCCCCCATGTCGACGGCGATGCCGCCGACCGTGAGGGCGCCGCCGGAGGTCAGCTTGCCGTCGGTGCCGAACGTGAGCGACCCGTTCGTGGTGGTCCCCTGACCGTTGCGTGCGGTGACGTCCCAGCCGGTGCCGGTGCGCGTGTAGGCGAGGGACATTGTGTGCTTGGCGCCCGAGGCGTCGTAGACGGTGGCCTCGCGGGTGATGGTGTCGCCGACGGCGGTCTCGGACGGCAGGTTGCCGGCGACCGAGGCCGAGGTGGTGCGGACGGCCGGTGCAGCGGCGTCGAGCGGCAGCGTGATGTCGGCGAGGCCGCCGTTGTCGTTGACCACGCCGTTGGTGGCCGGGTAGCCCTGCACGATCTTGCCGTCGGCGGTGACCAGGCGGCCGTCCGCGTCGAAGTCGAACGCACCGGCGCGGGTGTAGACGGTGTCGTTGCCGAGGCGGGTGACGAAGAAGCCGTCGCCGGAGATCATCAGGTCGGTGGCCTTGCCGGTGGCCTGGGCGGAGCCCTGCGCGAAGTTGGTGGAGACGCCGGCGACCTGGACGCCGAGGCCGATCTGCGCCGGGTTGGTGCCGCCGACACCGGTCTGCGGTCCGCCGGCACCCTGGGTCATCTGCGACAGGGTGTCCTGGAAGACCGTCGACGAGGCCTTGAAGCCGACGGTGTTGACGTTGGCGATGTTGTTGCCGGTGACGTCGAGCATCTGCTGGTGCGAGCGGAGGCCGGAGATCCCGGAGTAGAGCGAGCGGAGCATGGTGCGTCCTTTCGGAGAGGCAGGGAGAGCAGGAAGGGGAAGAAGAACGGTCAGGAAGCCGGAGCGGTGGTGGTGATGCCGGAGATCACGTCGAGAGCGACCTCCTTCCCGTTCACGGTGACCGTGGGCACGCTGTTCGCGTACGACACGGCCGAGGCGGTCCCGGTGACGGCGGTACTCGTCGCAGCGTCGGTGTAGCTGACCTGCTTGCCGACGAGGTTCGCGGCGGCGATGCGCATCTGGAGCGAGAAGTTCTCGTTCCCCGTCGTGGTCTGGTTGGTGATCTGCTCCATCATCGCGAGCTGCGTCTGCTGGCTGATCATCTGGTTGGTGTCCATCGGCGACGACGGGTCCTGGTTCTGCAGCTGCGTGACGAGCAGCTTCATGAACACCTCGGAGTCCATCGTCTGGGACTTCTTCGCGGTCGAGTTCGCGGCGAGGGCCGCGGCCTGGGCAGCCTGGTCCACGCTGCCGGTGATGGCGTCGATGGGCATGGTCTGGTTCCTGTTCGTGAGCCGGTCAGGCGAGGACGTCGAGTCCCGCGGAGCGGATGGTGGAGGTGGACGTGGCGGCTGCGGAGGCTGGCTGCGCGGCGGAGGTGCGCCGTGCCTCCAGGCCGGTGTCGGCACGCAGGCGGCCGTCGGCCGGTCGCTGGTCGCGACCCGCCGACGTGCCCGGGTGGTTCTGCGACGACAGGTCGAGCGTGGTGCTCAGCCCGGTGCCGGCGGCGTCGCGCCGCAGGTCGGGCAGCACCTGGCGGACCGCGTCGCGTCCCGCTTCGGACGCCGCGAACAGCTCGACGTGCATGCCGTGCGCCGTCACGTGCGCGCGGACCGTGACCGGTCCGAGGCTGTCGGGCACGACCTGCACCGTGACGATGTGCTCCCCGGGGCCGGCCTGCGCGAGCGAGAACACCGGTCGCGCGAGCTGCTGCCCGAGGGGCGCGGGCGTGGCCGACGGAGCGGCGGCCGCCGTGACCGGGGCGGGCGCGGCGGTCGGCGTGGTGGGCAGGACGAAGGGCGTCTCGCCGCCGCGCGTGGTGGTGACCGCCGGGAGGCCCGGATCACCCGCCGTCGATCCCTGCTGGTCCGTCCCGTGGCCGGTCTGCCCACCCTGCGCGGCGGTCGCCGCTGCCACCGTGACGACGGCCGGGGTCGCGGTCGCGGAGCCGTCGGTGGGCTGGGTGGGCTGGGTGGTCGGGCCGGTCGGCTGGAGCGCCGCTGCTGCTGCGGCTGCAGCGGCAGTGGCAGTGGGCGCGCTGCTCGTGCTCGTGCTCGTGATCGTGACTCCGACGGTGCCGGTGCCGGTGCCGGTCGTCCCGCCGGACGGCGTGCCGGGCCTCGGGATGTCCGACGCCGGTGACGGTGCGGACCCGTCGGTGGGGACTACGGCGGTCGGGGCCGGTGCCGGTACGGCGGCGGATGCGGCGGACGCCGTGGTGTTTGCCGACGGCGGGACCGCGGCGCCCGTGTCAGTGGGAGCCCCGGTGGCAGCGGCGGGGACGGCAGCAGACGTTGTCGACGTGGTCGTCTCCGGGGCGGGCGTCGTCGGCACCACGGTGACGTCCTGCGCCGTCAGCTCGGGCGCGTTCGACGTCGCCGGCGTGAGCGGCTCAGCCGGGATCGTCGCTGCGACCGGAAGCGTCGAGACTGAGGCGGGCACCGTCCCGGTGGGCATGGGCATGGGCGTGGGCGTGAGCGCCTGGGCCTCCACGGCGACACCGGTCGCGCCGTCAGCGACAGCCGCCACGTCTGTCCCGGTGCTGGTCGTCGAAGCGTTCGGCGCCGTGGTCGAACCGGTGTCGTCGGCTGCGCGGGAGTCGTCCCGGCGTGCCGGTGCACGCTCGCCGGCACGACGATCGGTCGCGGCGGCCGCGGACAAGGCGGCGTCGAACGACCCGGCACCGCCGGCGTCGGACGTGGCGCGGGCGGGCGCAGCGCTGCTCGTCGGAGCGGGCGCGGGCTGGGTGGCGATGGTCAGGCTCATGCGGCGCTCCCGGACTGCATCATGGACAGCAGCGCGGCGGTCTGCAGGTCGGTGGCGCTGCTCGCGGCGGTGGTCGCGGTCGTCGCCGGGGTGGCGGACGCCTGCGCCGGCACGATGCGGCGGATGGTGGCGATGTCGGCGTCCGAGTACCAGTTGTCGACGATGCGGACGTCCTTGCCGGGGCGCGGCGCGTGCAGCACCTTGCCGTCGCCGACGTAGATGACGACGTGGCCCTCGCCCTTCGGGATGATCAGGTCGCCGGGCTGTGCGTCCTTCAGGGAGCCGACCTCGACGCCCATCTTCGCCTGGTCCGGCACGACCCGCGGCATGGTGACGCCGAGGTCCTTGAACACCGTCTGCACCAGGCCCGAGCAGTCCATGCCAGAGGTCGTCGTGCCGCCGAACACGTAGGGCACGCCGAGGTACTTCTTCGCGTCCGCGACGACGTCCGACCCGGTGGCGCCGCTGCCCGTCGCGAGGGTGCCCGCGCCAGCGTCGACCGACGTGGCGGGCGCGCTGCTGGTGGTCGCCGCAGCGGCGGCAGCAGCGGTCGCGGTCCCGGTGCCGGTGTTCCCGGTCGCCGTGGCCAGGGCGTCGGCGAAGGCGCTCGACGACGCGCTGGTCGACCCGGCGGACGACGACGTACTCGTCGCCGCGGCCGAGCCACCGCGCAGGGTGTCGATCTGGGAGCGGATCTCGGAGATCCGGGAGAGCACCGCTTCGACGCTCATCGGGCACCACCTTCCGTGCGGCGTCGTGCCGCGATCTCGTCGAGGGCGTTCTGTTCGGTGCGGAGTTCCTCGGCGGCCTGCTCGGCGGCGTGCTTGCCCTCGAGCTTCTCCAGGCCGACCGCGGCACGGCGTGCGGCGGTGTACTCCTCCTGTGCCCGGTCGGCGTCCGCGCGGCGGGTCCGGACCACGGCGTCGAGCTCCTCGAGCATCCCGCGGGTCGCAGCACGCGCAGCGGCGACGGCGCTCAGGGTCGCGGCGTCCTCGATCGGCTGCGCGCCCTCGGCGTCGGCGAGGCTGCGGCGCGCGGCGATCCGGGCGTCGGCGGCATCGCGCACGCGCTCGTTCGCGGTCGCGAGCGAGGCAGCGGCGCGGTCCTGTTCGGTGTGCCGCAGGCGCAGGAGCCCCGCGAGCGGGAACCGGCGGGCCATCACGACACCCCCAGCTGCTGCACGAGACCGCCGAGTCGCTGCCAGGACGCGTCGGCGGTCGCCCGCTCGTCCATCCCCTGGCGCAGGAACGCGTCGATCGCACCCTGGTGGTCGACGGCGGCGTCGACGAGCGGGTTCGAGCCGCGCTGGTACGCGCCGACGTCGAGCAGGTCCTGGGCGGCGGCGCGCGCGGCCATCACCTTGCGGAGGGTCGTCGCGGCGCCGCGCTGCGCCGGGCCGGTCACCTTCGAGGCCACACGGGACACCGAGCCGAGGGCGTCCACGGACGGGAAGTGCCCGGTGATCGCGAGCTTCCGGTCGAGCACGACGTGACCGTCCAGGATGCTGCGGGCGGCGTCGGCGATCGGTTCGTTGTGGTCGTCGCCGTCGACCAGCACGGTGTACATGCCGGTGATGCTGCCGACGCGGTCCGTCCCGGCACGCTCGAGCAGCCCGGCGAGCACGGAGAACGTCGACGGCGGGTAGCCCCGGGTGGCCGGCGGCTCCCCCACCGAGAGCCCGATCTCACGCTGCGCCATCGCGACGCGGGTGAGCGAGTCCATCATGAGCACGACGTCCTGGCCGGCGTCGCGGAACGACTCGGCGATGCGGGTGGCCACGAACGCGGCGCGCAGACGCATGAGGGCGGGCTCGTCCGAGGTCGACACGACGACGATCGAGCGGGCGAGGCCCTCGGCGCCGAGGTCGTCCTCGAGGAACTCGCGCACCTCGCGGCCACGCTCCCCGACCAGTGCGATCACGTTGACGGCGGCGTCGCTCCCCCGGGCGATCATCGACAGCAGCGACGACTTGCCGACACCGGAGCCCGCGAAGAGCCCCATGCGCTGGCCACGGCCGACGGTGGTGAGGGTGTCGAGCACCCGCACGCCGAGCTGCATCGGGGTGTCGATGCGGGTGCGTGCCATCGCGTTCGGGGTCGCGTGGTCGAGCGGCACCCAGTCGACGGGCTCACCACCGGCACCGACGAGCGGTCCGCGGTCGTCGATCGGCCGGCCGAGCCCGTCGAGCACTCGGCCGAACAACCCGGCACCCGTCGGCACGAGCACCGGCCGGCCGGTGGGGCGTGCGGGGGTGCCGGCGGTCACACCGGTGAGGCGTCCGAGGGGCATGCAGCGCACGCCGGTGGCGTCGGTCGCGACGACCTCGACGGCGGTCTGCACGCCGTCCTCCGGTCCGACCGTGACGACCTCGCCGACGTGGGCGTCGAGCCCGGCGATCGTCAGCCCGAGGCCGACGGCGCTCGTGACGACGCCGACCCGCTGGGGTGCGGCCTGCCGCAGGGCGTCGTCGAGCCCGCGGGGGCGGAGCAGCGTGGCGGTCACGCGGACACCCCCTGCAGCTCGACACCGAGCGCGGTGCGGGCACGGTCGAGTGCGGTGGCGATCCGGGCGTCGAGGATGCCGTCCGGCAGGTCGACGACGGCGTCGCCGTCCCGCAGCGCGGGGTCGGCGACCACGGGCACCGGCAGGTCGACGTCGGCGACGCGTGCGGCGTCCGCCGGGCTGAGCCGGACGGCCACCGGGACGCTGCGGTCGATGGACGCGAGCGCCCGCCGGACGGTGGTCTCGGCACCGGACGTGATCCGGGCCTCCCGGTCGTCATCGGTACCGACCGCCGGACGGGAGGCACGGATCTCGTACCCGACGATCGCCTCGGCCAGGTCCGTGGCCGCGCTGGCGACGGACGCCTCGGCGTCGCTGAGGACGGGCGCGACCGTGGACAGCATCGCGTTCGTCGCGGCGTCGAGGACGGCGATGCGGCGGACGGTGTCCGCGCGCAGCGACGCGGTCAGCGCGGCGTGCTCGGCCTGCAGGCGGGCGCGCAGGGCGTCCGTCTCGGCCTGTGCGGCGCGGAGTCCCGCGGTGTAGCCGGCGGCGTGGCCGCGGACGTCGGCACCCGACGCACGGTCGGTCGCGGCGGCGGTGCCGATCGCGGGGAAGGCGATGCGCTGCACGGTGCCGGCGGTCGTGGTGTCAGTCAACGAGCTCGTCCTCCTCGGCACGGTGCACGGTGATGACGCCCTGCGCCTCGAGCTCGCGCACGGAACGGACGACCTCGGCGCGCGCTTCCTCGACCTGCGAGACGCGGACCGGGCCCATGGCCTGCAGTTCGTCGTCGAGCAGCGAGCGGTTGCGCTCGGACACGTTCGCGCGGATCGTCTCGACGACGGGTCCGGCGGCACCCTTCATGGCGGTCGCGAGGAGCTTCGAGTCGATGCCACGCAGCACCTGCTGGATGTCGCGGGACTCGAGCTTCACGATGTCCTCGAAGGTGAGCATGCGCGAGCGGATGTCCTCGGCGAGTTCCGGGTCGCGGGCCTCGAGTCCGTCGAGCACGGCCTTCTCGGTGGCGACGTCGGAGCGGTTGATGATGTCGACCAGGGGCGCGATGCCGCCGACGACCTCGACGCTCTCGCGCGGCGACACGACGGCGCCGGCGCGCTGCCGCAGGACACCGGCGACGATCCCGACGGCCTCGGGGGTCGCGCTGCCCATCGTGGCGAACGCCTGCGCGACGTCGGTGCGGACGCGCTCGTCGACACCCGCGAGGACGGCGCTCGCCTGACCGGGCTTGAGGTGTGCCAGGACGAGGGCGATGGTCTGGGGCAGCTCGCCCTCGAGCAGGGTGATGACCTGCCCGGGCTCGGCGTCGTCGAGGAAGTCGAAGGACTGGCCGGCCAGGTTCGAGGCGAGTCGGTCCATCACGCCGGCGGCGCGCTCGGCGCCGAAGGACGCCTCGAGCAGCCCGAGCGCGGTCTCCTTGCCGCCACGCTTCTGCAGCCGGCCGCTCATCGTGATCCGGTGGAACTCCGACATGGTCTGGTCGACGACGGTGTCCTCGACGCGGCGCATCCGGACGATCTCGGCCGAGATCTCCTCGGCCTCCATCTCGGTGAACTGCTTCATCACCTCGGCCGCGCGGTCGGTGTCCATCTGCATGAGGATGAGCGCGACCTTCTGGGCGCCGGTCAGCGCACGGTCGTTCGAGCCCTTGCCGGTGCCCGGGCCGTTGCCGTTGCTGCCGCTCGGCATCAGGGCGCTCACACCGGTGCCCGGTCGTCGAGGAGCCCGCGCAGGAGCTCGGCAGTGTGCTTCGGGTCGCGTTCGGCCAGCGCGGAGATGTCCTGACGGCGGCGCTCGGCCGTGATCTCGTCGGTCGTCAGCACCTCGGTCGGCGGGTCACCGGCGGGCATCGTCGAGAGCACGGCGGTGGGGGCGTCACCGGCACCGAGGGTCGCGCGGTCGGCGGCGCCGTCCATCGCGAGGGGCAGCTGGAACGTCTCGCCGGCGAAGGCGTCGAGTTCGCCGAGGTCGACGGCCTCGCGCTCCTGCTTCCGGCTGCGACGGGCGATGACGAACATGACCGCGATGAGCGCGAGCAGGATGCCGATGACGATGCCGGCGGTGCGGATCGACGACCACAGGGCTTCCTGCTGGTCGGCCTTCTGCTGCGCCTCGAGGGCCTTCGCAGCCTGGTCGGCTCCGCTGGTGTCGAAGTCCATCATCGCGACCTTCACCTGGTCGCCGCGGTCCTGGTCGACACCGGCGGCGGCCGACACCAGGTCGTTGATGCTCTGCAGGTTCGCGTTCTGCACGGCGTCGGCCTTCGAGTTCAGCGCGACCGAGATGGTCTGCCGGTCGAGGGACCCCGACGGGATCTGCGTGGTCTCGGTGGTGTGGTCGACGGCGTTGTTCTTGGTCGCCGACTCGTTGGTGTAGCCGTCGTCACCGGTGCCGCTCGTGGCGGTGCCGTTCGGCACCGCGATGTTGTCCGGGCCGAGGACCCCGGTCGCACCGCTCGACGCCCCCGCGGCACCCGAGCCGTACTGCTCGGTGGTGCTCGACTCGTTGAGCGCGACCGGACCGGAGGTCGGTGACGTGTAGCTCTCCGACGTGCGGGTGCCGGACTCCTGGTTCATCGTGCCGGAGACCACGACGGTCGCGTTGCCGGCGCCGAGGGTGGTGTCGAGCAGGTCCTGGATCTTCTTGCTCGTCGCGGCGTCGTAGTCGGCGGCCTGGTCGGCACCGCTGCCGGTCGCACCGGTCCCGACGGCGGACAGCGTCTGCCCCTTGGCGTCGACGACCGAGACGTCGGTGGTCTGCATGCCCTCGACCGAGGCGCTGGTCAGGTGCACGATCGCCTGCACCTGGTCGGTGCTCAGCTGCGTGCCGTTGTCGGTGGCGATGAACACCGACGCCGTCGGGTCCTTCTCCTCGGACACGAACACGGACTTCTCCGGGATCGCGAGCTGCACGGTCGCGGTCTGCACGCCGTCCATCGCACCGATGGTCTTGGCGAGCTCGCCCTCCATCGCCCGCTTGTAGGTGACGTCCTGCTGGAACTCCGAGCTCGTCACGCCCATCTGGTCGAGCAGCGAGTAGCCGCCCTCGTTCGACGACGGCAGCCCGTTCGACGCGGCCTTGAGGCGCTCCGAGTACACCTGCGCCTGCGGCACCAGGATCGTCGCGCCGCCGTCGGTGAGCTGGTACGGCACACCGTCGGTCTGCAGCTGGTCGGTGATGGAACTCGCGTCGGCGGCGGCCAGCCCGGTGAAGAGCGGCGCGTAGGACGCCTTGCCGAGCCACGACGCCAGGGCGATCCCCCCGAGCACGAGCGCGGCGATCACCAGGATCGCGATGGTGCGCTGGGCGGCGGAGAAGCCCTTCACGTACGCGGACAGGCGCGCGAAGACGTTCTTGACGGCGAC
This sequence comes from Curtobacterium sp. PhB190, assembly GCF_004365385.1. Classification (NCBI taxonomy): domain Bacteria; kingdom Bacillati; phylum Actinomycetota; class Actinomycetes; order Micrococcales; family Microbacteriaceae; genus Curtobacterium; species Curtobacterium sp. PhB190. The sequence goes on along the minus strand of NZ_SODN01000001.1, from coordinate 354,769 downwards.
GGGCATCAGGCCTGCATCCTCATGATCTCGTTGAACGCGTCGACGCCCTTGTTGCGGACGGCGGAGACGAGCTCGAGCGTGACCTGCGCGCGGGTGGCGGCGATGGTCGCGTCGTGGATGTCGTCGAGGTTGCCGGTGACGGCCTTGAGCGCGAGGGTCTTCGAGTCGCTCTGCAGCGCCTGCAGCCCGTCGACGGCGTTCCCGAGGCTGGCGGCGAACCCGCTGCCGTCGGTGCTGGTCGCACCCGTAGCGCCGGTGACGTCGCTGGAGGTGCCGGACACACTGGTCAGTGCGTTCGTCATCGCGTTGGTGGTCACACCGTTGACGGCGTCGATGGGCATCAGTTCTTCCCGATCTGCAGTGCCGCCTCGTAGGCGGTCTTGGCACGGTCGACCACGGCGGCGTTCGCCTGGTAGCCGCGCTGGGCCATGATGAGGTCCGCCATCTGCGTGCCGAGGTCGATGTCCGGCATGCGGACGTAGCCCTCGTCGTTCGCGAGCGGGTTGTCCGGGTCGTAGGTCACGCGGCCGGCGGCGCTGCCGAACGCGGCGCCCTTGACGTAGGCGCCGGACACGCCGTTGCCCTCCTGGACCTCGACGTAGCGGGCCTGGAACGCGGTGTCGTCCATCGACTTCACGGTGTTCGCGTTCGCCATGTTGTCGGCGACGGCGTCGAGCCACTTCCGGTGCACGGTCATGCCGGTGCTCGCGATGCCGATCGCGTCGAAGGTCGTCACGAGTTCGTCCGCATCGCCGCACGGACGCTCGTGAGCTCGGAGTTCATCGCCTGCGTGGCGAACTGGTACCGGAGCACGGTGTCGACGTTGGAGAGCGTCTCCTCGTCGAGGTTGACGTTGTTGCCGTTCGTGTTCGTCGGCTCGAGGCTGCGGGCGACCGTCGGCGCGGTGTTCCCGCTGCCGTCGGTGATCGACTTCGCCAGGGCGTCCTCGAACTGGACCTTCTCGGCGTGGTAGTTCGGCGTGTTGATGTTCGCGATGTTGTTCGCGATCACCTTCTGGCGCATCGACAGGCCGTCGAGTGCGCTCTGCAGCGCGACGCTCGTCACGGAATCGAACACGGTGGTCCCCTCGTCAGGCGTCGCCCGTGGGACGTCGCCGTGCGGTGGTGGCCGATCCGTGGCCGAACTGGTGAGCGATCCGTGCTCGTGTGGCGCTATCGGTGCCCGTCCCCGGCCGCGTTAGCCCTCGCCCCGAACGGGGGTGGCACCACTTCTGCGACAGACCACTCGTCGAACGACGCGTGCTTCGTCGCGGAACAGGTGTGGCGGGAGCGCGGGTCAGGCGGACGCGTCGAGGTACACCGCGCCACGGGGCTCGCGGGTCGCGTCGACGGCGCGCAGCGCACCGAGGTGCTCGAGCGTCGCCCGTCGGTCCGACTCCAGTTCCGAGATGCGGTCGCGCTGCGCAGCGAGCAGTCGGGAGGCACGCCCCACCAACGCGCGCGGCACCGGACCCAGCCCGGCCGGCTCCGACCACCCCACCACGGCCGTGGGGTCGGCCGCCTGTCGGGCGGCGTCGTGTTCCAGGGAGTCGAGCAGGGCCTCCCAGGCGAGGCGGTGGTCGACCTGCTCGGGCGACGGTGTCGTTTCACGCGACGGTGCCGGTTCAGGCGACACCGAGGGCTCCGCCCGTCGACTGCTGGCGGGTCGGCGTCGCCGGCAGCGACGCGGCAGCGTCGTGCCACGACTGCCGCAGGGGTTCGAGGATCCGGATGCAGTCGCGCGTCGCCTGGACATCACGGTGCACGTTCGCGGTGATGAGGGACGTCGACGCGTAGTTGTAGACGGCGAGCAGGCCCTCGCCCCCGTCCCAGACGTCGATCCGCAGCGTGGACGACAGCTCGCCGACGATCGCCTGCGCGTGCAGCAGCTGCTCGCGGGCGGCGTCCCAGTCGGCGCTGGTCTGTGCGGCCTCGGCGCGGTGCAGGTCGAGCAGCAACCGGTCGTAGAGCATCGTGACGAGCTGCGCCGGGGTGGCCGACAGGACGGCCTCGTTCGTGTACTGGGCGCGACGCTGGTCGGTCACGGTGCGGGGCTGCGCGGCCTGGCGGAAGGCGGCGGCCTGGAAGTCGAAGGTCATGGTGATCCCGTCAGCTCGTCGTCGCCGCGAGCTGGCTGGCGAGCCAGCTGGACTGGGACTGGAGCTTGCTGAGGCTGGTCTCGAGCGACGAGTACAGCGTCTGGAGCGATGCGCGGCGCATCGTGAGTCGGTCGGTCCAGCTGTCTATCTGGGTGTTGAGGTCCTTGGCGACCGCCTGCTGGCCGGTGATCGTCGTGGTGATGGACCCGTCGTACTTGTCGGACGCGGCGGTGGCGGCGGCACCCACGTTCGCGGCGACGCCGGACAGCATCGCCTGCGTGCCCTCGGGGTCGGTGGCGAGGGCCTTCTGGAAGACCTCGGCGTCGAAGGTGAAGCTGCCGTCCTTGGTGATCGAGATGCCGATCGACGACGGCGACTTCCCGCCGACGGGCGCCGACATGGTGCTGCCCAGGCGCTGCACGGCGTCGCGCGTGGTGCCGTCGCCCATCAGGACCCCGGCGGTCGTGGTCGTCGACCCGCTGGTGGCACTCGTGCTGCTCGTCACCGCGGTGTTCGTCTTGTAGTAGGCCGAGACCGCGTTCATCGCGTCGACGAGTCCGGACGCCACGGACTGGGCCTTCGTGGTGTCCTGCGCGACGCCGACCGTGACCGGGTCCGTCGAGGCCCTCGACACGGTGACGCTGAGCCCGGGGACCAGGTCGGTGAACGTGTTCGTCGCGCTCGTGATCGTCTGCTCGGCGGCGGTGCCGGCCCACAGCGTGACGCTGGCGTCCTTCGCCTGGGCGACGACCGCGGCGCCGACCTCGGTCAGCACGTTCGTCGCGGTGCCGGCGGTCACCTGGTCGGCGGTCCCCCGGTACACCTCGAAGCCCCCCGCGGCCCCGGTCTTGGCGGACGTGAGCTGCAGCCGGTAGAGCTTGGTGCCGTCGGCGGCCGCACCCGCGGCGACCTTCGTGGCGGTGACGCCGGCCCCGGACTTGTTGATCGCCGACACCGTGTCGTCGAGGGAGCCCGACGACGGCGTGACGGTGGTCTTCGTGCCGTCGGCACCCACCAGGGTGATCGGTTCGGCAGCGGCCGACCACGTGGACATCGCGGCGGTGACCCCGACCTGGGCGGACGCGGTCGAACCGACGCTGAACGTCAGCGACCCGGCGCTCGCGTTCGTGCCGGTGACGGCGGTGACGCCCGACGACGAGCTCGTGGCCGTGAACAGGTCGAGCGAGGTCGCCTTGGCGGCGTCCTTCGCCTTGGTCGCGAGGGCCTGCACCAACCCGTTGATCGTCTGCAGTGACGAGATGAACGAGTTGGTGCTCGTGAGCTTGTTCTTGAGCAGGGTCTGCGGCACGCCCTCGACGCTCATCAACGAGTTGATGAGGTCGGTCGTCTTGAGCCCGCTGACGAGCCCGTCGATCGCGAGGCTGGTGCTCGAGGACACGGACGATGACATCGTCGACACTCCCTGGCGTCGTGGGGATGGTCAGGAGGGCGACGCCGCCTCCCGGGAAGCCTGAACGATCCCGGAAGGCGGCGTCGTGGGTGCTAGCGCAGGAGCGAGAGCACGCCCTGCGTGCTCTGGTTCGCCTGCGCGAGCATCGACGTGCCGGCCTGGCTGAGGATGTTGTCGCGCGTGTACTTGACCATCTCCTCGGCCATGTCGACGTCGGTGATGCGCGAACCGGCAGCGGTGAGGTTCTCCTTGGCCACGTTCGTCACGTTGATGGCGTGGTCGAAGCGGTTCTGGACAGCACCGATGCTCGAACGTGCCGAGGACACGTACTTGATCTGCTCGTCGATCGCGGTGATGGCGGCCTGAGCGTTCGTCGCGCTGTCGAAGGTGAGGGCGCCGACAGCGGTCGACACGGACTCCACGTTGGACTTCGACAGGTCGACCTCGATCTGGCTCGCCGCGTCGCCGTTGGCGCCGACCTGGAACTTCAGGACGCCTGCAGCGCCGGCGGAGCCGTCGAGCAGGTTGATGCCGTTGAAGTTGGTCGACTGCGAGATGCGGGTGAGCTCCTTGGTGAGCTCGCCGACCTCGGTGGTGATCGCCGTGCGCGAGTCCTCGTTGTTCGAGTCGTTACCGGCCTGGACGGCCAGGTCGCGCATGCGCTGGAGGATCGAGTGGGTCTCGGTGAGCCCACCTTCAGCGGTCTGCACGACGGAGATGCCGTCCTGCGCGTTGCGGGCGGCGACCGTGAGGCCACCGACCTGGGACTTCAGCCCCTCGGAGATCGACAGACCGGCCGCGTCGTCGGCAGCACGGTTGATGCGGAGACCCGACGAGAGCTTCTCGAGGGACTTCGACAGGTCGTTCTGCGTCGAGTTGAGGTTCCGGTACGTGTTGAGTGCCGAGAGGTTGGTGTTGATGGACATACCCATGGTGGTTTCCTCCGTGAATGCTGGGTCGTACTACAGCCCGTCCGTGGGCTGACGTGGATGACTCTCGACCGGGTGCCGGGAGTCGTTAGGGAATCGACGGAAATACCCGTCGACGGTTCAGCTCGCCGCCACGGCGACCGGCGCGGTCGCGTCGTGGACGGCACGTGCGACGCCGGCGGCGGCGTTCGACGCGACGCGTGCGAGGTAGGCGCTCCGGCGGGCCGCGGTGGTGCGCGAGGCGGGTTCGGCGGCGGCACCGCCGTCCCCGTAGTGGGCGGCCAGTCCGTCGCGGAGCAGGCGCATCGCCTCGGAGCGCTGCTGCGAGACGGCGGAGTGCGTGATGCCGAGTTCCGCGGCGACGTCGGTCACCGAGCGGTCCCCGAAGTAGACGGCCTCGACGACGAAGCGCATCCGCTCGGGCAGTGCCTCGACGGCTGCGCGCAGGTAGCGGCGCTTCTCGGTCTCGAGCAGGTCGTCGCCGGGCAACGGCAGGTCGGCGGCGACGAGGTCGGGCACGGTCTCGTCGAGCGGCGCGACGATGCGGGCCGCGTCGCTCATGGCGTCCGAGGCGGTCTGCCGGTCGACACCCATCGCGTCCGCGATCTCCTGCACGCCGACGCTCCGGCCGAGTCGGGCGGACAGGGCCTCCTGCGTGGCGAGGGTCTCGCGGATCCGCTTCCGGGTGCCACGGGATGCCCAGTCGGCCGAGCGCATGTCGTCGGCGAGGGCTCCGGCGATCCGGGTCCGGGCGTAGGCGCCGAAGGGGACGCCGAGGGTGGGGTCGAACGCGTCGGCAGCGGCGACGAGGGCGAGGGAGCCGACGGCGGCGAGGTCGTCGCGGTCCAGGTGCGTGGCACGGGAGCGGACGTCGGCGACGATGTAGCCCACGAGCGGGAGGTGCTCCACGATCATCGCGTTGCGTGCGGTGCGGTCCATGCTGATCCCCTGATCGACCTGACGTGACTGTCTCGACTCACCCGTCCCTGGGCACGACGGACGCCGGCCTCGGATGGCCGGTGCGTACGCCGAAGACCCGCCCGGTTCCCTCCGAGCGGTGCACCCCGCGCCCCTGTGAGGCGGTTCGAGGTCGCCCTCGTGGTGCGTTCTGAATGTATCGGCTGGCAATGTCCTGAACAGGGGTTCATCCGTCCCCAGTGCGGGGGCATTCGCGGTGTTTCCCGGTCGGCATTTGGGGGGACCCAGCGCGTAGAACGACCGTTTCCGTCCCCCGGACGGGGTGCGTTTCCCGATTGTCCGGGAGGCCCGGGGGACGTCCGCCTCGCAGGTCACGTCCCCCGCCGCTTACGACCACCGCCGTCGGGTCGATAGGTCTCGGTGTCCGCCGGATGGTGGACCCGAACACCCGACGACGACCCACACGGGAGGAGCTGATGAGCGTGAACGACCTGTCCGCCGTGCTCTGGCGCGAACGCGAACTGCTCGAGCTGCTCACCTTCAAGCTCGAGGAGGAGCAGCTCCTGCTCACCGCGGGCCGTTCCCGCTGGGTGTCGCACGCCAGCCGCGAGGTCGAGCAGGTCCTCGAACGACTCCGCAGCACCGGACTCGAGCGCGCCGCGTCGAGTGCCGAGGTCGCCGAGGAGTGGGGCGTCCCCGCCGATGCACCCCTGCGCGACGTCGTCGCCGCAGCGCCGAACGGCCCGTGGGGCGAGATCCTCGCCGCGCACCTGACCGCGATGGTCGAGCTGACCACCCAGATCGGCGCCCTGCGCGACGAGAACGACCGCTTCCTGCGCACCGCCGCCCAGGCCACCGAGGAGACCCTCGCCGGCACCGTGACGACCGCCGCGACCTACGACGCCTCGGGCACCTCCGGTCCCGGCTCCGACGGCGCTCGCCTGTTCGAGGGGACCCTGTAACCCCGTGGTCAGCACCTTCGGCTCCCTCGCCACCGCGTACTCCGGCCTCGCCGCAGCCCGTGCCGGCATCGACGTCACCGGCCAGAACATCGCGAACGCCGGCACCGCCGGGTACACGCGGCAGCGCGTCACGCAGAACTCCATCCCCGCGACGCAGACCGGGTTCATGCGCGGCACCGCCGCCCTCGCCGGTCAGGGCGTCTCCGTCGACGGCATCGCCCGCCTGGCATCGCTGACGCTCGACGTCGGCGTCCGGGTCGCCGCGGGGTCCTCCGCCTACGCCGACGCCCGTGCGACGGCACTGTCCGCCCTCGAGGCCGGCCTGCACGAGCCCGGCAAGGACGGCCTGAGCGCCAAGCTCGATGCCTTCTGGTCGTCGTGGAGCGAACTCGCCAGTCACCCCGACGACCCGGGTGCCGCCAGCGCCGTCCTCGGCGCAGCGGGCACCGTCGCCTCGGCGCTGGCAGCCGGATCGAAGGCCGTCGACGCGCAGTGGTCCTCGGTCCGGGGCACCGCGGCCGGCCAGGTGACCCAGCTGAACGACGCCGCGAAGCAGGTGGCCGACCTGAACGGGCGGATCCGCACCGCACTGGCCTCCGGCGGCACCGCGAACGAACTCCTCGACCAGCGTGACCAGCTCACCGAGCAGATCGCGACGCTCGCCGGCGGGACGACCCGCACCAACGCGGACGGCACGGTCGACGTGCTGCTCGGCGGCAACCCGCTCGTGCAGGGCACCGACGCCCGCGCCGTCGCCCTCGGCGGTGGCGAACGCCTCGCCGACGGCGCCGCGGTCACCCTGACCTGGACCTCCGGCACCGCCGGCGCGGTGTCCCTCAGCGGCGGGTCGATCGGTGGCGCCCTCGCCGTCCTCGCCCCGGCGAACGGGAACGGCACGGGCGGCGCGCTCGCCCAGGCCGCCGCGTCCTACGACGCCGTCGCGACCCAGCTCGCGGCGACCGTCAACGCCGTCCATGCCACCGGCACGACCCCGGCCGGCACCACCGGCACCGCGTTCTTCGCCCTCGCGGCGGGCGTCCCCGCAGCGCAGGGCCTGTCCGTCGTCCCGACGGACGGCACCGGCCTGGCGACGCGGAACGCGGCGGGGCAGCTCGACGACTCGTTCGCCGATGCGCTCTCGCGACTCGGCACGGGCCCTGGAGCCGCCGACACGACCTGGGCGACGTTCGTGGCGGGGGTGGGCACCGCCTCCCGGTCGGCCGCGACGGAGTCGACGCTCACCGGACTCGCCCTGACCAACGCGCGCACCCAGCAGCAGTCGGGCGCCGGCGTCGACCTCGACGAGGAGAACGTGAACCTGCTGAGCTACCAGCACGCGTACCAGGGCGCGGCACGCGTCCTGACCGCCGTCGACGAGATGCTCGACACCATCATCAACCGCGTCGGACTCGTCGGGAGGGGCTGATCGTGATCACCCGGGTGACCACCCAGATGTCGATGGCCGCGGCCTCGGCACGGCTGCAGACCGGTGCGGCGCGCGTGGCGCAGCTGACCGAGCAGGCCACCACGCTGCAGGCGATCCAGAAGCCGTCCGACGACCCGGTCGGCACCGCGTCGTCGATGCAGGTCCGCAAGGAACAGGCCGCCGCCGCGCAGCACACGCGCAACGCGAACGACGCCGTCGCCTGGCTCGCGACCACCGACAGCGCCCTGTCCAGCGTCTACTCGGTGCTGAACAGCGTGCGGGACCTGACCGTGCAGGCGGCGAACTCCGGCACCATGAGCGACACCGACCGCGACGCCTTCATCACGCAGTTCCAGTCGCTGAAGTCCGACCTCGAGGCACGGGCCAACACGACCTACGGCACCCGCTCGGTCTTCGCCGGCGCCTCGACCGCCGCCGCCGCGTACGACCCGGCGACCGGGTGGGCGGCCTCCGGCACGGACGTCTCCCGCCGGATCGGCGACGGCACCACCGTGCGCGTCGACACCGCCGGGGCGGACGTCTTCGGCACCGGCGCGTCGTCCGTGTTCGGGGTGCTCGACTCCATCGTCAGCGACCTGCAGAACGGGGTGAACGTGAACGCGCGGATCGACGACGTCGACGGCGCGCTCGGGGCCGTCCGCGGCGCCCAGGCCGACGTCGGTGTCCGGCACGCGACCGCCCTCGCCGCGCAGGACTCGCTGAAGACGGCAGCCGTCTCACTCGAGAACCGCCGCGCCGGCATCGAGGACGTCGACCTCGCCAAGGCCGTCCTCGACCTGCAGGTGCAGCAGACCAACTACCAGGCAGCCCTCGCCGTCACCGCGAAGGTCCTGCAGCCGACCCTGATGGACTACCTCCGATGAGCATCTCCCTGACCTTCGCCGTCCCGCCGTTCGGCCTGTCCCCCGCACCGGTCTTCACGCTGACCCCGGTGGACGGCGCCGAGGGCCTGTTCACCCTCGTCGGGGGTTCCTCGCGCTTGTTCGTGCTCGACGCCGCAGTGCACCTGCCGTCGTACTCGCCCGAGCTCACCGACGAGCAGGCCGCGGGGCTCGAGCTGACCGATCCCGCCGACGCGATGCTGCTCGTGGTGGCGAACCCCGGCGCGTCCGGCACGACCGTCAACCTGCTCGCGCCGATCGTCGTGAACGCCCGGACCGCCGTGGGCGCGCAGCTCATCCTGGAGGACCAGGACCTGCCGCTGCGGGCGGAGCTCGCGCGGGCGTAGGTGCTGCGGGGGCTCGTCGGCCGCACGCGTTTTGCGACAATCCACGAGTCGATCGGCGCGTGGTTCGTCGGAACATGCGCACGCAACCGTTGCGTGTGCATGAGTCGACAAAGCACGAGGTGATCAACACGTGCATCGTCGCAAGGTGCACACGAATAGAGCGCCCTCGTTCCTCCACACAGGGCGGTTGCGCTCGACTGTCCACAGATCGTCGCGGTCGGGCCCTCGCTCCGACTCGCTTCCAGCAGCCTGTGGGGCATGGGCAGAGCGAACGACATCGAACTCATCCGCACGACCGGCCTTCCGGATCCCGAACGCCGGGCGCTCGAGCGTGATGTCCACCGCGGGGTCCTCGAACGGATCCGCCCCGGCGTCCTGGTCCGGCCCGGGGCGCTCGACCATCTCCACCCTGGTGAACGACACCACGTGCTCGTCCGAGCATCGCTCCACCGCGTCCGCGCCACTGACCTCGTGTCGCACCAGTCCGCGTGCGCTGTGCTCGGGCTGCCGCTCGTCGGCGAAGCTCCGATGAAGGTCCACGTGTCCGACCCGACGACCACCCACACGCGGGTGACCGCCTGGTTCGTCCGGCACGGCACCGCAGCCCGGCCACCGACCGCGTACATCGAGTCCGGCGGACTGCGGACCACCGGGTGGGCGCGGAGCGCGGTGGACGTCGCTGCGACCCGTCCGTTGCTCGAGTCGCTGCCGGTCGTGGACCAGCTGCTCGCCGATCGGCGCACGACGCCCGAGGCGCTGGCCGCTCATCTCGAACTGCGGGGCTCGGCGCAGGCAAAGGCGAGGGTGGCGATCGGGATGGGGTCGGCGCAGTCGGGGTCGCCGGCGGAGTCGGTGTGCCGGGTGCGCTTCCGGCAGGTCGGGGCGCCGGAGCCGGTGCAGCAGCACGAGTTCCGACGGACCGGCGGTGGGACGGCCGTCGTGGACTTCTGGTTCCCGGATCAGGGCGTCGTGGTCGAGGTCGACGGTCGCGCGAAGTACGAGGACCCGACGATGCTCGAGGGGCGGAGTACCGCCGAGGCGCACTGGCAGGAGAAGCGTCGCGAGGACTTCGTCCGGTCGTTCCCCGAGGTCCGGTTCGTCATCCGGTTGTCGTGGGCCGACCTCATGCAGCCCGACCGCGTGCGTGCAGCACTCCGCCGGGCGGGTGTCCCGTGCCGGTGATGCGCAGGCGAGCGGCTCCGAGGGGCCGGCCGGGATCAGCGGCTCGGCGCCTCCGGGTGGTGCGCACGCTGCCGTTCGACCACGAGCGGTGCACTCGGCACGCCACCGCCGACGATCACTTCGCCGGTGCCGACCCGCACGCCGTGGACCCGCCCGACGCCCTTCACCACACCGGCACGGCGATCCGGGTCGGGCTCGCGGTGGTCGCCCCCGGCTGCGAGTTCGGCGTCGCGGACGGCGACCGTCCCGAGCACCTGGGCACCGGCGCCGAGCTCGGTGGGGCCGTCGACGAGGCAGCCGCCCGACAACCGAGCGCCGTTCCCCACGCGCACGTCCGCCACGGTGGCCGTGATCGTGACGGGCCCCGGGCCAAGTTCGGCACCGGAACCGATGGTCACCCGGGCCGCGGTGGCGACGACGGAGACCGGGCCCGGACCGAGCCGCGCGCCGGATGCGACGGTGATCGAGCCCCCGGCACGCGTCTCGAGCACGGCTCCGGGGTAGAGCACCACCCCGGCTGCGAGGGTGACGTCCGCGCCGACGAGCACGGAGCCGGGGTCGAGCACCACGACCTCGGGCAGCAAGCCGCGCACCTCGGCGACCGTCAGGAACCCGGAGGCCCGACGAGCGTCGTCAGCCGGACCGGGCGCGCCGTCGATGTCCATCCAGCGAGCCTCCCACATGCCCGGCGTACGGTGAGCGCATGGCCCGCTCCCCGAAGGACCAGGCGATCGTGCCGCTGCCGAACGCCCAGGTCTCCCCCATGCCCGACGACTCCCGGACCCCGCAGCCGCAACAACCCGGCGGGTGGGTCAAGTGGCTCGACCGTGCCATCAGCGTCCAGCGCCCGGTGGTCGTGGCGCACGTCAACGCGATCCGCCGACGCAAGCCGGACGCCACCCCTGCCGAGGTCATCCAGATCCTCGAGCGGCAGTACCTCACCGCGGTCACCACCGGTGGCGCAGCGGTCGGTGCGAGCGCGGTCATCCCGGGCGTCGGGATGGTGGCCGCCCTCGGGCTGAGCGGCGCGGAGACGGTCGGGTTCCTCGAGACCACCGCGCTGTTCGCCCAGTCGGTGACCGAGGTGCACGGCATCGCCCTGGATGACCCCGAACGGGCACGGACCCTGGTGATGGCGATGATCCTCGGTGCTCCGGGCACACAGCTCATCAAGCAGCTCGGCGGGCAGATCGCCGGCGGTCAGGCGCGCACGGCGTTCTGGGGCGAGATGGTGACCTCGTCCCTGCCGAAGCAGGTCGTCAACGGCCTCGGCGGGCAGGTCCGCGACCAGTTCATCAAGCGGTTCGCAGTGCGTCAGGGGACGTCGGTGCTCGGCCGTGCACTGCCGTTCGGGATCGGCGCAGCCGTCGGCGGGCTCGGCAACCACGCGCTCGGGCGGAAGGTCATCCAGGCCTCGCGGACCGGGTTCGGGCCGCCGTCGGCACACTTCCCGATCATCCTCGAGCCCAAGCCCGCGAAGCCCGAGAAGCAGCCCAAGGAGAAGCAGCTGAAGGAGCCCAAGCAGCCCAAGCAGCAGAAGCAACTCGGCTGGCGCCGCGGCTCCGCGAAGGACGAGGACCTCTGGTCGGAGACGCCCGAGCGCTGAGCCGGGCGGCAGGCCCGATCAGAACGGCCGAGGCCCGATCAGAACGACCGACGCCCGATCAGAACGACCGAGGCCCGATCAGAACGACCGCACCGGCGTCCTGACGACCTGTCCGGCGTGCGCGAACCCGCCGCCGAAGCCGAACAACAGCGCGGGGACGCCCTCGGGCAGGTCGCCACGCGCCCACGCCTTCGACAACCCGAGCGGGACGCTGGCGGCCGAGGTGTTCCCGGACTCGACGACGTCGCGGATGACGAACTTCGACTCCCCGCCCAGTGCGGTGACGAGCGGCTCGATGATCCGCAGGTTCGCCTGGTGGAACGCGAACACCTCGATGTCGTCCATGGTGAGCCCGGCGGCCTCGACGACCTTGCGGGCGTGCCCCTCGGCCTCGGTGATGGCCCAGCGGTAGATCGATCGGCCCTCCTGGTTGAACCGACCCGGCGACCCCTCGACCCGCACCGCGTCGAGCAGGTGCGGCACGCTGCCCCACGAGACGGGGCCGATCTCGGGGACGTCGGCCGCGCCGAGCACGGCGGCCCCGGCCCCGTCACCGACGAGCACGCACGTCGACCGATCGGTCCAGTCGGCGATGGCGGAGAGGGTCTCGGACCCGATGACGAGCGCGACGTCGGTGGACCCGACGCGGATCGACTGGTCGGCGAGGGCGAGCGCGTACTCGAACCCGCTGCACGCGGTGTTGATGTCGATGGGCGCCGGGCCGTTCGTCATCCCGAGCGCGGCGGCCACCCGACCGGCGGTGTAGGGCGCACGGTCCTGGTGCGTAGTGGAGGCGACGATGACGAGTCCGACGGCCGAGGGCGAGACGCCGGCGTCGGCGAGGGCGTTGCGGCCCGCTTCGATCGCCATCGACGTGACGGTGTCGTCCGGCCCGGCGATGTGGCGGGTCTGGATCCCGGTCCGGGTGCGGATCCACTCGTCGTTGGTGTCGACCATGGTCGAGAGTTCGTCGTTGGTCAGGATGCGTTCGGGCTGGTGGTGACCGAACCCGAGGATCCGGCTGCCACGGAGTGCTGGGGTGTTCACCGTCGTCACGGTACTCCTCCCCCGAACCAGAACATGCCCCCGACGGCATGCGGCGGCGCAGCGACGCAGCATGCAGAACCGGTACTCCCAGGGCCTGGCAGGGTGCCCCTCGGAGCGCGTAGACCGGACCCATGGACTACACACACCTCGGACGGACAGGGCTGTCGGTTTCACGGGCAGTGCTCGGCACGATGAACTTCGGCCCGGAGACCACTGAAGACGACTCGCACGCCATCATGGACCGGGCCCACGAGCTCGGCGTCAACTTCTTCGACACCGCCAACGGCTACGGCGGCTCGGTGGGCAAGGGCGCCACCGAGGAGATCATCGGCCGCTGGTTCGCGAAGGGCGGCGGCCGTCGCGAGAAGACGGTCCTGGCGACGAAGGTCTACGGCGACATGATCGACTGGCCGAACGGCGGCAAGCTCAGCGCCTTCAACATCCGCCAGTCGCTCGACGCCAGCCTGCAGCGCCTGCAGACGGACCACATCGACCTGTACCAGTTCCACCACGTCGACCGTGCGACCCCGTGGGACGAGATCTGGCAGGCGATCGACGTCGCCGTGCAGCAGGGCAAGGTCCTGTACGTCGGGTCGTCGAACTTCGCCGGCTGGCACATCGCCCAGGCGCAGGAGGCTGCGAAGCGCCGCCACACCTTCGGCCTGGTGAGCGAGCAGTCGATCTACAACCTCGTGGTGCGCGACATCGAGCGCGAGGTCCTGCCCGCCGCCCGCGAGTACGGCCTCGGCGTCATCCCGTGGTCCCCGCTGCAGGGCGGCCTGCTCGGTGGTGTCATCGAGAAGACCGAGAACGGCTCCCGCCGTCTGTCGGGTCGCAGCGCCGAGTACGTCGAGGGGCACCGCGACCAGCTCACCGCCTACGAGTCGTTCGCCAAGGAGCTCGGTCACACGCCCGGCGAGCTCGCCCTCGCGTGGCTCCTCCACCAGCCCGGTGTGACCGCGCCGATCACCGGCCCCCGCACGATGGAGCAGTGGGAGTCCGCGGTCCGCGCCGTCGACATCCGCCTGGACCAGCGTGCGCTGAACCGGCTCGACGAGATCTTCCCGGGGCACAAGACCTCACCGGAGGACTACGCCTGGTGAGCTGACAGAACGGGCCGGGACCACGGCCCGCGATCAGGACCACGGACGGGAGGCACGGTGCGCGTCGGACGCGCACCGTGCCTCCCGTCCGCCGTTGCGACCACTGCCCGTGGCAAGTCGCCAGGACGACGCACGCCCGTCAGAGCGCTGCGATCTCCGCGTCCGTCAGCCCGGCCCAGCGCAGGTACGCGGTGACACTGCCCCACCGCGCCTCGACGTGCCGGATCACGGTGGTCATGGTCTCCGGCACGCACCGTTGCGCGACAGCGGTCGCCTCGGGGTCCGTGCTGACCGCACGCTCTGCGGCGAACCGATCGGACAGCCCGGCAGCGCTGGCGGCGTAGTCGTCGCCGACGGCCTCGATCGACGCACCCCAGAGTCGGGCGAGCAGTCCGCTGACGACGCCGGTGCGGTCCTTGCCGGCGGAGCAGCAGACGAGCACGTCGCCGTCGGACCGGGCGATCGCGCGGAACGCGGCGGCGATCCCGGTGCGGTGGCGCTCGAGCCAGTCGATGTACTGCTCCTCGAGCTGCACGGCCTGGGTGCCGGACTCGACGGTCGACGGGTCGAACAGCGGGACGAGCCGGTAGCCGTCGGTGGTGCCGAGCGGGTGCGGGACGCGGGCGACCTCGTCGTCACGGCGCAGGTCGACCACGGCCGCGAGTCCGTGCGGGTAGGCGTCGGCACCGACGCGTTCGGTGTTGGCGCGGTACACGGTGCGAGGGCGGGCGTCCTGCAGGGCCGGTCCCCCGACCTCGCGCAGGTTGGTGAGGGTCGACGTCGTCGTCATGCCGTCAACCCTGCCAGACGCCAGACGCCAGATGACCGACGACAGACCGCACGACGACGGGCCCCGCGCTTGCTGTGTGCGCGGGGCCCGTCGTCGTGCGGGTGGTGCTGGTGGAGCTGGTGTCTGCTGGCTAGCGGACCGAGACCGGCGAGTCGTCGGTCTGCTCGTAGAGGACGTAGCCCTCTTCGCCGTGGACCGCGGTGTCGATGCCGGCGACCTCGTCCTCGGTCTTGACGCGGAAGCCGATCGTCTTCTCGATGAGGAAGCCGATGACGAACGCCAGGACGAAGGAGTAGATGCCGACGGCCAGGGCCGCGGTGGCCTGCTTGCCGAGCTGCTCGAACGAGCCCGAGTAGATCAGGCCGGTGTCGTTGGCGAAGAAGCCGAGGTACAGCGTGCCGACGATGCCGCCGACCAGGTGGACACCGACGACGTCGAGCGAGTCGTCGAAGCCGAGACGGTACTTCCAGTCGATGGCGAAGCAGCAGATGATGCCGGCGACGAAGCCGAGCAGGATGCCCCAACCCGGGGTCAGGTTGGCACATGCCGGGGTGATGGCGACGAGACCGGTGACGGCACCCGAGGCGGCGCCGACCGAGGTGGCCTTGCCGTCCTTGAGCTTCTCGACGAGCAGCCAGCCGAGGATGGCGGCGGCCGGTGCGGCGAGGGTGTTGACCCAGGCGATCGCGGCGATGCCGTCAGCGGCGCCCTCGGAGCCGGCGTTGAAGCCGAACCAGCCGAACCACAGGATGGCGGCGCCGAGCAGGACGAAGGGCGGGTTGTGCGGCTTGTGCGCACCCTTGGCGAAGCCGACGCGCTTGCCGAGGACGAGCGCCAGGGCGAGACCTGCTGCACCGGCGTTGATGTGTACCGCGGTGCCACCGGCGAAGTCGATGACGCCCCACGTGGCAGCCCAACCCGAGGTCAGGTTGAAGACCCACGAGGCGACGGGGAAGTAGACGACGGTGACCCAGATGCCCGCGAAGACCATCCAGGCGCCGAACTTGGCGCGGTCGGCGATGGCGCCGGAGATGAGCGCGACCGTGATGATCGCGAAGGTGGCCTGGAAGCCGACGAACGCCATCGACGGGTACGCGGCCTGGATGTTCGAGGACTGCGCCTCCTCGAAGGCCTGGCCGAGGCCGATCTGGTTCCAGTCGATGCTGAAGAACCCGACGACACCGGAGACCGCCGTGCCGTCCCCGTGGTTGGCGAAGGCGATCGCGTAGCCGTAGAGCACCCACAGGACGCTCACGAGTGCGATCGCACCGAACGACATCATCATCATGCTGATGACGGACTTGGCCTTCACCAAACCGCCGTAGAAGAAGGCCAGGCCGGGTGTCATGAACAACACCAGCGCCGCCATGACCAACACGAACGTCGTGTTGCCCTGATCAAGCATCTGTTCACCTCTCGATTGCACGAGCGGCTCTTGGACCGCCTCGGGTGACACCGAGTCTGGCGAGGTGACGTTTCACGAGGGGGCACGATGTGTTTCGCGGATGTAACGCGACGGCGCGGTTTGTAAACGTCGTGTTTCGCACGGCCCGATGCCCCCTGGACAGGGGGTGCACCGACCGGTCAGCGGATGCCCCGGACGGTGCGGGTCAGTCCTGGGCGCGGCTCAGGGCCACGACACGGCTCGCTGCGCGCAGGTACTTCTTGCGGTAGCCGCCGTCGAGCATGGCGTCGGGGTACACCTGGTCGAGCGGCGTGCCCGAGGCCACGATCCGGACCTGGGCGTCGTACAGCCGGTCGACGAGCGCCACCCACCGGAGCGCGTCGGTCTGGTCCGTGAAGGCCCGGACGTCGGTGAGCCCGACGGCGTCGAGGTCCTCGACGAGCGCGACGTACTTCGACGGGTGCACCGAGCCGAGGTGCGCGACCACGGCCGAGAAGTCGTCGAGCGTGACGGTGCCGGCCGGCAGCGCCGCGGCCACGTCGGACACCACGCCGGCCGATTCGTCGACCGCGCGGCGGCGGTAGTCGAGCCCGTCGATCCGCATGGTGTCGAACCGGTCGGACATCGCCTGGATCTCCCGCAGGAAGTCCTGGGCCGCGAACCGGCCCTCTCCGAGCGCGCCGGGAGGCGTGTTCGAGGTGGCGGCGAACCGGGTGCCGGTCTCGCTCAGCTCCTTGATCAGGCGGGTCATGACCATGGTGTCGCCCGGGTCGTCGAGCTCGAACTCGTCGATGCAGACCAGCGCGGTCCCGCGCAGCAGGTCGACCGTGCCCTGGAACCCGAGCGCGCCGACCAGGGCCGTGTACTCGATGAACGTGCCGAACGTCTTCCGCCCGGAGGCCGCGTGGTACGCCGCGGCGAGTAGGTGGGTCTTGCCGACCCCGAACCCGCCGTCCAGGTAGACGCCCGACTTCGCGGCGGGCTCGACCGACTGCTTGCGGCGGCCGAACAGCCCGCGACGTGGCGCGTCGGTCGGCCCGGCCGCGACGAACGCGGCGACGGCGTCGCGCACGTCGGCCTGCGAGGCGTAGTCCGGGTCGGGCCGGTACGAGTCGAACGAGGCGGCCGCGAACTGGGGCGGTGGCACGAGTGCCGCGGCCATCTGCTGCGGGGTCACCTGGGGGTCACGGTCGACGAGGTGCGCTGGCGCGGTGTTCGTGGACAATCAGGGACCCTTCCGGGAAGCAAGTCGTGCGGTGTCACGTTGCGGCTGGGGCACGGTACGTCCGCGTACCGTTGCCCACAGGCACCGACGACCGATCCTAGTCCGGTGCCGGATGACCACCTGGAGGTAGCCCACCATGACCGCACCGGTCGACCCGTCCGAGAAGTTCACCGCCTACGCCCACCCGGAGCGTCTCGTCTCCACCGAGTGGCTGCAGGAACAACTGGACGCCCACACCCCCGACCTGGTCGTCGTCGAGTCCGACGAGGACGTCCTGCTCTACGAGACCGGACACATCCCCGGCGCGGTCAAGATCGACTGGCACACCGACCTCAACGACCCGGTGCAGCGCGACTACATCGACGGCGAGGCGTTCGCCGAGCTGCTCGGCAGCAAGGGCATCGGCCGCGAGACCACCGTCGTGGTCTACGGCGACAAGAACAACTGGTGGGCCGCGTACGCCCTCTGGGTCTTCTCGCTGTTCGGCCACGAGGACGTCCGCCTGCTCGACGGTGGCCGCGCGAAGTGGATCGCCGAGGACCGCGCCCTCACCACCGACGAGACCGTCGTCACGCCGGCCGAGTACCCGGTCGTCGACCGGATCGACACCGAGATCCGCGCCTACAAGGACGACGTGCTCGCCCACCTCGGCAAGCCCCTCATCGACGTGCGCAGCCCGGGCGAGTACGACGGTTCCCGCACCACCGCGCCCGACTACCCGGAAGAGGGTGCGCTGCGCGGCGGCCACGTCCCCACCGCGGTGAACATCCCGTGGGCGACCGCCGCCGCACCGGACGGCACCTTCAAGCCGCGCGCCGAACTCGACGCCATCTACCGCGAGGGCGCCGGCATCGGCGATGCGGACGAGGTCATCGCGTACTGCCGCATCGGCGAGCGGTCGAGCCACACCTGGTTCGTCCTCCAGCACCTGCTCGGCTACGACAGCGTCCGCAACTACGACGGCTCGTGGACCGAGTGGGGCAGCGCCGTCCGCGTCCCGATCGTGCAGGGCGCGGAGCCGGGTACAGTTCCGAACCGATGAACGACAGCACCGAGGCCACCCTCCCCGCCACCCTCGCCGAGATCCGCGACGACTTCCTCGCCCTGGGCCAGAAGGACCGCCTGCAGCTCCTCCTCGAGTTCTCGAACGAGCTGCCCGCGCTGCCCGAACGGCTGCAGGGGCACGAGGACGAACTCGAACGGGTCGAGGAGTGCCAGTCCCCCGTGTTCATCACGGTGACCGTGGGCGAGGACGGCGACGCACTCGACGTCGTCCGCATGCACGCGACCGCGCCGCGCGAGGCGCCGACCACGCGCGGCTTCGCCTCCATCCTCGCGCAGGGCCTGAGCGGCCTGACGGCAGCGCAGGTGCTCGCCGTGCCGGCGGACTACCCGCTGACCATCGGCCTGTCCGAGGCGGTCAGCCCGCTGCGGATCCGCGGCATGGTGGGCATGCTCGGACGCGTGCAGCGTCAGGTGCAGGCTGCGGTGTCGTAGACGCGACCGGAAAGCGGACGGGAGGCCCGTGGCGGATCCGCCACGGGCCTCCCGTCCATCTCCCCTCGGCACGCATGCCGTCCTCTGGAATTTCAGTCCGGATCCGTGCCAGGATGGTGCGGTCAGCACCAGGGGGGAATGACGATGGCGAAGATCCACGGGAACGATCCGACCGGCTACTCGTACAGCGCGGCGGATGCACTCAAGTCGGCTTCGACGGCGCTCGCGTCGTCGATCGACGGCCAGTCCGGGTCGCGGTCGTCATCGGTGACGACTGCGCGTGCGGAGTTCCGGGGCTACTTCTCCGAGGTCTTCGCGGACAACGCCGACATCGCCTCGCGCAGCGCGACGAAGCTCGTCGAGTCGCTGCAGAGCCTGTCGGGGTTCGTGCAGCAGCTGCGCGACGCCGCGAAGGACGAGGACGACCGGCGGAAGCAGGCGAAGGCGTGGGACGCCCGCAAGCGTGAACGCGAGGAGAACTTCCTCGTCGCCGCCGGGCACGAGGTCTCGACGTGGTTCGGCGGGGGCGACGACCCGAAGCCTCCGGAGCCCGAGCCGGAGCCACGACTGCAGGCGGACGAGGTCAGCGTCACGGGGCGGGAGTTCCCGGCGGGCGGCGGGACCAGCGGTGGGACGTCGTCCGCCGTCCCCGCGGACCTCCGCTCCTTCGAGGCGACCACCCGGACGCTCGACGCCGATCTGTCCGGCGCCGTCTCGACGTTCCGGAACGCCCTGAGCGACTACGAGGCCGAGTGCAACCCGTGCTGGGGCACCCTGAACGCCCAGTCGCTGCTGACCGCGGTGAACGACTGGCTCACGGCGAACGGGAAGGACGCCGACTGGGCGGGCACCGTCGCAGCGCAGTTCGAGGCCGCCGGTGGCGGTGCCGGGCCTGCGACGCTGTCGGACGCGGCGATCGCGGCCGCGCTGTCCTCGGCGGGGATCGACGCAGGTCGCGACGACTTCACCATCGGGCCGTTCTCGGCGATGGGGACGCCCCCGACCAACGGGTTCGCCGACGACCCGGTCAACACGGCCACCGGCAACTTCCTCGAGCCCGAGACCGACCTGTCCTTCGCGGGGCAGGCCGCGTCGCTCCGGCTCACCCGCATGTACAACTCACTCGACGGCCGCGTCGGGGTGTTCGGACTCGGGTGGTCCTCCATCCTCGACATCCGGCTCGAGGTCAGCGACGAGGCCGCCTCGGTCGTGCTGGACGACGGCCGGCAGGTCGACTTCCCACGGCAGGGGGACGGGTGGAGCCGCGGCGTCGGCGAGGACCTGTGGCTCCGGGCCGAGCAGGACTCGCTCGTCGTGCGGGACAACGCCGGCGGCCGGTGGGCGTTCACGCCGTCCGGACTGTGGCTGAGCAGTGCGCGTGGAGCGGGCACCGCCGTGACCGTGCGACGCGACGAGCACGATCGGATCACGCGGCTCGCGCACGTGTTCGGGCGGTTCGTCGACATCGAGTACAGCGGCGACCGGGTGGCGTCCGCGACGGCGTCGGACGGGCGCCGCGTCGAGTACCACTACGACGAGGGCCGCCGGCTGGTCCGGGCGACCGACGCCGTCGGCAGTCGCCGGTACCGCTGGAACGCGGACGGCCTGATCGACCGGGTGACCGCTGCGACGGGAGTCGTCGAGTGCGAGAACACCTACGACGACCGCGGCCGGGTCGTCGAGCAGCGCACACCGTTCGGTCGACGGGTCCGGTTCTCGTACCTGCCGGGTCGGGTCACCTCGGTCTCCGACATCGACGGGGTCCACGCGAACACCTGGATCGCCGACCGGAAGGGCCGCGTCGTCGGGATCATCGACACCGACGGGCAGCGCCAGTCGATGTCGTACGACCCGCACGGCAACCTCGTCTCGGTGACCGAGCGCGATGGTCAGGTGACCGTCCACGGGTACGACGACCGCGGGCGTCGGGTCCGGACCGTGACGCCGGAGGGCGCCGATCTGACCTTCGGGTACGACGAGCAGGACCGCATGACCACGGTGGTCACCGCGAACGGTGGGGTCGTCGAGTACGGGTACACGGGCGACGACCGGAACCCGTCCGTCGTCATCGACCCTGTCGGCGGTCGCACGCTGCTCGAGTGGCGGGACGGCGTGCTCGTCCGCACCACCGATCCGACGGGCGTCGTCGTCACGTTCCACCACGACGCGTCCGGTGAGCTCGTCGGCGTCGAGAACGCCGTCGGCGACACCGCACGTCTGATGCGCGACGCCGGAGGCAGGATCGTCGAGGCCGTCACGCCGCTCGGCAACCGGACCCGGTACCGCTACGACGCCGCCGGGCTGCTTACCGCGCGCGAGGACCCGGACGGGGGACTGTGGCGGTTCGAGCACGGCGACGGCGGTCGGGTCACGGCGACGATCGACCCGACCGGTGCCCGCACGGAAGTCACCTACGGTCCACACGGCGAGGTCGTCTCCACCACGGACCCCCTCGGTCGCGTCGTCGCGAAGGACTTCGACGCGTTCGGCAACGTGTCGACGATGACCCTGCCCGACGGTGCCGAGTGGGCGTTCGTGCACGACGCGCTCTCCCGGCTCGAAGCCGTGGTCGACCCGGCCGGTGGCACCTGGGAGCGGGAGTACGACGCGGTCGGAGCCCTCGGCGCCACCGTCGACCCGACCGGTGTCCGCACTGAGGTCGGGCGCTCGCGCGCGGACGGCGTCTCCACGGTCCGCGACGCCTTCGACGCCGTGTCCGTGACGACCGACGAGTTCGGGCGTCCGACCCGGCTCGAGCACGCGGATTCCTCTGCTGAGCTGACGACGTACGACGCGTGCGGCCGCCCGGTCGAGCTCGTCGACGCGAACGGTGGCCTCGCCCGCATCGAACGTGACCTCGCCGGACGCGTCGTCGCCGTCACCACCCCGGCGGGCCGCACCACCCGGTACGAGTACGACGCGTGCGGCCGACCGGTCTCCGCGATCGATCCCGCCGGCGCACGCACCACGCTGACCTACGACGCCGATTCGCGGGTCGTCGCGCGCACCCTGCCGACCGGCGAGGTCGCACGCACCGAGTACGACCGCCAGGGCCGGGTCGTCCACGCCGACGTCCCCGGGGTCGGCACCGTCCGGTACCGGTACGACCGGGTCGGTCGCGTGGTCTCGGCGCGGGACACCCGCTTCGGCCAGCGGACCTTCCGGTACGACGCCGCAGGACAGCTCGTCGCTGCGGTGAACGGGCTCGGCGGCACCACCCGCTACGAGCACGACCAGCGTGGACGCCTCGTCCGCACCGTCGATCCGCTGGGTGGCGTGACCGTCCGGACGTACACGCAGCTCGACAACGTGGCCTCGTCCACCGATCAGCTCGGGCGCACGACGACGGCGACCTACGACCCCGCCGGACGACAGCTCACCCAGACCGACCCGGACGGCACCGTGCTGCGGTGGGAGTACGACGCAGCCGGTCGGGAATCCGCGCAGTACGCCGGCGACCGTCTGATCGGCCGCATCGACCGCGATGCCCGCGCCCGCACGGTGACGATCACCGATGAGACCCGTCCGGACTCCCCCACTGCCCACGTCCTCGAGTTCAGCCGGCTGGGGCAGCTCGTCCGACGCTCGACCGGCGCCCGGGAAACGCGGTGGACCAACGATGCCGACGGGCTCCGCACCTCGGTGCAGTCCCCCGACGGGTCCACGACCCGGTACACGCACGACGCCACCGGACGGGTCGTCCGGGTCGAGCACTCGGTCTTCGGCGAGGTCCGGTACGAACACGACCCGGCAGGCCAGCTCCTGCAGGCCCGCGCCGGCGATCAGTTGCAGACCTGGGAGTACGCGAACGGACACGTCGTCCGGCACGCGCGCATCGACTCGGACGGCACGCACCTCAGCACCATCGGGCGCGACGCCGACGGGCGCATCACCCGGGTCGACGGACCCGGCGGGAGCACCACCTACGAGCACGACGATGCCGCGCAGCTGGTGGCGTCCGTCCAGGACGGCAGTCGCACGGGCTGGGTCTACGACGCAGCAGGTCGCCTGGTCGAGGAACGAACGGACTCCGGGGCCCGACGGTTCTCGTACGACGCCGCCGGACAGCTGACCAGGGTCGACGCTCCGGACGGGGCGCCCGAGGCGGAGTACGCCTACGACGGCGCAGGTCGACGGATCCAGACGGTCCGAACGGACGGCGTCGCGACCACGTACCGCTGGGCCCCGCAGGGTCACCTCACCGGGGTGGCGGAGACCACCGCGGCGGGCAGCACCACGACCGACCTGCACGTCGACGCCCTCGGTGAACTCGCCGATGTCGACGGCGTCCCGATCGACTGGGACACCGCCGCGTTCGCGCCGACGCTCCTCGCTGTCGGCGACACCCCGGTCGTCCGCGCTCCCGGTGGTCTCACGGGGGTGGGCGACGGGTGGGCAACCAGCGGTCGGCGCACCACGAGAGCAGCCGACGACGCCGACCCGTGGCAGACGCTCCTCGACCTCGGCGGCTCCGGCCTGCCCGGCGGGATCGCCCTCGGCGCCGACGGTTCGCTGCAGGTCGCCGGCTTGGAGTGGATGGGTGCCCGCGCCTACGACTCGTCGTCGCGCGGCTTCCTGTCCATCGACCCGGTCACCGCGCCCGCCGGAGCAGCCTGGGCGGGCAACCCCTACTCGTTCGCCGGCAACGATCCGCTGCACGCCATCGACCCGCTCGGTCTCGCGCCCGTTACCGACGCGGAACTGGAGGCCTACGCGGCGGCCGAACAGGGTCCGCTCGCCCGGGCCGCCGCGGCCACCGGTGACTGGTTCGCGGACAACTGGGAGTACGTCGCCGGCGGCGCGATGGTCGTTGCGGGCGGTGTGCTCGTCGCCACCGGTGTCGGCGGTCCGGTCGGCGCGATGCTCATCAGCGCCGGTGCCGACACCATCATCCAGAAGGCCACCACCGGCGAGGTGAACTGGGGCCAGGTGGCCGTCAGCGGGGCCTTCGGTGCCGTCGGCGGTGGTGCCGGAGCCCTGATCGGGAAACACCTGCTCGGGAACGCGGCAGAAGGAGCGGTCGAGAACGTCGCGAACTACGCGGTGAGTGGCCAGCCGGTGACCCCGGGTGGTCTGCTCCGGAACGCGGCCGAAGGTGCCGCGACGTCGGCGGCCACCGGCGGCACGATGTCGAAGGTGCACCTGCCGACCGCGGTGAACAAGTTGGACGACCTCGCGCCGACCCCGCCTGTCAACGTCCTCCCGTCGAGCGGGAAGACGTTCGTCGTGACGCCACAGGGGACGGCCTACGACATCCCTGCTGGTTGGGACATCGGACCGGCTCGGACCAACCGAGGGCTCGTTGCGCAAGATCCTGCTTCTGCAGCGAACCCGGGCATGCACGACGATGCCAACATGATCCGGGTGATGGAACCCACCGAACGGTATCCGAACGGCTACAGCCGTTACAGCAACGACTACGGGCAATGGCTCGATCCCCGAACGGGGAAGCCCGGCTCAAAGCCGGACAGCCATGTTCCCAGTGAGCACCAGGGAGAGTACCTCGGATGGCCGAACTGACCGCAAATGACGTTCACCTCGCACTCGTCGGCGAGACTGTCGACCTCATCTGGATCGACTTCAGGCTCACCCTCGCGTTCTCGAACCGGAGCATGGTCTCGTTCGAGACCACCTTCGCGATCAGGGATACGGATGGTGTGACGGTCTCGGTGGATCCGGAAGACAAGGATTCCCTGCTCCCCGCTCTCCATCTCCACACACAGAACGTCACGGGAGCTCGGATCGACGAAAGTGCGCTCGAAATCACATTCTCATCGGGAACGACTCTTCGAGCAGAACCGGACGACGATTACGAATCGTGGCATTACTCCGGCCCTGAGACGCCACCGGTCAGAGCGACCGCTCTCGGAGGTGGCAACCTGTTCATCTCGATACCTGGTGACGGCACTCCGATCGAGCGCGGTTGAGCTGAGCTGAGGATGGCCGCGCAGCCAGATGCCTCGACCAGACGAGGTCCGGAACCGACACAACCCATCGTCGGCGGAGATCCGACGGTGACGGACGCACCCCCGGACATCTCGATCGGCCATCTCCGAGCGGTCACCAACGATTCGACTGTGGAGCTCCATCCGGCGGACCTACTCGAAGCAGGAGCCGAACCTCGTACCGTTCATCGACCCACTCGAAGCCCTCGGGGAGGAGGACGTCCTGATCTGTCAGGTCGAGCACGGCGATGAACTGGTGACCGTGGTGCTCTTCGCGACGGATCGAACGCTCGTGGCGGCCACGGCGATCGACCGATTCGTCGGTCTCGTCCACATCACCGTCGAGGAGCTGTGCGCGCGCCTCCGTGTGTCGAACGCCCCGGGGGTGGAACTGGCGCTCGAGGTGGCATCGCAGTGTCGGTCCGAGGAGCGGGTCCGCATCTTCGAGCAGGGCGCGCTGTCGACGGCACGGACGTTCCTGACGAAGTACACGATGGCCGCCGAGAAGGGCTTCGACGTCCGTGGACTCGACGGGTTCGCACGTGCGCTTGTGCCGCTCGGTAGCGAGCAGCCGGGGTTCTGCACCGTGCAGGCTGACGCCGCGGTCGCGATCACCGCGTTCACGCCCGGCAGGATCGACGTCCTCGCCGCCATGAGCGTCGGCGGGCTCTCGCCCCAGACAGGAACGACCGAGGAGAACGGATGACCACGACAGTGCCGAGCGACCTGGGGATGGTCACGCACACGATCCCCGCTGATCACGTCGCGTTACCCGACCTCGTGCAGTTCTTCGCGGGCTCGAAACACTAGGGCTCGAAACGCCAGGGCGCGAGACACCAGGCCTCGATTCAACCGAGCTCGTCTGGGTCCTCACGACGCTGTCCGCCGTCACGTCCCCTGACCATTTGGTCGAGGCGCTCCCCCTCGAACGCCGTGTCAACACGGCGGAGGACCCAGGGCTCATCCTCAACCAAGCCGAGGCGACGGACATCGCCGACAGCATCTGGCAGCTCATCGACGGCGAGTTCCTCGGGTACCTCCCTGGCACGGACCTGACCGACGAGACGAACCTGGTCGTCCGCATCGACGCGTTCGACAGCGGCGAATGGACCGTGACGGTCCGACCGCCGCTCACGACGATGAGCGATGCCTTCGACCGGACGCACGGCCCAGCGCAGCCCGGCCGACCGGCGACTCGTCTCGAGGAGGTCGGGCCTCGCCAGCAGACGACGAACGGAACGAGTGCCACACCGGCCGCTTCGTGAGCAGAAAGGGTCGAGTGCGCGACGGTGATCCGACCATTTCTGCTCACTATGCGACCGAACGGACGCAAGGGCAGACGGGAGGCCCGTGGCGGATCCGCCACGGGCCTCCCGTCCGTCTGTCCCTGCGTCTACCGCGCGCTGGCCGCCCCGCGACGCTGGACCACCTCGGTGAGCCACGCGAGGATGCGGGCGTCGAACCAGTCGGCGTCGTGGTTCCAGAGCTTGGTGTGCCGGGCCGTGGTCTGCACCTCGAGCCGTACCAGGTCGGGTCGGGCGCGTGCGAGGTCGTGCGAGGCCGAGGACGGCACGAACCCGTCGTCGTCGCTGTGCAGCAGGAGGATCGGCACCGTCAGCTCGGCGGACCGGGTGACCATGTCGAGCTCGCGCAGGTCGACCGGCTGCTGCAGGCCGGCGAGCCGGTGCAGCACCGGGGTGCGGAGCAGACGCTGAGCGACCTCGCGAACCGGCCGCGGCAACCCCATCAACTGACTCTGGGACTTGAGCACCGCGTGCCAGTCGACCACGGGCGACTCGAGCACCACGCCGTCGACGAGTCCGGCGAAGCGTGAGCGCAACAGGGTCTGCAGCACGACGGCACCGCCCATCGACCAGCCCATGAGCACGACGCTCTGCGCGTTCTGCGCACTGAGCCACCGGAGGACGGAGTCGATGTCCTCCCACTCGGTGCTGCCGAGGCCGTAGCGGCCGTCGACGCTCGGTGGTGCGACGCCGTCGTTCCGCCACGAGGCGAGCACGACCGAGTAGCCGGCGGCGCGGAAGACGGGGACGGCGCGGATGGTCTCGGCGCGGGTGACACCGCGGCCGTGCACCAGGACGGCCCACGGGGCGTCCGGGTCGTCGGCACGGACGACCCAGGCCGGTGCGGGGCCGTTCGGGGTGGGGATGTCGATGTCCTCGACGGGCACGTCGAGCTCGCCGGGGGTCAGGTAGAACCAGCCGCCCCAGCGACCGCGGCGTGCAGCGGTCGGGTCGCCGGCGTCGATCGCGATGATGCGGCGCGTGACCGTGGTCTCGGTGGTGCCGAGGACCTCGCCGACGCGCATGTGCCCGGTGCCGGCGCCGAACCAGAGCGAGTAGCGACCCTGCAGCTCGGTGTCGGCGGTCCGCTCGATGGTCACCGTCATCCGGACCGGGTCGACGGCGTGGATCGGGACGCGTTCGGTGCGCTTGCGGTCCGGGGTGACGACGGCGCGGGCGACGGCGGCGACGAAGCCACCGATGACGGCCGTCCCCACCGCGGCGGCGGCCAGACCGGCACCGAGGGCGATGAAGCCGGCCGATCGTGCGGTCTCCTGGACGGCGTCCTCGGCGGGTCGCGCGGATCGGGACATGGCCCGGAGCCTAGTCTGCATGTGTGTCCGAAACCCGAGAGCCCGACGCCTTCGCGCGGCTCCGCGCGTTCGTGTCCTCCGGCAGCAGCCGCTCCGAGACCACCGTCACCGAGATCCCCTCGCCCACGCGGATCGCACCGTTCTCGATCGCCCTGGCGGCGGACGTGTCCGGCACCGCGCACGGCGTCGAGTCGGACCTCGGCACCGGACGGTTCATCGCCCTGTACGACCCCGAAGAACCCGAGGGCTGGGGCGGCGCGTTCCGGGTGGTCTCGTTCGCGCAAGCACCACTCGAACCCGAGATCGGTGTCGACGAGTTCGTCGCCGACGTCACGTGGAGCTGGCTCGTCGACGCGCTCGAGACGCACGGTGCCGAGTACGACCACGCTTCGGGCACGGCCACCAAGATCATCTCGCGCGGGTACGGCGACCTCGCCGCACAGGGCGACGGCGCCCAGCTGGAACTCCGCGCGTCGTGGACGCCCCGCGGCGACGACCTCACCGCACACGTCCAGGCATGGCAGGACATCGTCGCCATGCTCGCCGGTCTGCCTCCTGCCTCGGACGGCGTGACCCTGCTGGCCCCGAGGAGGCTCGCCAAGTGACCGACCCCGCCAGTTCGACCCCCGGTGCACCGGACCCCGCGTTCGAGGACTCGCACGAGGCCGTCAAGGTCATCGACTCGCGCGACGACTACCTCGACGCCGTCGCGGCGATCGCCGCCGGTCACGGGCCCGTCGCCGTCGACGCCGAGCGCGCCAGCGGCTACCGCTACTCGCAGCGCGCCTACCTGATCCAGGTGTTCCGTCGCGGTGCCGGTGCGTTCCTGTTCGACCCGATCCCGATCGGCGACTTCTCCGAACTGCAGGCGGCCATCGTCGACGAGGAGTGGCTGTTCCACGCCGCCTCGCAGGACCTGCCCTGCCTGCAGGAGGTGGGTCTCGTCCCGACCCGCATCTTCGACACCGAACTCGGAGCCCGCATCGCCGGGTTCCCCCGCGTCGGTCTCGGCGCCGTCGTCGAGCAGCTGCTCGGGATCACGCTCGCCAAGGCGCACTCGGCAGCGGACTGGTCGACCCGGCCGTTGCCGCAGTCGTGGCTCGTGTACGCGTCGCTCGACGTCGAACTCCTGCCCGACCTGCGTGACGCCCTCGCCGCGAAGCTCGACGAGGCCGGCAAGTCCCGGATCGCGGAAGAGGAGTTCGACGCGGTGCTGCACCGCGCCCCGAAGCCCGTCCGTGCCGAGCCGTGGCGCCGGCTGTCCGGCATGCACGCGCTCCGTGGCGCCCGCGCCCTGGCGATCGCCCGGTCGCTCTGGGTCGCCCGTGACGAGTACGCCCGCGCCGCCGACATCGCTCCGGGGCGCACGATCCCCGACGCCGCTATCGTCGCAGCGGCAGCCGCCGCACCGTCGTCGCGCGCCGAACTCGGCGGCCTGAAGGCCTTCACGGGTCGCGCCAGCCGTTCCGAGCTCGATCGCTGGTGGGCCGCGGTCGACGAAGGCCTGACGACCGAGGACCTGCCGAAGCTCCGCGGATCCGGTGAAGCGACGCTCCCGCCGCCCCGCGCCTGGGCCGACCGCAACCCCGCGGCCGACCGCCGGTACAAGGCCGCACGGGCCGCGGTGACGAAGCGGTCCGAGGAGCTCGACATCCCGCTCGAGAACCTGCTCACGCCGGAGACCCTGCGTGTGGTCTCGTGGGCACCGCCGTCGCCGCCGTCGACCGAGCTGGTCGGGGCCGCCCTCGCCGCACACGAGGCCCGCCCCTGGCAGGTGGAGGAACTCTCCTCGATCATCGCGTCGGCCTTTGTCGCTGCTGCACAGCAGCCCGCGCCGACGGATGACGTCGAGTCGTAGGAACCGCCCAACCGGCATGCGGCCGCCCAGCCTGGGGGCATAGCGTCGGGAGCGTCGCCGGGCGAGGCCCGGCCGGCCGGAGCGACCAGCGTTCCGGCCCGATCGATGAGGATCTGGGAGGCCCGGATTGCCAAAGGCATCAGACGTCGTGTTCGTGGACGGAGTTCGGACACCGTTCGGACGAGCCGGCGAGAAGGGGGTGTTCTGGAAGACCCGGTCCGACGACCTCGCGGTGCACGCGATGCGCGGACTGCTCGACCGGAACGCCTCGCTCGACACCGCAGCGGTGGACGACGTCGCCGTCGCGGCGACCACGCAGCAGGGTGACCAGGGGCTGACCCTCGGCCGCACCGTCGGCATGTTGGCCGGCCTGCCGAAGTCGGTCCCCGGGTACGCGATCGACCGCATGTGCGCCGGTGCCATGACGAGCGTCACGACGCTCGCGGGTGCCATCGCCTTCGGTGCCGCGGACATCGCGATCGCCGGTGGCGTCGAGCACATGGGACGCCACCCGATGGGCTTCAACTCGGACCCGAACCCGCGGTTCATCGCGGAACGCATGGTGTCGAGCGACGCGCTGGTGATGGGGTCCACCGCCGAGCGCCTGCACGACCGCTTCCCGGCGATCACGAAGGACCGCACGGACGCCTACGCCGTCCAGTCCCAGCAGCGCTACGCCGCGGCGTGGGCCGCCGGCAAGCTGCAGCCCGACGTCATCCCGGTCGAGGTGAACAAGGGCGACGGGTGGGACGTCATCAGCACCGACGAGCCGCCGCGTCCGGGCACGACGCTCGAGGCGCTGGCCGCGCTGAAGACGCCGTTCCGCCCGCACGGACGGGTCACCGCCGGCAACGCCGCCGGCCTCAACGACGGCGCGACCATGAGCTTGCTCGCCTCGGCCGAGGGCGCCAAGGAGCACGGCCTGCCCACGAAGATGCGCATGGTCTCGTTCGCCTTCGCCGGCGTCGAGCCCGAGGTCATGGGCGTCGGCCCGGTCCCCGCCACCGACAAGGCGCTGTCGAAGGCCGGCCTGTCGATCGACGACATCGGCCTGTTCGAGATCAACGAGGCGTTCGCGGTGCAGGTGCTCGCGTTCCTCGACAACTACGGCATCGCGCAGGACTCCACGAACGTCAACGCGTGGGGCGGCGCGATCGCCGTCGGCCACCCGCTGGCATCGAGCGGTGTCCGCCTGATGAACCAGCTCGCCGCGCAGTTCGCCGAGCGTCCGGACGTCCAGTACGGCATCACCACGATGTGCATCGGACTCGGCCAGGGCGGCACCGTCATCTGGGAGAACCCCGGCTTCAGCAAGTCCGCAGCACGTTCGGCTCGGAAGGGGGCATGAGCATGACCACCGTCGACACCGACCGTCTGTCCGAACTCAGCGAGGACGAGGTCGTCACGCACTCGTTCGTCAAGCACGTCACGATGCCCTCCGGTGGTACCCTGGCGCTCATCACGCTCGACAACGGCAAGGACTACAAGCGTCCGAGCACCCTCGGGCCGCGGACGCTGCGCGAACTCTCCGGTGTGCTCGACACCCTGAAGACCGAGGCGACGGCCGGCACGATCCAGGGCGTCGCGATCACCGGCAAGGAGTACTGCTTCGCTGCCGGTGCCGACCTGTCGCAGGCAGCGTCCGTGCCGTCGCGGGACGTGGCGCACGACCTCGCGGCCCTCGGCCACGCCACCCTCCGCAAGCTGTCCGACCTCGGCGTGCCGTCGTTCGCGTTCATCAACGGCATCGCCCTCGGCGGCGGGCTCGAGATCGGACTGCACTGCACCTACCGGGTGTTCTCGTCCGCGGCGCAGGGCATCGGCCTGCCCGAGGTCTTCCTCGGCATCATCCCGGGCTGGGGCGGCGCGACGCTGCTCCCCCGTCTGATCGGTCCGGAGCGCGCGCTGCGGGTCATCGTGGAGAACCCCCTCAAGAACAACCGCCTGATGGACGGAGCGGCCGCGGTCGAGATCGGCATCGGCGACGCGCTGATCCCGTCGGTGACGTTCCTGCCGTCAGCCGTCGCGTGGGCCGACGGCGTCATTGCCGGTCGCGTGTCGGTCAAGCGGCCGGGCGAACCGGGCATGCTCGAGAAGGCTGCCTGGGGCACGGTCGTCAAGGTCGCCCGTGGGCAGGTCGCGTCGAAGATCGGGACGGTGCCGAAGTCGCCGTTCCGCGCGCTCGACCTCGTCGCCGCCGCTCGCGGCGGCTCCCTGGACGAACGGTTCGCCGACGAGGACGACGCCCTCGCCGACCTGCTCTCCGGTGACCAGTTCGCCGCGTCGATGTACGCGTTCGACCTGGTGCAGAAGCGTGCGAAGAAGCCCGTCGGTGCTCCGGAGGGTGTCGAGCCGAAGAAGATCACGAAGGTCGGCGTCCTCGGTGCTGGTCTCATGGCATCGCAGTTCGCGCTGCTCTTCGCCCGACGACTCGGCGTCCCCGTCGTGATCACGGATGTCGACCAGTCCCGCGTCGACGCCGGTGTGGAGCGGATCCGCGGTGAGGTCGGCAAGCTGCTCGAGAAGGGGCGGATCTCCCCCGACGACGCGAACCGCATCACCGCACTCGTCAGCGGGTCGGTGTCGTACGACGCCTTCGCCGACGCCGACTGGGTGATCGAGGCCGTCTTCGAGGAGATGAGCGTCAAGCAAGAGGTCTTCCGGAAGATCGAGCAGGTCATCGCGCCGGACGCCATCCTCGCCACCAACACCTCGTCGTTGTCCGTCTCCGAGATGGGCTCGGTGCTGTCCGACCCGTCGCGCCTGGTCGGGTTCCACTTCTTCAACCCGGTCGCCGTGATGCCCTTGCTCGAGGTCGTCCGCACTGCCGACACCTCCGACGAGACGCTCGTCACGGCACTCGCCGTCGCGAAGACCCTCAAGAAGACGGCGATCATCACGGCCGACCAGCCGGGCTTCGTCGTCAACCGGGTGCTCGCACGGGTCCTCGGTGAGGCGATGCGCGGCGTCGAGCAGGGCACCTCGTTCGACGTCGTGGCGGCCGGTGCCGCGCCGCTCGGACTGCCGATGTCGCCGTTCGAACTGCTCGAGCTCGTCGGTCTGCCGGTGGGTGCGCACGTGCTCGACTCGCACCACGCCGCTTGGCCGGAGCGCTTCTACCCCGGTGACGGGCTGAAGAAGATCGCCGAGCACGGGAAGATCCTGACCCGCGACAAGAAGGGCAACGCGACCGGGTACGACCCCGCCGCCGTCAAGCTCGTCGCGCCGTCGAAGAAGGACGCGAAGCCGGTCGACGCCGCCGCGATGCAGCAGCGCTTCGAGGACGCCCTCGCCGACGAGCTGCACCGCATGCTCGAGGACGAGGTCGTCCAGCACGTCGAGGAGATCGACCTCGGCCTGATCCTCGGCGCGGGCTACCCGTTCCAGGCCGGTGGGATCAGCCCCTACCTCGACCGCAGTGGTGCGTCCGAGCGCGTGTTCGGTGGGAGCTTCCACGACCCACTGATCGTCGGCCCGGTTTCCCGGTAGCCGGCGCGAGTCCCCCCCCCCCCGCACAACCGAAGTCACCCCGAACCGCAGATCGCCGTGGTTCGGGGTGACTTCGGTTGTGCGGCACTGATGCGGGCCGCCGCCGCCAGCATCCCCGACGTCCGCCGCCTCCGACAGCGCCCGCCGTCAACCACCGACGCAGTCGTTGCTGCCGCTGAAGCACGGCGGGACCGACGGCCGTGGTGCCGGCGGCTCGGGCGGCTCGTTGTCGTACGACGTGAAGTACGCGGCGCTGTGCGTCACGACGAGCACGTAGTCCGCCCCGCTCGCCCGGACCGCGTCGTCGCGTCCGTCGACGCCGAGACCCGGTGCGGACTGCACGACGGACGACCCCTCCGACTGCCACAGTCCGAGTGACCCGTCCCAACCGCGGACCCGCACGACCGCGAACCGGTCCTGCCCGAGGTCGTTGCCGAGTGCGATCGACTGCCGCCCACCGATGTCGACCAAGTACGGTGTCGAGCCGTCCGGCTGGATCGCCTGTGCCACGAGGTCCTCGTCGGTCAGGCCGCCCGTGCGCAGCGCCGGTCCGGCGATGCGCACCGCGTCGACCGGTGTGGTTGCACCGTCGATCGTGTACACCGCTCCGGCGTCGATCCGACACGTCGTGCCCGAAGCGGGCTGGAAGAACCCGGAGTTGCTCGCGTGGCCGCACGAGTCCGTCCAGGTGGCATCAACCCGGTGGACTGCGGCGGTGCCCTCCCAGTCGACCACACGGTGCATCGTCTGTCTGGCGCCGACCCGGGCATCTGCACCGAGCTCCGGCGTGACCGTGCCGTCGTTCATCGCTGCGCACCCTGAGGACAGCGCCACCACCGCGAGACCGATCGCCACCGCCGTCGTCCTGAACCCCCGTCGCATGCGGCGATCCTGCCAGACGTCCCCGAGGGACATGCCCCTGTCGGCATGCGTGACCCTCCGCGACCCGCCTAGCGGTCGGCGGACTCCCGCGACCGCGCGGGCTTCGCCTGCGGCAACTTCGTCCCGACGACCTGGTCGATCACGTCGCGGGCGATCGCCTGCGCCGTCAGTCCGACGTCGGCGAGGATCTGCGACCGGGTCGCGTGGTCGATGAACTCGTCGGGCAGCCCCAGCTCGTTCACGCCCGTGTCGACCCCGGCGGCCCGCAGGTCCTGCCGGAGTCGGGTCCCGACGCCACCGACGCGCACGCCGTCCTCGATCGTGATGACGAGCCGGTGCGTCCGCGACAGCTCGATGAGCGAGCCCGGGATCGGGACCACCCAGCGCGGGTCGACGACGGTGACGCCGATGCCCTGCGCCTCGAGCAGCGCCGCGGCCTCGAGCGCCGTCGGCACCATGGAGCCGACGGCCACGAAGAGCACGTCCTCGACGCCGTCCGCAGCGGCGTGCAGCACTTCCACACCATCGTGGAGGCGACGGACGGCGGGGATGTCGGGCCCGACCTGGCCCTTCGACCACCGGAGGACGGTGGGGGCGTCGTCGACGGCGATCGCCTCGCGGAACTCCTCGCGCAGGGTTGCTGCGTCACGCGGTGCGGCGATCCGGATGCCGGGCACGACCTGCAGCAACGCGAGGTCCCACATCCCGTGGTGCGATGGTCCGTCCGGTCCGGTGATGCCGGCACGGTCGAGCACGAACGTCACGCCGGCCTTGTGCAGCGCGACGTCCATCAGCACCTGGTCGAAGGCGCGGTTGAGGAAGGTCGCGTAGAGCGCCACCACGGGGTGCAGGCCGCCGTAGGCGAGACCGGCGGCGGTCGTCACGGCGTGCTGCTCGGCGATGCCGACGTCGTACACGCGGTCGGGGTGCTGCTCCTGGAACAGGTGCAGTCCGGTCGGTCGGAGCATCGCTGCCGTGATCGCGACGACACGGGGGTCCGAATCGCCCACAGAAGCCAGGGTCGACGCGAACACCGAGGTCCACGACGGACCCGACGCGGCGTCGAGCGACTCCCCCGTCTCCGGGTCGATGTGCCCGACGGCGTGGAACTGGTCGGCCTGGTCGCGCAGGGCGGGTTCGAACCCGTGGCCCTTCTCGGTGATCGCGTGCACGATCGTCGGGGCGCCGTAGGCCTTCGCCTGCCGGAGCGCTGCCTCCATCGCACGCTGGTCGTGTCCGTTGACCGGCCCGATGTACTTGATGTCGAGGTTCGAGTACAGCGCTTCGTTGTTCGTGAAGCGCGACAGGAACCCGTGCAGCCCCCCGCGCATCCCGCGGTACACGGCCCGGCCGGGAGCACCGAAGCGATCGGCCACGGCCCGGGAGGTCTCGTACAGCGCCCGGTACTCACGCCGCGTGCGCATGGAGCTGAGGAACCGCGCCATGCCGCCGATCGTCGGAGCGTACGAGCGGCCGTTGTCGTTGACGACGATGACCAGGCGGCGGTCGTTGTCGTCCGAGATGTTGTTGAGCGCCTCCCACGTCATCCCACCGGTGAGGGCGCCGTCACCGACCACCGCGACGACGGTGCGGTCGGTCTGTCCGGTCTGCCCGAACGCGCGGGAGATCCCGTCGGCCCAGGACAGGGACGACGACGCGTGCGAGGACTCCACGATGTCGTGCTCGGACTCGCTCCGCTGCGGGTAGCCGGCGATGCCGCCCCGCTCGCGGAGCTTCGAGAAGTCTTGCCGCCCGGTGACGAGCTTGTGCACGTACGACTGGTGCCCGGTGTCGAACACGAAGGGGTCGTTCGGGGAGTCGAACACCCGGTGCATCGCGAGCGTCAGCTCGACCACGCCGAGGTTGGGCCCGAGGTGCCCACCGGTCTTCGCGACCTCGGCCACCAGGAACCTGCGGATCTCGGCGGCGAGTTCGGTCATCTGCACGTCGGAGAGACGCTTCAGGTCGCGCGGCGACGTGATGCTGCTGAGCAGGCTCACGGGCGCTCCTTTCGTGGGGGCTGTCGGCCCACTCTATTCTCGTGGACTCCCATTCAACCGACCTCGCAGGCTCGGTCGGCGCTGGCGCCGCGCGCCGCTGGCGCGTCGCATCATGCGGAGCGCGCGGGAGGCCCGTGGCGGGTTCGCCACGGGCCTCCAGTCCGTCCTGTGGTCGCGTCAGCGACCCGTGCTCGGCTCGCTCAGACGAGCGACCGGAGCACGTACTGCAGGATGCCACCGTTGCGGTAGTAGTCGGCCTCACCCGGGGTGTCGATGCGGACGACCGCGTCGAACTCGACCGGCTGCTTGCCGGCGGGCGAGTGCTCGCTCGGCGTCGCGGTGACGTGCACGGTCTTCGGGGTCCGGCCTTCGTTGAGCTCGGTCAGGCCCGAGATCGAGACGACCTCGGTGCCGTCGAGCCCGAGGGACTCGACCGTCTCGCCCGCCGGGAACTGCAGCGGGACGACGCCCATGCCGATGAGGTTCGAGCGGTGGATCCGCTCGAAGCTCTCGGTGATGACGGCGCGGACGCCGAGCAGGTTCGTGCCCTTGGCCGCCCAGTCGCGCGACGAACCCGAGCCGTACTCCTTGCCACCGAAGATGACGAGCGGGATGCCCTGCTCCTGGTAGTGCTGCGAGGCGTCGTAGATGAACGACTGCTCGCCGTCGGCGGTCGTGAAGTCACGGGTGTAACCGCCCTCCACGCCGTCGAGCAGCTGGTTGCGCAGGCGGATGTTCGCGAACGTGCCGCGGATCATCACCTCGTGGTTGCCGCGACGCGAGCCGTAGGAGTTGAAGTCCTTGCGGTCCACGTCGTGCTCGGCCAGGTACTTGCCGGCCGGGCTGTCCGCCTTGATCGAGCCGGCGGGCGAGATGTGGTCGGTCGTGACCGAGTCACCGAGCTTCGCCAGCACGCGGGCGCCGGAGATGTCGGACACCGCGTCGGGCTGCATGGTCATGCCCTCGAAGTACGGGGGCTTCCGCACGTAGGTCGACTCCTGGTCCCACTCGAAGGTGTCGCCCGTGGGGGTCGGCAGGTTCTTCCAGCGGTCGTCGCCCTCGAACACGGAGCCGTACTCGTGGGTGAACATCTCGGTGTCGATCGACTCGTCGATGACCTGCTGGACCTCGGCCGCGTCGGGCCAGATGTCCTGCAGGTAGACGTCGTTGCCGTCCTGGTCCTTGCCGAGGGCGTCCTTGTCGAAGTCGAAGTGCATCGACCCGGCGAGGGCGTACGCGATGACCAGGGGCGGGGACGCCAGGTAGTTCATCTTGACATCGGGGTTGATGCGCCCCTCGAAGTTGCGGTTGCCCGACAGGACGGCGGTGACGGCCAGGTCGTTGTCCTGCACGGCCTGCGAGATCTCCTCGGGCAGCGGGCCCGAGTTGCCGATGCAGGTGGTGCAGCCGTAGCCGACCGTGTAGAAGCCGAGCTGCTCGAGGTATGTCGTGAGACCGGCCTTCTCGTAGTAGTCGGTGACGACCTTGGAACCGGGGGCGAGCGTCGTCTTGACCCACGGCTTCGAGGTGAGGCCCTTGGCGGCGGCGTTCCGCGCGAGGATGCCGGCCGCCATCATGACGGACGGGTTCGACGTGTTCGTGCACGAGGTGATCGCGGCGATCGCGACGGCACCGTGGTCGATCGTGAACGGGTCGGCCCCGTCCATCGCGACCTTCGTCGGGGCCGAGGCCGTCGACGGGGCGCTCGACACGTAGACGTGCTCGTGCAGGTTGGTGTCCTCGTTGGTCGAGCCCGCGGCGATCGGGTCGGAGGCCGGGAAGGTCTCCTCCACCGCGTCGTCGAGGTCGGTCTGCTCGCTCGGGGTCGTGTAGTTGTTCAGGTCGACCTCGAACTGGTCCTTCGCCTTGGACAGTTCGATGCGGTCCTGCGGACGCTTCGGCCCCGAGATCGACGGCACGACCGTGGAGAGGTCGAGCTCCATGTACTCGGAGTACGCCGGCTCGACCGAGGCGTCGTGCCACAGGCCCTGGGCCTTGGAGTACGCCTCGACCAGGGCGATCTGCGCCTCGTCGCGACCGGTCAGACGCAGGTAGTCGAGCGTGACGTCGTCGACCGGGAAGATCGCCGCGGTCGAGCCGAACTCGGGCGACATGTTGCCGATGGTGGCGCGGTTCGCGAGCGGGACGGCGCTGACGCCCTCGCCGTAGAACTCGACGAACTTGCCGACGACACCGTGCTTGCGGAGTTCCTGCGTGATGGTGAGCACCACGTCGGTCGCGGTCACGCCGGCCGGGATCTCACCGGAGAGCTTGAAGCCGACGACCTTCGGGATGAGCATCGACACCGGCTGGCCGAGCATCGCTGCCTCGGCCTCGATGCCGCCGACGCCCCAGCCGAGCACGCCGAGCCCGTTCACCATCGTGGTGTGCGAGTCGGTGCCGACGAGGGTGTCCGGGTAGGCGTAGGTCTCGCCGTCGAAGTCACGCGTGTAGGTGACCTTCGCCAGGTACTCGATGTTGACCTGGTGCACGATGCCGGTGCCCGGCGGGACGACCTTGAAGTCCTCGAACGCGGTCTGGCCCCAGCGGAGGAACTGGTAGCGCTCTCCGTTCCGCTCGTACTCGAGGTCGGTGTTGCGTTGGAGTGCGTCCGTGCTGCCGAAGAGGTCGGCGATGACCGAGTGGTCGATGACCATCTCGGCCGGGGACAGCGGGTTGATCTTGTTCGGGTCGCCGCCGATGTCCGCCATCGCCTCGCGCATGGTGGCGAGGTCGACGATGCACGGCACGCCCGTGAAGTCCTGCATGACGACGCGCGCCGGCGAGAACTGGATCTCGGTGTCCGGGTCGGCGTCGGGGCGCCAGGAGCCGAGCGCGCGGATCTGCGCCTCGGTGACGTTCTTGCCGTCCTCGGTGCGGAGGAGGTTCTCGAGCAGCACCTTCAGGCTGTACGGGAGCTTCTCGTGCCCGGGCACCGTGTCGATCCGGTGGATCGCGTAGTCGACACCCCCAACCGACAGTGTGTCCTTCGAGCCGAAGCTATTGACTGCAGCCACCGTGCCGCCTCCCTACTGATCGGTTTGCCCTCATCATCGCGGGCCGTGGTCCGTCCCACCAGCAAGGCAAACCTAATCCCGCTGACGCCGGAGCGCCGGACGGGAAAGTCTCTTGATGTCGAGACAACTCTACACCGTGGCGGCGTCGTCCCTCCGCACGAACACGGTGCGCACCAGCAGCCACGTGACCCAGAGCACGGCGGCGTAGAGCGGGACACCGAGGATGAGCTTGAGGCCGGCGAGCAGCTCGACCTGCGCGGTGAGGTAGAGCGGCACCTCGACGGCCAGGCGGAGTGCGAAGAGCCCGACCCAGATCCAGGTGGCGACCGTCAGCACGCGGCGCTTGACCGGGTCGGCGCGCCAGTCGACGTGCGAGCCGTCCTCGTTCGCCGGCAGCAGGAACCCGACGACCAGACCGATGAGCGGCCAGCGGACAGCCAGTGACACCAGGAGCCCGACCAACCACACCGAGTTGATGATGATCCCCGGGATGAAGTTGCTCTCGGCGCGTCCGGTGATGAGGGCGAGGCCGGCCGACACCGCGACGCCGAGGATGCCCGCGAAGGACATCGTCAGCGACTGTCGCTGCACCAGGCGGAGCACGACGAAGACGAGTCCGACGACGACCGGGATCACGACGCTCGGCACGAGCTCCTTCGTGATCGCGTAGACGACGAGGAACGCGAACCCGGGCAGCACCGACTCGGCGAGCCCGCGGATCCCGCCGACGGCTCCGAGCAGCGCGCGCCCGGAGGGCGCCTCGCCAGGGGCGACGCGGGCGATGCCCGCGTTCTGCACCGCGTCGCGGAACTGCGCCGAGAACGACGGCGCAGCGTCAGGGATCCCAGCGGACGCGGGCACGGCTTCGGACCCGGCCGTCTCGGGTCGGTGGGTGTCGTCGTGTTCCGGCACCGTGCCTCCAGGGCGGGTCAGGTCGTCAGATCGCGGTCTGCGTCGACTTCGGCATGTGCAGCGGGATGAGGTCGCGCGGCGGCATCGGCGTCGTGCCGCGCACGACGACGACGCTGCGGAACAGCTCCTCGATCTCGCTCGCGTCGTCGGGCTGCTCGGCGGCCTTGCCGGCGATCACCCCGCGCAGGAACCAGCGCGGGCCGTCGACGCCGACGAAGCGGGCCGGCCGGACGCCGGCGGTGCCGCCGTCGCCGTCGACCGCGACGGGCACGGACGCGCGGAGCTCGGGGCCGAACGGGCCGTCGACCTCGGTCACGACACCGCCCTGGCGCTCGATCTGCTCGGCGATCTGTGCGCGGATCTCGTGCCACAGACCCGTCGAGCGCGGTGCGGCGAACGGCTGGACCTGCAGCGTCGAGTCGTCGTAGTCGAGCCCGACCGCGACGACGCGCTGCGAGCCCTCCTCGACCTCGAGGCGCAGGTGCAGGCCTTCGCGCGGCAGGACCTTCACGCCGCCCAGGTCGACGTACGGACGGACCAGGTTCGCCTCGGTCTCGTCGTGCGGGCCGTTCTCGGCACGGTCCTCGGGTGCGGACTTGTCCGTCGGGGCGACCCCGTCGACCTCGTCGAGGTCCGCGTCGGCGTCCGTCGCGATGTCGACCTCGGGGGTCGTGTCCGCGATCTCGACCTCGTCGGCGACGGCCTCGGCCACCTCGACCTCGGCCACCTCGCCCTCGTCACGCTTGCGTCGACCGAACTTCATGCGCGCGTTCCTTCCTGAACATCATCGGCGGCGCCGGTGCCGGCACCGCTCCGGTCACCGTAGCCGGACGAGCCGAAGCCACCCTGGCCCCGGACGCTGTCGGGGAGTTCCTCGACGTGCGTGTACGTCACCCGCGGCACGGGCATGACGATCAGCTGTGCGATCCGGTCACCCACGTGCACCTCGTACGGCTCGGACCGGTCGGTGTTGAGCAGCGAGACCTTGATCTCACCGCGGTACCCGGAGTCGACCGTGCCCGGGCTGTTGACGATGGTGATGCCGTGCTTGGCGGCGAGCCCGCTGCGCGGGACCACGAACGCGGCGTACCCCTCGGGGAGCGCGATCCGCAGCCCGGTCGCGGCCAGGTGGCGCTCGCCCGGCTGCAGCACGAAGGCCTCGGTCGAGACGAGGTCGGCACCGGCGTCGCCGGGGTGGGCGTGTCCGGGGCGGTTCTCCCCGGTCCAGAGGACGTCGACTGGTTCGGTCACGTGTCGAGGGTAGTGCAGAGACGTGACCCGACCGTGACCTGCCCCGAGTCGTGGTCGAATGGACCCGTGACCCTGTACCGCGAACGACTCTGGGCCCCGCCCGCCCTGTACCTGGCGACGGCGCTCGTCATCCCCGCCACCCTGCTCGTGTTCCTGCCCATCAGCGTGCTCGCCGGTGTGCTCGTGGCGATCGGCATGGAGCTCGGCGTCCTCGTGCTCCTGTGGGCACTCGCACCCACCATCGAGGTCACGGACAGCGAGTTCCGCGCCGGCAAGGCGCACCTCCCCCGCGCACTCGTCGGCAGCGTTGAGGCGTTCGAAGGCGCCGAGGCGACCACGCAGCGCGGCCCGAAGCTCGACGCACGAGCGTGGACGCTCTTCCGCGGCTACGTGCGCGGGGTCGTCAAGGTCGAGGTCCGCGACGACGCCGACCCGACGCCCTACTGGCTGGTCAGCGTCCGGCAGCCCACCAAGGTGGTCGAGGCCATGCAACATACGCGCTGACCTGGTATCTCACATGCCAGTCTGGGGTGATGGATCGTTCTCCACCACCCCGTACGAAACCACCCCGTACGAAACCACCCAGTACGAAACCACCCAGTACGAAACCACCCAGTACGAAACCACCCAGTACGAAGCGGATCGATGTCGAGGCCCTTCGCGGCGTCGCGGTCGCCCTGGTGATCACCGAACACGCGCTCGGCACCC
This sequence comes from Curtobacterium sp. PhB190, assembly GCF_004365385.1. Lineage (NCBI taxonomy): Bacteria > Bacillati > Actinomycetota > Actinomycetes > Micrococcales > Microbacteriaceae > Curtobacterium > Curtobacterium sp. PhB190. The sequence goes on along the minus strand of NZ_SODN01000001.1, from coordinate 313,242 downwards.
CTGCCGGCGGGTGGCTCGGAGTCGACGTGTTCTTCGTCCTCTCCGGGTTCGTGATCACGCGGAGCCTGCTCGCTGAGCACGTCCGCACCGGCCGCATCGACCTCGTCGGGTTCGCGGTGCGTCGGATCCGGCGTCTCCTCCCCGCCGCGCTCGTGGTCGTCGTCGTCACCGTGTCGGTCTCGGCGGCGCTCTGGTTCCGGCCCAGGTTCGTGTCCGTGCTCGGCGACGCCCTCGCGGCGCTCGTCGGCACGATGAACTGGCATCTCGTCCGCCAGGATGCCGACTACTTCGCCGAGACCGCGGCCTCGCCGCTCCGGCACTTCTGGTCGCTGGCCGTCGAGGAGCAGTTCTACGCCGTGTGGCCGGTGCTCCTGCTCGCCGTCCTGGCGGTCTGCGGACGTCGGCGCGCTGGTCTGGTCCCTGTTGTGGTCGCCGCACTCACGGCCGTCGGGACCGTCGTCGCCGTCGGTGCCGGTCCCGTCACGGACTCTGCCTACTTCCAGACCTGGGCCCGGGCATGGGAGCTCCTCCTCGGAGCGACCGTGGCGACGCTGCCGACCGTGGCGACGCTGCCGACCGTGGCGACGCGGTCGACCGTGACCGCGCACCCGACGCCGCGGGCACTGCCGACAGCCGTCACCGTCGGGCTCGGATCGGTCGGCGCGGGTGGCGTCATCATCGGGGTGCTCCTCGCCCCCGTGTCGCCGTTCCCGACGGTCCCGGTCGTCGTCGGGACCGCATTGGTGCTCGTGGCCGGCGACCTGCAGCTCCGGCTCCCCGCGGTGCGGTGGGTGGTCCGGCCCGTGGTCGCGCTCGGTCGGGTCTCCTACTCGGCGTACCTCTGGCACTGGCCGCTCTTGGTGTTCGCCGCCGTCGTCGCCCCCGGGGCGATGGGCACGGCGGCTGCGGTGACGGTCACACTCGTGCTCGCCACCCTCTCGACGCGGTACGTCGAGGAGCCGCTCCGGACCCGACGTCCCGTCGGGCACCGGCCACGACACCGACAGCGCCTCCGACGGCTCCCACTGGTGGTCCCGGCGATCGTGGTCACACTGTCGGTCGCCACGATGACCGTCGGGGATCCGGCCTCCGCGGCGCGGCTGCTCGAGCGACCACCCACGAACGCCCCCGAGCGACTCCCGTTCGCGGACGCTCGCGCACTCCGCACCGCCGTGGCCGTCGACGGGCACCCGGACGCCACAGCACTCGCCGCCGGTGCCACCCGCGCCTCCCTGCCGCCCGCCATGCGGGACGGCGGCTGCCTCGTCGGCGTCGGCGAGCCCCTCCGGACGTGCGGCGCGACGACCGGGGCCGATGTGCTCGTGGTCGGCGACTCCACCACCGTCGCGTGGTCGCCGACCGTCGTCGGAGCGCTACCGACGGGTACCGCCATCGGCGTGACAGGCGTGGCGAGCTGCAGCGCCGTCATCCCGACACGCGCGGTGCGGCACCGGTGGTCCGATGCCTGTCTGACGGCCAAACGGGCCCTCCACCGGGCGGTCACAGCGGCTGACCCCCGACTCGTGGTCATCAGCGCCGTCACGGGCGAGTACCGGGAGCACCTCGGCGACCTCCCAGCGGGCCGTGCAGCCGCGCTCTGGGAACGGTCGATGGCCGAGACGATCCGCGCGTTCCGCCGCGACCACCACCGCGTGCTCGTGCTCAGCGCACCCCAGTACGGTCCGGACTCATCCACGTGCCCCGACCGGATCCACGGGTTCGGACCGTGCGCCGCTTCGGTCACCCCGGACGCCCGAGCGAAACGCACCGCGGAGGCCGCCGCGGTCCGCTCGAGCGGACCGGGCGCGGCGTACGTCGACATGGCCGCGTGGTCGTGCAGCAGCGACGGCTCGTCGTGCCCCGCGGTGATCGACGACACGCTCGTCCGGGTCGACCAGGTGCACACCACGAGAGCGTTCGCGGACCGCCTGGTCCCGGTGCTGCGTCGCGCAGTCGACTGGGACGCGTTGCTGCGACGCTGACACGCACAGGTGACGGGAGGCCCGGCACGCGTCCGTCCCGCACCGTACGACGAAGGCCCCGCATCCTGGAGGATGCGGGGCCTTCGGTCATCGGTGCGTCTAGAGCGCTGCGCATTCCGCGCAGACCGGCCCGAGTTTCGACTCGTGGTCGAGCTGGGAGCGGTGCTTCACGAGGAAGCACTCGACGCAGGTGAACTCATCGACCTGCGGGGGCAGCACCACGACGTCGAGGTCGACGTCGCTCAGGTCCTGCCCGGCGAGTTCGAAGCTGCCGGGGTTGTCCGAATCATCGTCGACGACCCCCGACATCTTGTCGGGAACGCGCTCCTTGAGGGCCTCGATCGACTCCGAATCGGAGTTGTCATCGGTCTTCCGGGGGGCGTCGTAATCGGTGGCCATGCCCATCCATTTCTCGTATCGAGAGGTCGTCGCCGGGTGATCGGCGGCGACAGTTTGCACTACGTCCCGCCAGAGTGCAAACCGAGATCTGCGGCGGGTCGTCACGGCGCTGCAACCCGTGACCGGATCGGAACATTCCCGACACCCGTCGCCACTGATGCGCAGACTCCGCGGCACGCCCGTGCGCCTCCGCGGAAACCGTCCGCGACCACTGCATACTCACGGGGTACGACGCACGACCGTACGCGACGCTGGGAAGGCTGGACCATGCAAGACGTGAGAGTCATCGGAGTCGAGGCAGGCGCACTCCTCCTGGCGACCGACGGCGGTACCGAGTTCCGGTTGCCCGTCACGTCCTCGCTGCCGGGGCAGGTGCGTCAGGCCAACCCGGACGCCGGTCCGCAGAAGCGGGTCTCCCCCAAGGACGTCCAGGCCCGCATCCGTGGTGGTGCCGACGCCGCCGAGGTCGCGGCCGCGCTCGACGTCGACGTCGAGTACGTCCGACGCTTCGAGGGCCCGGTGCTCGCCGAGCGCGCGTTCGTCCTCGACGCCTCGCACCGCGTCCCGGTGACCCCGGTCGACGACGAGGCCCCCGACACCTTCGGCGCGGCGATCACCGCGAAGCTCGAGGCCGGCGAGGCCACCGCGATCAGCTGGGGCTCGTGGAAGCACCCGGAGAGCGGCTGGCAGGTCCGGGTCCGCTACACCGCGGCCGAGGTCGAGCACGACGCCCAGTGGCGCTTCGACCCGAAGACCTCGACGCTCGTGCCGGACAACGGCGACGCGCACCGGCTCTCGCACACCGACGACGAGGGCATCGCGCCCCGCCTGCGCGCCGTGGAGTACGAGCAGCAGGACGACGACGGCACCCGCTTCGACTCCGGCGCCTTCCGCGTCGAGGAAGAGGACGAGGCTGTCACGAACCCCGACGTCCCCGACCGCGCACCGCTCCGTGCACCGCTGCCCCGCATCGGCCAGGCGGCCGTCGAGGAGCGCGCACCCGGCAACGAGACCGCCGACCTGCTCGAGGCGCTCCGCCGCCGCCGTGGGGAGCGCGAGGCCGCCTCGTTCGGCGAACAGCGTGACGAGCCGGCCCGCGGCACCTCGATCAGCGTCGTCGACATCCCGCTGCAGGGGTTCGAGGACGAGCCCGAGGGCGACACCGTCCCGCCGTCGGCCGACGCCCGTCCGGCATCGGCGCCCGAAGCCGAGGGCCGTGCGGAGCGCAAGAAGCGCAACCGCCGGTCCATGCCGAGCTGGGACGAGATCGTCTTCGGCACCCGCCCGGAGGACCCGGCCTGATCAGCTCGGACTGACCTGATCAGCTCGGACTGACCCGCGGCCGGCTGCTACTGCGCGAACGCCCCGGCAAGCCGAAGCGGGACGAACGTCTCCTCGTCGGTCATCGCGCCGTGCTGACCGATCATGCGCTTCGGTACCTCGCCGTCCCGCAGCGCGCGGTCGTCGTTGAACGCCCACGACCCGCGTGCCACGACGATCACGTCGCCGATGCGCGGAACGACCTGTGGCGCGACCGCACCGAACCACCCGGCGGCGATCGCCTCGTCGCGGCTCGCGACGTACGCCTTCTTGCCGTAGCGCGCCCGGAACGCCCCGACCAGCCCGCGCACGTCGGTGCCCGGCGCCACCGTGAGCTGGCGGCACCGCGGATCGCCCGCCACCCCGACGACGTCCGTCAACAGGAGCGAGTCGATGGCGATGTTCGCGTGGTCGGGCACGTCGAGCACACCGTGGTCCGCGGTGACCAGGACACCCACGTCCGACGCACCGCGGGCATCGAGGCGGGCGAGCTCGCCGTCGAGCAGCTCGAGCGTCGCCGTCCACCGGTCGGACTGCCACCCGGACTTGTGGCCGATCGAGTCGAGCTCCGGCACGTACAGGTACACGAGCGACCGACCGGTGGCGGTCTCGGCCAGGGCAGCGTCGATGCGCTCCGGGATCGTGTCCGCCGACACGTACCGCGCGCCGCCGAGGACGTTCGCGGTCATGCCCGACGCCCGGTACCGATCGGGGCCGATGACGACGGGGTCGACGCCGAGCTCCGCGGCGCGGGTGAAGAGCGTCTCGGTGAGGAACCAGTCCGCGGGGACCTCGGTGTCCCACCCGCCCAGGAGGTTCATCACGGCGCCGGTGTCCGGGTTCCAGCCGCTGTAGCCGACGACGCCGTGCGTGCCGGGCGACCGTCCGGTGGTCAGGGTGCTCAGCGCCGCGGCTGTCGTGGTCGGGAACCCGCTGCGTAGCTTCTTCGCGGTGCCGGACCCCTTGGCGGCCGTGAGCCAGCGGGCGTGTCCGGCGCGAGCCGACAGCGCGACGCTCCCGAGGCCGTCGACCAGGACGACGATCGCGGAACGGGCGGGACGGAGGGCGATCCGGGCCTCCAGGCCGTGGTCACGCGACCACGCGCCGTCCGCAGCCCCGAGCGCCACGAGGCAACTCGGGAAGACGTCGGCGAGGTTCGCGGCGGCGTCGGGGGCCGTCGGTACGCTTGTTCCCATTCCAACGAGTCTTCCAGAAAGGTGCCATGGCACGCACGGACGCAGTCGGCCTGCCCGACGGTGAGCGCATCGAGGACGTCGACGTCTCCGAGGAGATGCAGGGCTCCTTCCTCGAGTACGCGTACTCCGTCATCTACTCGCGGGCGCTGCCCGATGCGCGCGACGGCCTGAAGCCCGTCCAGCGGCGCATCCTGTACCAGATGGCCGAGATGGGCCTGCGGCCCGACCGCGGGCACGTCAAGAGCGCCCGCGTCACCGGCGAGGTGATGGGCAAGCTGCACCCGCACGGCGACGGCGCGATCTACGACGCGCTGGTGCGGATGGCGCAGCCGTTCACGATGCGCGTGCCGCTGATCGACGGCCACGGCAACTTCGGGTCGCTCGACGACGGTCCCGCCGCCGCCCGGTACACCGAGGCCCGCCTGGCCGAACCGTCGATGGCGATGACCGAGGGCCTCGGCGAGGACGTCGTCGACTTCGTCCCGAACTACGACAACCAGATCATGCAGCCCGGGGTCCTGCCCGCGGCGTTCCCGAACCTGCTCGTCAACGGCGCGTCGGGCATCGCGGTCGGCATGGCCACGAACATGGCGCCGCACAACCTGGGCGAAGTGGTCGAGGCCGCGAAGCACCTGCTGATGAACCCGCAGGCCACCCTCGAAGAGCTGATGGAGTTCGTGCCGGGGCCGGACCTGCCCTCCGGTGGCACCATCGTCGGGCTCTCCGGGGTCCGCGACGCCTACGCCACCGGGCGTGGCACGTTCCGGACCCGGTCGAAGGTGAGCGTCGAGAACCTCACCCCGCGCAAGGTCGGGCTCGTCGTCACCGAGCTGCCGTACCTGGTCGGCCCCGAGCGCGTCATCGAGAAGATCAAGGACGGCGTCCAGTCCAAGAAGCTCGTCGGCATCTCGGACGTCAACGACCTGACCGACCGCAACCACGGGCTCCGGCTCGTCATCGGCATCAAGAGCGGGTTCAACCCCACCGCGGTGCTCGAGCAGCTGTACAAGCACACCCCGCTCGAGGACGGATTCGGCATCAACAACGTCGCGCTCGTCGGCGGGTCCCCGCGCACGCTCGGGCTGCGCGAGCTGCTCGACGTCTACGTGCAGCACCGACTGTCGGTCGTCACCCGGCGGTCGGAGTACCGGCTCGCGCGTCGTCGCGAGCGGCTGCACCTGGTCGAGGGACTGCTCATCGCGATCCTCGACATCGACGAGGTCATCCAGGTCATCCGCACCTCGGACGACTCCGAAGCCGCACGGAGCCGGCTCCGTGACGTGTTCGACCTGTCCGAGGTGCAGGCCGAGTACATCCTCGAACTGCGGCTCCGACGCCTGACGAAGTTCTCGCGCATGGAGCTCGAGGCCGAGCGCGACCAGCTGCTCGCCGACATCGCTGCGCTCGAGGAACTCCTGGCGTCCGACGAACGGCTCCGTGCCCAGGTCGCGCTCGAGCTCACCGAGGTCTCCGACAAGTTCGCCACCCCGCGCCGAACCCTGCTCACCGAGGCCGACGCCCCCGTCAAGGGCGGTCGCAAGGCCGCGGTCGACCCGGAGTCGCTCCAGGTCGCCGACTCGCCGTGCCGCGTGCTGCTCTCGACCACCGGACGGCTCATCCGCGTCGACATCCCGACGTCGGAGCTCAGCATCGTCCGCGTGCCGAAGCGCTCCAAGCACGACGCCGTCCGGTCCGCCGTGGTGAGCACCGTCCGGGGCCAGGTCGGCGCGCTGACCTCGACCGGGCGGGTCCTGCGGCTCTCCCCCGTCGACGTCCCGGCGGTGCCGCCCGCCGCGGTCCGGCTCGACGCCGGCGTACGGGTCACCGACTTCCTGGTGCTCACCAAGGGCGAGACGGTCGTTGCACTCGTCGACCTGTCCGGCGCGTCGTCGGACTCCCTCGCCATCGGTACCGCGCAGGGCGTCGTGAAGCGCGTCGTCCCCGGAGCCTGGCCCGACAAGCCCGAGTTCGTCGCCATCGGCCTGAAGCCCGGCGATGCGGTGGTCGGCGCTGCCCAGGCACCCGAGTCCGACGACCTGGTGTTCATCAGCTCGAACGCCCAGCTCCTGCGCTTCCCCGCGTCCGGCGTCCGTGCCCAGGGCTTGCCGGCCGGCGGTGTCGCGGGCATGGCGCTGGCGTCCGGGTCCTCGGTGATCTGGTTCGGGTCCGTCGCCCGGTCCGACGACGCCGTGGTCGCCACCGTGTCCACGACCTCCACGGCGCTTCCGGGCACCGACTCCGGCCGCGCCAAGGTCTCCGCCCTGTCCGAGTTCCCCGCCAAGGGCCGGGCGACCCAGGGTGTCCGGGCGCACGCGTTCCTGAAGGGCGAGGACGGGCTCACCGTGGGCTGGGCGGGCATCGCTCCCCCGCACGCGGTCGGCACGGACGGCGCCGCGCGGACCCTGCCCGACTGGCTGTCGAAGCGTGACGGGTCGGGTGCGCCGCTCGAGGCGGTCATCGGCTCGATCGGTGGCAGTGCTGCGGCGCTCGACGGCACCGCTGGCGACGCGTAGCGCGCGGCAGCCCCTCCCTGCGAAAGCGACAGTGTCCCGCGAACAGTTCGCGGGGCACTGTCGCGGTGGCGGCACGGACCGCGCACGGTGGCGGCACCGTGTCGCGCTGGCGGCACCGAGACTCGGGCTGAGCGACCGAAATCCGAGCACGCAGCCCGAGACGAGTCGCTGAGGCCGAGACTCGGGCCAGCGGCGCCAGCGGCCGCGCGGCCAGCGCCGCCGCGCGGCTACGCGTCGATGCGGTCACGGTCCAGACCCTCGCCGGCCAGGATGAACTCCTTGCGCGGGGCCACGTCGTTGCCCATGAGCAGCTCGAACACCTTCGCCGCGCTCTCGGCGTGCGTGATGTTCACCCGCCGCAGGGTCCGGTGCGCGCGGTCCATCGTGGTCTCGGCCAGCTGGTCGGCGTCCATCTCACCGAGACCCTTGTACCGCTGGATCGGCTCCTGGTACTTCTTGCCGGTCTTCTCGAGCTTCTTCAGCACGGTCTGCAGTTCCTGCTCGGAGTACGTGTAGAGCGTGTCGTTCGGCTTGCCGCGGTTCACCACGACCACCCGGTGCAGCGGCGGCACGGCGGCGAACACCCGGCCCTGCTCGATCATCGGTCGCATGTACCGGAAGAACAGGGTCAGCAGCAGCGTGCGGATGTGGGCGCCGTCGACGTCGGCGTCCGACATGATGATGACCTTGCCGTAGCGCGCCTGGTCGATCTCGAACGTCCGGCCGGAGCCGGCACCGATGACCTGGATGATCGACGCGCACTCGACGTTCGACAGCATGTCCGACACGGACGCCTTCTGCACGTTGAGGATCTTGCCGCGGATCGGCAGCAGCGCCTGGTACTCGCTGTTGCGTGCGAGCTTCGCGGTCCCCAGCGCCGAGTCGCCCTCGACGATGAAGAGCTCGGTGCCCTCGGTCTCCTGCGACCGGCAGTCCGCGAGCTTCGTCGGCAACGAGGAGTTCTCGAGCGCGTTCTTCCGGCGCTGCGTTTCCTTGTGGGCGCGGGCCGAGATGCGGGTCTTCATCTCGGCGACGACCTTCTCGAGCAGGGTCGCGGCCTGGGCCTTCTCGGTGCGTTGCGTCGACGTCAGGATCTCGGTGATGCGCTTCGACACGACCTGGTCGACGATCTTGCGCACCGCCGGCGTGCCGAGGATCTCCTTCGTCTGCCCCTCGAACTGCGGCTCGGGCAGTCGGACGGTCAGCACGGCGGTCATGCCGGCGAGCACGTCGTCCTTGTCGAGCTTGTCCTGCCCGACCTTGAGCTTGCGGGCGTTCGCCTCGACCTGTGCTCGGACGGCCTTGACCAGACCGGACTCGAAGCCGGCCTGGTGCGTGCCGCCCTTCGGCGTGGCGATGATGTTGACGAAGCTGCGGAACACCGTCTCGTAGCCGTCGCCCCACCGCAGCGCGAGGTCCACCTCGCAGGAGCGCTCGACCGAGGTCGACACCATGTGGCCCTTGTCGTCGAGCATCGGGACGGTCTCGGTGAAGGTCCCGGTGCCCTGCACGCGCCAGACGTCGGTGACGGCGGTGTCGGCCGCGAGGTGCTCGACGAACTCGCCGATGCCGCCCTCGTAGCGGAAGCGCTCGACGACCGGGCCGGCCTCGACGGCGGTCCCCGTCGCCTCGGCACGCGCAGCTGCGGCCTCGATCGAGGACACGCGCTCGTCGGTGATCGTGATGCCGAGTCCGGGCACCAGGAACGCCGTCTGCCGCGCCCGGGTGACCAGGTCATCGGTGCTGAACCGCGCATCGGCGGTGAAGATCTGCCGGTCCGCCCAGTACCGGATCCGGGAACCCGTGACGCCCTTCTTCACCTTGCCGACCACCCGAAGCTCGCTGCCCGAGGTGAACGGGCTGAACGGGGCGTCCGGACCGATGCCCTCGGCGTCGTCGAACGTGCCGGGCTCGCCGCGGTGGAACGACATGGCGTAGGTCCTGCCGCCGCGGTCGACCTCGACGTCGAGGCGCTCGGACAGGGCGTTGACCACCGAGGCACCGACGCCGTGCAGTCCGCCGGACGCCGCGTACGACCCCGACCCGAACTTGCCACCGGCGTGCAGCTTGGTGAACACGACCTCGACGCCGGTCAGTCCGGTCTTCGGTTCGACGTCCACCGGGATGCCACGAGCGGTGTCGCGGACCTCGACCGAACCGTCGGCGTGCAGCACGACGCCGATCTCGTCGCCGTGCCCCGCCAGGGCTTCGTCGACGGAGTTGTCGATGATCTCCCACAGGCAGTGCATGAGCCCACGGGAGTCGGTCGAGCCGATATACATCCCCGGACGCTTCCGGACCGCCTCGAGCCCTTCGAGGACGGAGAGATGGCGTGCGGAGTAGTCGGAGCTCACCGTCCGATGCTACCGAGCGGCACCGACACCCTCGGCGCGGACACTCGCACTGGGGACAACCGATCCGCGCTCAGCGAAACAGCGCTGCACAATGCATCGTTCTCAGGCATCACGTGTTGAAATGGTGCAACCACCCGGCACCACCTGCGATCCGTGAGGAGCACAGCAATGACCCAGACCGTGCAGGACCCCTCCATCGACGAAGTCAGCAACCACCAGCTGACCGCCGCCGACCGTTGCGACAGCTGCGGAGCGCAGGCCTACATCCGAGCCACCATGTCGAGCGGCGAGCTCTTCTTCTGCGCGCACCACGGCGCCGAGTTCAAGGACAAGCTCGCGGCGACCGCCATCGAGTGGCACGACGAGAGCAGCCGACTCTACGAGTCGAAGTAGCGCGCGAAGGCGCGAGCACAGCAAGACGGGAGGCCCGGTGCCAGCTGGCACCGGGCCTCCCGTCTGTCTGTTGCCCGTCTCAGAACGCGCGGAGACGACGAAGGCCGGGTCCCGTCGGGACCCGGCCTTCGTGAGCGTCACGCGATGCGCTTGAACGCCTTGTCGACGTAACGATCGACCGTCGCGCGCGCCTCGCGTGCGTAGCGGTCGATGGTCGCCGTCTGCTCCGGGTCCGGCGAGTACTCGCGGCCCAGCCGTGCGGCGGCCGCGGCGAGGACACCATCGGTCAGCTGCGGGTTGAGCGGCAGGATCGGACCCTGCGTGTGCGTGCCGAACGACGTGCCGACGATCGCACCCTCGACCGGGGCGCCCGCCTGGTTGCCGCCGCCGGACACGACGTCGGCGAAGGGGGTGACCCCGGCCGCGAGCTCGATCGTGGTGGCGTGGTCCTCGAAGCCGGCGAGCCGCTTCGACGCACCGGGGAGCAGCGGGTACCGGGTCTCGAGGACGAAGTAGTTGACCCGACGTTCGGCACCACGGACGGCTCGTGCGTCGAACACGCCGAACCCGGCGAGCGGAGCACCCTCGGTGGGCACGACCTCGTTCGTCGCCAGGTCGAACCCGCCGCCGACGGCGATGACCGGCACGCCGTCACTCGCGAACGAACGGAGCGGAGCACCGATGCGGGCGACGTCGGCACCGAGTGAACGCATCGCGCTGAGCGGACCGTTGCCGATGACCACGACGTCGGCCGCGGCGGGCAGGTCGTCGCCGGGCGCGTACTCGAGCACCTCGGTGTCGAGGCCGGCTGCGGCGGCACGGCGGACGAGGGCCGCGACGTTGCCGCGGTCCCCCGAGACGCCCATCTGCCGGGGGTAGACGTGCAGGATGGTCAGCCGATCGGCCGTCATGCGGTCTTCTCCATGTCCGGGTGGCCGAGGGCCCTGCGGGCGATCATCATGATCTCGTAGTTGACGATGAAGTTCTTCGTCCCGCTGGTCGTCGACCCGAGCTGCTCCATGTGCTTGATCGCGGCCTCGACGTCGGGGTCGACCCGGCCGATGCGGACACCGGCGTGCTCGAGGGCGATCGCGATCTGCCAGGCCTTGTCACCGGAGACGACGTCCACGTGGTCGAGCTTCGAGAAGTCGATGTCGTAGATCCAGGAGATGTCCGGCGTGCCCTCGTCGATCGCCATGAGGACCTGCTCGGGGCGGTCCGGCAGCGCGTCGAGGTTGAGCTGGAGGCTCGCGGCGTTCTTGAACATCGTGAACTCGGCGGACTCGCCGGCGATCGGGAGTCGCTCCCCGCGGCCGTACGCCGGCTTCATCGTGCCGAAGGCCTTCGTGACGGCGTCGGCGCGGAACTGCGTGCCGAGTGCCGCGCTGGCCGTGGCGGTGGCAGCAGCAGCGTCGACCGCGTAGTGCAGGCCGCGTGCGGGCAGGCGCACCGCGATGTCGGCACCGTCGAACCGGATCGTCGCACCGTCACCGGTGTTCACGACGACCTCTGATTCGGCGACGTTCGGCTGGGCGTCCTGCCGGTCGAAGTCGTCGGCGTTCTGCAGGCCGTTCGGTGCGGCGGCGACGACCTCGGCGCTCGCACCGAAGCGCAGCACCCGCTGGCCGGCCCGCGCTGCGTAGGCATCGAGGAACTGGTCGTCGCGGTTCGTGATCACGTTCGCCGTGGACAGTGCCGCGGTGTCGAGCATCATGTCGGCGACGCGCTCGGTCTCGAAGAACCGGTACAGCTGGTCGACCTGCACGTTGAGCATCGTCACCGTGGACGGCGACAGGATGCCGGCGAGCTCGACCGCGAAGGCCTCGTCGACCTCGAGGATGCCGATGTCCGCCTTCAGGCGACCAGTCAGCGACACCTCGGACAGCAACGCCGACGCGATGCCCTGCGGCAGGTTCGCCCCGGACGGGTTCGTGAAGACACGGAGCCCGTGCGCCCGGACGATGTCCGAGATCATGTGCGTGGTCGTCGACTTGCCGTTCGAGCCGAGCACGAAGACGACGCCGTTCGGGAACTGCTTCGTCACGTGCTGCAGGAAGTCCGGCACGAGCTTGAGCACGATGAAGCCGGGGTACGCGGATCCCCCGCCCCGCGCTCTGGCGAGGGCACGGAGGATCCGCCCGATCAGGATCGGGATGAAGAACCGCATCGGCCTACTCGAGGTAGTCGCGCAGCGACTGCGACCGCGACGGGTGGCGGAGCTTCGCCATCGTCTTGGACTCGATCTGACGGATGCGCTCACGCGTCACGCCGAACGTGTCACCGATCTGGTCGAGGGTCTTCGGCTGGCCGTCACCGAGGCCGAAGCGCATGCGGATGACGCCCGCTTCGCGCTCGGACAGGGAGTCGAGCAGGCTCTCGAGCTGCTTCTGCAGCATGGTGAAGCCCACTGCGTCAGCCGGCACGACCGCCTCGGTGTCCTCGATGAGGTCACCGAACTCGGAGTCGCCGTCCTCGCCCAGGGGCGTGTGCAGGGAGATCGGCTCGCGGCCGTACTTCTGCACCTCGACGACCTTCTCCGGGGTCATGTCGAGCTCGCGGGCGAGCTCTTCCGGAGTGGGTTCGCGACCGAGGTCCTGCAGCATCTGGCGCTGGACACGAGCGAGCTTGTTGATGACCTCGACCATGTGCACCGGGATGCGGATGGTGCGGGCCTGGTCGGCCATGGCGCGGGTGATCGCCTGGCGGATCCACCACGTCGCGTAGGTCGAGAACTTGAAGCCCTTGGTGTAGTCGAACTTCTCGACCGCACGGATCAGGCCCAGGTTGCCCTCCTGGATGAGGTCCAGGAACTGCATGCCACGGCCGGTGTAGCGCTTGGCGAGCGACACCACGAGGCGGAGGTTCGCGCCGAGCAGGTGCGACTTGGCGCGCTGGCCGTCGCGGGCGACCCAGCGCAGCTCACGCTCGGCCGGCTTGGTCAGCCCGGTCGAGTGCTGCAGCTTGTCCTCGGCGAACAGGCCGGCCTCGATGCGCATCGCGAGCTCGACCTCCTGCTCGGCGTTGAGCAGGGCGACCTTGCCGATCTGCTTGAGGTAGTCCTTCACCGGGTCGGCGGTCGCACCCGTGATGGTCGTGGAGTAGACCGGGGCTTCGTCGTCGTCGGTCTGCGAGATGACGAGCGCGCCAGCGGCGACCGCAGCGGCGGCGTCGGGCTTGATCGCCTTGTCGTCGGTGTCCTCGACGTCCTCGGTCGGCTCGTCGGTGGCTTCGTTCGCCTCGTCGACGGGGTCGACCTTCTTCGCCTTCGGGGCGGCCTTCTTGGCCGGGGCCTTCTTGGCGGGGGCCTTGGTGGCGCGCTTCTTCGGCGCGGCGGTTCCCTCGGCGTCCGTGGCGTCCTCTGCCACAGCACCTTCGGGCTGAGTGTCCTTCGTGGGATCGATCGTCGTGCTCCGGGCAGCCATGCGATCACCTCTCTCGTCGTGCCACGTTCGTGGGGTCGTGGCCTCCCTCGCCGCCCAGGGCCCGAGCCGCAGTCCCCCGCGTCGTCGAGTCCTACCGTTCCGGGCAGCACTAAGACCCATGTCAAGTCCCCCGGGTTGATCGGCGCTCCGAAGTGCTCCGACAGGATGGGGGTCCTGAGTGGGTCCGTGATCATTATTGCACGTGCCGCTTCCGCAGGCGCGCAACGAGTGCAACCCAGAGCGGTCCGACGCGTATTCCCTCCTCCGCGTGGAGCACCCGGCGCGTGCGGTGCCGGGCGTGCAGGAGCATCGCGACACCGAACCCGACCACCAGGTACTGCACCGTGAGGGCCACGCGGAAGTTGTCCCAGGCGAACACGGTCTCACCGGTGACGCGGGACATCACGTCGAGCAGCAGCCCGATCAGGTACATCATCACGAAGGCCGCCAGGAACCCGCCGACGTTGACGACGCCGTTCGCGGACCCGAGGGAACCCACGGGGTTGAACGTCCGGGCGAAGTCGAACCCGATCAGCGAACCGGGGCCGCCGATGCCCATCGCCACGACGAGGAGCACGAGCAGCCAGGTCGGCGGGTGGCCGGGCCAGAGCAGGATCGCGGTCCACACCACGGCGAGCAGCACGACCACGCCGAGCACGAGGTTCGAGCGGCGCATCGGGAACCGCGCGCACAGCAGCCCGAGCACCGGCCCGGCCACGAAGCCCACGGCGACGATGATCGTCAGGAAGCCGGCGGCCTCGGCGGGGCTGTACCCGAGCCCGCGGAGCATCGGGACGCCCCACAGCAGCGAGAACACCGTGCCGGACGACTGCGTCACGTAGTGGGACCAGAACCCGAGCTGCGTGCCCGGCCGACGCAACGCGTGCCCGAACGTCCGGAACGCGGCGCCCCACGAGTGCGGCAGCGGGATCGTCCCGGTCCGCACGACCACGGGGCCGTTGCGGACGAAGACGAACGCCAGGACGAGCCCGACGGCACTCGCGGCGGCGGCGACCCCGAACGCGGGCGTCCACCCCGCGGCGTGCAGGAGCACGGCGAACGGGAACGCCGACAGGATCTGGCCGATCTGCCCGAGGTTGCCCGTCCACTGCGAGATCTGCGGCAGGATCCGGCCGCTGAACCACATCGGCACCAGGCGGATCACCGAGATGAACGTCATCGCGTCGCCGGCGCCCACGAGCACCCGGCCCGCGATCGCCGGGCCGATCGTCGGCGAGAAGGCCACGACGGCCTGGCCGACCACGAGCAGCGCGGCGCCGAGCAGGACGAGCTTGCGCGGCCCCACCCGGTCGAGCGCGACGCCCACCGGGATCTGGAGTCCGGCGTACACGGCGATCTGCACGACCGCGAGCGTGGACAACACCGCCGCCGAGACGGCGAACCGGTCCTGCGCGTCCACCCCGGACACCCCGAGCGAGGACCGCTGCACGACCGCCAGGACGTAGGCGAGCACCGCGATGCCCCAGATCAGGTAGGCGCGACGGGAGTTCACCCCGACAGGCTACCGATCCGGCGGAGCCGGATACGCGACGTGTGTCGCCGACGCAGGTGACGGCCTGGTCGCGACCGGACGACCGACGGGAGGGACGGTGCGGGCCCGCCCCGGGCCTCCAGGCCGCCGTTCCGGACCGTCCAGGGCCCGACCCGGCTACTCGCCGCCGTCACCCTGGGTGCGACGATCCGCCAGGAAGCGCTCGAGCTCGGCCGCGATCGCGTCCGCGGTCGGCACCTCGCCGTCGACGTCCGTGAGCGGCGACGCGACCGGGTTGCCCTCCATGTACGTGTCGTGGCGTTCCTCGAGCACACCGACGAGTCGCTGCAGCTCGGCGTTGCCGGCGACCTGCTCCTCGACCCGGGTGAGGAACTCGCGACCCGCCTCGCGCAGGGCGTCCGTCGGGAAGATGAGGCCGGTGGCCGCGGCGATGCCGGACAGGGCCGCGACGGCCGCGTCCGGGAACTCGGTGTCCGACAGGTAGTGCGGGACGAGCAGGACGAGCCCGGTGACCTGCGCACCGGAGGTCGCGAGCCGGTGCTCGACGAGGTGCAGGACGTTCGCCGGCGCCTGGGTCTCGGGCTTCCAGACGCTCATCTGCTCGACGAGGTCGGCGCGGGTGCCGGAGACGGTCAGGCTGATCGGGCGGGTGTGCGGGACCGGCATCGGGATCGACTGCACCCAGGTGGTGTCCGCGACCTGGAGCTGGGCGGCGAGCCCGGTGACGGCGTCCACGAACCGGTTCCACTGGAAGTCCGGCTCGTACCCGGACAGGAACAGGAACGGCTGGCCGATCTCGTCACGCACGAGGTGCAGCGCCAGCCGGGGCGGCTCGACGGCGGCGATGTGGTCGTGCTCGAAGGTGATGACGGGCCGGCGTGCACGCCAGTCGAGCAGCACGTCGGGGTCGAACTCGGCGACGAGCTGGGTGTCGAGGTCCTCGAGCACCGACGTCGTGACCTGGGCAACGGCCGAACCGGCGTCCGCGAAGCCGGTGAGCCCGGCGACCAGGTGCAGCCCGGCCGGGACGGTCGGGGCGGCCTCGTCGAACGTGTAGAGCTCCTCGGGGTGGTTCACCGTCCCCATGCTAGGCGGGGCCACCGACGCCCCCGCGCGGGACGACCACGCCGACAGCGAACAGTGCGTGGATAGGGTTGGAGCATGGTCCGACCGACGCTCTCCACCGACTCCTCCGCCCCCTCCTCGATCTCCGCCGACGTCCTCGTGGTCGGCGTCCGGCCCGGTGCCGACGGTGCCCCCGCGACGATCGCCCAGCCGGCCACGACACCGTTCTCCGCGCTCGACGACCTCGACCTCGCGGCGATCGGCGCGACGGGCGCCAAGGACCAGCTCGTGCGCATCCCGGCCGTCGGCGTCGACGCCGCGAGCATCGCGCTCATCGGGCTCGGCACCGGGACCGACGCGGCCGCGTACCGCTCGGCCGCCGGCAGCGCCGTCCGCCAGCTGCCGCACGCCGCGTCGATCGCCCTCGCGCTGCCGACCGACACCGACGCACTCGTCGAGGCAGCGCTCGAAGGCGCGGCGCTCGGTGCCTACGCCTTCACGCGGCACAAGGGTGCCGGCACGACCGGGCCGACGCGTGGCGACCAGCGCGTGACGGTCCTCGCGCCGTCCGCCGCGACGGACGCCGCGGTCCGTCCGGCGATCGTGGCCGACGCCGCGTCGCTGGTCCGCGACCTCGTGAACACCGCCGCCGGCGACCTGGGACCACAGGACGTCGCCGACGTGGCGACCGGGCTCGCCTCGGACCTCCCGCTCACCGTCGAGGTCCTCGACGAGCAGGCACTCGAGGAGCAGGGCTTCGGCGGCATCCTCGGCGTCGGCCGTGGTTCGGCGCGTCCCCCGCGCCTGGTCGTCGTCCGCTACGCACCGGAGTCCGCCACGAAGCACCTCGCCCTCGTCGGCAAGGGCATCACGTTCGACTCGGGCGGGCTCTCGCTCAAGCCGGCGGCGTCGATGCTCGGCATGAAGACCGACATGACCGGCGCCGCCACGGTGCTCGCCGCGACCGTCGCCGCCGCACGCCTGGGCCTCGACGTGCGCGTCACCGCCTGGCTCGCACTCGCCGAGAACATGCCGTCGGGCACGGCGACCCGCCCGGGTGACGTCCTCACCCTCAAGAACGGCAAGACCGTCGAGGTCACGAACACCGACGCCGAGGGCCGCCTGGTGCTCGGCGACGGCATGGCCGCTGCTTCGCTCGAGACGCCCGACGCCATCGTCGACGTGGCCACCCTGACCGGCGCGCAGGTCGTCGCGCTCGGCGACCGCACAACCGGCCTGATGGGCAGCGACGACCTCGTCGCGAAGCTCCGTGCCGTGGCCGAGGGTGTGTCGGAGCCGATCTGGCCGATGCCCCTGCCCGAGGAACTCGACGCCCGGCTCGCCAGCGACGTCGCCGACATGGTCAACGCCACGGTCGGCAACCCGGCCGGCGGCATGCTGCTCGCGGGCAAGTTCCTGGAGCGCTTCGTCGGCGAGGACATCCCGTGGGCGCACCTCGACATCGCCGGTCCGTCCGAGCACAAGGGCGGCGGCTACGGGTGGCTCGGCAAGGGCGCGACGGGTGTGATGGTCCGCACGCTCATCGCGCTCGCAGAAGACCTCCAGTCCGAGTAGTAGGTTTGGTACCGGTGGGACGGGGCATCGACGCGCCTCCCACCGGTACTGCACGGGACGGGACCGGAACCACGCGGTCCGACCGTCGGACGCCGCCCCCGCGGTGTCCACGTAGGGCCCGATCGGCCCGACACGCACGAGGGAGTTGCACCAGGTGACGGAACAGACTTACGACGTCGTGGTCCTCGGTGGCGGGAGCGGTGGCTACGCCGCTGCGCTCCGGGCCGCCGAACTCGGCATGAGCGTCGCGCTCATCGAGGGCGACAAGCTCGGAGGGACGTGCCTGCACCGTGGCTGCATCCCCACCAAGGCGCTGCTGCACGCGGCCGAGGTCGCCGACGCGACGCGCGACGCCGAGAAGTACGGCGTGATCGCGGAGTTCGCCGGTGTCGAGGTCCCGAAGGTCATCGAGTACCAGCAGGGCGTCATCACCTCGAAGTACAAGGGCCTGCAGGGCCTCATCAAGGCCCGCGGCATCACCGTCGTCGAGGGCTGGGGTCGACTCACCTCGCAGAACACCGTGCAGGTCGGCGACCAGAACATCGTCGGCAAGAACGTCGTGCTCGCGACCGGCTCCTACTCGAAGTCCCTGCCCGGGCTCGAGATCGGCGGCCGCGTCATCACCTCCGAGACCGCACTGCGCATGGACTACGTGCCGAACAAGGTCGTCATCCTGGGCGGCGGCGTCATCGGCGTCGAGTTCGCCAGCGTCTGGAAGTCCTTCGGCGCCGAGGTCACGATCGTCGAGGCGCTCCCCCACCTCGTCCCCGCTGAAGACGAGTCGATGTCGAAGCAGCTCGAGCGTGCCTTCCGCAAGCGCGGCATCGAGTTCTCGCTCGGTGTCCGGTTCCAGGGCGTCGAGCAGCACGAGAACGGCGTCGTCGTGACGCTCGAGGACGGCAAGACCTTCGACGGCGACGTCCTGCTGGTCGCGGTCGGTCGTGGCCCGGTCACGCAGAACGTCGGCTTCGACGAGGTCGGCGTCGCCATGGACCGCGGCTTCGTCACCACGAACGAGCGCCTCGCCACCAACCTGCCGAACGTCTACGCGGTCGGCGACATCGTCCCCGGCCTGCAGCTCGCACACCGCGGCTTCCAGCAGGGCATCTTCGTCGCCGAGGAGATCGCCGGCCTGAACCCGGTGATCATCGAGGACAAGAACATCCCGAAGATCACGTACTCCGACCCCGAGGTCGCCTCCGTCGGCCTGTCGCAGGCCAAGGCCGAGGCCGAGTACGGCGCCGACAAGGTGGACTCGTACGAGTACAACCTGGCCGGCAACGGCAAGAGCCACATCATCGGTACGTCCGGTTCGGTCAAGGTCGTCCGCGTCGTCGACGGCCCCGTCGTCGGCGTGAGCATGATCGGCGCCCGCGTCGGCGAGCTCATCGGTGAAGCCCAGCTCGCCGTGAACTGGGAGGCGTACCCGGAGGACATCGCTCCGCTCGTGCACGCGCACCCGACGCAGAACGAGGCCCTGGGCGAGGCGTTCATGCACCTCGCGGGCAAGCCGCTGCACGCGCTGTGACCCGCACGAGTCCGCGCCCTGTGACAATGACATCCACAACAACTGCAACCCCCCGCGAAGAGGAGTCCACCCGATGAGCGAATCCGTCAGCCTCCCGGCGCTCGGCGAGAGCGTCACCGAGGGCACGGTGACCCGATGGCTGAAGAACGTCGGTGACCGGGTCGAGGTCGACGAGCCGCTGCTCGAGGTCTCGACCGACAAGGTCGACACCGAGATCCCGTCGCCCGTCGCCGGCGTCATCGAGGAGATCCTCGTGCAGGAGGACGAGACCGTCGAGGTCGGCACCGCGCTGGTGAAGATCGGCGACGGCTCGTCCGACTCCGGTTCCTCCGACTCCGGTTCGTCCGACGAGTCCTCGAACGAAGCCGCTGCCGAGGCAGAGGCCCCCGAGGCCGAGCCGAGCACCGAGCAGGAGTCCGAGACCCCCGCCCCGGAGCCCACCGAGCCCGAGCCGGCCCCCGCCGGACAGACGCAGCCCGCGGCCCCGCAGGCCCCGTCCGCACCGCCCGCGGCCGCTCCGGTCCCGCAGGCCGCTCCGGTCCCGCCGCCCGCCGCCGCACCGCCGGCCGCCGTCCCGGCGCCGGCAGCTGCTGCACCCGCACCGGCCGCGCCGAGCGCGACCACCGCCGCCGCGGTGCCGAACCCGACGCAGGACGGCGCAGCCTCCGGCTACGTCACGCCGCTCGTCCGCAAGCTGGCGAACGAGCAGGGCGTCGACCTGTCCACCGTCACCGGTTCCGGTGTCGGCGGGCGCATCCGCAAGGAGGACGTGCTCGCGGCCGTCGCGAAGGCCCCGGCCGCCGGTGGTGCAGCTGCACCCGCCGCCGCGTCCGGTCCGTTCGTCGCCGAGGTCTCGCCGCTGCGCGGCACCCGCGAGAAGATGACCCGCCTGCGCAAGGTCGTGGCCGAGCGCGCCGTGCAGTCGATGACCTCGACCGCACAGCTGACGAGCGTCGTCGAGGTGGACGTCACGAAGGTGGCGCAGTTCCGCGACGCCCACAAGGCGGAGTTCCTCGAGAAGACCGGTTCGAAGCTCTCGTTCATGCCGTTCTTCGCCCTGGCGGCGTCCGAGGCGCTCAAGGCCCACCCGAAGATCAACTCGACCGTGGAGGGCGACGAGATCGTCTACCCGGAGTCCGAGAACGTCTCCATCGCGGTGGACACCGAGCGCGGCCTGCTGACCCCGGTCATCAAGGACGCAGCCTCGCTCGACCTGGCGCAGTTCTCGAAGTCCATCGCGGACCTGGCGGAGCGTACCCGGAACAACCAGCTCAAGCCCGACGAGCTCGCCGGCGGTACGTTCACGCTGACGAACACCGGTTCGCGTGGCGCGCTGTTCGACACCCCCGTGGTGTTCCTGCCGCAGTCGGCGATCCTCGGGACCGGCATCGTCACGAAGCGTCCCGCGGTCGTGAAGGTCGACGGCCAGGAAGCGATCGCGATCCGTTCGTTCGTGTACCTCGCGCTGTCGTACGACCACCGGATCATCGACGGTGCGGACGCCTCGCGCTACCTGGTCGCGGTCAAGAACCGCCTGGAAGCGGGCAACTTCGCGCCCAACCTCGGGTACTGACCCCAGCACCACGGCCGACGGCCCCCGTTCCCCCTCGTGGGGAGCCGGGGCCGTTCCCGTTCCCGCTCCGGTTCGTCGGCGTCCGGGGCGTCCGGGGGTGTCCGGGCGCGTCAGCCACCACCACCCGCACCGGTCCCGGTGTCCGTTCCGGCACCGAGCACGGACACCGCGGCGACGACCGTACCGATCGCGACGACGACACCGACCACGGCGCGGCGGAGCGGCAACCGCCGACCAGCACCGAGCGGGATGCCGCGCTCGACGACCTCGCGCAGTCGAGCCGCCGGGCCCGTCGTGTCGAGCGGCGGGTCCGCCTCGACGAACACCAGGTCGGCTGGCGGTGGGGCCCATCGGAACGGCCGCGGAGGCGCCGCACCCCGGACCGTGTCGAGCGCCGCGCACACGGTGCTGCGGTCGCCGTCGAGCGCCGCGAGGAGCGCAGCGTCCACCTCGTCGCGACTCGGATCGCGCGGGTCGACACGGTCCCAGACGACCCGGGCAGCGAGTACGAGGACCCGTGCAGCATCGTCACCGGGCAGCTCCGTGCCGTCGCGGACGGCTCCAGCCGGGCGATCGCACAGCACCACGGCGCCCGCGTCGTCCACCAGGACGTCGTCGATCCCGGCGACGCCGAGCCGCACCGCGCCGTCCACGGCCGCGACGAGGAGCTCGAGCAGCGGCACGCAGAGGGTCACCGCGACCCCGGTCGTCGGGGTGCCGAGACGGTCCAGCGCCACCGGGAGCGGCGTGCCGCGTGGGCGGTCGAGCAGGGTCACGAGCCCGCCGGCCCCGGTCCGGCCCACCGCCTCGACGGGCACCAGGTGCCGGTGTCCGGTGGCGCACCGGTCCGCGATCCAGGCCGCCACGGCAGCGTCGTCGGCCGGCGCGACCCAACGGTCGCTGCGGGCGTCGTCGACGCTCTGGTCGGTGCTCGGGTCCATGGTGACGAGCGTGGCGGAGGCGAGCCGGGCCTCCTGTCCGTCCTGCCCGGTCTGTGGACAACGCGTGTTCGCGCACAGCCGGACCGACTGCGGTCTCCCCCGGACCGCGGAGGCCGTATCCTGTCAGCATGGCACGCAGCACTTCCACAGACACGAAGGCGAAGGAGCCGGGGCGTCTCAAGCAGATGTTCCAGGTCTTCCAGATGACCCGACGGGCCGACCCGTCGTCCGTCTGGTGGTTCGCCCTCGCATTCGTCGGCCCCGCCGTCCTCGGCATCGTGCTGGCGCTGGTGCTCCCGGGCCAGAACTGGCTCGCGATGATCCTGTGGATCGTCGCCGGTGTCCTGATGGGCGTGCTGCTCTTCCTCATCGTCCTCGGCCGGCTGGCCGAGCGGGCGGCGTACTCGCAGATCGAGGGCCAGCCCGGCGCCGTCGGTGCGGTGCTCTCCAACTCGCTGCGTCGGCAGTGGCGCTCCAGCGAGATGCCCGTCGCCGTGCACGGTCGCTCGCAGTCCGCGGTCTACCGCGCGGTGGGGCGTCCCGGCGTCGTCCTCATCACCGAGGGCCAGCGCGGCAACCTGAAGCGTCAGGTCGACGAAGAGCGTCGCAAGGTGCAGCGCATCGTCCCGAACGTCGCGGTCCACGTGGTCAGCGTCGGTGACGGCGACGACACCCTCACGCTGCACAAGCTCCCCCGTGCCATGAACAAGTTCAAGAAGTCACTCAACCGCAACGAGGTCCTGGCCGTCGCGAACCGCCTCGACTCGCTCACGCAGAGCCCCGCCGCGGCGATCCCGAAGGGCATGGACCCGATGCGTGCCCGTGCCGGACGTCCGCGCTGACCCGTCCACGAACCACCACGCAGAACGCCCCCGACCGTGCCAGGTCGGGGGCGTTCTGCGTGCGTGCGTTGCGGTCGCTGGTGGCGGCAGGTGGTGCGAGGTTGTTCACTCGGTGCGAGGACGGAACGACGCACGGAGTGATCAACCTCGCACCGTGCGTGCGACCGGTGGCGCGGGGCGCCGGTCAGCGGCGGACGAGCACCGTGCCGGCGATGCGGTCGTGGGCACCGCGGCTGTCCCGGTCGATGATGAGCGCCGGCACCACCAGGCAGAGCAGGACGGTCCGGACGACCGGACGCCACACCCCCACGTAGCCCCCGCGCATCGGCACGACGCGCAGCCCGACGCAGATGTGCCCGAACGAGCCGGACAACAGGCAGATGAAGAGCACCTGGAGCGCGGCGAAGATCGCCAACTGCACCCACGAGTGCGCGATGTCCCCGGAACCGTTCACCGGCGACCAGACCCCGGTCACGTAGGCGATGAGGTCGGCGAGGGCACCGTCGATGAGCAGGGCGACGATCCGCCGTCCGATCCGCCCGACGCTGCGGGGTCCTTCCTCCGGCAGACCGAGGTCCTTGCCCGGCCAGCCGTCGGGGTGCTCGGAGGGCGCGGACGGACTGGAGGAGCTGCGGGCCATGCCCCCAAGCGTAGGCGACCTGCCGCCCGTAACACGCCCGAAACAATTCAGTCACGTCCGGGAAACCCCGTGTCAATAGCCTCGTCGGAGGTGCCTTGATCGGTACCTCCGACATCACCCAACCCATTGGAGATCGGCCCCCATGTTCAGCGATTCCTCCGAGGTCCTGGCCTTCATCAAGGACACCGACGTCAAGTTCCTCGACATCCGATTCACGGACCTGCCGGGTGTGCAGCAGCACTTCAACATCCCTGCCTCGACCGTCGACGAGGACTTCTTCTCGGTCGGCCAGCTCTTCGACGGCTCCTCGATCCGCGGGTTCGCGTCGATCCACGAGTCCGACATGCAGCTGATCCCCGATGTGACCACCGCCTACGTGGACCAGTTCCGCGCCGAGCGCACGCTCATCATGATCTTCGACATCTACAACCCGCGGAACGGCGAGATCTACGGCCGCGACCCGCGCCAGGTGGCGAAGAAGGCCGAGAAGTACCTCGCGTCGACGGGCATCGCGGACACCGCGTTCTTCGCCCCCGAGGCCGAGTTCTACATCTTCGACGACGTCCGCTACTCCGTCACCCAGAACGAGTCGTTCTACGCGGTCGACTCCGAAGAGGGCGCCTGGAACACCGGTCGTGACGAAGAGGGCGGCAACCTCGCCAACAAGACCCCGTACAAGGGCGGCTACTTCCCCGTGTCGCCGGTCGACAAGACCGCCGACCTGCGCGACGACATCACCCTCAAGCTGATCGACGCGGGCTTCGAGCTCGAGCGCTCGCACCACGAGGTGGGCACCGGCGGCCAGCAGGAGATCAACTACAAGTTCGACACGATGGTCCACGCCGCGGACGACATCCTGAAGTTCAAGTACATCGTCAAGAACACGGCGGACCAGTGGGGCAAGGTCGCCACGTTCATGCCGAAGCCGCTCTTCGGCGACAACGGCTCGGGCATGCACACCCACCAGTCGCTCTGGTCGGACGGCAAGCCGCTCTTCTACGACGAGAACGGCTACGGCGGCCTGTCCGACCTGGCCCGTTGGTACATCGGCGGTCTGCTGAAGCACGCTCCGGCGCTGCTCGCTTTCACCAACCCGTCGATCAACTCGTACCACCGGCTGGTCAAGGGCTTCGAGGCCCCGGTCAACCTGGTCTACTCGGCTGGCAACCGCTCGGCTGCGATCCGCATCCCGATCACGGGCACCAACCCGAAGGCCAAGCGCATCGAGTTCCGCGCGCCGGACGCCTCGGGCAACCCGTACCTCGCCTTCGCCGCGCAGCTGATGGCGGGCCTCGACGGCATCCAGAACCGCATCGAGCCGCACGAGCCCGTCGACAAGGACCTCTACGAGCTCCCGCCCGAGGAAGCAAAGGGCATCCCGCAGGTCCCCGGCTCCCTCGACGAGGCGCTCGACTTCCTCGAGGCGGACCACGAGTTCCTCACGAAGGGCAACGTCTTCACCGAGGACCTCATCCAGACTTGGATCGACTACAAGCGTGAGAACGAGATCCTCCCGCTGGCACAGCGCCCGCACCCGTTCGAGTACGAGCTGTACTTCGGCGTCTGATCCTCGCTGAGACACGAAGGCCCCGCACCGTCAGGTGCGGGGCCTTCGTGTGTGTGTCGCGACAGCGACAGTGTGCCGCAAACCATCCGCAGGATTGTGTCGCTTTGGCGGGGGGGTACGGACGCGACCGCCTGGAGGCCCGGTGCCGGTCCGGCGGACGGGCACCGGGCCTCCCGGCTGGTCGCGACGCACGTTCCTTCCCATCGCATCCGGACTGGGAAGCCGAATCGGGCGTACCTGGTCGAAAGTTCCGACCAGGTACGCCCGTTTCGACCACCTGTGCTCGATCCGACCCGGCACCGCGCACACGGGAACGGGGCCCGTGCCGCCCGGCACGGACCCCGCTTCGCAACGGTGACTAGCGAGCCGTGGCCAACGAGTCGTTCGTCCCCGCTGCGACGCTCACGGGTGCACCCGTGACCGGCGTGGGCCGCCCCAGGGAACGGACGGTCCACCCCGCTTTGACCCAATCGTGGACCGGGAGGCAGTTGCGCGCGTCGATCACGACGCGGCGACCGACGAGGTCACCGAGGGCGACCGGGTCGGCGGTGATGATCTCGTCCCACTCGGTGAGCACCAGGACGACGTCGGCGCCCTCGATCGCGTCCGCCATCGACGCGGCGTAGCTCAACGTCGGGAACGAGCGCTTCGCCGGCTCCATCGCCTCGGGGTCCCAGAGGGTGACCTGGGCGCCGCGCAGGTGGAGTGCAGCGGCCACGTTGAGCGCCGGGGAGTCCCGCACGTCGTCGGTGAGGGGCTTGAACGCGGCGCCGATGACGGCCACGCGACGGTTCAGCACCGATCCCCCGGCCGAGTCGATCGCCATGTCGATGACCCGCTGGCGCTGGCCCATGTTGATCTCGTCGACCTGCTGCATGAGGCCGACGACCTGGCCGGCCCCGATCTCGTTCGCGCGGTACATGAGCGCCCGGATGTCCTTCGGCAGGCACCCGCCGCCGAACCCGAGGCCGGCGTTCAGGAACTTGCGGCCGATGCGGGCGTCGTGGCCGAGGGCGTCGGCGAGGGTCGACACGTCGGCGCCGGTGATCGCGCACATCTCGGAGATCGCGTTGATGAACGAGATCTTCGTGGCGAGGAACGCGTTGGCGCTCACCTTGACGAGCTCCGCGGTGGCGAGGTCCGTGGTGATGACCGGTGTGCCCTCGCCGATCGGCGCGGCGTAGACCTCGCGGATGACGGCGTCGGCAGCCTCGGACGCGCCGCCCCAGACCAGGCGGTCCGGGTGCAGGGTGTCCTCGACGGCCTTGCCCTCGCGGAGGAACTCCGGGTTCCAGATGAGCTCGGCGTCGATCCCCGAGGGGGTGAACTCGCGGACGATGCCGCGCAGTCGCGCCGCGGTGCCGACCGGGACCGTCGACTTGCCGACGATGAGTCCCGGGTGGGTGAGGTTCTCGGCGACGCCGCGGGTGGCGCTCTCGACGTACGCCAGGTTGGCGGCGTGCGAGCCCGCCTTCTGCGGGGTGCCGACGCAGACGAAGTGGACGTCCGCGGCGGCGACGGCCGAGGCGATGTCCGCCGTGAACCGGAGCTTGCCGCTCGCGACGTGCTTCGTGATGAGCTCGGGCAGGCCGGGTTCGAAGAACGGGACCTCGCCGGCGGACAACGCGGCGAGCTTCGCCGGGTCGACGTCCACGCCGATGGTCTCGAAGCCCATCTCGGCCATGGCGGCCGCGTGGGTGGCACCGAGGTAGCCGGTGCCGATGACGCTGATGACGGGTGCGGGACGGGTGTCGGCCTGGTCGGGCGACTTCTTGGACGCGGTCATGGCGTGACCTCCTGCAGGTCGTAGTCGATGTCGTTGCGCTTGATGCCCTCGGCGAAGGCCGCCAGGGAGTCGGCTCGCGAGTTGAGTCGCCAGTCGTTCGTGGTGCGTGTGCCGTCGACGATCGTGGTCGCGGTCTCGCTGAAGTACGCGAAGCCGATGATGTCCGAGTTGGCGGGGTCGGCCAGGGCGTCGAAGAGCGAGTTGATCCACTGGGTCTTCTGGGGGTTCGAGACGCTGCCCCCGGTCTCGGTGGCCCCGATCTCGTTGAGCACGATGCCCTTGCCCGGCGCGACCTGCCGGATCTGTGCGAGCGTCGCACCGAAGGTGTTCTCGAAGGTCGGCTGCTCGGTGGCGTCACGGTAGTAGCCGCTCATGCCGACCCAGTCGACGTACTCGGCGCCCGGGTAGTAGTTCTGCATGTACTCGAGCGTCTGGTACTTCGCGTTGCCGAGCTTGTCGATGCGCGACGGCGACCAGTCCCAGATGGCGTACTGGTTCGCGCCGTTGGCCTGGAAGACGTTCCAGACGTGCTGCCACATCGCGGTGTACGAGCCGGCGGCGTTCTGCTGCTTCGCGGATTCGGACCAGTTGTACCACTGGCCGTTCATCTCGTGGTCGAACCGGATGACGAGCGGCTGGCCGTTCGCCGCCAGGGACTTGGCGTACTGCGTCAGGTAGGCGTCGAACTTGCCGGAGATGACGTCCTCGTTGGTGTAGCCCTCGACGTAGGGCTCGTCGTTGCCCGTCTGCGCGGGCACCGACTCCCACGTCATCATCGGCAGACGTCCGTTCGCCCACGAGCGCTGGACCGCGTTCTGGTTGAAGTCCTGGTCGAAGCCCTGGAAGAAGCCGACCATGTTCGTCGCCTTCCCCACCTCTTGCGAGACCTGGTCGTACTCGGACCAGTTGAACGGGGACTGCGCCGTGTACAGGCCGTACCAACGGGACTGCTGCGCGAGGATGTCCGCCTTGGTCGGGACCGCGACGGGCGTGGTACCCGGGTCGGTCGACGGGCCGGGGTTCGGGTTGGTGACCCCACCGGAACCACCACCCGAGCCGCCGGAGCCACCGGAACCCGACCCACCGGCCGAGGTGCCGCCGGAACCGGAGCCGGAACCGGAGCCGGAACCCGACCCGGACCCGTTGTCGGAGACAGCGGACCCGCCGGACCCGGAACCCGAGCCGGAGCCCGAGGTGCCGGCCCCGTTCGCACCGGAACCCGACGCGGTGACGGAGGACGAGCCTCCCGAGCCCTTCGCGGAACCGAGCTGGGACTGGAGCGACGCGATCTGCGCCTTGAGCTCCGTGATCTGGTCGCCACGCGACCCGGCCTGGGCGGTGCGGGAGTCGAGCTTGCCCTCGAGCGCCCAGATGCGGTCCTGGGCGGCGTCGAGCTGCGTCTGCAGTTCGGCGGCGGACACCTTCTTGGCCTTCGGGGCGGTGACCCCGAGGGCCTGGTGCACGGCGGTGGAGACGGGGCCGGCCGGGGAGACCCAGACCGACCAGGTGATGAGGGCGAGGGCGAGGACGATGGCGGTCGTGCCGACGGCCGTCCAGCGGGCGTGCTTGCTCGACTGCGCCCACCAGGTACTGGAGGAGCGGATGATGTCAGACAATGAGGAAGGCCTCCAGGACGAAGATCGCGATGCCGATGCAGTACGGGATCGCGGCGTACGGGTTGTACCGGCGGGCCTTCACGGGGGCGGTCCGTGGGGCTGCGGGCTGCACTGCTGCTGCGGCAGCGGCCTCGCGCCGGGTCGCGAGCACGGTCGTGGTGGAGCTGGTGGTGGCGTCGGCCCCGAAGAGCTCGTCGAACGCGCGGTCCACGGCCACCTGGTCGCTCCCGAGCGGCACGCGTCCGTCGACGGCCCGGGCACGGTCCGCGGCGTCGATCGGGCTGACCGGGGTCTGGGTGCCGAAGGACGACGGCTGCGCGGCATCGGACGGGTCCTCCTGCATCGGACCGCCGGCGTAGGCACCGGCGCGGGTCCCCCAGCCGGACGCGTGCGCCAGGCGGAAGAAGCCGATGAGCCGGATCGGCATGAGGAAGAACGTCGACACGATGATGAACATCGGCAGGCGGAAGAAGTCACTCGGCTTCTCGGCCAGGTGGCGCATCTGCCGGATGGCCATGCTGAGCACCGACGAGACGACCATCAGGGCGGCGACGTAGACGAAGCCCGTCGAGAAGCCGTACTGCGACAGGATGCCCTGGTACAGGTTCTCGCCCTGCCCGGTGAAGGCCCGGTAGATCCAGCCGGCGATCACACCGAAGAGCATGAACGGCAGGATGATGTCGGTGATGAAGAACGCCGCGAGCACCGGGGCGTGGCCGAGCATCCACGGCAGCATGCGCAACGTGTTGTACTGCGAGCCACGGGCCCAGCGGAGCTGCTGCTTGAACAGCTTCTTCACCTGCAGCGGAGCGTCCGTATAGACCAGCGATGTGTACTGGTAGACCGTCCGGTACCCCTCCTTGAGCGTGAGGTTCGTGAGCGTGCGGTCGTCGGAGACCTCGAGGAACACACCCATGAACTTCTCGTGCATGAACTTGTCCATGACGCGCATCAGGATGCTCCGCCGGAAGGCGATCGTGCGCCCGGGCAGGCAGCCGATCTGCCCGAGGACGCTCTGCGCGGGCATCGAGTAGAGCGCCCGCGAGTTCTCGAGCCAGTCGGCCCAGCGGGTGATCCAGCTGCGCTCGGGTTCGAGGATGCGCTGTCGGGTCGTGACACCGCCGACGGACTCGTCGGCGAACGGCTTGAGGAGTTCCTCGAGCGCGCCGGGGGTCCAGACGGTGTCCGAGTCGACGAGCACCGTGATGTCGCCGTTGGACATCTCGGTGCCGACCTTGACGGCGTTGCGCTTGCCCGGGATGGGCGTGTGCGTCCAGCGGACGAGCGGGGCGAACTCGTCGCAGACGGCTTCGAGCGCCTCGTTGCGGGCGCCGTTGATGACGACGATGATCTCGCCGGGTCGCTGCTCGACCATGCGACCGATGACGTCGCGGAACAGGTCGAGCGGTTCGTCCACGACGGGGACGACGACGCTGGTGGTACCGACGAAGGTGCCGGTGAACGGGCGGTAGCGGGCGGAGATGACGACCTTGACCAACCAGAGCAACCAGATCACCGCGGAGTACACGGCGAACAGGTAGAACTCGGGGTGGCCTTCGACCATCTGCCTGATCTGCAGAATGAAGGTGAACACTGATCCCTGCTTCAACGTTCGAGGTGGAGATTCCGCGACGTTGGGGAATCAGGGTCGGTTCGGGTGACCCCATTGACGCAGAAACCTGAACCCCCGCGCAACGCGACCCCCGTCCGGGGGCGTTTCGAACGCGTTACGGGGTACACACTTGTCCTCATCTCGACCGGGACCGGTGGTCCCCCCTCGTGCTGACAGCACTCCTGCGGACCGCGTTCACCCTGCCACTCACCCTGGTGGGCGGCGATCGCTGCCGGGAGGCGCGGATCACCACCTCGGGAAACCCCTGTTCAGGCCAAGGTGACCGGGCGAGTCGGCGCGGACCTCTGGCACGTCTGCCGGCGGCCCGGCGCGTGGTGGTCACGGCGAAGTAACGACTGACCCGTCTGTCCGGATCGGGGTACAGTCCGAAACGAACGGGGGACGGTGCGCGACACGGGGAATTAACCTGCGACGACTCGTCATCTTCGCGTCCGGGGAGCACGCCCGGGCGTGTCGGTGCGGCGTCAGGCGCCGTAGAACTCGCGCTCGAAGACCTGCCGTGCACGTCGGGTGACGCCGAGGTAGTCCTCTTCCAGCTCGCTTGCCGAGCCGGGCGGGTACTCCATCAGCCGCGCGACGCCCTCGAGCTGGACGCGGTCGACGGGCAGGACGTCGGTGGTCTTCCCCGACCAGAGCACCAGCGCACTGCGCGTCCGCGAGGCGAAGCGCCAAGCAGCCCCGAGACGCTCGCCGTCGTCGGCACTGACGAACCCGGCGGCCACGGCGCCGTCGAGCGCCTCGAGCGTCGAGGTCGTGCGGAGCGCGGGGAACTCGAGGGCGTGCTGCAGCTGCAGGAGCTGGACGAACCACTCGACGTCGCTGAGCGATCCGCGACCGAGCTTCAGGTGGCGAGCCGGATCGGCCCCGCGTGGCAGCCGCTCGGACTCGACGCGGGCCTTGATGCGTCGGACCTCGCGCACCTCGTTCTCGTCGATCCGCTCCGGGTAGCGCGTCCGGTCGGCCAGGTGCTCGAAGTCCCGGAGCAGCTGGGCATCCCCCACGGCGCCACGGGCACGGAGCAGCGCCTGCGCCTCCCACGTCAGCGACCACCGGGCGTAGTAGGCGCCGTAGGACTCGAGCGTGCGCGCCACCGGACCGTTCTTCCCCTCGGGGCGCAGGTCGATGTCGAGGTCGAGCGGGTGGACGGTGTCCTCGGTGAGCCGGTTCAGCTCGCGCACGATGGTCTGTGCCGTCCGGGAGGCCACCTCGGTCGCCAAGTCCGGCGCGCGGTACACGTAGAGGACGTCGGCGTCGGAGCCGAAGCCGAGCTCACGCCCGCCGTAGCGGCCCATCGCGATGATCCCGAACTCGAAGTCCGCGGGGGCGTCCCGTCGGGCGAGCGCGAGGGCCCCGGCGAGCGTCGCCTCGGTCACGTCGCTGAGTGCAGCACCCAGGGCGTCCACGTCGAGGTGGCCGAGCACCGCAGCCATGCCGAGGCGCAGGGTCTCGCGGCGGCGCGCCGAGCGCAGCAGGCTGGCCGCACCGTCGACGTCGTTGCCGTGCCGCGCGGTCGTCGCGGTCATCTCGGCGAGCAACGAGTCCATCGGGCGGGCACGCAGGAGCGACTCGGGCTCGTCGAGCCAGGCGACGGCCTCCGGGAACCGCTCGAGCAGACCGGACAGGAACGCCGACTCCGACAGCACGGTGGTCAGCGAGTGCGCAGCCCCGGACGAGTCGCGGAGCATCCGGAGGAACCAGCTGGACTCCCCCAGGGTGTCGCTGAGCCTTCGGAACGCCAGCAGGGCCCGGTCCGGCGCCGGCCCCTCGGCCATCCACCGCAGGAGCACCGGCAGCAGGTTGCGCTGGATCGCCGCACGCCGGCTCGTGCCCTGTGTGAGCGCCCGGATGTGCCGCAGCGCACCGGGCGGGTCGACGAACCCGACGCCTGCGAGCCGGTCGACGACCTGGTCGTCGGTCAGCACGATCTCACCCTCGGTCGTGGCGACGGCGGACAGCAGCGGACGGTAGAACAGCCGCTCGTGCAGGCCGCGGACCTCGAGCT
Source organism: Curtobacterium sp. PhB190 (assembly GCF_004365385.1). Lineage (NCBI taxonomy): Bacteria > Bacillati > Actinomycetota > Actinomycetes > Micrococcales > Microbacteriaceae > Curtobacterium > Curtobacterium sp. PhB190. The sequence goes on along the minus strand of NZ_SODN01000001.1, from coordinate 281,382 downwards.
TGACCGCACGCCACCGGGTCTCGAGGGCCGAGGCCGAGGTGGCCAGACCGCTCGACCGGGCGAGGACGCGGAGTTCTTCCTCGTCGGTCGGCATCAGGTGCGTCCGCTGCAGTCGGCGGAGCTGGATACGGTGCTCGAGGACCCGGAGCAGCGCGTAGTCCGGACCGAAGTGGGCGGCCTCGGCGCGTCCGACGTACCCGGCCGCGGTCAGGGCGTCCATCGCCTCGAGGGTGGAACGGACGCGCACGGACTCGTCGTCACGACCGTGCACGAGCTGCAGGAGCTGCACGGTGAACTCGACGTCGCGCAGGCCGCCCGGACCGAGCTTGAGCTGCCGGTCGACCTCGCCGTCGGGGATGTGGTCGGTGACGCGCTCGCGCATCCGCTGCACCGACTCGACGAACCCGGGGCGCGCCGACGAGCTCCAGACGAACGGTGCGACGGCCTCGGCGTAGCGCGCGCCGAGGTCGGCCGAGCCGGCGATCGGCCGGGCCTTGAGGAGCGCCTGGAACTCCCACGACTTCGCCCAGCGCTCGTAGTACGCGACGTGCGAGTCGAGCGTGCGGACGAGGGCGCCGTCCTTGCCCTCCGGTCGCAGGTTCGCGTCGACCTCCCACAGACCGGGTTCGGCGGCCAGGTCGGTGATCGCGTGGGTCGCGGCGATCGCGATCCGCGTCGAGATGCGGACGGCACGGTCGGTGCCGATGTCGTCGGTGGCCTCGGTGACGAAGATGACGTCGACGTCGCTGACGTAGTTGAGCTCGCGTGCACCGGCCTTGCCCATCGCGATCACCGCGAGCGGGGTCGCAGCGACGTCGGCGGCCGGGAACGGCACCTCGCGCCGGGCGACGTCGACCGCGGCGTCGAGCGCTGCCCCGGCCAGGTCGGCCAGTCCGGCAGCGACGGCCGGGAACGCCTCGGTCGGCGACGAGTGCAGCACGTCGTACAGGGCGATCTGCGCGAGGTGCCGGCGGTACCGCACCCGCAGGCGCATCCGTGCGTCCTCGCCGGTGGCGCCGTCGATCGCCTCGAGCAGGGACGCCGTGTACCGCTCCTGCGACCACGGCGCGACGACGGGCTCGAGCAGCAGTGCGAGTTCGGCAGGACGACGGTGCAGGAACTCGCCGAGGCCGACCGAGGCGCCGAGCAGGCGGATCAGCCGCTCCGTCGCCGCCTCGTCCGTCAGGACGGGGCGGAGCTCATCCGGAGCACGCTCGAGCAGCCGTTCCAGCAGCCGCAGCGCGCCGTCGGGATCCGCGGTGATGCCCCAGAGCGCCGGGGTGCCGCTGACCGGCAGCGGCACGACGGAGCCGAACCGCGCCTCCAGGTCGGCAATCCGCTCCAGGCTCTCCGACAGCTCGGCGAAGCCCAGGCGGGCCAACTCGGAACGCGACGACGTCGTCCGACCGGTCATGTGGTGCGCTCGCTCAGAGGGCGCCGAGGTTGGTGTCGAGCTCGAACGGCGTGACCTGATCGCGGTAGCGCTTCCACTCCTGGCGCTTGTTGAGGAGCACGAAGTTGAACACGTGCTCGCCCAGCGTCTCGGCGACGAGCTCGGAGTCCTCCATCAGGCTGAGGGCGTGGTCGAGGCTCGACGGCAGCTGGCTGTACCCGAGGGCACGACGCTCGGCGTCGGTCAGGCTCCAGACGTCGTGCTCCGCCTCGGCCGGCAGCTCGTACTCTTCCTCGATGCCCTTGAGCCCCGCAGCGAGCAGCAGCGAGTACGCCAGGTACGGGTTCGCCGCCGAGTCGATGCCGCGGTACTCGATGCGCGAGGACTGCCCCTTGTTGGGCTTGTACAGCGGCACGCGCACGAGCGCCGAACGGTTGTTGTGGCCCCACGTCACGAAGGACGGGGCCTCGTCGCCGCCCCAGAGGCGCTTGTACGAGTTCACGAACTGGTTCGTCACCGCGGTGATCTCGGGTGCGTGCTTGAGCACACCGGCGATGAAGTGCTTGGCGGTTCGGGACAGCTGGTACTCGCCGCCGGCCTCGTAGAACGCGTTCTGGTCGCCCTCGAAGAGCGAGACGTGCGTGTGCATGCCCGAACCCGGCTGACCCGAGATCGGCTTCGGCATGAACGTCGCGTAGACGCCCTGCTCGATCGCGACCTCTTTCACGACCGTGCGGAAGGTCATGATGTTGTCCGCCATCGTCAGTGCGTCTGCGTAGCGGAGGTCGATCTCGTTCTGGCCAGGCCCGGCCTCGTGGTGGCTGAACTCCACCGAGATGCCGAGGTCCTCGAGCATCCGGACGGAACGGCGACGGAAGTCGTGGGCGCTGCCGCCGGGGACGTTGTCGAAGTAGCCGGCCTGGTCGACGGGCTGCGGCCCGCCGTCCTTCCACTCGCGGCTCTTGAGCAGGTAGAACTCGATCTCGGGGTGCGTGTAGAACGTGAAGCCACGCTCGCTCGCCCGGGCCAGCGTGCGCTTCAGCACGTTGCGCGGGTCGGCGACGGCGGGCTGGCCGTCCGGCGTCGTGATGTCGCAGAACATCCGCGCGGTCGGGTCGACCTCGCCGCGCCACGGCAGGATCTGGAACGTCGAGGGGTCCGGGTGCGCGAGCACGTCGGCCTCGTACGAGCGGGACAGGCCCTCGATCGCGGAACCGTCGAACCCGATGCCCTCGGCGAAGGCGCCCTCGACCTCGGCCGGGGCGATCGCCACCGACTTCAGCGTCCCGATGACGTCCGTGAACCAGAGTCGGATGAACTTGATGCCGCGCTCCTCGATGGTGCGGAGCACGAAGTCCGTCTGCTTGTCCATGCACGACCTTTCCGTGTATCGGGTGGCCGCGGGCGGGCCTCGTCCCAGGCTAGTGGTCCCGCGGCGTGCGCGGGGCCGTGCGACGCGTCAGTGGTCCGTCACCGTGCCGTCACCGGTGCGTCACTGGTCGTCGGCGTCCCACTTCTCGTTGTTCGCCGCGATCCGGTCGAGCGCGTGCTGCGCTTCCTCGCGCGTGTCGAACGGGCCGATGCGGTCGCGCTGCGGGGACTGCGGACCCTGCTCGACCTGGCCGGTCTTGTCGTTGAACCACCACTGGGACTCGATGCGTTCGTCGCTCATGTCGCCCACCGTACCCAGGTGACGGCCTGGAGGCCCGGTGCCGGCCCGGCGGACCGGCGCCGGGCCTCCAGACGGTCACGCCCACCCCGTCGGGCCGCACCGTGGGGCGGTTGCGCTCGGCGCGTCGCGCCGCGGCTAGAGTGGTCGGCATGCCCCGGGACGAACACGGACACCTGACCGCCGGCCGCGTCTCCCCGCTCCGGACCGTCCCGAAGGACATCGAACGCCCGGAGTACGTCGGCAAGGTCGAACCGCACGAGCACGGCCTCGGTGACACGTACTCCCCCGACGAGGTCGAGCGCATCCGCACCGCCGGCCGCATCGCGTCCCAGGCCATCGACGCCGTCGGCGCGGCGATCCGTCCCGGCGTGACCACCGACGAACTCGACCGCATCGGCCACGATTTCGTCGTCGCACACGGCGCCTACCCGTCGACGCTCGGGTACCGCGGGTACCCGAAGTCACTGTGCTCGAGCCTCAACGAGGTCATCTGCCACGGCATCCCGGACGACACCGTCCTGCAGGAGGGCGACCTCGTCAACATCGACATCACCGCCTACAAGGACGGGATGCACGGCGACACGAACCGCACGTTCATCGTCGGGCAGGCGTCGCAGGAGGTGTCGGACCTGGTGACGCGGACCGAAGAGGCGCTCCGACGCGGCATCAAGGCCGTCGCCCCCGGCCGGCAGGTGAACGTCATCGGCCGCGCCATCGAGGCGTACGCGAAGCGCTTCGGCTACGGAGTCGTCCGCGACTACACCGGCCACGGCGTCGGTCGTGCCTTCCACTCCGGCCTGATCATCCCGCACTACGACGCGCCGCAGTACGACGACGTCATCGAGCAGGGCATGGTGTTCACCATCGAGCCCATGTTGACCCTCGGCGGGATCGAGGCCGACATCTGGTCCGACGACTGGACGGTCTCGACGCGCGACAAGTCGTGGACCGCACAGTTCGAGCACACCCTCGTCGTCACCGAACGCGGCGCGGAGCTCCTCACCGTCTCCTGACCGGACACCCCTTCCTGACCGGGCACTCCGGCAGGCAACCGAAAGGCACGACAACCTCATGACCTCCCTCGCAGTCGGCGTCGACATCGGTGGTACGGGCATCAAGGGCGCGATCGTCGACGTCGCGTCCGGTGAACTGACCACGGACCGCATCAAGAAGGCCACCCCGGAAGGCGGGAAGCCCCACGACATCACCGCCGTCGTCGCCTCGATCCTCGACGAACTCGCACCCGCGGCCGACGTCCCCGTCGGCGTGTGCTTCCCCGCGATCGTGCGGGACGGCAAGACCATGTCGGCCGCGAACGTCTCGAAGAAGTGGATCGGCTTCGAGGCCGAAGCGCTGTTCGAGAAGGAGCTCGGCCGCGCGATCCACTTCGTCAACGACGCCGACGCCGCCGGGTTCGCCGAGCAGCAGTTCGGCGCGGCGAAGGGCAAGGACGGCCTGGTGATCGTCACGACGCTGGGCACCGGGATCGGCAGCGCGCTCATCAACGACGGCGTGCTCATCGTGAACTCGGAGCTCGGACACCTGGAGATCGACGGGCACGACGCCGAGTCGCGCGCGTCCTTCGCTGCCAAGGAGCGCGACGACCTGTCGTGGAAGCACTGGGCGAAGCGCCTGCAGACCTACTACTCGACGCTCGAGGCCCTGCTCTCCCCCGAGCTCTTCGTCGTCGGTGGCGGCGTGTCGAAGCAGTACGAGGAGTTCCTGCCGCTGCTCGACCTGCAGGCGGAGATCATCCCCGCGACGCTGCGCAACAACGCCGGCATCATCGGCGCCGCGACCCTGGCTGCCCGGAGCGCCTGACCCGGCGGTCGGACGGTCGGACGGTCGGACCTGCACTGGCCTGCACCGTGCGGCGCGGGAGGTGTTCGGTGCGGTTCGACGCGCCCGGCCGCTGGCGCCGAGGTTCCACGACTCGCCGTCTGCGGTGCGCCGAGGTTCGACGGAGCCCCCTCGTGCGCGCCGACATGCCGAGATTTCGGAACCTCGGGGCACGGGAACGGACACGGGCGCGGGTGGGGGCGGGCAGGGACGCGGGGCCGGTAGACTCGGACCTGCGAATGGGTCGGTGAGACGGTCGCGTCACTCCCCCGGGAGTGCCGAGGAACGTCCGGGCTCCACAGAGCAGGGCGGTGGGTAACACCCACCCGGAGCAATCCGCGAGACAGTGCCACAGAAAGCAGACCGCCGGCGGCAACGTCGGTAAGGGTGAAACGGTGGTGTAAGAGACCACCAGGGGTCCGGGTGACCGGATCCGCTCGGTAAACCTCGCCCGGAGCAAGGTCAGACAGAGGACGCTGAGGCTGCTCGCCGAGTCCTCGGGTAGACCGCTGGAGGCCGACGGCAACGTCGGTCCGAGAGAGATGGCCGTCACCGCCGTGCAAGCGGCGGGACAGAACCCGGCGTACGGCCGGCCCATTCGCCCCACTTGCAGCGCTCGCGATCCCGTGCGAGGTTGACCACTCCGTGCGCCGCAACAACGCCGCACCGAGCGTGCAAGCTCGCACCAGGCGAGAGACCCCGCACCGTGCACCGCCACACCCCGAGCCCGCGCCTGCGCCGACAGACCGGCACGGTGCGACGTTCGCGAACCCGTGCGAGGTTAACCACTCCGTGCGCCGCAACAAGCTCGCACCGAGCGTGCAAGCTCGCACCAGGCGACAGACGGGAGGCGCGGTGCCAGCTGGCACCGCGCCTGCCGTCGGCAGCGTGCGAGCGCCTACAGCCCCGACTCGGCGGTCCGCACCAGGATCGCGTCGCTGTCCGGGCACAGCACGACGTCGTCCGGCGCGGCCCGGCGGATGTCCTGCAGGTCCGAGTTGTTCAGCGCCACGCCCGAGGCCGTCGACACCCCACCCTGCAGCAGCGACGCACCGAAGCCGTAGCGAGCACGCTGCCGGTCGTAGAGCGCGAGCAGCTCGGCCGGCACCTTCGCGGCGACGTCGGCACGGGCCTGCTCGGCGGATGCACGGTCGGACGACAGCCGCGCGATCTCGGCGTCACGCTCGGCGACCAGGCCGGAGCGGGCGGCCTCGACGTCGGCGAGCTGCGCCTCGATGTCGCCGACCCGGGCGCGGAGGCCGTCGAGGTTCTCCATGACCTCGAGCTCGGCGGTCTCGAGGCCACCGATGCGCCGCTGCAGCGACTCCAGCTCGTTCTGCAGCCCGGTCGCGTCCTTCGAGTTCGACACGTTCTGCAGCATCGTGGTGTCGCGCTCGACGCGGGCCTGCGCGGTGGCGGTGTCGGACTCCAGGCGGGCGAGTTCGCGTTCGGCGTCCTCGACCAGGCCGGTCGCGGCGACGAGTTCGCTGCGCAGCCCGGCGGCCTTGGTGCCGAGTCCGGTGAGCTGGTCGCCCTTCTGCAGCGACGTGATGCGGTGCGCGATGCGGGTGACGTCGTTGTCGAGTCGTTGGACGTCGAGGAGGATGACCTGGTCCTCGGGTGCTGCCTTCATGGTCAGACTCCTTCAGTGGGGGTGGTGGGTTCGGCCGCCGGCAGGACGGCGAAGTCCCACGGGTCGGTGCGGAGGTCGCTCACGGTGACCCGGACACCTGCGGCCTGGCGCAGTTGCGCGGCCGCGACGTCGAGCCAGAGCCACTCGGTAGCCCAGTGCGAGGTGTCGATGAGGGCGGGACCGCCGCCGAGCAGCGCCTGTTCGCGGAACTCGGACGCCGGGTGGTGGCGGAGGTCGCTCGTGATGTACACGTCGGCAGCGAGGACGGCGGGGTGGCCGAGCAGCGAGTCCCCCGCGCCGGCGCACAGTGCCACGGTGCGGACGGGCTGGTCGAAGTCGCCGGACACCCGGACCCCGGTCGCGGTGGGCGGCAGCAGGTCGACGAGTTTCCGTGCCAGGGCGCCGAGGGTCGTGCCCTCGGCGAGGACCCCGACGCGGCCGATGCCCGTCGCGGGGTCGGCGCCCGCGTCGAGCGGACGCTGGTCGGTGAGGCCGATCCGGTCGGCGAGCACGGCCGAGGTACCGGTGGTGACGACGTCGGCGTTGGTGTGGGCCGCGATCAGGGCGCTGCCACCGCGCACGAGGGTCGCGAGGACGCTGCCCTTGTACGTCGACTCGGCGATCGTCGTGACGCCGCGGAGCAGGAGCGGGTGGTGCGTGAGCAGGAGCCCGGCACCGAGCTCGACCGCTTCACGTGCGGTCGCGGGGACGGCGTCGACGGCCAGGTGGACGTGCTCGACGGTGGCGTCCGGGTCCCCGGCGACCAGCCCGACGGCGTCCCACGACTCGGCTCCTGCGGCGGGCCACAGGTCTTCGATCACGGCCTGGAGTTCGCGGAGCGTCGGCATCCGGTCAGTCTACCGAGGCGACCGCGTCGGCACCGGCAGCCGGTCCGCGCGGGGTGATCCGGGCCTCCCGGTCAGCGGCGACCGAGCGCACGGAGCAGGCCGGCGACGAGTCGCGACCACCAGCCGGGCCGGGCCGGCTCGTCGGTACCGGTTTCGGTGTCGGTGTCGACTCTCGCCGGTGCGGCCGTCGCGACGACGGGCACGGCGATCACGTTCGGCAACACGACGGGCGTGCTCGCGGTCGTGCCCTGGTGAGCGGTGAGAGCGGCCGCGAACGCGGCACGGTCGATGACCGTCGGCCCGGTGGCGGGCTGGACGAGCGGAGTGGGTCGCGTGTTCGCGGACACCGGTGACACGGCCGGGAGGCCCAGCACCGGTCGCACGGGCTCGTCGCGTTCCGGGGCGACCAGCGCCACGGCCGGGGTCGCCGTGACGACGTCGGCTCCCGGTGCGGCTGCTGCCACCGGTGCGGGGCGGACCACGGCCACCGTGGGAGCGGGGGCGACGCCGGTCACGACGGCGACCGGAGCGGTCGCGGCACGGCGGGCGGCTGCACGGTCGCGACGGTCCGACTCGGCGGCGGCGTCCTCGAGCAGGTCCGCGAAGACGGTCTGGGCGAAGGCGCGGGCTGCGGTGACCTCGGGGTCGTCCGCGCCGTCGACGGTGGCCTCCCAGGCGGCGAGGCGGGCGAGGTCCTCGTCGCGGCGACGGACCTCGTCCTCGAGCAAGACGATCCGCTCGATGGTGCTGCGACCGGTGGACGACGAGACCTCGATCGCGAGGTCCTCGATGCGCAGGGCGAGACGCTCCGGCGGTTCGGGGAACGACGGTGCGCAGACGGCGGCGTGCCGGGCGCGGTCGCGGCGGAACGCTGGGGCTGCGGGCGCGGTGGTGGCTTCGGGCGCAGTGCTGGCTTCATGCGCGGTGCTGGCTTCAGGCGCGGTGCTGGCTTCGGGCGCGGCGACTGCTGCAGCCGCGCTGCTGGGGTCCGGCGTCCGGACGGCGGTGGCGTCGGCCACGGCGCCGGGGCGCTGCACCGGGCCGGTGACGGGCGGGACCACGAGGTCCGCCACGTACGGCGTGCGCGTCGCCGGGGCGTCGCGGAGCCACTCCTCGACCTCGCGACCGAACGGGTCAACGAGGGGGGTGCGTGCACCGGACTGGGTCTCCATGTCCGAAGGATAAATATCGCGCGCGCCGAAACTCGGGACATCCGCGGTGTGTCGCAGCAATCCCTGCCATATCGCCCCGAACGTGAACGGCGTGTCGCCCGTCGCCCCGGGGGTCGGGTCAGAGCGTCCGCTCGAACGCGCCGAGGAGCTCCCGACCGGCGGGCCAGGCGCCGACACCGCTGGCGACGTTGACGTGGCCGAGCGGGCCGACCCGGAGTACCGCGGCCCCCATCGTCTCCGCGAACGCCAGAGAACGGTCGGCGGTGCAGTACGGGTCGTCGTCGCTCACCACCAGGCGGGTCGGAACGCGGGCCGCTGCGGTGCCGGCCGGGATCGGGCGGGGCGCGGCGAACCCGGAGGCGGCCACGGGGAAGCCCGGTGCCGCGGGGTCCGGCGGCGCGACGAGGAAGGCGCCGGCGACGGCGGGACCGGCGGCGCCGGCGACGGCGGGACCGGCGGCGCCTGCGACGGCTGCGGCGTCTGCAGCGTCTGCGGCGGCGGCGACGAGCCAGTCGGCGACGGCGAGCACGCCCAGGCTGTGCGCGACGAGCACCGGCGGTTCGGCGCACGACGCGACCGCGCGGGAGATGGCGTCTCGCCAGTCCCCCGGGTCCGGCTCACCCCAGGACGCCGGTGCGATGCGGACGGCGTCGTTGCCGCGCTCCCGCTGCCAGACGGACTGCCAGTGCTCCGCGTCGGAGTTCCAGATCCCGGGCACGATCACCCACGGTCGAGGTCTGCTCACCCGGGCAGCGTAGCGAACCCGGACGGACCTAGCGCTGCAGGGTGTCGCGCGGGTACTCGGAGAAGCGCGCTGCGTACGCCGCCGAGAACCGGCCGAGGTGTGCGAAGCCCCACCGCATCGCCACGCTCGCCACGGTCAGGTCGCCCGTCGACGCACGGCGGAGCTCCTCGCGCACCCGATCGAGACGTATCCCGCGCAGCATCGCGTTCGGGGCTGTGCCGACCTGCCGCTGGAACGCCTGCTGCAGGCCACGGACGCTCAACCCGACGTGCTCGGCGACGTCGGTGGTCGAGATCGGCGTGTGGGCGAAGGCGTGCATGTACTCGACGGCCTCGCGGACACGGCCCGTGGCGCCCTGCGGCAGGGGGATGTCCGGGGCCAGCAGCTTGTGCGGGAAGGTCCGGAGCAGGGACTGGGCGGTGTCCCGTGCGACCTCGGCCAGGGCGAGCGAACTGACCGACGCCCGACCGAGCACGACCGCCGCGGCACGCTGGACCTGCACGTTCCAGCCCCGCAGGTCGGCCGTGCGCGGCGTCGCCGTGTGGTCGAAGACGAGTGGGCCCGGCTGCGCACCGTGGACCTCGGCCGCGACGCGCTCCAGGGCGGTGCGGTCGAACTGCACCAGGCTCTGCCGGACGTCCTGCAGGTCGAAGGCGAAGGGACGGCCGGTCGGGAACATCATCGGGGTTGCGGGCGCGAACGCGACCTCTTGCCGGCCGATGTCGACGCGCCCGCCGCCGTCCGTGGTCCACATGACGACGTACTCGTCGCGGACGTCCAGCTCACCCTGCATCCGCGCGTCGAACCGGGTCGACCGGAACGACATCACGTCGTCGCCGACGACGCGGAAACGGTACGCGAACGGACGCTCCGTGCGGGTCGCGGTGAAGCCCACACTGGCGTAGGCGTCCTCGTACATGTGCACGGCAGCGTCGAGATCGGCCCCCGACGTCTCGAAGCTGATCCTGGGATCCGGTTCGGCTGTCATCGCGCGAATCGTGACACGGCGGCCAGGAACCCCGGGAATCCCCCGCGGCACCTTGCGGATTGTGGCCCACGGAGTGCGCGAGACGGACGAAGCGACGGGTCACGTGGTGGCGGTCAGTGACGGGCGCGCAGGACCGTCCACCGGTTCTCGTCGGCGATCCGCTCGTACCGCAGGTCGTCCACGACCATCCGGACCAGGGCGAGTCCGCGGCCGCTCTCGGCGAGTCCGTCGGGCAACTCGGCCGACTCGGTGTCCACGGCGGCGGCGACGCCGTCGTCGGAGAGCAGTGCGGCGAACCGGTCCGCTCCGATCTCGAGGCGCAGGCGGCAGGAGACGCCCTCCGGGCGTGTCCCGTGCTCGATCACGTTCGAGGTCAGTTCGACGATCGCGAGTTCGAGGGCCATCCGGTCCTCGACGGAGACCGTGGGCTCGTGCTGCCACACGCCCGCCAGGAACTCGTGCACGGCGGACACGTCGTCCGGCGGGCACGACAACGCGAGCGTGTGCTCGGCAGCCGGGGCGGTCATCACCAGTCGGTGACCGCAGCGTCCCCGTCGGGGTACGTGCGGAGGATCTTGTCGATGTTGGAGAGCTGCAGGACCATCTGCACCTGCTCGGACGGCGCTGCGATGCGGAGGTCGCCGCCCGCCTGCCGCGCGGTCTTCAGGCTGCCGACCAGCGCGCCGAGCCCGGACGAGTCCATGAACTCGACACCGGAGAGCTCGACCACGACGCGGGCACGTCCGTTGTCGACGACCTTCGCGACCGCCTCGCGGAACTCGGGGGCGGACACCATGTTGAGGCGCCCGCTGCACTCGAGTACCGCGGTGTCGGGCTGCGCTTCGTGTACGACGATGTCCATGCCGGGTGGTCTCCTCTGATCGGTGCGCCTTGCAACCAGCAACCTACCGGCTCCGCCGCGTCAGGTCCCGCTGCGGTCCCGACGCGTCGCGGTGACCTGCACCACGACAGCTGCGGCCATGAGTGCTGCCATGACTCCGCCCATCGCCAGCGCGGTCCCGCCGAGCGCGCCGGCGAGCGGTGTCCCGAGGCCGCCGATCCCGAACGTCAGGCCGCCCTGCAGGGCCGCGGCCGTCCCCGGGTGCGCCGCCCCGACGTGCTGCGTCCGGGTCATCGCCGCGGGCAGCACGAAGCCCCACGCACCCGTGACGACCGCGAGGGCGCACCAGACCGGCACCGGACCGAGGTCGAGCAGCGCCGAGACGAGGACCGCCGCCGCGCCCGCGGTGCCGACGAGCAGTCCGACGGTGAGCAGGGAGTCCTCGGAGAACCGTCCGACGACCCGGCCGAACACCAGCGTGGTGACGATCATCATCGAGGCGTTCGTGGCGAAGACCAGCGTGTACATGCCCTCGGAGAAGCCGAACTGGGTCTGGAACACGAACGAGCTGGTCGCGATGTACGCGAAGAACCCCACGGTGGAGAGCACCCCGCTCAGCACGTAGGCACGGAACCGCGGGATCGCCAGCAGTTCGCGGATGCGTCGACCGTTCGCGGCGAAGCCCACGCCCCCGCGTCGCTCCGGCGGCAGGGTCTCGCGGAACCGCAGCACCACCATCGCGAAGAACAGCGCGCCGAGCACCGCGAGCACGACGAACATGATCCGCCACGTGCCGAACGTCAGCACGGCGCCTCCGGCCAGCGGTGCCACGACGGGGCCGATGGCGTTGATCGCGGCGAGCGTGCCGAAGACCTTCGCCATCCGCGTCCCGCTCGCCACGTCCGACACCATCGCCCGACCGGCGACCGCTCCGGCCGCTCCGCCGAGCCCCTGGGCGATGCGGGCGAGGACGAGCGTGACGACGTCCGGCGCGAGCGCGCACCCGACCGAGGCGAGCGCGAACACCGCGGTGCCGACGACGAGCATCGGCCGCCGACCGACCCCGTCGCTGACGGGTCCGACGAGCAACTGCCCGACCGCGAAGGCGACGAGGAACGCCGTGAGCGACAGCTGCACGGCACCGGGGGTCGTGCCGAGGTCGTGGGCGATCTGCGGCAGCGCCGGGATGTACATGTCGGTGGCGAACGGCGACACCCCGACGATCAGGGCCAGCGGCACGATCGGCGGCAGGGTGGTCGTGGTCGGTTTCCGGGTGCGCTCCGTCGTCACGACCGACACGCTACGCGCACCCGAATCGATTCGACGGGCCCTGCGCGCCGCTCACGTCCGCCGACTGGTCGCGAACCGTCGCGCGGCGACCGGGCAGCCGACGTCGCGTGACCGCTCGACGGTGCAGCCCTGGACGTGCGCGGTGGCGGACGGGAGGCCCGGGACAGCGCCGCCACGGGCCTCCCGTCCGCCACCGCGCGCGGTCACGGCACGCCGCTCACGTCCGCCGAGTGGTCGCGAACCGTCGCGCGGCGACAACGGAGCCGACGGTTCGTGACCACTCAGCGGTGCGGAGCCGGGCCGGCCGGGGCGGACCGTCCGGCGTCAGCCGGTGTTCTGCAGGCCGGCGGCGATCCCGTTCACGGTGAGCAGGAGCAGACGGTGGTCGGCGTCGGTCGGGTCGGTGCTGCCCGTCGTCCGGATGGACCGGAGCGCGCGGAGCTGCAGGTGCGACAGGGCGTCGACGTAGGGGCTGCGCAGGCGCACGGCCCGGGCCAGGACCGGACGGTCCTCGAGCACGTCGCTGCCACCCGAGATCCGGAGCACCCAGTCACGGGTCCGCGTCATCTCGTCGAGCACCTTGGCGGCGAGGTCGTCGCGATCCGCGAGCTCGAGGTACCGGCGGGCGATGTGCTCGTCGGTCTTCGCGAGCGACATCTCGACGTTCTTGATCATCGCGCCGAACAACGGCCACTCGGCGTACGCGGCCCGCAGGACGTCGACGTCGCCGACCGCCTGGAGCGCGGAGCCGAGCCCGTACCAACCGGCCAGGTTGATCCGCGCCTGGGTCCACGAGAACACCCACGGGATCGCCCGGAGGTCCTCGAGCGACTCGACCGACAGCCCGCGGCGGGCCGGGCGGGAGCCGAGCGGGAGCAGACCGATCTCCTCCATCGGGGTGACCCGTGCGAACCACGGAGCGAACCCGTCCGCCTTGACCAGGTCGTAGAACGCGACGCGCGAGACGTCGTCCAGCTGCTGCGCGAGGTCGGCGAACCGGGTGGCCGCAGCGGCCGTGCGCGCCTCGTTGGACGGCGACGACGCGAACAGGGTGGCCGAGGCCATCTGCTCGAGGTGACGGGCCGCGATGTCCTGGTCGCCGTACTGCGCGAAGATGACCTCGCCCTGTTCGGTGAGCTTCAGGCGACCGTCGATCGATCCCGGCGGCTGCGCGAGGACGGCCTCGTTGGCCGGCCCGCCGCCGCGGCCGAGCGAACCGCCGCGACCGTGGAACAGGGTGAGCTCGACCTCGTTGTCCCGCGCCCAGTCGGCGATGCGGGCCTGGGCGTCGTAGAGCGCCAGGTTCGCGGAGACCGGACCGACGTCCTTCGACGAGTCCGAGTAGCCGAGCATGACCTCGAGCCGACGGCCGGTGGCGGCCAGACGACGCTGGAACGTCTCGGTGCGGACGGCCTCGTCGAGGATGTCGACGCTGGCGTGCAGGTCGGCGAAGGTCTCGAAGAGCGGGATGACGTCGAGCACCGGGGCGGCCTCGGGTGAGCCGAGTGCGGCGACGGCGAGCTCGTGCACGTTCGCCAGGTCCGCCGCCGACTGCGTGAAGGACACGATGTACCGACTGGCGGCACGGACCCCGTAGCGGTCCTGCAGGTCGGCGATGGTCCGGAAGACCGCGAGGACCTCTTCGGTGGTCTCGCTCAGCGCGCCGCCGGCCCGGATCTCCGCCAGGGCCGTGCGGTGCACCTGCGAGTGCTGCCGGACCTCGAGCTCGGCCAGGTGGAACCCGAAGGTCTCGACCTGCCAGATGAGGTTCTGCAGCTCACCGTTCGCCGGCCGGATCGCGCCGGCGGCGACGAGCGACGCCTGGATCGTCCGGAGGTCGGCGAGCAGGGCGTCCGGGCCGTCGTAGGCGAGCGGCGTCGTGCCCTGGCGGGTGGCGTCGATGCGCGCGGCGGTGAACAGGAGCGCGCGGCGGTGGGTCTCGTTCGGGGCGCGGACACCGATGCGCTCGGCGATGCCCGGGTCGAGCGACTCCTGCGCCGCCACGAGCGCGGCGAGCCCGGCGTCGGCCGGGGTGTCGCTCGCGTCGAGGGTCAGGGCGCTACCGATGCGGGTGGTGGCACGGGTGAGCCCGATCAGGATGTGCTCGGCCGCGATCTCCGCAGCCTGGCGCGTGATGTCGGCGGTCACGTGCGGGTTGCCGTCGCGGTCGCCACCGATCCAGGTGCCGAACCGCACGAACGCGGGTGCCGTCACCGGTGCGCGACCGGCGTCGTCGCCCTGCAGCCGGTCGTCGAGCAGGCGGTAGACCTGCGGGACGATCTCGAACAGCGTCTGGTCGAAGACGCTCATGGCGGTCCGGACCTCGTCGAGCGGGGTCGGGCGGGTCGTGCGGAGCGGCGAGGTGCGCAGGAGCGTCGTGATCTCCTCGAGCAGCCGTCGCTCGTTCTCGGCACGTGCCGTGGCGTTCTTCGAGCGGTCGCGCTCGTCGATGAGGTCCGTGACGCGACGCACGCCCGTGGTGACCGCACGACGGCGGGCCTCGGTCGGGTGTGCGGTCAGCACCGGGTGGAACCGGAGCGTCCGGAGTCGCTCGGCCGCCTCGGCCTCGCCGACCTCGGCCACGAGTTCCGCGTAGGTCGCCGGGAACGAGTCGCCGGCCAGGCCGCCGTCGTCGCCGCGCTGCCGGAGCACCCGCACGCGGTGGTGCTCCTCGGCCAGGTTCGTGAGGTGGAAGTACGTCGTGAAGGCCTGCGCCACCGCTTCGGCGCGCTCGGCCGACATCGCGGACACGAGGGTCTGCGCGCGGGCAGCACCCTCGGCGTGGTCGCCCTCGTAGGCGTCGATCACGGCCGCACGCAGCGACTCCACGTCACGCAGCAGCTCGTCGCCGCCGTTCTCGCGCAGCACCCGGCCGAGCAGGTTGCCGAGGTAGCGCACGTCGGCGCGCAGGTCACTGTCGACCGCGCCGCTGACGTCGTCCCGAGCGCGCTCATGGCGCGCCGATCCGTCGATCGCCGTCATGGGGTCCTTTCGGGGTCGTCCGGGAACACCGTCCCGGCTCCGAGCAGCGTATCGGCCCGCGGCCACCCGTGACGTCGACCGTCCGGACGGACCAGCGGGCAGGGCGCCCGGAACGCGGACGCGCGCGCAGCGCGGGCATGCAGGGGGGACGCCGGGATCGCGACGCGTGGCGGGAGCACCCCTGCAGTTGCGACGCGGTCCGCGATCCCGGCGGGTCTGTGGTCGGCGCGGATCGGCTCGGTTCAGCTCGGATCAGCGTGGATCGGCTCGGTTCAGCGCCGTTCGGCTCGGTTCAGCCCGGTTCGGCGAGCTGGGCCTGCGCGGCGGAGTGGACCTCGACGATCTGCACCCGCGCCGAGCGGCGGTCGGTCAGCGGCGACGTCCAGGGCACGATGACCTGTTCCTCGTCGCCGTCGTCGAGCCGGGCGAGCCAGACACCGGCGATCGCGTCGATCTCGGTCATCGTCGCGGCCACCGCGGTCGCGGCCCCGTTCGCGCGGACGATCGCCAGGTTGTCGGCCGCGTGGTCGGCGTTCATGTGCCGGAGGACCGCTCGGCGCGCCTCGTCGTCGAACGGCTCGGTCACGCGGTCACCGCCACGTCACCGGCCCCGTCGGTCACCGGGCGACGCCGAGCATCGAGCCCCTCGAGCAGGCCGTTGTTGAGCGAGTACGCCAGTTCGACCTCGGCGATGACCCGCTCCTGCTCCTCGGCCGTCCACGGCGCCGCGTCGAGCTGCGCACGGTAGGTGTCCTTGAAGGCACTCGGGTCCGCGACCTGGTCGAAGATGTAGAACAGGACGCCGTTCGTGTCGAAGCCGAACTGGTCGGAGAGCATCCGCCCGATCATCTGCCCGCCGGACAGATCACCGAGGTACCGCGTGTAGTGGTGCGCGACGAAGCCGCCCGGCCACTCGGCCGCGACCTCGTTGAGCCGCCGCACGTACGCCGTCGTGGCGGGGAGCGGGCAGACCAGCTCGGACCAGTCCGGGCCGATCAGGTACTCGAGGTCGGCGCGGATCGCCGGCATCCGGGTCAGCTGCGAGGTGACGAACGGCGCCGCCACCGGGTGGTCCGCCATCCGCTCGGCCGCACGTTCGAGGGCGTCGTACACGAACGAGTACTGTCCGAGCAACGCCGCGTAGTCGGCGACGTCGCACTTCCCGCCGAGCAGGTCATGCATGAAGCCGTTCCCGGCCGAGGAACCGTGCGAGCGACGCGTGCGCTTGCGCAGCAGCTCGGAGAACGGGATGACGGTCGTGTCCATGAGGTAAGGCTAACCTTAGTTCGACAAACGTCAAGCAGGAGAGAGGACGCTCGTACCGATGAGCTCCAAGCCCAAACGCCCCCAGCACGTCTTCGTCGTCGACCGCACCGAGCGACTGTCGCCCCACATGGTGCGCGTCCACCTCGGTGGCCCGGCCTTCGACGACTTCGTGGGCACAGCCGACCCGGACAAGCTGGCCGCCACCGACAAGTACGTCAAGCTCCTGCTCGCCAAGCCGTCGCTCGGCCTCGAGCCCCCGTACGACCTCGAGGAACTGCGCGAGACGCTGCCGAAGCAGGACCGACCGGCCCGCCGGACCTACACGGTGCGGGCTGTCGACCACACCGCGAAGACGATCTCCGTCGACTTCGTCGTGCACGGCGACGACGGGCTCGCCGGGCCCTGGGCCGCAGCGGCGCAGCCCGGCGACAAGCTCGCGCTGTCCGGTCCCGGCGGTGGCTACGCGCCCGTCGACGACCCGGACGTCACCCACGTCCTGCTCGGCGACGACAGCGCCCTGCCGGCCATCGGCGCCGCGCTGGAGTCGATGTCCGACACGGCCACGGGCGTCGCCCTGGTCGAGGTCGCCGGCCCTGCCGACGAGCAGGAGATCGCGCACCCGGCCGGGGTCGACCTGCGGTGGCTGCACCGCGACGCCACCGGCGCCCAGCCGGGCACGCTCCTGCTGGACGCGGCCCGGGCGCTGCCCCGTGCCTCCCGGCCGGTCCAGGTGTTCGCACACGGCGAGCGGACCGCGATGAAGGCGATCCGTCGGCTGCTGCAGGACGGCTGGGGGCTGGAGAAGCGCGAGATGTCGCTGTCGGCCTACTGGGCGCTCGGCCGCGGTGAGGACCAGTTCCAGGAGGAGAAGCGCGAGCCGGTCGGCGTGATCTTCACCGACTGACGGGTCTCGGCCTGCACGGTTCTTCCCAGAGCGGTTGCGGTGGGAAGCGGGAACGGGCGTACCTGGTCGTTCCAACCGACCAGGTACGCCCGGTTTCGGCAGGTATGCACCGGTCCGGCTCGGGCGCGCCCCGGTCCCGGTAGGTACGCCCGGTTCTTCCCAGAGCGGTTGCGGTGGGAAGCGGAAACGGGCGTACCTGGTCGTTCCAACCGACCAGGTACGCCCGGTCTCGGCAGGTACGCACCGGTCCGGCACGGGTGCGCGGGTGCGCAGGTGCGCAAGGCGGTCGGGAGGCCCGGGGCGCGTCGGTGGGTCCGGCTAGCGTTCCGGGCATGGTCACCTCGTCGTGCTGCGTGCCGGGTTGCGCGGGTCCCGCTGCGGACGCGCTCGCGGGCGTGCCCCTGTGCGCGACGCACGTCACGCTGGTGACCGAGTTCGCGGCCGAGCACGTCGGCGTCGAGGACACCCTGCCGGGCCCGTGCCCGGTGTGCGGATCCCGTGTCGGGGTGCGGTTCCCGACGGGCTTCGTCTGCGCACGGTGCGAGTGGCGGTGGGGCGACGTGCCCGACGGCGACCTCGCTCCCCCGCGGGTCGACGTCGTGTACTACCTGCGGATGCGCGACGACTTCGGCGACCGGGTGAAGATCGGCACGACGATGAACCCGAGGCAGCGGCTGGCCGCGATCCCGCACCAGGACCTCCTGGCGTTCGAGCGGGGCGACCGGTCACTCGAACGTCGGCGGCACGCGCAGTTCGCGGCCACCCGGTACCCCGGCACCGAGTGGTTCCGGGCGACACCGGACCTGCTCGCGCACGTCGACGCCGTCGCCGCCGGTGTGGACGACCCGTGGGACGTGCACGCCCGGTGGACGAGCGAGGCACTCGCCCTGCGCGGCTGACCGAGCGGACCGGAACGCGTCCGCGCCAGCGGCCCGCCCACGTCGGCAGCCCGCCCACGTCGGCGGCCCGCCCAGGCCGGTCAGGCCGCGCGGAGCATCCGGTCGGCGGTGCGCAGGGACAGCGCCATGATCGTCAGCGCCGGGTTCGCGATGACGGCGCTCGGGAACACCGAGTTGTCGGCGATCCACAGGTTCGGGACGTCCCACGAGCGGCCGTCCGGGTCGACGACCGAGGTCTCGCGGTCCGCGCCCATGCGTGCCGTGCCGATGGTGTGTGCGGTGCGCTCGAGGACCCGGACGTCCTTGCCGCCGGCGGCCTCGACGATGGTCGTCATGGTGCGGACGGCGTGGCGGCGGATCGCGTCCTCGTTCGCGCCCGGGGTGAACGAGACCCGGGCTCGTGGCACGCCGTGCTCGTCGACCTCGTCCGCGAGGACCAGCCGGTTGTCGTCGTACGGCAGGCACTCGGCGTTGATGCCGACGCCCGCGGAGTGCGGGTAGTCCTGCAGCGCCCGCACGAGCTCCGCGCCGCGCAGGCCGCCGCCCCGGATGAGCGTGTTGGCGAAGGTCTGCGGCTGCACGCCGAGGCTCTGGATCAGGTACCCGCCGGCGAAGTCCGCGTCGGCGGGGCGGACGAAGTCCTCGGTGATGATCGACGACGGGTAGCCGCGGTAGGAGCGCATCGACTCGTCGAACCGTGCCCAGACCTGGGTGGCGCCGTGCGCGGTGAAGTTCCGGCCGACCTGGCCGTTGCTGTTCGCGAGCCCGGTGTGCAGCAGCAGGCGCGGGGTCTCGATGCCGCCGGCGGCGAGCACGAGGGCCCGGCAGCGCTGCCGGTACTCGCGGCCGTCGTGGGTGTACAGCACGGCGCTGACCTCGCCGGAAGCATCGAGCTCGATGCCGTGCACGAAGGAGTCCGGCCGGATCTCGGCGCCGAACGCCACCGCGGCGGGCAGGTAGGTGGTGTCCATCGAGACCTTCGCGCCGTTGCGGCAGCCCTGGTGGCACGAGCCGCAGGAGACGCAGGCGTGCCGCAGGCCGTGGTGCTCCTGGTGGCGGTCCTCGGTGGTCAGCCCGACGGGGGCATCGGTCGCGGTGATGCCGGCGGCCGCCGCCCCGCGCATCATCATGTCCGACGAGGCGTTGCGCGCCGGCGGACGCATCCGGTAGCGGCGCGACGGGTCCCACGGGTAGTGCTCGGGTCCGGCGACCCCGACGTCGTGTTCGACCTGCTCGATCCAGCCGGTGAGCTCGGCGTGGCTGATCGGCCAGTCCTCGCCGACACCGGACGCGGAGCGGAGCGACAGGTCGTGCGTGCTCGGACGCGGGGTGAACGCGCCCCAGTGCAGCGTCGAACCACCGACCCCGGTGCCGCTGTTGTTCGGACCGAACGCCGTCGGTGCGCCGCCGCCGCTCAGCCGCTCGTCCATCCAGTTGATGTCCCCGGGGGCGGCGACTTCGTCGGGCACGTGGTCGCCCGGCTCGGTGTTGCGACCGGCCTCGATGGCGACGACCCGTAGGCCACGTCGGGCCAGGGATGCCAGCAGGGGCGCTCCGCCGGCTCCGGTGCCGACGACCACCACGTCGACGACGTCGTCCGTGCCGTAGGTGCGCTGTCCGTCGAGTCTCATCGTGCTGCTTCCGTCGTCGTGGTGCCGTCGTGCGTGTTGTCGTGCGTGTCGTCGCGGGTGCGCTCGCGACGGTCGGGTGCCGCTGGCTCCCAGGCCTCGCGCTGGTCGGCGGCGAGCAACTCGAAGCCCTGCTTGCGGACGCCGTCGCCGCCGTTCGCGAAGCCGTCGAAGTCGATCGCCGCCATCGTCGCGGGGTGCGCGAGCCAGTGCTTCACGAGGTCGACGCTGGCGTCCTCGTACCAAGCGCGCAGCTGCGCTGCATCCATCTCGGTGTCCAGCACGGCGTCCACCACGGCGTCGCGTCCGGCATCGGGCACACCGTCGACGCCGTACCGACCGGCGGCCACGTCCTGCAGGGCGCCGTCGAGCACGCCGTCCTGCGCCGGCCCGGCGAGCACGTCGAGCGCTGCCCGGTACGCCTCGAGGTCGGTGGGCATGCCGTCGACGCGCCATCCGTCACCGAGCCCCGCGGCGAGCTGGTCGTCGACGCGCAGGGCGAGGTCCACCTGACCGTCGCCGGGCTGCGGCACGACGATGCGCGCGATCGCACGGAGGGTGTCGAGTTGCCGAGCAGTGAGCGCTCGCGGTTCGGCGGTCGGGTCATCGGGCAGCGCCCGAGCCGCCAACAGGGAGCGCATGCGCGCGCTGACCCGCGGCGAGGCGATCACCCGTGCCTGCTCGACGGGCACGACGGGAGCCCCGGTGAACCGACGGGTCCAGAAGTCGCGGATGCGGTCCGCCACCGCCTCGGGCTGCTCCCACGGCAGCAGGTGGGCAGCACCCTCGACGACGTGGAGCTCCGAGTCGGGCCAGTGCGGCAGCGTCAGGCGCCGCTGCGCCTCGGCGTCCAGATCGCCGTCCTCGGCACCGGCGAGCACGAGTGCCGGCACGGGGTTCGTGGCCGCGTCGGACCAGTCCTCGCGGCTGCCGCGCGTGAGCCACGCCGTCCACGCACCGGGATCGGCGCGCTCGACGTCCTGCACGGCCGTCGTGTGTCGCTCGGGCGCCAGGGTGGACGCGGTGTTCGCGTCGACGAACTCGGCGGCGTGCGCCGCGCTGATCGGGCCGTCCGCCGCCCAGGACAGCATCGCGGCGCGGCGGTCGTCGTCCATCGGTTCGGGCGCCAGCGGCGAGGCCGCGAGCAGCACCACGGCGCGCAACCCGAACAGGCCGTTCGCGCCGGCCATCGTCCGGTCCGCGACGACCGTGGCGACCTTGCCGCCCATGGAGTGACCGACCAGTACCCACTCGCTCGCGCCACTGGCGCCGATCGCGCGCTCGACGAGCACGGCCATCTCCTCGACGGTGGTGCCGGACGACGCCGGGCTGCGGCCGAAGCCGGGCAGGTCGATCCCGATGAGTTCGAGGTCGTCGCGGATCAGGGCGCGGCGGAGCAGGGCGAACTCCTCGGAGCTCGCCCCCAACGCGTGGAGGCAGAACGCAGGGGTCACCCCTCTTGCCTACCGGTCGCTCCGCGGTGGACCCAGGCGGGGTGTACCCCGTCGGCGGATCCTGTACCCCGATCGGTCACCGTGCGTACGCGTCCACGAAGAGGTCGCCGCGGATCTCCCGCAGGGTGTCGGCGAGCCGGTCGACGGTCCGGCCGGAGATGCCGGACACCTGCAGGTCGTACGGCCCGAGCGCCGGCAGGCGTCCGGTGCGGATGCGCACGACCTCCCAGCCGACGGCGCGGACGGCGCGGTCCTTCCTGCGGTCGGTGTCCTGCCGCGGGCCGACGTGCTCGAGGCCGTGGCGGCCGGTCGAGTCGTACTCGATCGCGACGCGCAGCTCGGGCAGGATGATGTCCGGCCAGACCTCGACGTGGTCGAAGAACGGCCGGTCGAGGCGGATCGCGGAGTGGTCGTAGGTGAACGCGAACCGGTCGGACAGCGCCGCGCGGAGCTCTGCCTCGACCGCGGAGGCCGTCGCCGGGGCGCAGACGCTCGTGAAGGACTCGCCCGAGGGCAGCCGCGGGGTCTTCGGGCAGATCGTGCGGGGCACCGGCTGACTCGGACGTCGCGGCGTGCCCGGCGCCGGTCGACGTGCGCGGGTGCGGCTCGAGGCGACAGCACCGGCCGGGGTCCCGCGGGAGGGCGCGGCCGGCAGGGTCTGGCGACCGGTGGCCCGGACCACCCGCTGCGGGACCGGCACCTGCGACGGCCAGTCGGACGGCAGGACCGGCCAGCGCTGGGGTTGCGCCTGCACCGCGCACTCCGGGCACCACACCGAGCGTCGGCGTTCACGACCCGGCCGGGAGCGCTGTTCGGACGGCGTGGCGACGAAGACGTGGCCGACGTCGCACTCCCACGTCAGCAGGACCTCGGCCGCCGGCGGGACCTGGGTCAGGACGACGCCGTGGTTCCAGTCCGGGTGGTACTGCCGGATGAGCACCGGGTACGGCGCCCAGTCGGCGCGGAACTGCCCGACGGCGTACGGCACCGCCTCGCCGCGCGACCACTGTCGGCGGCGCCACCACGCGTCGACGGGTTCGGCCACGTCCACACGCTAGGCACCGCCACCGACACTGCGGGAAACCGGGGTGCACTCAGCCCGCGAGGGCCTGCTTCGCGTACGCGACGAGCGCGTTCGCGTGGCCGTGGCCGAGCCCGTGCTCGGTCTTCAGCCAGGCGACGACCTGCATGTGCGGGTGGTCGTCGAGCTGCTCGGCGACCAGGTCGAGCCACTCCTGGACCGGGCGGCCGTACGTCTTCTCGATGCTCGGGAAGTACGACGCCGGCCCCTTCGCCGTGCTGCCGTCCGCCGGGGGCGCTGGAGCGGTCACGCGGTGCGCTGTCATGGCAGAACAGTACTGCGCACCGGCCGTCACGGAACGTCATGCGCGCGGCGACTGTGACGCAGCGTTCCGCCCCGTAGCGGTGTGTTTCACGGTGCGTTGTCCAGGCACCGCGACCCTTCTACGGTCGCGACATGACCGACACCAGAACGGGACTGCCCCGCGACGCGACCAGCGCCGTCGCCGGCACCGACGGGGTCGACGCGACCGGCGTCGACCACGCGGCCGGAACGCCGGGCGCACCACGGGCCTCCCGGCCGACCGTCGCGACCGACGCGAGCGACGCGCCCGACCCGGCCGACGCGACCGACACCTCCGTCGACGCCGCCGGACGCGCCGCGCTCGACCGACCCGTCTTCCCGCTGCGGCACCCGCTGCGCTGGATCGCCGCGGCCGTCGTGCTGGTGGTGCTCCTGAACTTCGTGGAGACACTGTTCACGAACGAGTCGTGGGGCTGGCCGGCCGTCGGGAAGTGGCTGTTCAGCCCGGCGATCCTGACCGGCCTGCAGCTCACGCTCCTCGCGACGGCGCTCAGTGCGGTCATCAGCTTCACCGGCGGCATCGTCGTCGCGATCGCCCGGCTCTCGCGCAACCCGGTGCTGTCCGGGTTGGCGTGGGGGTACGTCTGGCTGTTCCGCTCCGTGCCGCTCATCCTGGTGCTCGTCTTCCTGTACAACCTCGGGTCGCTGTACCCGACGATCGGCATCGGGATCCCGTTCGGGCCGCAGGTCGAGGTCACCACGGCCAACGTCCTCGGCGACCTGGCCATCGGGGTGATCGGCCTGAGCCTGAGTGAGATCGCCTACGCCTCCGAGATCGTCCGCGCCGGCGTGCTCGCCGTCGACCACGGCCAGCACGAGGCCGCGCAGGCCCTCGGACTCCCCCGACGACGCCAGTTCGTGCGGGTGATCCTGCCGCAGGCACTGCGGTCGATCGTGCCGGCGTTCGTGAACCAGGTCGTCGGGCTGCTCAAGGCGTCGTCGCTGCTGTTCTACGTGTCGCTGCTCGACCTGTTCGGGGTGGTGCAGAACCTGTCGAGCACCTACCCGACCGACATCATCCCGCTGCTCGTCGTCGCGACGCTCTGGTACCTCGCGCTCACCAGCGCGGTGTCGGTCGTGCAGTACTACGTCGAGCGGTGGACCGCCCGCGGCTCGGTCCGGGCGTTGCCGCCCACGCCGTTCCAGCGGGTGCGGGCCGCCGTGCGTCGCGGTTCCGGACGTGGGTCGGGACGGCCTGGAGGCCCGGATCGCCCCCGGCAGGCCGCCTCCGCCGCGCGCGTGGTCGCGTCCGGCCCCGCTTCGACCATCGACGACAGGACCATCTGATGAGCGCAGCGATCAGCATCCACGGAGCCGTCAAGGCGTTCGGCGACACGGTCGTGGTCGACGGCGTCGACCTGTCGCTGCCGTCCGGGAGCGTCACCGTGGTGCTCGGCCCGTCGGGGTCCGGGAAGTCCACGCTGCTGCGCGCGATCAACCACCTCGAACCGCTCGACCGCGGGGTCGTCACGGTCGGCGGCGAGACGATCGGCGTCCGGCTCCGGACCGGGCGCGACGGGGTCCCCCGCTACAAGGGGCTGCCCGAGCGCCTGATCCTGCGGCAGCGGTCACGGATCGGCTTCGTGTTCCAGCACTTCAACCTGTTCCCGCACCTGACCGCGCTCGAGAACGTGGCCGAGGGGCCGATCGCCGCCGGGGTCCCCCGTGCCGTGGCGCGCGACCGTGCGGCGGCCCTGCTCGAGCGCGTCGGACTCGGTGACCGTGGCGACACCCGGCCGCGGCAGCTCTCCGGCGGGCAGCAGCAGCGCGTGGCCATCGCGCGGGCACTGGCACTCGAGCCGTCGGTCGTCCTGCTCGACGAACCGACCTCGGCGCTCGACCCGGAGCTCGTCGGCGAGGTGCTCGGGGTCATCCGGGGGTTGGTGGACACGGGCACCACGCTCGTCATCGTCACCCACGAGATCGCCTTCGCCCGCGAGGTCGCCGACCACGTCGTGTTCCTCGACCACGGCCGCGTCGTCGAGCAGGGCTCCCCCGCCCAGGTGCTCGACGATCCGCAGCACGCTCGCACGCGGGACTTCCTGTCCCGCGTCCGCTGACGCCGTCCCCTCGACGTTCCTTCTTCCCCTTCCACCCGATCCCAGGAGAACCATGTCCCCCACCACCCCCGCACGCTGGCGGAACCGCGCCGGCGCCCTCGTCCTCGCCACCGGAGTCGTCGTCGCCCTCGCCGGGTGCGCCACGTCGGCGACGGCCGGCTCCGGCTCTGGCTCCGGCGCGTCGGACGGCACGGTCACGATCGGCGCCGCGTCGAACGGTGCCGCCACCGAGACCAAGGTCACCGTCGACGCGGACGAGAAGCTGCACGACGAACTCCCCGCGTCGATCAAGAAGTCCGGCAAGCTCGTCGTCGGCATCGGTGCGCTGCCCGCCGGGTTCCCGCCGCTCGCGTTCACCGGCGACGACCAGAAGACGCTGACCGGCTCCGAGCCCGACCTCGGCAGGCTCGTCGCCGCGAAGCTCGGCCTCGAGGCCCAGGTGCAGAACGCGACGTGGGACAACCTGTTCGTCGGGATCGACGGCGGCAAGTACGACGCCGGGTTCTCGAACATCACGGTGACCGAGCAGCGCAAGGAGAAGTACGACTTCGCCTCGTACCGCCAGGACAACCTCGCGCTGCAGGTGCCGGAGGACTCCTCGTTGACGTTCGACGGCGACCCGTCCGTGCTCGCCGGCAAGACCGTCGCCGTCAGTTCCGGCACCAACCAGGAGCTCATCCTGCTCGGCTGGAAGGCCGACCTGGCGAAGCAGGGCAAGACGATCTCGATCAAGTACTACCCGGACGGCAACGCCGTGAAGCTGGCGCTCGACTCCGGCAAGATCGACGCCTACTTCGGGCCGAACCCGACGGTCGCGTACCAGAACACGTTGAGCGCGGACGGCGCGAACCCCACGAAGACGGCTGGCACGTTCTCCGGCGCGGGCGGGGACCTGCAGGGCCTCATCGCGGCGACGACGAAGAAGGACAGCGGGCTCGCCGAGCCCATCGCGGACGCCATCGACGAGCTGATCGACGACGGCACGTACGCGAAGTGGCTCAAGTCGTACAACCTGTCGAACGAGGCCGTGGAGCACTCCGAGGTCAACCCCGAGGGGCTGCCGCTCGACGCGAGCTGAGCCGGGTTCGGGCGGGGTGGGCTCGGCTCGTCCGACTCGGAACGACTCCCTCGATGTCGCACGACGTCGAGGGAGTCGTTCTGTGCGCGCGCATCGTCCGACATTCCACGAGGTGATCGACGCGTGCATCGTCGGAACATGCACGCGCACTCGATGCATGCGCAAGGGACGACGATCCACCTGACGATCAACGCGTGCATCGTCGGAAGATGCACGCGCACCGACCGCACACGCACCGACCCCGAACGACATCGTCGACGTCGCACGACGACCACGATGTCGCTCGTTGCACGCGCCACCGGTTGCACGCGCGCACGAACGACGAGCCCGATGTCGTGCGACATCGAGCTCGTCGTTCCGGGTCGGCACGGACCAGTACGGTCAGCGCACCCCGGCACCCACCGCGGCACCCACGCCAGCCCCCGCACCCGCACCCGCACCACCACGCGCACCCCGCGCCGCCCACTCCGCCGCGAGCAGCTCGTACGAACGCACCCGGGCGTCGTGGTCGTGCGTGATCGTCGTCACCAGGAGCTCGTCCGCGCGGGTCGCCCGCTGCAGGACCTCGAGGCGGTCCGCGACGGCCGCAGCGTCGCCGACGAACCGGGTGGCGAGCCGATCGGCGACCGACGCCGCCTCTGCCGCAGCGAGCGGCGCAGCTCGTGCCGCGGACGGCGTCGGGTACTCGATCGCCCCGACGCCGGAGCGGATCGAGTGCACCCACTCCGCGTACCCGAGCGACAGCTCCGCGGCCTCGGCCTCGGTGCGCCCGACGACGACGTCCGCCGACACGATGACGTGCGGTGCGTCGAGCACCCCGGGGCGGAACGCGTCGCGGTAGGCCTGCACCGACGCCAGGACCGTGCCGGGCGACGTGTGGTAGTTCGCGCCGTACGGCAGTCCGAGTGCTCCGGCGACCCGGGCGCTCTCACCGCCGGTCGACCCGTGGATCCACAGTTCGACGGACGCTCCTGCTGCCGGCGGCGCCTCGACCACGGTGCCGTCCCGCGACCAGGTGCCGGCGAACAGCCCCCGGATGAGCGACAGTTCGCCCTCGAACCGGTCGACGTCACCGGGGACGCGTCCGAGCAGCTCCCCTTGCAGGGCGAACCGGCTGCCCGGTGCAATGTGGAAGTCGAACGGTGCGGGCACGAGCAGTCCGTCGACGACCTCGTCCGAACGGGGCGCGAGCGACGGCGGCTTGGGGGTGCCGGGTGCCGGCGCCCCGGAGCGGCCGAGCCCGAGGTCGATCCGCGGCCCGTACAGCGCCGCGAGGGTGCCGAAGGTCTCGGCGATCTGCAGCCCGCGGACGTTGCCGACGAGCGTCGCCGCACTGCCGACCCGGATCGTCGACGTGGCCGCGGCGACCGCCCCGATCACGATGGTCGGCGCGCTGCCCGCGACACCGGGGTTGAGGTGGTGCTCCGCGAGCCAGTAGCGGGCGTACCCGGCACGTTCGGCAGCGACGGCCAGGTCGACGGTGCGGTGCAGCGCCGTGGCTGCGGACGACCCGGCGGTCACCGGCACCAGGTCGAGCACCGAGAGCGGGACGGAGCGAGCGGCGCTCACGAGGCGTCCTTCCACGCGCCGGTCAGCTGGTCGAGCCGGGTGTCGGCCCCGAAGACGATGCCGTGCACGTCCGTCGCCGGCGCGATGATGCTGGTGAGTTCGTGGACCGGGACGAAGTCGACCTGCGACGCGATGCGCCGCTGGATCTCCGCGAAGGTGGCCGACCGGTCGGACGCCGACGACTGCGACAACTCCTTGGTGAAGAGCGCGTCGAGCGTCTTGTCCGACGCACCGATCGACTGAGCACCCGAGCTGGAGAACTTCGACCGCAGGACGTCGCCGTCCGCGCGCGAGCTGTTGTCCCACGACAGGTCCCAGTCGCCGCTCGTCAGGTTGGCGAGGTACTGCGGCACGGTCCCGCTCTCGAGCGTGACGCCGACGCCGACCTTCCCGAGCTCCTGCTGGATCAGCTCGAGGGACGTCTGGTTCGGTCCGAAGTTCGTGATCCAGACGAGCTTGAGCTGCAGCTTCGTGCCGTCCTTCGAGCGGATGCCGTCGGAGCCCTTCTCCCAGCCAGCGGCGTCGAGCGCCTTCTTCGCTGCGGCGGGGTCGTACGCGGCCGAACCCGACGACGTGGCCGAACCCGACGACGTGGACGAACCCGACGACGTGTCCGCGTACCCGGGCGTCGTCGACCCGAGGACCGAGTCCGCGACCTTGAACAATTCGTTCAGCGAGGTGTCGCGGACCGCCTTCGGGTCGACGGCCTGTGCGATCGCCTTCCGGACTGCGAGGTCCGACACGATCGGCCGCTTCTGGTTGAACGTCAGGCCGAACACCTGGCCCGGGTTGGCCCGGGTCACGAGGTCGTACTGCGCCTGCAGGGTGTCGACGTCGCTCGGCTGCACGCTGCTGATCGCGTCGAGCTGCCCGGACTGCAGGCTGCCGGTGCGGACGCTCGCCTCGGGCACGACCTGGAACGTGACCTTCGACAGGTGCGCCGCCCCGGAGCCGCCGCGGGCAGCGGGACCCCAGTCGTAGTCCTTTCGCTTCGTCAGGATCGTGGACGTGTTCTTCGTGTACGACTGCAGCGTGAACGGTCCGGTCCCGATCACGGCCTTCCCGTCGGCGCGGTCCTCGAACGGGGTCTCGGTGGTCTTCGGGGCGACGATGCCGAGGGCGACCGACGACGTGGCGTTCGGGAACGCGGCGTTCGGCGTCGAAAAGTCGACCTCGACCGTGTCGTCGTCGACGACCTTCGTCCCCTCGTAGCCGGAGAAGTACGCGGCGGCCGTGCTCGATGCGCCGGCCGAGGCGATGTCGTCGAAGGTGTCCTTGACGGCCGTCGCGTCGAACGCGGTGCCGTCCGAGAACGTGACACCGGAGCGCAGGTCGAACGTGAACGCGGTGGCGTCGGCGTTCGTCGAGTACTTCGTCGCGAGCCACGGCTTGAGCGAGCCGTCGGACGGGTCCTGCCAGAGCAGCGAGTCGACGAGCTGCCGCGTGATCGCGAGCGTGTCGTTGCCCGCGCCGGTACCCGTCGGGTTGAGCGTGATCGGGTCGTTCGCGATGGCGTAGGTGAGCGAGCCGCCGTCCACGGGCTTCGACGACGAAGACGACGAGGACGTCGACGCGGTACCGCCCGACGAGCAGCCCGCCATGACCAGGGCCGCCGCGGTGCCGGCCGCGATCGCGGCCACCAGACGGAACGGGGTGCGGTGGGTGGTCATGAGACTCCTTCGGTGGTGGGGACGCGCCGGGATCGTCCCGGGATCGCGTCGAGCAGTGCGCGCGTGTACTCGTGCTGCGGGTCGTGCAGCACCTGCGCCACGTCGCCGTGCTCCACGACGCGGCCGCCCCGCAGGACTGACACCTCGTGCGCGATGCGACGGACGACGGCGAGGTCGTGCGAGATGAACAGGTAGGAGACGCCGAGCGTCGACTGCAGCTCCGCGAGCAGGTCGAGGATCTGCGCCTGGACGGACACGTCGAGTGCGGAGACGGGTTCGTCGAGGACGATGAACGACGGGTCGAGTGCGAGCGCGCGGGCGATCGCCACACGCTGCCGCTGTCCGCCGGACAGCTCCGCCGGTCGACGACCGAGCACGGACGACGGCAGCGCGACGAGGTCGAGCAGCTCCGCCGCCCGAGCCGTACGGGACCGCCGGGTGCCGATGCCGAAGGCCGCGAGCGGGTCCGCGATCACCGCCCCCACCGACAACCGCGGGTGCAGCGCCGCGTACGGGTTCTGCTGCACGATCTGCGCCTGCCGCCGGTACGCCCGCAGCGCCGCACCGCGGGCTCCGCCCACGTCGGCGCCGTCGAACCGCACGCTGCCGGCGTCCGGGCGTTCGAGTCCGAGCACGAGGCGCGCGGTGGTCGACTTGCCCGACCCGGACTCCCCCACCAGCGCCAGGGTGCGGCCCCGCGGGACGGTCACGTCCACCCCGTCGACGGCGGTCACGCGGTCGAAGGACTTCCGCAGTCCGGTCGCGACGACGAGTGGGTCGCCGTCTGCCGGGAGGCCCGTGCGGACCCCCACGGACGCGGTCACGTCGTCGAGACTGGGCGCCGCTGCGATCAGCGCGCGCGTGTACGGCTCACGGGGTGCGCCGAGCACCTCGGCCGGGGTGCCCTGCTCGACGATCCGCCCCTCGGACATCACGACGATGCGGTCGGCCCGGTCGGCGGCGACCCCGAGGTCGTGCGTGATGAACAGCACGCTCGTGCCCCGTTCGGCGACGAGCCGGTCCAGGTGGTCGAGGATCGTCCGCTGGACCGTGACGTCGAGCGCGCTCGTCGGTTCGTCCGCAACGAGCAGCTCGGGGTCGCCGATCAGGGCGATCGCGATGAGCACCCGCTGCCGCATCCCGCCGGACAGCTCGTGCGGGTACTGCCGCGCGCGGAGCTCGGGACGGTCGATGCCGGCACGGCGGAGCTCCTCGACGGCGCGTTCCCGGGCCTCGGCGCCGGTGGCGAGTCCGTGGATCCGGAGCACCTCGGCGACCTGGGTGCCGATCCGCGTCACGGGGTTGAGCGACACCGTCGGGTCCTGCGGCACGAAGCCGATCCGGACGCCGCGCACGGACCGCACCTGGCGGTCGGTCGCGGTGACCAGGTCGAGGTCCCCGGAACCGTCGGCCGCCCCGGAGAGCCGCACAGTGCCTCCCGTCAGGTCCGCCGCTGCGGGCAGGAGCCGGAGGACCGCGTGCGCCGTCGTCGACTTGCCCGAACCGGACTCGCCGACGATGGCGACGCGCTCGCCGCGGCCGACCTCGAGCGAGACGCCGTGGAGCGCGGTGCGCGCACTGCTCCCGCGGCCGTAGGTGACGGTCAGGTCCTGGATGCTGAGCAGGCTCATCGGACGGCCCTCCGTTCGGTGTCGAGCGCACGGGCGACGCGGTTGCCGGCGAGCACCGTGACGGCGATCACCAGGCCGGGGATGGTCGTGAGCCACCACGAGGACGCGATGTAGTCGCGCCCGGTGGCGACGAGGGAACCCCACTCGGGCTGCGGTGGCTGCGCGCCGTAGCCGAGGAAGCTCAGGCTGGAGACGGCGAGGATCGCGGTGCCGAACTCGAGGGCGGCGAGCACCAGGACGGGACCGGCCGCGTTCGGCAGCACGTGCACGAGCAGCACGCGCCACCAGCGGTTGCCGTTCGCGCTCGCCGCCTCGACGTACGGCGCGGTGCGGACCCGGACGACCTCGGAACGCATGATGCGGGCGATCGTGGCGATGCTCGCGACGCCGACCGCCACCGCGACGTTCACGGTGCCGAAGCCGAGCACGGTGACGATCGTCAGCGAGAGCAGCAGGCTCGGGATCGCGAGCAGGACGTCGGCGACGCGCATGAGCACGGCGTCGACGACCCCGCCGACGAAGCCGGCGACGAGCCCGATGAGCGAGCCGCCGACCAGGCCGATGACGATCGCGAGGACCGCGGCCTGCAGCGTGAGCGCGGTGCCGTGCACGACGCGGGCGTACAGGTCGCGGCCGAGCTGGTCGGTGCCGAACCAGTGCGCGGCGTCGGGAGCGGTGAGCTTGGCGGCCGGATCGGCGGCGAGCGGGTCGTGGTGGGTGAGCGCTCCGGGCAGGAGCGCGGCGAGGACGACGAGGGCGAGCCAGACGATGGCGATGGTGAGCGTCGGACGGGCGACGAGCGCGCGGAGCGCTGTCGTCGTGCTGCCGGGGACGCGGTCGCTGACGAGCGACGCGGGGCGGCCGATGGCGAGCTGCGTGGTCTCGGTCATGCGGGGACCGCCTTCGGTTCGGTGGCGCTGGACGGGGTGGTGCCGGGCGGGGTGGTGCCGGGCGGGGTGGTGCCGGGCGTCCCGCCCGGCGTCGCGCCAGGTGTCGCTCCGTCGTGGTCGCGGAGCTTCCGACGGCTGCCGGCGACGACGACGCGTGGGTCGAGCAGCGGGTACACGAGGTCGACGACCAGGTTCACGACGACGAAGACCGCGGCGGCGAGCAGCACGATGCCCTGCACGACGGGGATGTCCTGCTGCTGCACGGCGGTGGCGGTGACCCGGCCGAGGCCCGGGCGGGAGAACACCGTCTCGGTGACGACGGTGCCGGAGAACAGCTGCCCGACGATGAGTCCCGTCACGGTGAGTGCGGGCAGCGCAGCGTTCTTGAGCGCGTGCCGGAGCTGTACCCGCCACCGTCCGGCACCCTTGGCGTACGCGGTGTCCACGTACGGCTCACGGAGCGTCTGGACGAGGGACTTCGACAGCAGCTGGGCGATCGTGGCACCGGTCGGCAGCGCCAGGGTGATCGCCGGCAGGACGACCGACGCTGGGCCCTCGCCACCGAACGCCGGGAACACGTGCAGCCCGAACGAGAACCACTGCACCAGCAGCAGCGCGAACCAGAACCCGGGGACGGCGACGCCGATCGGGGGCAGCTGGAGCAGGAACTGGCCGAGGGCCCGGTTCCGGGTCCACGTCGCGAGGACCGCGATCCCGCCGCCGAACACGATCGCGAGCACGAGGCCGGCGACCGCGATCTGGGCGGTCGGCGCGATCGCTTCGCCGATGACGTCGGCGACCGGTCGACCGACGCCGATCGAGCGGCCGAGGTCGCCGGTGAGCAGGGCGCCGAGGTGCTGGACGTACTGCACGAGCACCGGCTGGTCGAGGCCGTACTGGTGCCGGAGCGCGTCGAGCTGCGCCGCCGTGACGTCGGTGGCGTCCGGGCCGACCATGATGCGGGCCGGGTCGCTCGGCAGCACGTAGAGGACGAAGAACGAGATCGTCCACGCCGCCCAGAGCACGAGCACGGCCTGGCCGATGCGGGAGAGCACGTAGCGGGTCATGCAGCCACCGCCGTCCGGGCGCGCGTCCACCCGAGCGCCGGTGCGACCTTCGCCACGACGTCCGAGACGATCTGCTCGTACTCGTCACCGGCGAACTCGTAGGGCAGCTCGACCCGGAACTCGTCGACCTCGGCGAGCGTGGCGTCGTGCACGAGCTGCTCGACGATCTGCTCGGCGGGCCCCACCAGGTCGGCCGAGAACAGGGTCCGCCGCGGTCCCTGGGGCGCGGTCTGCCGTGCGAGACGGGACTCGTACCAGGTGCGGTACCGCTCGCGCGAGACCCGGTCGGCCGAGTCGGTCGGCACGACGCACCGGCCCCAGGCCACGCGGGGCGTTCGCCCGGTCGGCAGCGCGGCGCGGTACGCGGCGAGCTGGTTCCGCTGGGCGGTGCCGTAGTCGTCGGTGCCCTCGCCCGAGGTGAGGTTGCCGAGCAGCAGGTTGAGCCCGGAACTGCCGGCGAAGGAGGCCGACCGGAGCGACCCGCCGCCGTACCAGACCCGGTCGACCAGACCTGGCGCGTAGGGCTGCAGCCGGGGGCGCTGGACGTTCCCGGGGCTCTGGATGACGGTGTCGTCCGCGCCGAGGAACGCGCCGCGGAGGTTCTCCACGAACCGGGAGACCCGCCCGTACCCACGGTCGAAGGCGCGCCAGTCACCGTCGAACACCAGGTCGCCGAGGATCTCGGCGTGCGGCGACCCGGTGGACAGCCCGACCTGCAGCCGACCGTGCGACAGGACGTCGGCGAGCGAGAAGTCCTCGGCCAGGCGGAAGGGACTCTCCCACCCGATCGGCACGACGGCGACGCCGAGCTCGATGGACGTGGTGCGCTGCGACGCCGCCGCCAGGAAGACCGCGGCCGAGCCGATGCCGTGCTCGAGGTGCCGGTGCCGGACCCAGGCGCCGTCGACGCCGAGCCGCTCGGCCGTGGCGAACAGGTCGAGGGTGGCCTCGAGACCGTCGGCTGGGGCGTCGTCCTCGAAGTTGCCGGGGACCAGGATCGCGAGGCTCGAGATCGTCACGCGAGCACCCCGGCGGACGCTGCCGCACGCGCCGGACCCGCCGCAGCGGCCGTGCGTGCGGCGGCCGAACGGTCGCGGATCGTGCCGGGCAGGTCGAGCGTCTGCCGGAGGGTCGCCCCCTCGTCGTAGGACTTCCGGTAGACGCCACGCTCCTGCAGCAGCGGGACGACCGTGTCGACGAACTCGTCGAGGCCGTACGGGTTGGTGTGCGGCACGACGACGAACCCGTCGGTGGCGCGCTCCTGCACGTACCGGTCGATCTCGGCGGCGATGTGCGACGCCGTCCCGACGAACCCGCCGCGGGTCGAGGCGCGGATGACGAGGTCGCGGATGGACAGGTGCTCGGCCTCGGCCAGGTCCCGCCAGGACTGCACCAGGGCGGGGACGTCGCGGGTGTGCCGTGCGCGCCCGCGGGTGATCGCGGTGCCCTCGTAGTCGGGCTCGATCGTCGGCAGCGGGCCGTCGACGTCGTACGACGACAGGTCGCGGTTCCAGACCTGCTCGAGGAACGCGATCGCCGTGGCCGGGCTGACCTGGGCGCGACGGATGGCGTTCGACCGTTCTTCGGCGTCCTCCGCCGACGACCCGATCACGAACGTCGCGCCGGGCAGGATCTGCAGCTCGTCCTTCGATCGTCCGACCCGTTCGAGCCGCTCGGTCACGTCGCGGTAGAACGCCTGCGCGTCGTCGAACTCGGTGTGCAGCGAGAAGATCACCTCGGCGTTCGTGGCGGCGAGGTCGCGCCCCTCGTCGGAGTCACCGGCCTGCACGATCACCGGGTGCCGCTGCGGACTGCGGGGCACCGGGAACGTGCCGGTGACGTCGAACTGCGCGCCGTGGTGGTCGACGTCGCGGATGCGCGACCGGTCGGCGAACACGTCGTCCGCCAGCGCGCCGCCCGCGGCGGTGCCGGCGACGACGGCGTCGGCCTGCCACGAGTCCCAGAGCTCGCGGGACAGCCCGATGAACTCGGCTGCGCGCGTGTACCGGTCGGCGTGGTCGAGGAACCCGCCGCGGCGGAAGTTCGCGCCGTGGAACGCGTCCGAGCTCGTCACGACGTTCCACCCGGCACGGCCGTCGGTCAGGTGGTCGAGCGTGGCGAGCTGCTTCGCGAGCTCCACGGGCTCGTTGAACGTCGTCTGCAGGGTGCCGACCAGACCGATGTGGTCGGTGACCCCGGCCAGGGCGGCCAGGACCGCGAGGGTGTTCGGGCGTCCGACGACGTCGAGGTCGTGGACGCGGCCCTTCTGCTCACGGAGCCGCAGGCCCTCGGCGAGGAACAGGAAGTCGAAGAACCCGCGCTCGGCGTTGCGGGCGAAGTGCTCGAACGACGAGAACGCGATCTGGCTCTCGGCGCGGTCATCACTCCAGATCGTGGTGTTGTTCACGCCGGGGAAGTGTGCGGCGAGGTGGACCTGACGCTTGGTGCTCATGCTGAGACCTCCACGGAGACGGAACCGGCGGGTGCGGACGCGTACCGGCTGACCGCCGGGGCGATGCCGAGCCGCGTACGCAGGTCGGCGGTGGGACGGGACGCCACGTCGGCGCGGAGCCCGGCGGTGACGAGGGCGGGGACGAGCTGCCTCGCGATGGCGGTGCTGTCGATCGGGATGCGCAGCGGGCGGAGCCGGACGCCGGCGAAGCCGAGGCCCCGAAGGTCCCCGATCAGCGACACGAGTTCGGGCACCGTCGTCGCGAGCACGGACGTGTCCGACCCCGTCCCGACGGCGTACGGGGCACCGGCAGCGGCGTCGAGCGCGGCGAGCTCGTCGGCCGCGGCAGCGGTCGAGGACCCGATCAGCACCGCGAGGTCGGCGAGGACCGGACGACGGACGTCCGACCCGGCCACCTGCTCGAGGTGACGGACCTCGTCCACCAGGTCCCGCGCCTCCCGGCCCTGGTACCCGGGCGTGACGAGCACGACGTCCGCAGCGTCCACGGCGAACGCGGCAGCGTCGGCGCGGTGGGCCAGAGCGAAGACCGGCGGCCGGCCCTGCGGCGACCGCGGCACGATCGACGCGCCGTGCACGGAGAGGTGACGGCCCGCGTACTCGGCGTTGTGGATCCGG
The DNA here is from genome assembly GCF_004365385.1 of Curtobacterium sp. PhB190. NCBI lineage: Bacteria > Bacillati > Actinomycetota > Actinomycetes > Micrococcales > Microbacteriaceae > Curtobacterium > Curtobacterium sp. PhB190. Next base: position 245,391 of record NZ_SODN01000001.1, on the reverse strand, counting down.
TCGCGGTCGATGAACCGGCCGGTCGTGACGTCGCGGATGATCGCGTCGTCGTCCCAGCTGTCCCAGAGGCGCGACACGACCTCCGCCGCCTCGCGGGCCTCGTCGAACAGGTCCGCGGCGGTGTCGCCGCCGGGGCGGCGGCCGAACAGGGCCGCCTCGCGGGTCGTCGGGCTCACCTGGATCCGCCACCCGGCTCGCCCGAGCGAGACGTGGTCGAGGGTCTGGAGGCCCGTGGCGACGTGGAACGGTTCGGTGTGCGTCACCGAGACGGTCGGCACCAGACCGACGGCGCGGGTCGCGGGGGCGACCGCGTTCGCGACGAGGAGGGCGTCGAGCCGTCCGGCGACGGTCGTGGTGTCGAGGTCGTGGTCGGCAGCCGTCGGGCCCGCGGTGAACGAGTCCTCGATGGTGACGGCGTCGATGCCGAGCCGGTCCTGCTCGACGACGACGTCGCGCCAGTGCCGGAGGCTCGACAGGCGCTGCGCGGCCGGGCCGGCGACGCGCCAGGCGGCGGGGTGCCAGCCGGCGCCCTGCAGCGCGGTGACGAGGGTGATGCGGTCGGGCATGGCAGTCCTCCTAGTGGGTGTGCGCGGCGTGGTCGGCGGCGGCCGGTGCGGGGTCGGCGGGGGCCGCGCCGGCGCCGAACTTGAAGCCGAGCCGGCCGTGCGCGAACCCACCGCCGGCGCGGATGGCCGTGGCGACCCAGGCGGCCTCGGCGAGTTCAGCCTCGGTCGCACCGGCCGTCACGGCGCGCTGGCTGTGGCCGTCGATGCAGTAGACGCACTGCGTGGTGATGCCGACGGCGAGGGCGATGAGCTCGCGGTACTTCAGCGGGATCGCGCGGCGATCGGCCTGGAACACCGACTCGTCGAACTGGACGAAGGCCTTGAGGATGTCCGGGGTCTGCTGCTTGTAGACCTTCGTGAAGGTCTTGTCCTGTTCGCGGTCGAGGTAGTCGGTCATGTCGGCGACGCTAGGGCGGTCGGGGCCCCGAGGCGACGGGTGTTGCGGACCGTGACCGGCGGTGTCGTCGTGTGACACGGTGCCGCCGGCCGGCCGTCACACGGCGTCACGCGGGGCGCGGGCGCGGCCGCGCGGCGGCGGCGGCGGTCGGCCGGCGGCGGCGGGGTTGGCCGGCGGTGCGAGGTTGATCACCTGGTGCGGGGCTGCAAGCCCGCACGGGGTGACCAACCTCGCACCGTGCGGCAGCGCGGCCGTACCGCGGACCGCGCACCGTGCGGCGTCAGAGCCCCCGGGCGCGCGCCGCGAACCGCCCGCGCAACGTCACGTCCTCGTACGACCGGTGGAACACCCCGCGGCGCTGCAGGATCGGCACGAGTTCGTCCACGACGGTCTCGAGGCCCCGCGGGAACTCGTCGATCATCAGGTTGAAGCCGTCGGCGGCACCGGTGCGGTACCAGTCCTCGATGGTGTCGGCAGCCTGTTCGGGCGTGCCGACCACGATGCGGGCGCCGTACCCGCCGAAGCCCCGCAGCACGTCCCGCAACGAGGTGTTGTTGGCCCGCACCCACCGCACGACCGTCTCGTGGTAGCCGAGCGAGGGCCCGTAGGTGACCGGGTCGACCTCGCGGTCCAGGATCACCGACGGGATCGGCGCGTCCGGGTCGAGCCCCGACAGGTCGGCGTCGAGGTGCGTCCCGAGCGCCCGGAGCGAGTAGCCGTCCGGCGCGAGGGCCTCGAGCTCGTCGAACCGACGCTGCGCCTCGGCCTCGGTGCTGCCGAGCACGAGCGACAGTCCGGGCACGACGGCGACGTCGGCTGCGCTCCGGCCGTACGTCTCGGCGGCGACCTTGACCGCGCGCCGGTGCTCGCGGGCGGGTTCCGGCGTCAGCTCGACGGCGAAGACGCCCTCGGCGACCCGCGCCGCCAGGTCACGACCGTGCGGCGATCCCCCGGCCTGGAACACGACCGGGTGCCCCTGCGCCGACGGTGGGACCCGGAGCACGCCTTCGAGGTCGAGGAACTCGCCGTGGTGGACGACCGGCTCCCCCGTCGCGGCGGACCGCCAGAGCGCCGTCACGAGGTCCACGAACTCCCCCGCGCGGGCGTACCGCTCGGGCCGGTCGGGGTTCGTCGCGACACCGAAGTTGGCGGAGACCGAGCGGTCGTAGGTGGTGACGGCGTTCCAGGCGACGCGCCCGCCGGACACCGTGTCCAGCGACAGCAGCCGCTCGGCGACGTCGAACGGGTCGTTGTACGTCGTCGATGCGGTGCCGACCAACCCGAGGTGGCTCGTCGCGTCGGCGATCGCCCCGAGCGCCACGAACGGCTCGAGCAGTCCGTAGGCGCGGACGTTCGGGTCGCCGAACGCCGGGTGGTCGGCGAAGAAGACCATGTCGAGCAGCCCGCGTTCGGCGGTGCGCCCGAGGTCGCCCCAGAACTCGGCCGTGAGCAGGTCGGTCGGGTCGACGTCCTGGGTGCGCCAGGCCGCCGGACGCTGCCCGAAGCCCTGCAGGTTCACGCCGAGGATCAGGCCGGCGTCGCCGCCAGCGCCCGTCACGCGGTCACCGCCGCGGCGTCCGGCACGGCCAGCCCGAGCAGGGCGCGGAGCGTCGGACGTGTCGGTCGCGTTGGTCGCGTCGGTCGTGGAGGTCGCGTCACGGTCGACCGGGAGGCCCGGTGCGACTCCGCCCCGTCCGTCGCCCCCGGCAGCGGTGCGAGCGGGTGCGCCGCACCGCCGAGCACCAGGTCCGCTCCTGGCACGTCGACGTCGTGCCAGACCGCGAGGACGGGTTCGCCCTGCCGACTCGAGGGCGTCGTGAGCGGTCCCCGGACGCGGTAGCCGTCCGGTCCGCCGTCGTGGTCGAGCGGTCGGATCCGGTCGGTGTGCGCGAAGACCCCCGACGTGCGGTCACCGACGATGCTGTCGAGCGGCCAGGTGCGCCACAGCCCGCGGAGCACCCGGGCGAACTCGGCAGGGTCGTGCGGTGCGCCGGCGCTCGGGGCTCCGGTGCTCGGGGCTCTGGTGCTCGGTGCGCCGTGGTCCCGGGCGCCGACGACGATGCCCACCCGGCCGTCCAGGACGTGGTCGAGCGAGAGCACCCGACGGGCGACGTTGTACGGGTGCTCGCGGGTCGGTGCCACGGCGACGAGGAACCCGTGCTCCGGCAGGGCACGGCCGAGGGTGAGCGCCGCGGTCGTCGGGTCGAGTCGGTGGCCGGTGCTCGTCGCCGCGTCGAGGCGATCGGTGCCGATCGCCACGACGGCGGCTCCGGAACCGACGATGCGGACCGAGAGTCGGGCGATGCCGCCGGGTGTGGCGGCCGCCGCTGCGAGGTCCGCGTCGGGCACGGCGACGATGAGCGGTGCGGGGGTGCTGGGCGCGGTGGTCACGGTGGTCCTCCCGTTCGAGGTGCGCAGAACGGCCCGCCACGGTCACCTCCCCAGCGTCCGTGGCGAGCCGGTGCACCGACCGTAGGTGCTCACCTCGGCACGCTGCACGCAGGTGTCGGCGGGTTGCGCCCCGTGACGGTCCGTTACGGCGGAGCGCTCAGCGGTCTGCCGTCAGCGGTCGAGTGGACTCGCACCGTTGACGAGCAGGTCGGCGACGATGCGGCGCTTGTGCACGCGCGGGTTGTGCGACGCCAGGGTGCGGGCGTTCCGCCAGTGCCGGTCGAGGCCGAGCGAGCGGAACGTCCCCGAGGACCCGAGCGCGTCGAACACGAGCGTCGTCGCGTCGAGCACGGCGTCCGTGACGATGGTCTGCGCGCGCGCCACCGCGACCCAGCTGCGCTCGAGCGCCGCACGCAGCGCCGGGTCCGTCGACGGGTCCGCACCGGCTGCACGCAGGGCGGTGTGCCGGTCGACAGCCGCGTCCACCGGGCCGAGGCTCGCGGCGAACGCGGCGTCGGCGGCGTGCACCCGGGCGTCGACGGTGCCGATGACGCCCAGCAGCTCCGGATCGTGGGTCGGATCCGCCGCGGTGCCGTTGTGGTGTCCGCGCGCCCGGGACCGCAGCGCCTCGACGCCCTCGCGCAGGGCAGCGCGGCCGATGCCGACCAGGATCGCGTGCATCACCGTCTGGTAGTACTGCTCCTGGTACGGGTACCGGGTCGCGTACGGCAGCACCCGCTCGTCGGGCACCGGCACGTCGGTGTAGGTCACGCTCCCGCTGCCGGTGATCCGCTGGCCGAAGCCGTCCCAGTCGTCGCCGATCAGCACACCGGGGTCGGAGGCGTCGACGAGCGCGACGGACTTCGCGCCGGTGTCGTCGACCGCCAGCACCGTGATCCACCGGGCGTACACGCTGCCCGTCGAGTAGAACTTCCGACCGGTCAACCGCCAGGACCCGTCCGGGTCACGGACGATCCGCGTGGTGAGGTCGACCCCGGTCGTGTTCGGCGACTCGCTCCACCCGCCGCCGACGAACTCGCCGTCGCCGAGCCGCGTGACGATCGCACGGTCGAACGCGGTGCCCTCGGCGTGCACGCGGTCCTCGACGAACGAGAAGTGGTTCCGCCACACGTGCGCCAGGTTCGGGTCGACCTCGGCGATCTCGGCGATCGCCCGGAAGACGTCGGACAGACGGGCACCGACGCCTCCCCACGCGACCGGCGTCCGCCACCGTGCGAAGCCGGCGTCGACGAGCCAGCCGAGCTGTTCCGTGGCGAGACGCTCCTCGCGTTCCCGCTGGCGGGCGTCGAGACCGATCCGCTCGATCACGGGCCGGAGCGGCGCGATCAGCGCGTCGTAGCGGTCGTCGGCCGGGAGCTCACTCGGACACATGGCGGCACGCTACCCAGGTGCGCACGGCGCGCGGCAGGGCACCGCAACGCGGGGCAACCGAGCGCAACCGGACGTCACACGGTGCGCCGACGGCCTCACCACACGATGCGCGCGAACTCCTCGCGGAGCCGTCGGGCCCGGCCCGGGTTGACCTGCTCGACCCACCCGATGCGCCCGAGCAGGTGCGCCCGGAACTCGGGGTGTCCCGCACGGTTCTGGGAGGCCGGCCCGTGCACCGCGGCGTTGTGCAGGACGGCGTGCAGCCGGTCGACCTCGCGGCGCCCGGGCGAGGTCCGCTCGTTGACGACGACGCCCGTGACCGACTGCTGGTCCCCGCGGCGCCGCACCCGGGTCTTCGACGGGTTGAGGCGGTGCCCCTGCTCGGTCACGATCCGGTCGACGCCCCGCAGGAACGCGTCCGGTCGCGCGGCGAGCTGGTCGCCCCCGCTGAACGTCAGGTCGTCGGCGTAGCGGGTGTACACCGCGTCGACGGCGCCGGCCCACCCGGCCAGCCGGGCGTCGAGCTGCCGGAGCGTGGTGTTCGCCAGCGCGGGCGACGTCGGTGCGCCCTGGGGCAGGTGCGCCGTCGCCAGCGCCTGGCGGAGCGCGTGGCGTTCCTCCGGCGAGCCGCCGGCGGGCATCGTGCTGAGCACGTGCACCGGAACCCGGTGGGTGCACAGGCCGGTCAGCACGTGCGCGAGCGGTTCAGCGAACCCGGCCTGCCGGAAGACGCCGTAGACCGTCGGGGCGCTGACGCTCGCGAAGAACGTCGTGAGGTCGGCGGTGACCACGACCTGCTGGCCGGTGTGGACGGCCGCTCCCGTGACGACGCTCCGCCCGGTCACGAACCCGTGCGCGGCGTCGTGCACGGGCAACATCGTCAGGAGTTCGTCGAGGATCGTCCGGTGCGTGCGGCGGAGCATGTCCATCGGCTTCTCGAGCAGGCGCGGTGCGCGACCGGGTCTGGTGATCCACTCGTGCCGGTAGTGGTGGAGCGGGCTCGAGGGCCCGGAGCGACGGTTCCACGCGCGGGTGTCGGCGAGCCAGAGCAACCGGCCGACGGTGAGGTCGAGGGCCCGGGCGAGCTCGGGCAGGGTGTCGACGAGCAACGGGCTCGCGGTCTCCGGACGGGCACGCACCGCGGTGGCCCGGCGCACGAGCACACGGACCGGCCGGCGGTCTTCGCGCGACCGGTGCAGCGCCACGAGCCGGGGTGCGACGGCGAGCACGGCGGCGAGCTGGCGCGGAGCGTCCACCGGTGGCCGGGGGTACGCCTCGAGCGCAGCGGCGACCGCGAGCCCGACGTACGCGCGCTCGACGCCGACGACCACGTACCCGGCGGCCGCCAGCTCGTCCGCCGCCCACCGCTCGGCCGTCAGGAACGCATCGGCCAGCGCCGCGGTGACGACGGAGAGGGGCGTGGGGTTCCCGGAGGACCTGTCGGTGCCTCCGTGCAGCGTCGCGCGCGGAGCGCGCTCGCCTGCTCGGGGCGTGTCGTCCTGCTGGTCCTGCGTGCCCCGGGGTGACCCCGGAGAGGTCGACGCGTCACGCGCGCCGGCCGCCTCCCCCGGGAACTCCACGCGCTCACCCTACGGCTGGCCCCCGACGCGCGCACCACCCCGGTCCGTGCCAGGATCGCCGGATGGTCTCGTACTTCCTGAGCCACGCCGAGGTCGTCGTGGAACCCGCCGAGCCGATCGAGTCGTGGGGGCTCTCCGCCGCGGGACGCGCACGCGCAGCGCGGTCGGGTCCGCTGGCCTGGGAGCCGGGCGTCCGGACACTCGTGTCGAGCACGGAACGCAAGGCCGTCGAGACCGCCGAGCTGCTCGGGGCCGCGGTCGGGCTCGTGCCCGCGCAGGATCCCCTGCTCGGCGAGATCGACCGCAGCGCGACGGGCTACCTGCCGCCGGCCGAGTTCTACGGTGTCGTCGACCGGTTCTTCGCAGAACCGACCCGATCGGTCCGCGGATGGGAGCGGGCCGTCGACGCCCAGGCCCGCATCGTCGGAGCGGTCCGGCGGCTCACTGCGGCGGGCGACGCGACCATCGTGTCGCACGGTGCGGTCGGGGCGCTGCTCCTCGCCGCCCTGACGGGAGCGCCGGTGTCACGCACGCTCGACCAACCCGGCATGGGCAGCGTGTTCGCGTTCGATGCGCGGGCGTGGCGGGCGACGAGCACCTGGCAGCGCGCGCCCTCACGCTGACGCGCACGCCGACCGCCGACGCCGAACGACACCGTGGACGTCGCACGACATCGGCCCTGTCGCTCCCGCGCGGCTGCAACGACCCGCGCGCGCAACGAACGACGTCCTCGACGTCGTACGACATCGACCTCGTCGTTCGGCGTCGACCGGGCCGGGAGTGCGCGCCCCCAGCGACACCGGTCAGGCGGGCAGCCGCTCCCCCGCCTCGACCGCGACGTCGAGCCGGTTCTCGGCCGGTGGCAGCGGGCACGTGGCGTGCGCGGTGTACGCGCACGGCAGGTTCGTGGCGCGGTTGAAGTCGATCCGGGTCGCGCCGGCGGCATCCGGGGCGGCGATGTCCAGGCTCCGGTTCGCGGCGTAGGTCGTGACGCCGCTGGTGCGGTCGGTGAACAGGACGTGCAGACCGTCGCCGTGCCCGTTGAACGCGAGGAGCGACCGCGGCCCGTCGAGGTCGAAGGTGAGGACGCCCGGGGCCGAGTACACGTGCTGCAGCCCGTCGACGACCGAGCCGACGGTGACCTCGCGCGGTTCGTCGAACGGTTCGAAGTGCGCGTCGACGACGAACCGGTCCGACGGCTCGTACGTCGGGGTGCCGGGGTACTCGGTCCGGGTCGGGTTGCCCGGGTGCCGGGGCCGGATGACGTCACTGCCGCCACGACGGGCGACCTCGATCACGACGGTCTCGTCGCCGTCCTGCCACACGACGTTCGTGCTCGAGCGCTCGGGCAGTGGTCCGAAGCGGTGCGTCCCGGTGACCGGCTGCCCGTCGACCGTGATCGTCTCGCCGTCCGCGAGCTCGACGACGGGGCCGTCCTCGCCCGTCGACCAGGTGCCCGGGGCGTCGTCGAACCGCTCGGGCGTGCTCGTCAGCCACCGGATGCTCGTGATGGCGAGGAAGCCGTGCTCGCTCGCCCGGGCTCGTTCGTGGGCGTCGTGCCAGGCCGCCCACTCGGTGGCGGATTCGGGTGCGGTCGGCGTCGTCGTGCTCATGCCCCCGACGCTACGACGCCCGGGCCGCGAACGCGACGTCCCCGTCGCGCGACGTCACGCGCACGGCCGACCCGACGCCCTGGACCCTCCCGCTCACCAGGGGTGGGCGATGCTGCGGACGTGCACCGGGCCTCCCGGTCGACGCCCCGTACCGACGCTGGCGCCGCGGCCGACGGGGGCAGGCACGGCGAGGTCGGCCTGCAGCACCGCGCAGGCGGCGCCACGGGCCACTGAGGCCTCGCCGAAGGCGGTCGCCGCGACCGTCGGGAACGGCCCGTTCGGCAGGCGGACCGCGAGCCGCTCACGGACGGCCGCGATGAAGACGTCGCCGCCGGCGAGGGCCGCGCTGCCACCGATCACGACGCGTGGCACGTCGAGCAGCTCGACGACGTGGGCGAGCGCGGATCCGAGGGCGGCGCCGGCCTCGGCGACCAGCGGCGCCGCGGACGGCGTCGCGCAGAGCCGCTCGAACGCGTGCCGGACGTCGCTGGCGCGGTCGAGCGGGATGCCCCTGGGGAGCAGCCCGGCATCGATCCCGCGCCGGACCTGCTGCAGGGGCTGGCAGGCTTCCCAGACCTCGGTCCAGCGGCCGTGCGCCTCGACGGGCATGCCACCGAACTCGCCGGCGTTGCCGGTCGCGCCGCGGACCACCTCGCCCGCGGCGACCGTCGCGGCGCTGATGCCGTGGCCGAGGAACACGGAGACCAGGTCGTCGGCACCGGCAGCGGACCAGACCTCGCCGAGGGCGCTCGCGACGCCGTCCTTCTCGAGCCGCACGGGCAGCCCCGCCCGGGCGGCGAGCTCGTCGGTGACCGGCAGCGACCACCAGGCGGGCAACTGCGCGGGGGTGCCCATCCGGACGCCGTCGGGGTCGATCGAGCCGGGGACGGCGAGGCCGATGCCGGCAGGGGCGGGCACGCCCGTGCGCGAGCGGGCCCGACTGCCGTCGCCGCGGACCCGGTGCACCGCCGCCGCCATCGTGTCGAGCGTCCGCGCCGGGTCGTCCGTCGCGTCCAGGTCGACGTGCTCGACGGCCAGCACGGCGCCGGTCAGGTCGGTGCGCACGACGACGACGTGCGCCGGGTCGAGGTGGACCCCGATCGCCGACCGCGACCGCGCGACGACCTCGAGTCGTCGCCCGCCGCCCGGTGCTTCGCGCACGAGTCCCGCTGCCACGAGTCCGGCTGCGATGTTCGACACCGTCTGCGCGCTGAGCCCGGTCGCACGCATCAGCTCGGCGCGGGCGAACGGTCCCCGGCGACGGACGAGATCGAGCACCAGCGCACGGTTCTGGACCCCGACGCGCACGAGGTTCGTGCCGCCCGTTCTGCCCTGCACCACGGTGTCAGGAAGGGGTTGACGCGGCTCGGACATGGTCCCTAGCATCTCTGGTCATACGAATTTGTCAATCAATTGGATTGAAACCGCGACGGTGCGATCGGTTCGCCCGTCCGACGACGGATTCGCCCGTGCCACACCGGCGTGGCACGGGGTCGGAAGGGACGCTCGTGACGACGACCGCACGATCCGGAACCACTGCACCACCACGGACGCGCACGGGCGGTGACGTCGCGGTCCGTCGACGACCACGCGAGAAGCATCCGTGGACCCCGGCCGAGAAGCGCCGGCTGCGCGTCGGCATCGCGTTCATCTCGCCGTGGATCCTCGGCGTGCTGGTGTTCATCGCCTACCCCCTGATCTACTCGTTCGCGATCAGCCTGACCCGGTACTCGGGCATGGCCGACATCACCTGGGTCGGGTTCGCCAACTACGTCGCCGCGTTCATCGACCCGCTCGTGCACACCGCGGTCGGCAACACCCTGTTCTACGCCGTCATCGCGGTGCCCGTCGGGATCGTCATCGCCATCGTGATCGCCATCGCGATGAACCAGGACGTCCGCGAGATCGGCTGGTACCGGACGGCGCTCTACATCCCGTCGCTCATCCCGACGTTCGCGCTGGCGTTCATCTTCGTGGTGCTCGTCAACCCGCAGACCGGCCTCGTCAACCAGGTCATGAAGCTCGTCGGGATCCCGGCGACGAACCTGCTCGGCGACCCGACCACGGCGAAGCTCGTCATCGTCGCGCTCGCCCAGATGGGTGCCGGCAACGCGGCGCTGATCTTCCTCGCCGGGCTGCGCGGGATCCCGAAGACCCTGTACGAAGCCGCTCGCGTGGACGGGGCCGGACCGCTCCGGCAGTTCTTCGCGCTGACGCTGCCGCTGCTCTCCCCCGTGATCCTGTTCAACCTGATCACCGGCATCAGCAACGGCCTGCAGGTCTTCACCGAGGCGTACGTGATCTCGTCCGGCACCGGAGGACTCGGCAGCCCGGACAACGGGACCTTGTTCTACATGCTCTACCTCTACAAGAACGCGTTCAGCTACGCGCAGCTCGGTTTCGCCAGCGCCATGGCCGTGCTGCTGTTCCTGGCCGGCATGATCCTGTCCGGGCTCGTGTACTGGCTGTCCAAGCGCTTCGTCAACTACGACGTGACCGGGGAGTGACCGATGACACTGCGCACTGAACGACACCCGGACCGCGACACCGTCACCTCGTCGATCGAGTCCGTCCGGCCCCGCGGTCGCAAGGGTGCCGACGACCGCTCCCGGAACGCCGACGGCTCGATCCGCTCACCGTGGTCGTCCGTCCTCGCCCGCGTGCTCCTCATCGCGATGAGCCTGCTGTTCCTCATCCCCATCTACTGGATGGTCATCTCGGCGCTGAAGGGCAACTCCGAACTCGGCGCCTTCCCGCCCACCTGGTTCCCGCAGTGGCTCGACTGGTCGAACTTCGGCAAGGCGATCGACGCGATGCCGTTCTTCACGTTCTTCCGGAACACGCTCATCATCACGGTCTGCGTGACGCTCTTCTCGATGGTGTCGAACCTCGTGATCGCGTACGGGTTCTCGTGCATCGAGTGGCGCGGCCGCGACAAGGTGTTCTACGTCGTGCTCGCCACGCTGTTCATCCCGTTCCCCGTCACGCTCATCCCGATGTTCGACCTGTACGCCCGACTCGGCTGGATCAACACCTTCCTGCCCCTGATCGTGCCGAGTCTGTTCGGGTCCGCGTTCTACGTGTTCCTGCTCCGGCAGTTCCTGCTGCAGATCCCGAAGGACCTGCTCAACGCAGCGCGGATGGACGGCGCCTCCGAGTGGGGCATCCTCTGGCGGATCGTCTTCCCGCAGGCCAAGGCGGCGCTCGTCACGGTCGGGATCTTCGCGGCGGTGGGTGCCTGGAACGACTTCCTCGGGCCGCTCATCTACCTGCAGGACGAGAACGTGCAGACGCTGTCCATCGGCCTGCAGATCTTCCGCCTCAACAACTCGCAGGACTTCCAGTTCAACCAGCTGATGGCGGCATCGGTGCTCATCATCCTGCCGCTCGTGGTCCTGTTCTTCGTGTTCCAGCGGACGTTCATCAAGGGCGTCCAGATCGGGAGCTTCAAGTGAGCAGCGCATTCGACCGACGAACGTTCCTGCGCGGTGCGGCCGCGACCGGCGGTGCGGGGGCGCTCGCGCTCCTCGCAGCATCGTGCGCCTCCGGCTCGAGCGGCCGGAGCAACCCGAACCAGGTCACGATCTGGGGTGTCACCGGCACGTTCGTGCCGTTCCAGACGAAGGTGATCAAGGACTTCAACAAGATCCACCCCGAGGTCGACGTCAAGGTCAACGTCGTGCCGTCGCAGGGCACCGGCGACGCCACGAGCATCATCACGGCCGTGCGCGGCGGCACCGCCCCCGACCTGTGGCTCCTCGACCGGTTCAGTGCGGCGCAGTACGCGGCGATCGGGCTCATCGAACCGATCGACGACATGATCGAGGAGTTCGAGGACCAGCCGAAGGACGAGTTCCTGGCGCAGTGGCTCGGGTTCACGATCGGCGAGGTCAGCTTCCAGGGCAAGACCTACGGTCTCCCCCACGACACCGACGCCCGCGGCATGTTCGTGAACCGGAAGATGCTCACCGGCGCCGGGATCGACCCGGACGAGTTCGACTGGGAGCACAACGGCCCGGTGAGCATGGACCGGATGTGGGACGTCAGCGAACGCATCACGAAGAAGTCCGGTGGCAACTACACCCACATGGGACTGCTCCCCTGGTACGGCGAAGGCTGGCCGTTCACGTGGGGGCTCGGCCTGGGGGCGTCGTACTTCGACCAGCAGGACTCGAAGATGACGATGGACTCGAAGAGCGTCCGCAGCATCTTCGAGTTCTACGAGGACTGGGCGAAGCGGTACGGGTACAAGGACGCCGACACCTTCATCGCGACCTACGAGCCGACCGGGCACCCGCCGGGACAGACCGCGTTCATGGCGGACCGGATGGCGTTCATGGTCAGCGTCCCCTCCACCATCCAGACGTTCGACAACTACGGCCCGAAGGACCTCGACTGGGGCACCGCGTACCTGCCGACCCAGCGGGACGGCGGCGACAAGTACACGTGGTCCGGTGGCTTCGCGCTGTGCGTGCCGAAGGGCTCGAAGAAGAACAAGGCCGTGTGGGAGCTCATGAAGTACTTCACGAGCAAGCAGGGCCAGGAGACCTACATGGTGCCGGCCACCAGCGTGCCGTCGAACATCGCGGCGCTGAAGGACCCGAAGGGCTCCGCGAAGTCGATCCGCTTCTTCACCGAGTCGATCGGCGCGTCCACCTGCCGCCCGCCGCTGCCCGTCGGCGGCGCGTGGTGGGACTCCCTCGCCGACGCGCGGTCGAGCGTCCTGCTCGGCACCGCGAGTCCGCAGGAAGCCGTCGAGCGGGCGCAGAACCGCGTCGACCCGATGATGCAGACCTACTCGCCGTTCAGGCTGCCGAAGGACTACGACAAGGTCCAGATCTGAGCGGGACCGCTCTGGTCGTCCCCCACGAAAGGAACCACCGACACATGCCCTCCACCCCCTTGCGCGTCGCCGTCCTCGGCTTCTGGCACGTCCACGCCGGCGACTACGCACAGCAGACCGTCGACCACCCCGGCACCGAGCTCGTGGCCGTCTGGGACGACGACACCGAGCGCGGCCGAGCCGGCGCCGAACGGTTCGGCGTCGAGTACACCGACGACCTCGATGCGCTGCTCGCCCGCACCGACGTCGACGCCGTCACCATCACGACCTCGACCGACGTCCACCGTGACGTGATCGAGCGCGCGGCAGCGGCCGGCAAGCACGTCTTCACCGAGAAGCTCCTCGCCCCCACCGTCGAGGAGTGCGACGCGGTCATCGCCGCCTGCGACGCCGCCGGGGTCACGCTCGTGGTCTCGCTCCCGCGGCTGTACCACGGCTACACGGCCGCGATCCGACGCGAGCTCGACGCGGGCCGCCTCGGCGACGTCACGTACTCCCGTGTCCGGCTCTCGCACGACGGTGCCGTCGCACCGTGGCTGCCGGAGCGCTTCTTCGACCCGGCGACGGCGATCGGCGGCGCCCTCACCGACCTCGGCTGCCACCCCGTCTACCTGACGCAGCTGTTCCTCGGCGCCCGCCCCGACACCGTCGAGGCCGTCTACCGCTCCTACACCGGCCGCGCGGTCGAGGACCACGCCGTGGTCACCGTCGGCTACGCCTCGCAGGCGATCGGCGTCATCGAGGCCGGCTTCGTCGCGGGCACACCGTTCACGATCGACGTGGCCGGCACCCGGGGCTGGCTCGCCTACTCCGACCAGGAGGCCCGGCTCACCGCCGGCGGACCGGCCTACGGCGACGAGCCGGTCACCCTCGACGTCCCCGCCGACGCCCAGGACGCCTTCGGTCAGTGGGTGGACCACATCGCCGCCGACACGCGTGCCGACGACAACCTGGCCCGCGCCGTCGAGCTCACCCGCCTGGTGGTCGCCGCGAACGACGCCGCGGGTCAGCCCGCGACCAGTGACGCCCTCGTCGGCGCACCCGCCTGACCGTCCCAGCAGTCCAGCACCTCGAACCAACCACAGGAGTCACCATGTCCAGCGACATCATCCGCGTCGGCCTCATCGGCGGGGGCGGCATCGCGTCCGCGCACATCGCCGGCTACGCCGAGCACCCCGACACGATCCGCATCACCGCGGTCGCCGACGCGTTCGCGGCCACGGCCGAGGAACGCGGGGCGGAGCTCGGCGTCCCGTTCTTCACCGACTACCTCGCCATGCTCGAGCAGGCGGACATCGACGCCGTCGACATCTGCCTGCCGCACCACCTGCACCGCGACGCGATCGTCGCCGCGGCGAAGGCGGGCAAGCACGTGCTGTGCGAGAAGCCGCTGTGCCTGAGCCCCGACGAGGCCGCCGACGTGCAGCGCGCGGTGTCCGAGTCCGGCATCACCCTGATGTGCGCGCACAACCAGCTGTTCATGCCCGCGGTCGCCAAGGCCAGGGAACTCATCGACGGCGGGGCACTCGGCACCGTCTACGAGGTCCGCACCACCGACTCGTTCCGCAACGAGTTCGACCCGACGAACATGGGGTGGCGCGCCCACGCGTCGACGAGCGGCGGCGGTGAGCTCATCGACACGGGGTACCACCCGAGCTACCTGCTCATGCACCTGGCCGGTGGTGTCCCCGTGCAGGCCACCGCGATGCTCTCCACGCACCGGTTGGCGTTCATGGAGGGCGAGGACTCGGCGCAGGCCCTGTTCCGGTTCGACAACGCCGCCGTGGGCCAGCTCGTGACGAGCTGGGCGTACGACCCGGCCGCCGGCACCGAGCGGTTCAGCGTCGTCGGCGAACACGGCGCCCTGACGAGCGACGGCACCACGCTGCGGTGGGACCTGCGCGACGGCACGAGTGAGTCGGTCACCTTCGACGAGGTCGACACCTTCGCGGCCGAGATCGGCGCGTTCGGGGCGTGCCTGCGCGACGGCACGCGGCCGATCCACACGGAGCGAGAGGGCATCGCGGTGCTCGGCATGATCCTGGCGGCGTACGAGGGCGCCCGGACGGGGACCATCGCCCCGGTGCTGACGGCGGACGAGACCGTCAGCGCCTGATCCGCGCGGATCGCGTCGCACTGCGCACCCGTTCTGCGACGACCCACGAGTCGTTCGACGCGTGGTTCGTCGCAGAACCGGTGCTGACGCACCGCGCCACCGTCACCGCCACGTCAGTGCGTCGCGGGTGCCGCGTCCTCGTCGTCGGCGGCGTGCAGCGCCGACTCGGCCTGCCCGAGCAGGTGCCGCGCGGCCAGGCTCAGCGACCGCGCCCCGACCACGACGACGAGCAGGGTGAGCAGCACGAGCAGCACGGTCGTGGGCACCCACGCCACCGGCAGGTCGAGCACCCGGAACCACTCGATCGCCGCCGTCGCGACCGCCGCAGCCGGGAACACGAACGACCAGAACCCGAGCGAGAACCCGAGCCGGACGTACCGGGGCAGCAGGGCGAGCTGCACGAGGAGCATGAGGACCCCGAGGCCCGCGATGGCCTGCACGGGCAGGGTCCGGGCGTCGTCGGTGAGCGCGAACAGGGACACCGTCGCCACCGCGGGCGGAGCCACGAGGATCGCCATCGTGGGGACGAGCGGGTCGGGCAGTGCGGGGCGGAACGACAACCGGATGAGGAGCAGTCCGGTCATCACGCCCCAGAAGAACACGCCGACGCCGAAGCACGCCCAGGACAGCCAGCCCACACCGACCTCGTGCGTGGCGACGGAAGCGACGAGGGCCGCGGCGACCGTCGGCAGCAGGTAACCGCCGTGCACGGCCTCCAGGGTCAGGCGCCCCTCGAACCACGTGCTCAGCAACCACGCCGCGAACCCGGCGGCGACCGCCACCGCGAGCACCACGAGGACCTGTCCCCCGATCTCCCAGAACCGCGCGAGGTCGACGCCGAGGAGCATCGCCGTCGCGGGGACCAGGGCGGCGATCGGGCCCTGCGCCGGGTGGCGGAGCTGGTCGACCAGGCGTTCGTCGACCCGGACGCCCCGCAGGACGTGCGCGCCGAGCAACCACGACCAGGCCACCGCCGCGACCACCCAGAACACCTGCGGGACGACGGGCGGCACGCCGAGGACGGGTGCCGCGTACGACCACGTCTCCGCGAAGCCGGCCAGGCCGAACGGTGCGGCGAGGGTGTTGAGCGGGATGCGGGAGGTCGGGCGTGCGCTGGGCATAGGGGTTCCATTCTCCCCGGCTCGCGTCGCGCCGCGTAACGCCCCGGCCACCGTGACGCCACCGTGGCAGATTGGGCCGATGCCCTTCGAGAACAGCGACCACGTCCAGGCCACCACCGCCGGGTCGCTCCCGCGCACGCCGGAGCTCATCGCCGCGAACGCCGCCCGCCCCGTGGGCGCCGACGGCTTCACGCTCGAGACCACCGACGAGGTCCGCGCGATGACGAGCGCGGCCGTCGACGACGTCGTCGCCCGCCAGACCGCCCTCGGCATCACGCAGCCGGGTGACGGCGAGTTCGGCAAGGCGATGTCGAACAGCGTCGACTACGGCGCGTGGTGGGGCTACTCGTTCCAGCGCGTCAGCGGACTCTCGCTCACGGACGCCGACATCTTCACGCAGGAGCCGGTCCGCTCGAGCCCGGGCAACGTGCAGCTGACCAGCTTCCCGGACCGTCGCGACTGGACGATCTTCCGCGAGGCCTACACCGACCCGGCGTCGGGCATCGGCACCGGCAAGAACGCCACCGCCTTCCCCACCACGACCGGCCCGATCGCCTACACCGGGCACGAGGCCGCACGCACCGACGCCGCCAACCTCGGGCACGCCGTCGAAGCGGCCGGTGCCGAGAACGGCTTCATCACCGCGCTCTCCCCCGGCTCCGCGGCCCGGGTCGCGAACGAGTACTACGCCACCGACGAAGAGCACATCTGGGCCTGGGCCGACGCCCTGCGCGAGGAGTACCGGATCATCCTCGACGCGGGCCTCGTGCTGCAGATCGACGACCCCTCGATCGCCGAGAACTGGGACCAGATCAACCCGGAACCGAGCCTCGAGGACTACCGCGCCTTCACCCGCATCCGCGTCGAGGCGCTCAACCACGCGCTCGAGGGGCTCGACACCAGCCGCGTCCGCTTCCACCTGTGCTGGGGCTCGTGGCACGGCCCGCACACCACCGACATCGAGCTCCGTCACATCGTCGACCTCATGCTCGACATCGACGCCGGCGCGTACTCGTTCGAGGCCGCGAACGCCCGCCACGAACACGAGTGGACCGTGTGGCAGGACGTCACGCTGCCCGACGGGAAGGTGATCGTCCCCGGCGTCGTCAGCCACGCCACGAACGTCGTCGAGCACCCCGACCTGGTCGCGCAGCGCATCGAGCGGTTCGCCTCGGTCGTCGGGCGCGAGCGCGTCATCGCCGGCACCGACTGCGGCCTGGGCGGCCGCATCCACCCGCAGATCGCCGCGGCGAAGCTCCAGTCGCTCGGCGAGGGGGCACGCCGCGCGAGCGCGAAGCTCTTCTGAGCCGCACGTTCCTTCCCAGAACGGCTGCGGTAGCAAGCGAGAACGGGCGTACCTGCCACGAAGATCACGGCAGGTACGCCCGTTTCGGAGCGGTACGCCCGGTTTCGGCAGGCCTCAGGGGCTACCGCCGTGCGCGGCCGAGGACGATCGCGCCGACCGCGGCAGCGCCCCCGAGCCACACGAGCGGACGCGTGACACGCCGTCGCTTCGCGACCCAGCCGCCGTTCGTGGCGTTGCCGGCGTCCGCCGGGGCGTAGAGGTTGCCGTCGGTCGGGTCGCCCTTCCCGCGCAGCGCGAAGGTCTCGACCATCGGCTTCGTGATCTTGTGGAACAGCCCCGGGAACACGTACTGCAGCGGGACGAGCGACGCCTGGATGCGGCCGACGTAGCGGTACCGCTTCGGGTGCGTGGCGGCGGTCACGACGGCACGACCCGCGCGCTCGACCGAGACCGTCGGCGGCAGCGGGTGCGAGTTCTTGCCGGTGTAGTTGGCGCCGTTCTGGTAGATCGGCGTGTCGATCGTCGACGGCAGCAGCGTGGTGAAGCGGATGCCGGTGTGCGCGAACTCGTCACCGAGGACGTCGACCAGGCCGAGCGCCGCGTGCTTGCTCGTGACGTACGCCGACTGGTAGGGCGCGGACAGCAGTGACTGGATCGAGCCGACGAGCACGTACGTGCCCGTGCCGCGCTGCTTCCAGTGCGGGAGCAGGTGCGTGATCGCGTTGAGGTGGCCGTAGAGGTTCGTGTCGACGACCCGCTTGAACGCCTCGGTGGGGGTCTGCTCGAACAGGCCGTAGACGAACAGGGCCGCGTTGCCGACGAAGACGTCGATCCGCCCGTGCCGACTCGTCACCGTGCCGATGAGGTCCTTGACCTGGTGCTCGTCGGCGACGTCCGTCGGGATCGCGACCGCGTCGGCCCCGAGTGCACGGCACTCGGCGGCAGCGGCCTCCAGGGAGTCGTGGCCGCGTGCGGCGAGCACGAGCGTGGCACCCTGTCGGGCGAACTCGTGCGCCGCGGCCCTCCCGATGCCGCTCGATGCTCCGGTGACGACGACGATCTTCCCGCGGTACCGATGTCCCATGCGTCCTTGGTACGCGCCTGCTGGTCCGTTCCCGCACAGACGGGCCGTACCCCTCACCCCGGTGCGAGGATGGAGCATGCGCAAGGACGACCTGACCGTCGACGAAGCCACGGTCATCGCCGAACACGCCCGGTCCGGTGCCCTCGAGCTGGACGACCCCGAGGTCCGCAAGGTCGTCGAGCAGGCGAACCGGGTGCTCGTCCGCGCACAGATGTGGGGCGAGGAACGGAGTCCGAAGCTGCGTCGTCGCCGTCGGTTCATCGCGATCGGTGCGCTCGTGATGGTGCTCGTCTGGGTGGCTGGCTTGCTCGTGCCGCTCGCGCTGCGCTTCGGCGTGTAGCCGGAGCCGAGCCGAGACCGGAGACGAAGCGTCGGCCCCCTCGGTTCAGCGGCCGGTGCGGGCGTTCCGGGCGAGGAGCCAGAGGTACGTGCTGTGCCCGACGAGCGCCAGGCCGAAGAAGATCGCGGCGACGGCGTAGACGCGGTCGAGCTTCCCCTGCCCGATCACGAGCATCACGATGCAGAAGGCAACGGCGATCGCCAGCACGCCGACCTGCACGGTCGACCAGATCCGTCGGAAGCGCGGCATGCCCGTCTCGTTCACCCGGCCATTCTCCCCCATGCCGAGCCCGCCGTGCGGTCGCCCGACGTCAGCCCGCGGTACGACGCGGGCGAGGCACGTCGGTACCGTGCTCCGATGTGCTGCCCCGCAGGCCGGACCTAGCGTGCAGGCATGGACACGCACCACCCCACGGCCACCCCCACCAGCATCCCGGCCCGCGCTGCACGCCGACGCCGACGCCCGCTCCGGATCATCGGGTTCTCGCTCGTCGGGCTCGTCGGCCTCGGCGCCCTCACGCTCGGCGGCACGGCCACCTACGACGCGATCGCGACGGCGGCGGAACGGGACGACATCCGCCCGTACGGCGAACTCGTCCCCGTCACCGGCGGCCGGGTGAACGTCGCCGTCACCGGGTCCGGCGCGTCGACCGTCGTGCTGCTGCCCGGCTTCGGCACGGCATCCCCCGTGATCGACTTCGCCCCGCTCGTCGACCGGCTGCAGGACACGCACCGGGTGGTGGTCGTCGAGCCGCTCGGGTACGGCCTGAGCGACGGCACCGACCGGCCCCGGACCAGCGCGAACATCGTCGACGAGGTGCACCAGGCGCTGTCGACCCTCGGCATCGACCGCTACGTGCTCGCGGGGCACTCGGTCGCCGGGATCTACGCGCTCGAGTACACGAACGCGTACCCGGACGAGGTGCAGGCGTTCGTCGGCATCGACAGCAGTGTGCCGACGCAGCCCGGCATCGACGAAGCCGTCGGGTCCGGCCTGTTCCGCTTCGTGAAGGCCACCGGGCTCGCCCGTGTGCTCACTGCCGTGTCCGGCGACGCGTACGCCGGGTTGCCCTACACCGATGCGCAGAAGGAGCAGATGACCCTGCTGTCACACCGCACCAGCATGCGCGCGACGTACCTGGACGAGTACGAGCACCTCGGCGCGAACTTCCGGCACGCCCGCAGCCTCGCGTTCCCCGTCGATCTACCGGTCCGCCTGTTCGTCGTGGGCGACGACCCGGAGGTGCCGGGGTGGGAGCGCCTGCACCGTGAGCAGGCGGCGTCGGTCACCGACGGCCAGGTCGTCCTGCTCGACGGCGGGCACTACCTGCACCACACGCGCGCGGCGGAGATCGCCGAGGGCATCGACGCGGTCGCCGACCTCGGTCAGTGATCCCGCAGCGCCTCGACGAGCTCGGCCTTGCGCTTCGACGAGTACCCGGTCAGTCCGAGCTCCTTCGCCCGCTTCCGGAGGTCCGCGACGGTCCAGTCGTCGTACGAGCCGGACTCGCCGCCCTTCCTCCCGACGGCCTCCTCGCCGCGGGCCGCTGCGGCGTTGCTGATCCGCGCGGCCTTCTCCTTCGAGTTGCCCTCCTTGCGGAGCTCCTCGTACATGTCCGGCTTCTTGAGTTGGTTCGGCATGGTGCGTCACGGTACGCGCGCCGGTCCCTGGTCGTTCCGAGCCGGCGCGCGGCTCAGCGCTTCTCGGGGTCGTGGCCCCAGTTCATCAAGGACCACCGCCACGGGGTGTCGTGTACGTCACCGTCCGGCCGCTGTTCCGAGTGCCGGGCGACGTAGCCGACCACCTTCCGCATGTGGGCGTGGTCGTCGTCGGTCAGGTCCGCCTTGTGCTTCTCGAGGATCCGGATGACGTGCCGCCCGCTCTCGTGCCCGGTCGACTCACCGCCGCCCGGGGGCTTCTGCCCGACGTGCTTCGACTCGTCGGTGTCGAGCCACTCGCGGAGCTCCGACGGGGTCATGTTCACCGCGTCGGCGAAGTCGCGCTCGGTCTGCTGGTCGTCGTCGTCGTCACTCATGGCCCCGAGGCAACCCCGCCGTCCTGGACGGGTGCGCAGGGCGGATGGCGCTCCGCCGCCGTCCAGCCGGGACGGGTTCCGTGGAGGCACGAGCAGGAAGGAACTCGCATGCCCACCGACCAGTACGAACACGGCGACCCGCGCACCCGCTACCCCGACGTCCAGCCGGAGCCGCAGACGCAGGACGAGCCGGGCCTCCAGTCCGCCATGGACCCGGTCCCCGACCTGGGCGAGACGAGCTACCGGGGCACCGGCCGGCTCGCCGGCCGCAAGGCCCTGATCACCGGCGGTGACTCCGGCATCGGCGGCGCCGTCGCGATCGCGTTCGCCCGCGAGGGCGCCGACGTCGCGATCGCCTACCTGCCGGAGGAGCAGTCCGACGCCGACCACGTCCTCGAGCAGATCCGTGCCGCCGGACGCACCGCCGTGGCGATCCCCGGCGACCTGCGTGACAAGGCGTACGCGCACGAGCTCGTCGACCAGGCGGTCGCCGGACTCGGCGGACTCGACGCCCTGGTGAGCGTCGCCGGCAAGCAGCGCTGGCAGCCGGACGTGCTCGACATCACCGACGACCAGTTCGAGGCGACCTTCGACGTGAACGTCTTCGGGCTGTTCCGCCTCGTCAAGGCGGCGCTCCCGCACCTGGAGCCCGGCGCGACGATCACCACGACGGCGTCCATGGAGGCGTACAAGCCGGCACCCGATCGGCTCGACTACGCGGCGTCGAAGGGCGCGATCAACAACCTGTCGAAGGGACTGTCGCAGCTGCTCGTCGAGCGCGGCATCCGCGTCAACGTCGTCGCTCCCGGGCCGACGTGGACGGTCCTGCAGCCGAGCGGCGGCGTCGACCCGTCGACGCTGCCCGAGTTCGGCAGCAGCGAGTCGCCGATGGGCCGCGCCGGGCAGCCGGCCGAACTCGCACCGGCCTACGTGTTCCTGGCGTCGGACGAGTCGAGCTACGTCGTCGGCGAGACGCTCAACGTGAACGGCGGCATGGTCACGCCCTGACCTGCGGATCCCGCCGCCGTGGTGCGACGCCGTCCGTCTTGTCCGCCACGTGGAAGTCGCGCAGGAGCGCTGCGACGAGTGCGGGCTTCTCGACGATGAGGCCGTGGGTGGCCCGCGGGACCACGGCGAGCTCGGCGTCGGGCAGCACGTGGAGTGCGGCGGTGACGTGGTCGATCCGGACCTCGTCGTCGTCGCCGTACAGCAGCAGCACGGGGACCGCGAGCTCGGCGAGCTCGTGGTTCCCGAACGCGGGCTCGGTCTCGTGCAGCGCCCGCGACTTCTCGGTGACCTCCGCCCAGTGCGCGGCTCCGTCCGGCGACACCTCGGCGTACGCGTCGGCCATGAACTGCGGTGGCACGCCGTCGAGCACACCCGGGTGCCACCCCGTCACGTCGAACGGTGCACCGCCGTGCACCAGCGTCCGCACCAGGTCGGGTCGGGAGAGCGCCAGGCGCAGTCCGACGAGTGCGCCGTCGCTCCAGCCGAACACGTGGACCGGACCGACACCGAGCGTCTCGATCACCACGGCCATCTCGGCCGCCGCGTCCGCGAGGTGCCAGGGGCCCTCGACGTCGGCGGTCCGACCGTGCCCGGAGCGGTCGGCGAGCACGACCCGGTAGCCGGACAGCGCGTCAGCGAGCGGCTCCATCGCCCGCGAGTCGGTCCCGCCGGGGTGCAGCAGGAGCAGGACGGGGCCGGTTCCCCCGCGGTCGGACGTCCAAGTGTGTCCCATGCGTGAGTCTCCCACTGCTAGCGTGCAGACGTGTCCTGGGGCCGACGGTACTTCGCACTGCAGGCCCTCGGCGGCGCGGTGTGGTGGATCACCATCGCGATCGTCCCCGCCGTCCGGACGCTCACGCTCGGCTCGCTGGACCCGGTGGTCGTCGCGGCCCTCGACGTCCCGCTCTTCGTCGTGGCCTCGGCGCTCGCGGCGGTCTCCGCGGGCACGGTCGGACGGATCGCGGCGACCGTCGCGACCGTGTGGACCGCGCTCGTCCTCGCCGGGCTCGCCGTCTGGGCGACCGGCACCGGCGAGGCCGGCTGGGGCGTCGTCGTCATGACCGCGGCGACCGTCGGTTCCGTGTTGGCCTTCGCCCTCGTCCTGCTCGGCCGGGTACCGACCGAGTGGTTGACGTCCGGTCCACTGCGGTTCCGCACGGCCGACCCGGGTGCCGCGACGTCACGGCACGTGGTCGCGACGACCGTGCAGATCGTCGTCTTCTGGGGGCTGTTCCTCGGGGTGTTCCCCGTGGCCATCGCCGTCGCCGAGCACCGCTGGCGGCTGCACCCCGCACTGCCCGGACCGGTCGTGACCGCGCTGCTGGTGGTCGGGCTCGTCGTCCTCGCGCTCGCCAGCGCGCTCGGCATCGCGTCGGCGGCGGCGATGTCGACCAAGGGCGCTGGGACCCCGCTGCCGTCCGCCAGTGCGAACCGGTTGGTCGTCGCCGGCCCGTTCCGCTCGGTGCGCAACCCGATGGCGCTCGCCGGCATCACGCAGGGCGTCGCCGTCGGGCTGCTGCTCGGGTCGTGGATGGTCGTCGTCTACGCACTCGCCGGGTCGATCGTGTGGAACTGCGTGGTCCGGCCGCTCGAGGAGGCCGACCTCGAGGCCCGCTTCGGCGACGACTTCCGCCGCTACGCCGCGCGGGTCCGGTGCTGGGTGCCGCGGTGGCCGATCGCGGCGAGCGTCGGCGGGGTCCCGGTCCCCCTCAGCTCGCCGCGCCGGTGATGTTCACGAGCCACGTGACGCGGAACCGGTCGGTGAGCATCCCGAAGGTGTCGCCCCACGGAGCCGTCGTGAGCGGTTCGATGATCGACGCGCCCTCTGCGAGCCCGTTCCAGTAGCGGGTCAGGGCCTCGTGGTCGTCGCCGCTGAGCGACAACGAGATCGTGCTCTCCGACGGCGTCTCCATGCCCGTCGGCGCGTCCGAGGCCATCAGCAGCAGGCCGTTCTCGCCCTCGAGCTGCCCGTGCATGACCTTGTCGGCATCGGCGGGGTCCTGGCTCATGCCGGCTTCGCCGAAGGTGCCGATCGTGAGCTCGCCGTGGAACACCGAGTGGTAGAAGTCGAGGGCTTCGCGGGCCCCCGAGCGGAAGCCGAGGTACGGGTTGAGACGCACGGACATGGTGGACTCCTCACGACGGGGCGGGCGTCGTCGCCCGCTGCGCGCCCATCGTCGCAGACGCGACGTGCCCGCGGAAGGGCACGGCGCCTTGGGCGTGCGATGCGGCCTGGAGGCTCGTGGCGGCGCCGCCCCGCGCCTCCAGGCCGTCAGGCGGTCGCTCTGCGGTCCGTGGCCGGGTCTGCCCCGGCCAGGTCACGGATGCGCTTCGCCGGCACGCCGGCGTAGACGCCGTGCGCCAGCAGGCGCCCGGTGACGACCGCGCCGGCCGCGACGACCACGTCGTGCTCGATGTGCGCGCCGGGCAGGATCGTCGCACGGCCGCCGATCCACACGCGGTCCTCGATGACGACCGGACGGCCGGTCGCGGTGTCGCTCCACCGGCCGTCGGCGTCGATCGCGTGGTGGCTCGTCATGATGAGGACCTGCATGCCGATCGCGGCGTTCGCACCGATGCTGACGGGGGCGATGGCCTCGATGGTCGTCGCGCGGTTGAAGTAGACGCCCCGCGCGACCGACAGGTTGCGCGGGTCGCCCGTGAGCGAGAAGCCGACGCCGGGGGCCGACTCGGCGTGCGCGCCCGCGGCGTTCAGCAGGAGCCGTCGCACGACCCGCGGCAGGAACGGCGAGCCGAGCAGGGCCGTGAGCAGGACGTGTTCCCGGGCGTGCGCGACGTCCTCGCGGAGGCGTCGGGCGAACGTCGAGGGGACGGGGACGGGGACGGGGACGGCTGGCGTGGCCATGCGGCCTCCTGGGCTCGGGGGACGGTGCGGGGTCGCACAGCCGAAACGTAGGCGCTGCAGGGCCGCTCGACAACGGACGCACTGTTGGTTGCGCGATCCTTGCGGTATCGCCCGCCGGCCGGCACGGCGGGCGATCTCACCCGGTCGGTGCGATCCGGGCAGCGCCCGTGCACGCCTACCGTGCTGCGGCTGGGAGGCGACATGCAGGAATTCGTGAGCGGTCTGGTGCAGAACTCGTCCTTCGGCGCCTGGGAC
The DNA here is from genome assembly GCF_004365385.1 of Curtobacterium sp. PhB190. NCBI lineage: Bacteria > Bacillati > Actinomycetota > Actinomycetes > Micrococcales > Microbacteriaceae > Curtobacterium > Curtobacterium sp. PhB190. Next base: position 220,478 of record NZ_SODN01000001.1, on the reverse strand, counting down.
GTGGTCCTCGCCGTCGTCGTCCTGGTCGTCGGGTGGTTCGCGTCCGTGTGGGCCCGGCGAGGCGTCGTCGTGGCGCTGGCGAAGTGGAGCGGGCTCGGACCGAGCGGGACGAACCTCGTGGCGCGTCTCGTGCGCTACTCGATCCTCCTGCTCACGATCGGCATCGTCCTCACCGTGCTCGGAGCGCCGTTGCAGCCGGTGCTCGCCGCGGTGATCATCATCAGTGCGGTCGCGTTCCTCGCCCTGCGCGGGATCGCGGCGAACTTCGGCGCGGGGCTGGTCATCCAGGCCCGACGACCGGTGCGGATCGGCGACTCGATCGAGGTCGAGGGCGTGGCCGGCCGCATCGTCGAGTTGACGGGGCGTTCCGTCCTGCTGGCCACCTCGGACGGCAGGACGATCCGGATCCCGAACACCATGCTGCTCGAGAACCCGCTCTGGAACGCCAGCGAGTCGGGGTCGGTCCGGAGCGAGGTCCGGGCGCGGCTGCACGGGTCACCGGACCTCGACCGGGTCTGCCCGGTGCTGCTGGACGCGGTGGCCTCGGTGTCCTCGGTGTCCTCGGTGTCGTCGACGGATCCCGAGGTCTTCCTGCACACGATCACGCCGGCCTGGGCGGACATCACCATCCGGTTCTGGTCCGCGTACGACGACCGCGAGGCCGCCCGGTCGTCGGTGGTGCGCGCGGTCGCGGTGGCGCTCGGCGGGGCCGGCCTGACCTGCTCGGTGTCGTCGGACGGACCGCGGTTCCTGACCGCGCTCGTCGACGCCGTGGACTGACGGTTCTGCCGGGTCGTGCGGGGTCGTGCGGGATCGTGCGGGGTCGTGCGATCTCACCCGTTCCGGGCGTGCACGTCGACGCGCCGGGCGGTGAGGCTCGTCGCGCAGACCAACGAACAGGAGCGGACCATGGCCAAGCAGTTCTCCGGCAAGGTCGAACTCGACGTGCGCGACTCCGTCGCCGACTGGGACGCGTTCATCCCGTCGAAGGCGCGGACGGGATCCCCGAACGTCCTCGTCGTGCTCTACGACGACACCGGGCAGGCAGCGTGGTCACCGTACGGCGGCCGGATCCAGATGCCCACGATGGAGCGGCTCGCCGCGAACGGCCTCACCTACTCGCAGTGGCACACCACGGCGCTCTGCTCCCCCACGCGGTCGACGTTCCTGACCGGCCGGAACCACCACGCGAACGGGTTCGCGTCGATCTCGGAGTCGTCGACCGGGTTCCCCGGCTACAGCTCGCACATCCCGCCCGAGAACGCGACGATGGCGAACGTGCTCCGTGACGCCGGGTGGTCGACGTTCTGGGTCGGCAAGAACCACAACGTCCCCATCGACGAGTGGACGGCCGGCGCCTCCAAGAAGAACTGGCCGCTCGCGCAGGGCTACGACCGGTTCTACGGCTTCATCGGCGGTGAGACGAACAACTGGTACCCCTCGCTCGCCGAGGACAACCACTACATCGACCAGCCGTCGCTGCCCGAGGACGGCTACCACCTGTCGAAGGACCTCGCCGACCAGGCGCTGAAGATGATCCGCGACACGAAGCAGACCGAGCCGGACAAGCCCTGGTACCTGTGGTTCTGCCCGGGCGCGAACCACGCGCCGCACCACGCCCCGCAGGAGTACATCGACAAGTACAAGGGACAGTTCGACGACGGCTACGAGGCCTACCGTGAGTGGGTGCTCCCCCGGATGATCGAACGCGGCATCCTCCCGGAGGGCACCGAACTCACGGAGCTCAACCCGATGACCCCCGGCACGTTCTCGGACTCCGACGTCGTGCGTCCGTGGGACGAACTCGACGCCGAGGAACGCGCGATGTTCAGCCGGATGGCCGAGGTCTACGCCGGGTTCTCCGAGTACACCGACGCGCAGGTCGGCCGCATCGTGGACTACCTCGAGGAGTCCGGGCAGCTCGACAACACCATCGTCGTCTACTGCGCGGACAACGGCGCGTCGGGCGAGGGCAGCCCGAACGGTTCGGTCAACGAGGGCAAGATCTTCGGCGGCTACCCCGACGACCTCGCGCAGAACCTGACGATGGTCGACGAGCTCGGCAGCCCGGACACCTACAACCACTACCCGACCGGATGGGCGGCGGCGTTCTCGACCCCGTACCGGATGTTCAAGCGGTACGTGTACCAGGGCGGGATCTGCGACCCGCTGGTGATCTCGTGGCCGGCCGGCATCGCCTCCCGCGGCGAGGTCCGGAACCAGTACCACCACTCGACCGACATCGTGCCGACCATCCTCGACGCCTGCGGCGTGACGTTCCCGGACACGTACGCCGGCGTGGAACAGCGACCACTCGACGGGGTCTCGATGCGGTCGTCCTTCGACGCAGCCGACGAACCGACGTCGAAGCACACGCAGTACTACGAGATGTTCGGCAACCGCGGCATCTGGCACGAGGGCTGGAAGGCGGTGACCGAGCACGGACCGGGAGCCGGGACGAGCGGTTTCGACAGCGACCGGTGGCAGCTGTTCCACACCGACGTCGACCGCTCCGAGGCGCACGACCTCGCCGCGGAGCACCCGGACAAGGTCGAGGAACTCGTGGCGCGCTGGTTCGCGGAGGCGAAGGCCAACAACGTGCTGCCCCTGAACGACCTGCTGATCCTGGGGAACCCCGAGGACTTCGAGACCTTCATCACGATGGAGTTCAAGGTCCCCGTCCCGCCGAGCGGGCAGTACACGTACTACCCGGGCACCACCGAGGTACCGGAGCGTTCCGCGGCCAACGTGCACGGGGTGTCGTACAAGATCGTCGCGGACGTCGACTTCACGCCGGACACCGAGGGCGTCGTGTTCGCGCACGGATCCCGGTTCGGCGGCCACGCCCTGTACGTCAAGGACGGGGAGCTGTCCTACGTGTACAACTTCCTCGGCATCCCGCCCGAGAACGTCGTCTCCACCCCGGCTCCCACCTCCGGGCGGCACCTCGTCGGGGTCTCCTTCACGAAGGAGGGCACCGGGGAGTACCGCGAGGCCACCGGACCGCTCGCGCTCTTCGTCGACGACGAGCAGGTCGCCGAGGCGCCGATCAGGACCGTGCTCGGGCACTTCTCGCTCTGCGGCGAGGGACTCTGCATCGGCTACGACAGCGGCGACGCCGTCACGCAGGCCTACGCGGGCGAGCGGTTCGAGTTCCACGACGGCACGATCCACAAGGTCGTGTTCGACATCGCCGACGATGCCTACGTCGACCTCGAGGCGCACCTCGCCGCCGCGATGTCGCGCGACTGAGATGGCGACCCGGCAGGTGGGGGCGGCACCGGCGCGCAGCCGGACGTGGTTCGCCCCCACCCTCCGGGGCTACGACCGCCGGTGGCTCGGGCGCGACGTCCTCGCCGGCCTGAGCGCCGGCGCGGTCGTCGTCCCCCAGGCCATGGCCTACGCGAGCATCGCGGAGCTGCCGGCACAGGTCGGGCTCTACACGTGCATGGCGCCGATGGCCGTCTACGCCCTGCTGGGCGGGTCGCGCGCGATGAGCGTGTCCACGACGTCGACGATCGCGACGCTCAGCGCCACGACGTTCGTCTCCGCGGGCGTCGCGGTCTCGTCCAACGACGCGCTCCGCGCACTGTCGACCCTCACCCTGCTCGTCGGCGTCGTCCTCGTCGTCGCCCGGCTGCTCACCCTGGGCTCGCTCGTCGAGAACATCAACAAGTCGACGCTGATCGGCGTCCAGATCGGGGTCGGCGCGACCGTCGCGGTCGGGCAGTTGCCGAAGTTGCTCGGACTCACCGACGACCCGACCGGCACGGGGTTCATCCGCTCCGTGGTGGCGGTCGTCGAGGCGCTCCCCCGTGCGCACGCCCCGACGGTCGTGCTGTCCGTCGCCTCGGTCGCCGTGCTCCTGCTGCTGCGCCGGTTCGTGCCCGCGGTGCCGGGTCCGCTCGTCGTGGTCGCCGGTGGCATCGCGGCCTCGGCCGTCCTGCACCTGACCGATCTCGGCGTCGAGGTGATCGACCCCGTCCCGAGCGGTCTCCCGGTGCCCGTGCTGCCCGACCTGAGCCTCGTGCCGGCGATGCTCCCCGGTGCCCTCGGCATCGCGATGATGGCGTTCCTCGAGTCCGCAGCGGTGGCACGTGGGATCCGACAGCCGAGCGAGCCGCCGATCGACAGCGACCGCGAGCTGCTCGCGGCCGCCGCGGCGAACCTCGCCGGCTCCCTGACCCAGACACTGCCCGCCGCCGGCGGGTTCTCGCAGAGCGCGGTCAACCAACGGGCCGGCGCACGCACCCAGGTGTCGACCCTGGTGACCGTCGCGCTCGCGGTGCTGGTCGCGCTCGTCCTCGGACCGGTCCTGGCCCTGATGCCCACGGCGACCCTCGCCGCCCTCGTCGTCACCGCCGTCGTCGGACTCATCGACGTCCCCGCGCTCCGGCGGCTGGCCCGCATCAGCCGACGCGACTTCTGGCTCGCCGTGGTGACCGCAGCGGTCGGACTGACCGCCGGACTACTGGCAGCCGTCGTCGCCGGGGTCGCCGGGACGTACTTCCTGGTCCTCCGCGAACTGCAGCGCGTCCGGCTGGCCCCGGGCCCCGTCGTCGGCACGACGATCAGCGCACGGATCGAGGGCGCCGTGTACACCGCGAACGTGCTGGCGTACGAGAACGCCGTCCTCCGGCTCGCCGACGACGCGGACGCGGCCGACGCCGTCGTCCTCGACCTGTCGCGGATGCACGAGGCGACCGTCACCGTCCTCGACGGCCTCGCCGACCTCGATCACGAGCTCGCGCAACGCGGCGTCGTGCTCCTGCTCGTGGGCCTGCCCGGGTCGGCTGCGGAGACGGCGGCGCGGACCGCGTGGTTCCGCGGCCTCGTCGACCACGGCAGGGTGCTGCCGACGGTCGACGCCGCGATGGCCGCGCGGACGGCACGGGCGCCACGGGCGTCTCAGGCGGGGAGGCCCGACCAGGGCTGAGGCCGGGATCAGCCGTCCCAGACCACCCGGAAGCCGATGTGGGTGGCGGCGGAGTCGCTGGTCTGCGGCGAGCGAGCCGCCGGCCGGTACCGCAGGCAGTACTCGGGCGCACACAGGTGCGACCCGCCCTTGAGGACCCGCGTGACGGTCGACGGTGTCGCCGGGGCGGCGTCGTGGTGGGTGTCCGTCGGGCCGCAGCCGCAGTGCGCGGACGACTCGGTCGCCCGTGCCTCGGCCGGCGGCGTCGGGGTCGTCGACGGGTCGTGCCGCTCGGTGTACCGCGAATCGGTCCACTCCCACACGTTGCCGATCATGTCCGCCAGACCGAGCGCGTTCGCGGGGAACGAGCCCACGGGCGACGTCCCCGTCCACCCGCGGGCTCCGGTGTTGCGGTACGGGAACGCCCCGTGCCACGTGTTGGCCATCGTCCGCCCGCCCGGGTGCGCCTCCCTCCCCCAGGCGAACGGCCACGACGGGTCACCGCCGGCGCGCGCCGCGTACTCCCACTCGACCTCGCTCGGCAGTCGCCCACCGACCCACGCCGCGTACGCCGACGCATCGCCGTGCGAGACCTGGACCACCGGGTGCTCCTCGCGTCCGTCCACCGACGACGTCGGCCCGGCCGGGTGCCGCCAGTCAGCACCCGGACACCAGGTCCACCAGGCCCGCCAGTCGCCGAGGTCCACCGGTCCGGTCGTGGGCGCGAACACCAGTGACCCCGGAGCCCGGTCGGCCGGCGCCAGGTCGGGGTACTGCACGGGGTCGAGCGCGCGCTCGGCCTCGGTCGTCCACCCGGTCGCCGCCACGAAGGCGGCGAACTCGGCGTTGGTGACGGGGTGCGCGGCGATCCGGAACGCGGCGACCGTGCGTTCGTGCACCGGCCCCTCGTCGGGGTAGTAGCGGTCCGAACCCATCAGGAACGCACCGCCCGCGACGTCCACGGCCTCGAGCAGGGTCAGCATGCACCCGATCCTCGGGCGTCGGGACCGCGGGCCGCCTCACCCGGAGCGGATGAGGCGGCCGCCCTCACCCGGATGGGGTGAATGTCCTCAACGCGCACGACGATCCCTCGCCTCAACCGCCCGCCGCACCTATCGTGAGCAACGCAAGCCTTTTCAGGGAAAGGCCTCCACATGCACACCTTCCAACAGACCAGGAGCAGCGGACAGCGCACCGGCACGGGGACGCCGGTCGGGTCGGACCCGACCACGACGGTCCCACCCACCGATGCGTTGGAGCGACCGCGGCTGCTCGACCACCTCCGACGGTTCCGCCGCTCCGACCGACGCCTGCTCACCATGTGGGCGCCGGGTGGTGCCGGCAAGTCCACCGCGCTCGCCGCGTGGGCGGAAGTCCTCTCGGCGGACGACGTCGTCGTGCGGTGGCTCGACGCGGACACACTGCTGCAGGAGGACCCGCCGCAGACCGTGCACGACGACACCGAGCAGTGGCTGTTCCTCGACGACGTCGACCGTCTGCTCGGCGGGCTCGGTGTCCCGCCGCTCATCCGACTCCTGCGCGCGTGCGGTCCCCGAACCCGCGTCGTCGTCGCCGGACGCTTCGAGCCGAGCGGGTTCGCCGCCGTCACGCAGGCGGCAGGCGGGCGGCTCGTCGTCCCGACGCAGGACCTCGCGTTCAGCGTCGAGGACACGCTGGCCCTCGCGCTCCGCTTCGACCTGGTGCTGCCGATCCAGGATGCCGAAACGCTCACCCACCGGACGGCGGGGTGGGCTGCGGGGCTCGCGCTGGCGATGCCGTACCTGCTCGAGCAGTCCGACCGCGGCGCAGCGGTCCGCCACTTCGGCGGCGACCAGCACCAGGTCGCCGACTACCTGGTGGCACGGGTCCTCGACACGCTCGACGACGACCACCGCGACGTCCTGATGCGGACGGCCGTCGGGTCCGAGGTCCCGCTCGCCCTCGCCGTCGAGCTCACCGGGCGTGCCGACGTCGGCACGGTGCTGCAGCGGCTGAGCGCCCGGAACGTGCTCGTGACCACGAGTGCCGACCAGGACGGCTTCCGGTTCCACCCGATCCTCGCCGGCTTCATGCGCGCCGAGTTCCGTCGCCGCGACGAGTGCGGCGCGGTCCGCAACCACGTCGCGGCGGCCGGGTGGTACGAGTCCAGGGGCCTGCACGTCCTCGCGCTCGAACAGGCACTGCTCGCGCGCGACCAGTCGGCGGTGCGCGGGCAGCTGGAGCGGTCCGGCGGTGTCCTGCTCATGGAGGGCCGCGCCGCCATCGTGGCGACGGCTCTGCGAGCGCTCCCACCGAGCCAGGACTCACTGGCCACGCTCACGATCCGCATCGGCATGGACGCCCCGTCGTTCCCGGACCGCATCGGCACCGAGGAGCGGTTCGCCCAGGCCGCCGTGCAGCTCGCTGCCGCGACACCCGACGAGGCACGGGCCTGGCGGCCCGTGGTCGAGGCGCTCCGGTCGTTCACCGTCGAGGACCCCGACGACGCCTCGGCGCGGTTGCAGGAACTCGGCGCGTACCTGCGGCAGACGCCCGTCGAGTCGCTCGACGTCGCGCTGCTGCTCCGGGCTGCGGTCGCCTGGTGCCTCGTCGTCGCCGGCCGCCGCCGCGACGCCGACCAACTGCTCCGCTCGATCCAGGCCGCCGCCGCGCACGCCGGGTTCTCGTGGGTCTTCCTCATCGCCTGCGACACCGCCGCGACGCTCGCCGTCCGCACCGGCGACTGGCGGACGGCCTGCGAGTACGAGGCGCGGATGGGCGCACTGCCCTTCGACACCGCACCGCCCTACAACCGCGCGACCGCCCGCGCACTGCTGCTCGCGACGTCACGCGCCTACCTGCGCTGCGAACCGGTGTCGTTCACCTCGTTGCACCGCATCGACCAGGCCGACCCGACCGGCAGCGAGCTCGGGCTGCTCTTCCAGGTGCGCGCACTGCTCCTCGTCGCGGCGATCGACGCCTCGCCCGCCCCGCGGGAGGCCCTCGCCCGGCTCGTGCCGCTCGTCCGCTTCGACGGCCGTGACCACCCGCGGGTGGTCGCCGGGGCCGCGACGCGCCTGCACGCCTGGTCGAGCACGCTCCACGGCGCACCCGCAGCGGCCGAGGTCCGCCGCATCGTCGCCGACGTCCTCGGCACCGACTCCCTCGAGGTGAACACGCTCCGGCTGCTGGCCGGCGGGCGGACCGACCACCTCGTCGAACGCGACCTGGCCGCGGCGGTCGACGGCGACGACGCGGCGTGGTCCGGCACGAGCATCGTGAACGCCCACCTCGCCCTCGCCGAGCACGCGTGCACCCACGGCCGGCCCGCCGAGGCGGCCGAGCGGATCCGCCGCGCGCTCGCCGTGAGCGAGGAGTTCGGGTACGCCCGCGAGTTCCTCGCCTGCCGGGGTGCGGGCGCGCAGCTGGTGTTCCGGCACCACGGGTCGTACGGGGCGCTCGAACCGTACGCCGACCACGTCCTCGCGCTGGCGGAGCACGAGCGGATCGGCGTCGGGCTGGAACGTCCGGAGGCCACGGTCCCGCTGACCCCCAAGGAGCAGGAGCTGTTGCTCGAGCTTCCGGCGCACCAGACCGTCGCCGAGATCGCGGCGAAGCACCACCTCAGCGTGAACACGATCAAGACCCACCTGCGGAGCATCTACGGCAAGCTGTCCGCCGCGGGGCGCACCGAGGCGGTGCAGGCCGCTCGTCGGCGCGGCCTGCTCTGAGGCAGTCCGACCGGGGACCCGGCACGCTCGGGCCGGACCCCCGGCGTGCTGCGGACACGACGGAGACCTCACCCGGATCAGGGGAACCCCGCACCGGCCCCCGCGCGGGATGATCGTGGCTCCACGACGAGCAGGAGGCCGACGATGAGCCGCTACGAGGTCCGTCTTCCCTACGCGATGTCGGAGACCCTCGTCGCCGCGTTCCCGGAGTTCTCGCTGGTGCAGATCGGCCCCGGCGAGACGCTGCTCGTCGGCGACCTGTCCGACCAGACGCAGCTGCACGGGCTGCTTGCCCGGATCGCCGACCTCGGGCTCGACATCGCCGAGCTCCGGCAGCTGCGCTGACACCGGACGGGCGCACGCGGCCTCGGGGGCTTCGGCGCACTCAGCGGGCTCAGTGACCTCAGCGGCCGAGTTCGGCGACGGCCGCCCGGTTGCTCGGGAAGAAGCGACTGCCCCCGACCAGGTCGAAGTGCTCGAGGTCGGCCCGCGTCGCCGCCCGTGCTCGCGAGAAGCCGACCTCGACCCCGTTGGCGCGGGCCCAGTCGAGCGCCTCGCCGGCGACGTCCGCCGCGGTCGTGTCGATCCCGGTGACCGCGCTGCAGTCGAGCACCAGGGCGTGCACCGGGACAGCCTGGTCGTCAGGGGCGAGCACGGAGCGGACCGCCGATGCGAAGCGCTGGGCGTTGCCGAAGAAGAGCGGTCCGGAGAACCGGAGGACCACGACGCCGGGTGCCGACGAGACGCTGCCGTCTCGGGCAGCCCGGAACACGTCGACCGGGTCGCCGCTCGGCACCAGGACGTCGGCGGGCGGGTTCGCGGCGGACCGGATGACGTTGACGAGCGACAGGACGAAGGCGATCGCGATGCCGATGATCGGGCCGAGCAGCAGCACCCCGAGGAAGCAGACGGCGGCGACGGCGAACTCGAACCGTCGGAGCCGCCAGAGCCGGGCGAAGTCGCGGAGGCCCAGGAGCGGCACGACCGCGACTGCGACGATCGCGCCGATCGCCGGCGAGGGGATGTCCTGCAGCAGCGCGGTGCCGAAGCAGACGACGAGCAGGGTGAGCACCGCGGCGATCAGCGACGGCAGCTGGGTCCTGGACCCGCTCTGGTCCATGGCCGCCGTCCGCGAGGCCGACGAACCGACCGTGAACCCGCCGGTGAGGCCGGAGCCGAGGTTCGCTGCACCGAACGCCCAGAGGTCGCGGTTCGCCCGGTCCGTGTAGTCGTGCGCTTCGGCGTACCGGCGGGCCACGAGCAGCCCCTCGGCCATCGCGACGAGGGTCAGGGCGACGGCGCTCGGGATGACCTGGACCCACTGGTGCCACGAGATCTGCGGCCACGTCAGGGTCGGTGGTCCGGCGGGCACTTCGCCGAGCACGGCCACGCCGGCGTCGTCCAGCCGGAACACGATCAGGACGACGGTCGTCAGGACGAGCACGACGAGTGCCCACGGGATCGCTCGGAACCGACGGCCGATGACCAGCACGGCCACGGACCCGACGGACAGGCACACCGACCACACGTTGAGGTGTCCGAGCCCGGTGACGAGTTCCCCGAACCGCGGGAGGAACTCGTCACCGCTGTTCACCTTGACCCCGAGCATCTTCGCCACCTGGCTGAGCAGGATGTCGAGCGCGAGCCCGCCCACGAACCCGACCAGGATCGGCGCGGACAGGAAGTTCGCCAGGAACCCCAGCTTCAGGACGGCGCACAGGGCGAACACGACGGCGCCGACGAGTGCCTGCGCCAGTGCGAGCTGGACGTACGACGCGCTGCCCGTCGCCGCGAGCCCGGCGAGCGAGGATCCGACGAGCGCGGCCGCCGCGGCGTCGGGCGACGCCACCAGCTGTCGACTCGACGCGAGCAGGGCGAACAGCACCGCCGGCACGATCAGGGAGTACAGCCCGGCGGTCGGTGGCAGACCGGCGATCTGCGCGTACCCGATGTTCAGCGGGATGGCGATCGCCGCGAGGGTCACGCCGGAGAGGGCCTCCGTGCGCCACGAGTGACGGTCGAGCCCGGCCAGGATGCGCATCAGAACGCACCGAGGCCCTTGCCGATGGTCGTCACACCGATGACGAGCAGCAGGACCGCCATGATCGTGGCGTTGTTGGCGGTGAGCCAGTCGCGCAGCGCCCCGAGCGCTCCCTGCACCCGGGTGCGGGCGACCAGGTAGCCGACGACGGGGACGGCGATGCTCAGCGAGGCGAGGACGACGAACACGACGAGCGCCCAGACGACCGACCCGGTGTCCGCGCCGCTGGTACCGACGGTGACGCCGGCCGCCACGGCCATCATGAGGTTCTTCGGGTTGACGGCGGCGAGCAGGAAGGCCAGTCCGGCGGCGCGCACCGGTGTCATCGAGTCGATCGCGGACATCCACTTCGGGGGCGTCGCCGTGGTGCCAGGGGCCGGCCGTGCCCGCCACTGCCGCACGGCGAGCAGCACGAGCAGCACGCCGAGCACCAGCTTCACGGCACCGGCGACGGGTTGCGACGCGTCGGGGTCACCGGCCGGGATCAGGGACGACAGCAGGGTGACGACCACGACGGCCACCGCGATGCCGACGACCCAGCCGACCAGGAACGCCGTCGCGACCGACCTGGCGCGCGGCGCGAGCAGCATCAGGATCGCGGCGATGATCGGGATCGGGCTGATCGCGATGGTCACGGCCTGCGGCAGGAGCTCGCCGATGAGCGGAGCGGTGTTCACGGGGTGCCCTTCGTCGTCGTGGTGCCGCCGGGAGCGGTCGGTGCGCGGCGTTCCGTCCGCCCAGTGGGGGGCCCGAGGCCGGTCACGTCGCCGAGGACCGGGCGCATCCACCGCGCGTCCGGGTTCGCGTCGACCAGGACCGCGCGGACCAGCAGGGTCAGCGGGATGGCGAGGACGGCACCCATCGGCCCGAGCACGGCCGACCAGAAGACGACGGACAGGAACGCGATGGTCTGGTTGAGGGACACCGCCGACCCGACGATGTGCGGCTGCAGGCCGGACTGGATGACCCCGTTGATCACGGCGTAGACGACGATGACGACGATCGCGTTCTGCCAGCCGTTCGCGAGCAGGGCGAGGATCACCGGCGGGATGATGCCGATCCAGTACCCGATGTTCGGGATGAAGCCGGTGATGAAGGCCAGCAGGCCCCAGAGCGCCGCACCGGGGACCCCGAGCAGGACCAGCGCGAGGGCGTCGAGCGCGGAGACCGCGGCGCCGAGGACGGCCGTGACGACCATGTACCGGCGGACACTGACGGTGAACCCGGTGAGTGCTTCGACGAGCTGGGGGCGGACCGGCCGGAGCCGGTCGGCGATGAGTCGACCCCACCCTGCGTCGAGGGTCATGAAGACGATCAGCGCGAGGACGACGACCAGGCCGACGCCGAGGCCGAAGACGCTGCCGACCAGGTCCGACACCGCGCCGATGACGGTGCCGGGGCTCAGCCCCGCCAGCAGTCTCTGCACCTCCTGCTGCCCGACGCCGAGCGACGTCAACCACTGCCCGAGCTGGTCCTCCACCGCGTGCATCTGGTCGGCGTACTGCGGGAACAGCGTGGCGAACTGGGCGACCGAGACCACGAGCGCCAGCGAGAACCCCACCAGCAGGACCAGGATCACCACGATGACGACCGCAGAGGCGAGGCTCCGGGCGAAGCCGAGTCGTTCGAGGAACACCCGGGCCGGCTGGACGCAGATGGTGACGACGAGGGCGAGCGCCGTGGGAGCGATGATGCCGGCGAACCGGGAGCAGCCGACGGCGATGACGACCGCTGCGGCGAGACCGAGCATGATGCGCAGCCCGCGACCCGACCCGACCGTGGCTGCCGGCGCGGCGTCGGGACCGGCGTCGGGCCCGGCGTGGCTCGGCGTCGCCGGATCGGCGGGTCGGCGCGGTCGGTGCGATCGGCGCTTCCAGAGTGACATCGGGGCCTCGTCTCCCTCGCGGCCCCGGTCCCCGGATGCCGTGCTCGGACGCTAGTGCGCTGCGGAACCGACGGGATCGTCAGTTCCGGGTGAGACCCCGGCGTCGCCGCGAGCCCCCTCCGGACGCTGGATCACCTCGAGCACGGCGACGAGGACGAGCGCGCCGACCAGGGTCCACACGACGAGCGCCGGTTCGAGCGGGCGGCTGAGCACGATGACGGTGGCCGCACCGAGCGCGACGAGGGTGCGGATGACGACCCTGCCCCGGTACAGCTGCACCCCGACCCGCCCGGTGCCGATGCCGAGGGCGTCGCCGCGGCGGCGGAGTGCCCCGGCACCGCGGACGGCGAGCCTCCGCAGACGTCGGGCTGTGTCGGACGAGCCGGCGAACCACGCGACGAGGGCCACGCACGCCGCAAGGACCGCGCCGGCCACGGCGGCGTGCGCGGCGAAGGCGACCACGGTGTCGTAGACGGCTCGAGCTGCGTTGCGTGGCATGAGGTCCGGCGCCAGCGCCCGCACCGCGAACACCCGTCCGATCCCGATCCCGGCGAGCGTGGCGAGCATGGCGAGGGCGACGCCGACCGCGGCGAGGGTGAGCGCCCGGGCCCGACGTCTGGCCATGACGACGCCGACGGCGATGCAGGCGACCAGGAGCCACGGCAGCCACACGGCGGACACCTGCAGCAGGGTGTACCCGGTCTGCGCCCGGACCACCGCGTCGGACGTCGCGATGACGATGGTCCGGTCGACCGCGGGGATCCGTTCGGCGAAGGTGAGCCCCCGGTCGACGAGCCGCTCCTTGACCTCGGCGACCACCGGCCCGAGCTGGATGCCGATCGACCCGTCCGCCCCGATCGCGACCGCTGCCCGTCGGTCGCCGCTGAGCGACGCCACCATCTGGGTGTGCCCGGTGCGGAGCAGTTGCTTCCACAGGTCGGCGAACTGATCGGACGCCACGAACCGGTCCACGGTGCCGGAGACCAGGTCCTGGATGCCGGCGGTCGCCGGTGCCTCGAGCGCCGAGAGCGCGGTCTTGGCCCGGGGTGGCAGGTCCAGCCCGCGGATGCCGTCGAAGAGCGCTCCCGTCAGCCCGGCGACGTCCAGTTGGTCCTCGATCGCGCCGACCGTGCGGTCCGCGACCAGCGTCTGGACCGCCCGGTCGCGGGCGAGCGGCGCGAACGTCGCCACGAAGGCCTCGGTCGAGGTGACCTCGCGCTGTGCCCAGGTGGTGATCACCACCACCGGTGCGAGCAGCGCCCCGACGACGATCAGTGCGGCGGACGGGATCGCCCAGCCCCACCCGCGGCGGCGGACCGTCGTGTCGTCGGAGTCCTGCCCGGCGAGCCGGATGCGCAGGCGCTCGTTCTCGGCGCGGAGTGCGGCGAGTTCGTCCTCGGTGGTGGTCATGGGCTGCGGTCCTTCCCGGGAGCGGCGAACGTCAGGAGATCAGGGCGGAGACGGCCTTCTGCAGCTGCAGCACACCGATGACCAAGATGAGCGCCGCGTTCAGCACGTTGGTGTGGCCGGCGATCCAGGTGCGCAGGCGCTCGAGGAGCGGTGCCGCAGCGTCCTCACGCGCGAGCACGAAGAACACCGGGACGGCGATCGGTGCGACCCCGACGGCGACGAAGGCGATCGCCACGGCGGCGCCCTGCCCGGCGGTCACCGGAGCGCCCGCGATGTCGATGCCGGCGATGATCGCGCACGAGGCGTCGACGGGGTTGACGGCGAAGATGCCGAACCCGAGTGCGAGGGACCGCGCCGGCGTGAACTCGCTGACCTTCTGCAGCCAGCCGGGCAGCTGTGGTGCGGCTGCCGCGACCTGCTCTGGCGTCGACGCCTCGGACATCTTCCGCAGGTCACGGCCGCCGCGCCGGAACACCCAGACCGCGGCGGCGATCAGCCCGAGTGCGATGACCAGCCGGACCACGGCCGTCCAGAGCGGGGTGTCGGTCCGGGGGTGGAAGTCGATCGCGGTGAACACCACGACGGAGACCCCCACGACGACGACGGTGGCGAGCAACCAGCCGATGAAGAACGCGAGGCCGTTGGCGCGGTACCGCCGCGAGAGCAGCTCGGCCACCAGGGCCATGATCGCCAGTGGGCTGAGCAGGATCCCGAGCGCCGGCGCGATGAGTCCGACGATGAGCGCACCCATGAGCCCGGTCCTTCCACGGGGGGGGGGGGGGGTGGGGGGGGGGGGGGGGGCGGGCCGGGCGGGGGGGGGGGGGGGGGGCGCCGCCCCCCCCCCCCCGCCCCCCGGGGGGGGGGGGGGGCGCGTCGCCCGGGGCGCACGCTCAGCGCGCGCCGGTCATGTCGTGCGCGAGCTCGTGTTCGTCGTCTGCCGACAACGAGGTCTGCACGATGGTCCCGCCGAAGCGGGAGAGGGCTGCACCGAACTTGTCCTCGGTGATCTTCGTGGCGTAGATGACGACCGCGGAACGACCGTCCGCGACGGCGCTCTTCACCCGGTCGCGGAACTCGGCGTTCAGCCCGGTCTTGTCGAGCCCGGCGAACAGCGCGCCGAGCGCACCGCCGATCACCAGTCCGAAGAACGGCACGAAGAACAGGAGTCCGAGGAGGGTGCCGAACAGGGCACCTCCGGCGGCACCGGCCCCGACGTTGCCCGCCGGACCAGGGGTCTCGACGTGCGTCTTGCCCTTGTCGTCGACGCGGACGAGCGCGAGGCCGGACAGCTCGACGACGAGGTCGCTCTGTAGCTGCTGGACTTCCTCGTAGGCGGCGACGGCACTGGCGTCGTCGTCGAACGAGATCACGATGAGGTCTGCCATGATCGTTTCCTTCCGTTGGTGGTGGTCGTCACTCGGAGTAGCGGCTGACCCGGACCGGGCCGGCGCCGTCGAGGATGCGGTGGGCGGCGTCGACGGTCTCGCCGTCACCGTGCACGATCACGAGGTACCGGTCGGCCTTCAGGTCGTCCTCGTACTGCGGGATCTCGTCCTCGGGGACGGCCAGGCCGATGAGTGCGCCGAGACCCGCACCGATGCCGGCTCCGACGAGCGTGCTGGCCAGCCACCCGGCGGCAGCGACCCACCCGATGCCCGGGAGCCAGACGAACCCGAGCAGCAGCCAACCGGTGAGCGCGCCCCACAGGGCACCCCACCCGCCGAACGTGCCGGCCTCGTTGCCGACCGGGATCCAGCCGTGCACCTTCTTCTCGTCCTTGACGCCCTTGCCGACGATCGAGACGACGTCGTCGCCGTACCCGGCGTCCTTGAGCGCCTTGGCGGCGCCGAGGGCCTCGTCACTCGTGGCGAAGACACCGACGGTCGAGTCGGTGGCGGTGGTCGTGGTCGTGGTGGCCATGGGGGTTCCCTTTCCTCGTGGTTGTTGAACGGTCGTGCTGCAGGTGGTCGGTGTCCGTCACCCGCCGATGAGGCGCTGCTTGGCGGCGGCGAACTCGTCGTCGGACAGGAGGCCCTGCTGCCGGAGCCGGCCGAGTCGCTCGAGCTCGCTCAGCAGGTCGGGAGCGGCGGGGACGTCCGCCACGGAGCGTTCCGCTGCGGCGCGTTCCGCTGCCACCCGCTCCTCTGCGGCGCGGTCCTCTGCCGCACGCTCCTCGTGCCCGCGCACCGCACCGCCGACCGCCGACGCGGTCCCGGCCACGACCGCGGTCCGTGCAGCGAGCCCGAGCAGGCCGGGTCGGCCGAATCGTCGGAACGGCATGGTGTCTCCTACCCGATGTGCGCCGAAGCGGCGAGGTCGTTGAGTTCCGGTGCGGGGACGCGTGCGCTCCAGAGCAGCTGGCCCCCGCTGTCGGCGAACCGCTCCGCCAGGTCCTTGGCCCAGAGCTGCTCGATCACGACGATCGCGGCCGAGGTCCCGGGCGCGAGCGTGTCCGCGACCTGGTCGACGTCGTCGTTGGCGGCCAGGCCGCGGGCTTCCAGGGCGACCGAGCCGGACGTGCCGGTCCTGGTCACGTCGTCGACCTCGCGGACGTTGACGGGGCCGTCCTCGGCCCGGCTGATGAGCAGCAGGTCGAGGACCCGGACCGTCTCGGCGTCCGTCAGGTCGACGAGCGCGCCGAGCACGGCGTCGTCGGGCAGCTCGCCTCGGAACGAGACGACGAACACCTCGGCCGGGCCGTACGTGAAGGTGGTCACGGTGCCTCCCCTGTGGTCATGGCACCAGGTGTAGCCGCGGCGGAACCGGTCGGGCACCACCCTGAGCGGGTGATCTGGCACGCCTCCGCAGATCACCCGGGGCGGGTGATGCACCGCCGGCACCGGCCGTTGATCGTTGCGTCCATGAACCCCGTGACAGCACGACCCGCGGTGACACCGTGAGCATCGGCGGTGGGATCTTCCTGCTCGTCGTCGGCGCGATCATGGCGTTCGCGTTCGACTTCACGGTCGTCGGCATCGACATCCAGCTCATCGGCTACATCCTGATGGTCGCCGGCTTCCTGGTCCTCGTGCTGGGGATCGTCCTCCGGCTCCGCCCGCGCCGTGCCACGACGAGCGTCGTCACCGAGATCGACCCCGTGACCGGACAGCGTGTCGTCCGCCGGGTCGACGAGGACGACCGAGGGGTCTGACCGGCACCGTGCTCGCCGTGATCGGCCAGCTGCTGCCCCTCGCCATCGCCGGTGCGCTGAGCTCCGTCCCCATCGCCGCGGTGCTCACCCTGCTGCTCGGCGGTCGCGACCTCGGTCCGGCCGTCCTGTTCGCGGTCGGCTCGGTGACCGGGGTCTTCGTCGTCACGGTCGCCGCGACGGCGCTGCTCGGCCGTGTCCTCGTCGTGGACCTGCCGGCGACGGCGTCACCGGGCCTCGGCCTGGGCGAGTGCCTGCTCGGGGTCGTCTCGGTCGTCGCCGCGGGGGTCGTGTTCCGGCGCCCCGCCGCAGCGGGACCGAGCCGGACGAGCGCACTCCTGACGGCGGCGGTCGGCACCGTCCGACCCGCCGTCGCGCTCGCCGTGGGCGCCGTGCTCGCGCTGCGTCCGAAGGCCCTGCTGCTGGCGTCCGGCGTCGGCATCGTGCTCGCCCCGGCTGAGCTGCCGGCGGTGCCGTCGACCGTCCTCGTCGGGGCGAGCACCCTGCTGATGACGGCCACGGTGACGGGGCCGATCGTCTTCGCGCTGGTCGGTGGGGAGCCGGCCCGCGCGGACCTGGAGCGGTTCCGCACCTGGCTGCGGCACAACTCGCGCGCCGTGACCGTCGTCGTCCTCGTGCTCGTCGGCGCGGTCCTGGTCGGCGACGGCCTCGGACGGCTCTGACGTCCGACGGATGAGCCGGCGCGAAGCCGTCGACAACGACCGACCGCCGGCCGACGGACCGCTACTCCCGCGCCGCCAGCGCCGTCTGCCGCGGCAGCTCCCCGAACTCCTGCCGGTAGCTCCCCGCGAACCGGCCCAGGTGCGCGAACCCCGTCGCCCGGGCGATCTCGGCGACGCTGCGGTCGTCGCCGGCCTCGAGCTGCTCCCGGGCGAGCAGGAGCCGGATCCGACGCAGGTACATCGTCGGCGTGATGCCGTGGTGCCGCTGGAACGCCGCCTGCACTCCTCGGACACTCAGCCCCGCGGCCTCGGCGACGTCGTTGACGGTGATCTGCTCGGTCGCGTGGTCGAGCAGGAACGTCTCGGCACGGGCGAAGCGCGCGGTCGACGCCATCACCGGCTCGTGCTGCCCCACCGGCCAGTGCGGGATCGCGGTCAGCAAGCCGCCGGCCGCGAACCGGGCGAGCTCCCGCTCCCGCTCGAGCGGCACGTCCGTCGGACCCTGCAGGACCTCCTGCGCGACCGACCGGACCATGAGCCACCAGGCGGCGAGCGGCGCACCCTCTGGCACGTGTCGGGGACGGAACTCCAGCGGACCCGGCGCCCAGTCACCGCGCTCGGCGGCGACCTGCTCGACGATCGACCGGTCGATGCGCAGCACGTCGTGCTGGAAGTCCACCCACCGGAACCGCTGCGGGTCCTGTCGGTAGAGCACGGGGCGGCCGATCTGCACCGGGTTGTCGTCGACCTGCGCCGAACCGGCCTTCACCCAGACGATCATCATCGCCCGCCCGGGCTCGACCGCGCCGCTCAGGGCACCCGTGCACCGCGTCGACTCGAGGGAGAGCAGGGCGGTGCCCCGCACTCGCTCCTCGAAGACGAAGCCCTCTCCGGTCGCCTCCACGGTGAGTCCGTGGGTCACGTGGGTCACCGACAGCGCCTCGGCCGCGACCGACGGCTCGTCTGTCCTGATCTCCCGCTGCGTGCGGTGCATCATCTCGGGCACGTGATG
This sequence comes from Curtobacterium sp. PhB190, assembly GCF_004365385.1. Classification (NCBI taxonomy): domain Bacteria; kingdom Bacillati; phylum Actinomycetota; class Actinomycetes; order Micrococcales; family Microbacteriaceae; genus Curtobacterium; species Curtobacterium sp. PhB190. The sequence continues at coordinate 201,674 of NZ_SODN01000001.1, read as the reverse complement.
ATCCTCGCGACATGTCGGCATCCGCGCAACGCACGACGCGCCGGGTTTCCTGGACGACGACCAGCATCCGCGCGTTTGACTGATGCGACATGAAGTACATCCAGTACGACCGCTCCACGTTCCTGACGAGCGACGACGTCGCCGACGCCGTGATCGAGTACGCCGCGGCGCTCGCCGGCGGCAGTCGCGCCGACGCGATCGCGGTCCCGACGGTGGCGGAGGACGGCACGATGACGACCACGAAGATCCTCATCGGCCCGTCGAGCGAGATCGTCGTCGCCGACGCGGACGAGGACGAGCTCGAGGTCGAGAACGGTGAGTTCGTGCAACGCCTGCGTGCTGCAGCGCGGACGTTCGACCACCCTGAGACGATCCACGCCGACACCCGCTCGGACCTGACGGGCGACGGACCGGTCGCCTGACCGCAGCGCGGTCGGAGCGACACGCACCGCGCGCACCGCGCCCACCGAGCCCACCGCGCGCACCGCGCTCACCGCGCGCAACGCGCTCACCGGCCGAGGTCGGTCGGGAACCTGCTGGCGTCGACCGCCAGGACCGCCTCGGTGCGTCGGCTCAGCTCGGCCAGGAACGCACCACTCTCGGGTTCCAGGTCGTCGTCCGGCGCCGGCTCCAGGGCGACTGCCACCGCTGGTGCGAGGAGCAGCTCCACCGTGCTGGCCGCGCCGAAGTCGTCGGTCGTCGGGACCGACACGACGTCGCTCAACCGGCTCTGGTGCAGGGCGGCCGCGTACCGGATCACCGCGTCGGCGACCGTGTCACCGGTCAGGACCCGGACGGTCCCCGCGTAGTTGACGTACTTCATCGGTGCTCCCTCGTGACGAGGGGCATCCGCCGCGGTGACGGTTCCCTGATCCTGCTGGACAGTAGGCCGTGGTCGCCGCTCCCGTCACAGACACCGACGCCGACGCCGACGCCGAGGGGTCTGTCCACTCCGCGCTGTCGCTCGGGATCCCGCTGGTAGCAACGAGGTGCGTGCCGCCTCCCGTGCGGCGCGGGAAGGAAGCGACTCTTGACCGAGATCACCGCCCACCACGGGCTCTTCAAGGACACGAACCTGCACGTCGACGACACCGGCGGCTCCGGCCGCACCGTCGTCCTGATCCACGGCTGGCCGCTGTCCGGCGAGTCCTGGAGCAAGCAGGTCCCGGCGTTCGTCGACGCCGGACACCGCGTCGTCACCTACGACCGTCGCGGCTTCGGTCGCAGCGACAAGCCGAAGACCGGCTACGACTACGACCACCTCACCGAGGACCTGCACACGATCCTCACCGAGCTCGACCTGCGAGACGTCACCCTCGTCGGCTTCTCGATGGGCGGCGGCGAGGTCGCCCGCTACTTCTCGAAGTACGGCACCGAGCGGCTGCACAGCGTCGTCTTCGCTTCGGCCGTGCCGCCGTACCTGCTGCAGACTTCGGACAACCCGGACGGCCCGCTGCCGAAGGAGCAGGCGGCCGAGATGACCGCGGGCCTGACGAAGGACGAGGACGCGTTCTACGACCAGTTCACGACCGACTTCTTCTCGGTGGACGGCACCCTGGTCGTCTCCGAGGAGGACCGGCAGCAGGCACTCACGCTCGCGAAGCAGGCGTCGAAGACCGCCGCGCTCGAGGCGATGGCGTCCTTCGCGAACACCGACTTCCGTGACGACCTGCCGAAGGTCACCGTGCCGACGCTCGTCATCCACGGTGACGGCGACGCGACCGTGCCGTTCGACGGCTCGGGTGCCCGCACGCACGCCGCGATCGCCGGCTCCGAGCTGCACGTCGTGGCCGGCGGCCCGCACGGCGTCAACGTCAGCCACCCGGACGAGTGGAACCGTGTGGTGCTGGCGTTCCTCGCGAAGTAGCGCGGAACGCTCAGCGTCCGCGGCACGGAACGCGACCGACAGGCGGACGGGAGGCCCGTGGCAGACCCGCCACCCCTCCCTCGCAGGCTCGGTCGGCGCGGCCCGCGTGCCGCTGGCGCGTCACGCTGATCGGCCTGCGCCCGTCCTCCTGTGCGCAGGTCCAGGGCCCCACTCAGGCCGCGGGAGCCACCAGACCGGCGCGCCGGCGCAGGTCGAGCGCGGCCGCGACGAGCTCGCGGGTGCGCGGGTGCGCGCCCGCGTCGAACAGCCGCTCCGCGGGGCCCACGTCGACGACACGACCGCCGTCGAAGACCGCGATGCGGTCGGCGACCCGGCGCACGACGGCGAGGTCGTGCGAGATGAACACGCAGGTCGTGCCGGTGGTGCGCTGCAGGTCGAGCACCAGGTCGAGGATCCGCGCCTGCACCGAGACGTCGAGGGCCGACGTGGGTTCGTCGCACACCACCAGCGGCACCGGTCCGGCGAACGCCCGGGCGATGGCGACGCGCTGCTTCTGCCCGCCGGACAGCTGGGCCGGCCGGCGGTCGAGGACGTCGGCCGGCAGCCCGACCCGCGCCGCGAGCTGCTCGGCGGTGCCGTCGCCGTGCAGCAGCCGGATCGCCCGCCCGAGCACCTGTCGGACCGTCCGTCGCGGGTTGAGCGAGGCGTCCGCGTTCTGGAACACGACCTGCACGGGTGGGGTACCGGTCGGCGTCCGGTCGCCGGCGTCCAGCGTGATCGTCCCGTCGTGTCGGACCAGTCCGGCGAGGGCTCGGCCGAAGGTCGTCTTGCCGGAGCCGGACTCCCCCACGACGCCCAGCACCTCACCGCGGCGCAGCTCGAGGTCGATGCCGTCGAGGGCGACGGCGCCGTCGTACTCCTTGCGGAGGCCCCTGATCGTCGCGAGGACGTCGTGCTGCGCGGTCTCGGCGGTCGTCCCCGTCGTTCCCGCCTTGCCCGCCGTTCCTGCCTTGCCCGTCGTGATGTCGGGCAGGGCGTCGACGAGCTGCTTCGTGTACGGCTCCGTGGGGTGGAGCAGCACCTGGGTCGCGGTGCCCTCCTCGACGAGCACCCCGTGGCGGAGCACCCCGACCCGTCCGCAGTGCGCCGCGACCAGCGGCAGGTTGTGGCTGATGAGCAGGGTCGCGAAGCCGATCTCGGTCCGGAGCTCGTCGATGAGCGCCATGATGCCCGCCTCGACCGTGCTGTCCAGGCCGGTCGTCGGTTCGTCGAGCACGAGCAGGCGCGGACGGGCCACGAGGGCCATGGCGATCGCGACGCGCTGCTGCTGACCGCCGGACAGCTCGTGCGGGTACCGGACCCCGATCGTCGTCGGCGTCGGCAGCCCGACCCGCGTGAACGCCTCGATCGTCGCGGTGTCCGCAGCCGCGCGGCCGGAGCCCGTGGCGCGCAGGACCTCGGCGACCTGGCGTCCGACCGTCATCGTCGGGTTGAGGGCGAGGCCGGGTTCCTGGTGGACGACCGCCACGACGTCGCGCCGGAACCGCCGGAGGCGCTCACCGCGCAGGGACGCGACGTCGACGCCGTCGACGACCAGCGCCGACGACCCGACGGCGGCGTCCGGTCCGAGCGACGCCGTCAGCGTGCCGGCGACGGTGCTCTTGCCGGAGCCGGACTCGCCCACGAGCCCGTACGAGCCACCGGGCTCGATCACGAACGCGACGTCGTCGACCACCCGGGCGCCGCGGTAGGACACGGTGAGCCCCTCGACGCGGACCAGTGCGTCGGTCGTGCCGGTGGTCCTGGGCTGCTCGCTCGTGCCGGTCTGCTCGGTCACTCGGAGACCTCCTTGAGGTTGTCGGCGATCAGGTTCGCGGACACGACGATCGACGCCACGGCGACACCCGGGAACACGACCGTCCACCACGCGGCCTGCAGGTAGGCGCGGTTCGCGTTGATGTCGAGCCCCCAGTCGGCGGCCGGTGGTTGCGAACCGAGCCCGAGGAACGACAGCGACGCGGTGATGAAGATCGCGGCGCCGAGGCTCAGGACCGCCTGGATCACGAAGACCCCGATCACGTTCGGCAGCAGCTCGGTGACCATCGCCCGGACGGCGCTCTCGCCCTGCAGCCGTGCGGCCTGGACGTAGGACTTGCCCATCTCGACGAGCACCGCGGCCCGGACGATCCGCGCGATGCCCGGCGCGAAGAGCACGCCGACGATGAGGACGAGCGCGGGCGTCGACACCCCGAACGCACCGACGAGCACGACCAGGAAGATCAGGCTGGGCAACGCAAGCAGCACGTCGAAGAACCGCATCAGGGCGGTGTCGACCCAGCCGCGGTGGTAGCCGGCGAGCAGGCCCAGGGTGCCGCCGACGACGGTCGCCAGCGCCGCGCCGAACGGGCCGATGACGAGCGCCGGCCGGGCCCCGGCGGCGACGCGGGCGAAGACGTCACGGCCGAGCGAGTCGGTGCCGAACCAGTGCGCAGCGCTCGGCGCCTGCAGGAGCTCGCCGGTGCGGGCGAAGGGCTGCAGGCCGAGCAGGTGCCAGCCCACGGCCAGGACGACCCACCAGAGCAGGATCGCCACGGAGACCAGGAACGTGGGACGCCGGAGGAGTCCGCGCCACCCGCGGCGGGTGACCCGTGCGGTGCCCGTGGTGGTCGACGCCGACGGACGACCGGCGACCCCGTCGGTCTCGACGGCGCCGGGGACGACGGCGGTCATGCGGTGGCCACCCGTTCGAAGCGGATCCGGGGATCGACCACCACGAACAGCAGGTCGGTGAGCAGGAGCGCGCCGAGCGAGAGCGCCCCGGCGAGCATCACCCCGCTCTCGAGCAGCAGGGCGTCCTTGCGTTCGGCGGCCGACACGAGCAGCGCGCCGAGGCCCGGGTAGGAGAACAGGGTCTCGACGATGACGCTGCCGCCGAGCAGGGTGCCGAGGTAGATGCCGAGCACCGAGAACGTCGGGATGAGCGCGTTGCGGACGACGTGCCGGCGGACGACCTGGCCGGTGGTCAGGCCCTTGAGCACGGCGGTGCGGTGGAACTGCGACCGGATCGTCTCGATCGTCCCCGCACGCACCATCCGGGTCAGGACGGCGAGGTACGCCAGGGCGAGCACCACGGCGGGCAGCGTGAGCACCCGGAGCCGCTCGCCGAACCCGGCGTCGAGCGCACCGGACGCCTGCACCGGCACCACCCGCAGCCAGACCGCGAAGACGAGCAGCAGCACGATCCCGACGACGAACTCCGGCACCGCCGAGATCGTCAGCAGCCCGACCGTGACGGCCCGGTCGGAGCGGCGACCCTGCCGGTACGCCTGCACGGCACCGAGCGTGATCGCGACCGGCACCATGATGACGAACGCGTACGCGCCGAGCAGCAGGGAGTTGCCGAGACGGCCGAGCACCAGGTCGCGGACCGGCTCGGAGTAGACGAAGCTCGTGCCCCAGTCCCCCGTGACGAACCCGCCGATCCAGTGCAGGTACCGGCTGACGAGGGACCCGTCGAGCCCGTGGTCGACGTTCCACGCGCGCACCTGCGCCGCCGTCGCGTACTGCCCGAGGGCGTTCCGGCCCGGGTCCCCCGGCACGACCTGGACCAGCCAGAACGTCAGGACGGAGACCACGACCAGGACGAGCGGGATCTGGACGACCCGTTGCCCGACCAGGGTCAGCAGACGACGGCGGCGCGCGGTGCTCATGACGCGGTGACCCCGATGCCCCGGAAGTCGAACCCGCCCGGGAAGTCCTGCCCCGACCGGAAGGTGCCCGTGACGCGCTTCTGCAGCAGGATGCTGCTCGACGCGAACGCAGGGACGATCACGGGCAGGTCGGTCCACTCGATCTCGGCGATCTGGTTCGCCAGGTCCTGCCGCTCCGACTCGTCGGTCGTCGACTCGTACCGGTCGGTCAGCTGCTCGAGCTCCGGGCTCGAGTACTTCGAGGCGTTCCAGACGGCGCCGTCGCGGTAGATCAGGTCGACGTACTGCGCGGGCAGGCGCTGCGCCCAGTTGGTGATCGTCACCGGGGCGTTCAGCCACGGGGTGTCGTCGCCGTCGGCGTAGTACTGCGCGCTCGTCAGCACCTTGAGGGTGACGTCGAACCCGCCGACCGCCTCGAGCTGCTGCTGCACCACCTGGGCGAGGGCCTTCTCGGCGTCGAGCGTCGTGATCTCGAACGAGACCGTCCTGCCGCCGAGCAGGTCCGCGACCTTCGCCTTGTCCTGCTCGCGCTGCTCGAGTCCCTTCGGCTGGATCGCCGAACTCGGGAAGAACGTGGTGTCGTTGCCGACCTCGGCTGCTCCGCCGTAGACCGTCTTGACGATCTCCTCGCGGTCGAGCGCGAGGGCGAAGGCCTCACGGACCTTCGGGTCGTCGAAGGGCGCCTTGGTGACGTCGAGGAAGATGCCGTCGAACTTGTTGAAGTACGGTTCGGTCTCGGTGTAGTCCGAGGCCTGCAGTGTCGACGTCGCGGTGGGGCTGGCGGCGATCTGGTCGATCTCCCCGCTCTGGAACGCGAGCAGCTGGGCCTGGTCGTCGGCGTAGAACTTCACGTCGACCTGCTGCAGCTCCACGTCCTTCGCGTCCCAGTAGTCCGGGTTCTTCGTGAACGTGGCGCCCTGGCCGGCCGAGTACTTCGTCAGCACGAACTGTCCGGCGCCGACGGGCTGCTTGGCCCAGTTCGCGCCGGCGTCGAAGCCGGCCGGCTGGATGGTCGTGTTCGAGCCCGTGAGCAGGTAGGGGAAGTCGGCGTACGGTTTGGCGAGCGTGAAGTCGATGGTCGAGGCACCGTCGGCGGCGACCGACTGCAGGATGCCGTCGAAGCTCGACTTGCCGGGCGACTGGCTGTCCTTGCCGATGATCGAGTCGAACGTCGCGACGACGTCCTTGCTCGTGAGCGCGGCACCGTCGGAGAACTGCAGGTCGTCGCGGAGCTGCACCGTCCAGGTGCGTCCGTCGGACGACGCCTTCCACGAGTCGGCCAGACGGCCCTCGAGCTTGCCCTTCGCGTCCTGGCTGAGCAGGCCCTCGGACGCCAACCCCACGATGAACATCGCGTTGTAGTCCGAGGTGGTGAGCGGGTTGATCGTGCTGTCGGGCTCCTGGAGTCCGAGCGTGTAGGTGCCGGTGTCCGAGGACGATCCGGGCGAGGCGTCGCCGCCGGACGAGCACGCGGCGAGCGTGAGGGCGAGGGCGGACGCGGTGGCCGCGAGGGCGAGGCGCTTGAGGCGACGCCGCCGCGACGTGAGGTCGACGGTCACGGATGACTCCTAGGGGTTCGGGTTGCAGGGGTGCGGTGCTGGGAGGGGTGGTGCGGTCAGCGGTGCGCGCGGTCCGGCACCCGGGGGTGTCCGAAGCGCTCGCGCAGGGTGAGGTCGTCGTACGCCGTGGCGGTCCGGCCGCGGCGCTGCAGTTCCGGCACGACGTGGTCGACGAACCGGTCGATCCCGCCGGGCAGGTACGGGAACTGCACGATGAAGCCGTCGGCGCCACCGTCGTCGGCGAGCTCCTCGAACCGGTCGGCGATCTCCGGTCCGGTGCCCGTCAGCAGGCTGCGGCGGTACGACCACGCGTAGACGTCGCGGGGCGTCGCGGGGCCGTCGGCGAGCAGCCGGTCGACCGCGGGCTTCGGCGAACGGGTCTCGTTCGAGGTGTCGAACTCCTCGGCGTAGTCGAACGGCACGTCGACGTCGCGGCCGGACAGGTCCTGCCCGATCTGGTGCGACACGTCCTCGAGGATGAGAGCGTCCGGCGTCAGGGCGAGGATCGCGTCCGCCTCGGCTCGGGCGTCGGCGGCGGTCTCCCCCACGACCGGCATCACCGACGGCATGATCTTCACCGCGTCGGCGGAGCGGCCGTGCCGGACGGCGCGGGCGCGCAGGTCGTCGACGAAGCGTCGGACGTCCGCGGTGGAGCCACCACGGGTGAACACCGCGTCGGCCGTGTCGGCGGCGAGTTCCAGCCCGGACTCGGACCCGCCGGCCTGGAACAGCAGCGGGTGGCCCTGCGGCGGCCGGGCGATGTTGAGCGGCCCGCGCACCCGGAAGAACTCGCCCTCGTGGTCGAGACGGTGCAGGCCGTCGCGGCGCGCGAAGACCCCGGACGACGGGTCGGCCACGATCGCGTCGTCGTCCCAGCTGTCCAGCAGCCCGTTGACGACGTCGACGAACTCGCGACCGCGCTCGTACCGCCGGGAGTGGTCGATGTGGGCGTCACCACCGAAGTTGCGAGCCTCTTCGTCGTAGCGGCTCGTGACGAGGTTCCACGCGGCTCGCCCACGGCTGAGGTGGTCGAGCGAGGCGAGGGTCCTGGCCACGTGGTACGGCTCGTTGTAGGTCGTCGACACGGTCGCGGCGAGGCCGATCCGCGACGTCACCTGGGACAGCGCGGCGAGCAGCGTGAACGGTTCGGGCCGCAGCGCACCGTAGTGGTCGACGCCCGACGGGTACCGGTCCCAGAAGTACAGGCCGTCGGCGAGGAAGAGCGTGTCGAAGACCCCGCGCTCGGCGGTCTGCGCGATGTGGCGGTGGTGCCGGATGCTCAGGTGCTCGGCGGGGCGCGAGGACGGGTGCCGCCACCCGGTGACGTGCGCGCCGCCCGGGTGGAAGGCGAAGGCGCCCAGCAGGATGCGGTCGCTCATGCGGACGCCTCCTGGTCGACAGCCGCGGGCGCGGGCGCGGCTGCCGAACCGTCGTACCGGCTCGCCGGTCGCGCCAACCCGAGGTGCTCCCGCAGGGTGTCGCCGCGGTACGTGCGGTCGTACACGCCGCGACGTTCGAGCTCCGGCACGACCTGGTCGACGAACCGGTCGACGCTCACCGGGATCGACGAGAACGCGAGCATGTAGCCGTCGGCGGCGTCCTGCTCGTAGCGCTCGGTCAGCCAGTCGGCGATCTGCTCGGGCGTGCCCGGCAGGAACCGACGGCGCAGGATCGTCCGGTAGACCTCGCGCAGCGTGGTGGCCTCGGCGGCGATGCGGCGGATCGACTCGTAGACGGACTTCGACTGGTTGATCGCCGTCTCGTCGAAGACGTGCTCGAACGGTGCGTCGAGCGGCCGGTCGGACAGGTCGGTCTGCAGGTAGTGGGACAGCAGGTCGAGCGAGACGCGGTCCGGTGTCAGCTCCTCGATCTCGTCGAGCTGCCGCAGCGCGTCGGCCTCGGTGTCGCCGATCACCGGCGACACCGCCGGCAGGATCAGCATCGACGACGCGTCACGTCCGTGCTCGACGGCGCGGCGCTTGTAGTCGGCGTACAGGGCCTGCGCGTCGGCGAGGTCGTCCTGCCAGAGGGTGAAGACGCCCTCGGCCTTCGCCCCGGCCAGCGCACGGCCGGCCTCGGACGCCCCGGCCTGGAACAGCACCGGGTGGGCCTGCGGCGGCCGGGCGATGTTGAGCGGGCCGCGCACGCGGAAGAACTCGCCCTCGTGGTCGAGCACGTGCAGTCCGTCGCGCTTCGCGAAGTACCCGGACTCCTGGTCGTACAGGAACGCGTCGTCGTCCCAGCTGTCCCAGAGGCCCTGCACGACGTCGACGAACTCGGCACCCCGGCGGTAGCGGACGGCGTGGTCGAGGTTCGCGTCGCGACCGAAGTTCCAGGCCTCTTCGTCCGAGGCGCTCGTGACGAGGTTCCAGGCGGCCCGACCCTCGCTCAGGTGGTCGATCGACGCCAGTTTCCGGGCCACGTGGTACGGCTCGTTGTAGGTGGTCGAGACCGTCGCGGCGAGCCCGATGTGCTCGGTCCGCTGCGACAGGGCACCGAGCAGGGTGAAGGGCTCGGTGCGGATGTTCACGGCGTGGTCGATGCCCGACGCGAAGCGGTCCCAGACGTACAGCTCGTCGGCGATGAACAGCGTCGCGAACCCACCGCGCTCGAGCGTCTGCGCGAACCGGACGTAGTACTCGACGTCCAGGTAGGCGTCCGGTTCGCTGCCCGGCAGGCGCCAGCTCGTGACGTGCTCGCCGCCGGGGTAGAACACCATCCCGCCGAGCACCAGGCCGCCGTCGCGGGTCATGCCGTCACCGCCTCGTGGGTCAGGACGGCGCCGAGCTGCGGGGCCACCTGCTCGGCGAACAGCGCGAGGGCGTCCGTCCGTGCACCGACGTCGGAGTAGCCGTCGTCGACCTGCACGTTGAGCTGCGTCGCGTACCGGGAGTACGGCTTCGACGCGATCGACTCCGCGATGTCGTCGGCCGTGCCGTAGTGCAGGTTGAGCGACGCGGCCTTCTCGGCCAGGGTCGTCGCCGGCGGCAGGAACGACTCGCCCCACGCGTACTTCGCCTCGATGCCCGCACGCGCCTCGCGCAGCGCGGTCTCGCGGTCCGGGGCCGGGTAGATCGCCGTCGAGAGCGCGACGCGGGGAACAGCGTCGTCCGGCAGGGCGGCGTGGTAGGCGTCCGCGGTGACCTCGGCCGGCACGGTCTGCGTGGTGCCGATCAGCACTCCGTGCCCCCGACGGGCGGCGATGGCGGCGCTCTCGGCGCTGAGCGTGGCGTCCCAGATCCGGTCGAGCAGCCCGCTGCCGTCCGGGTTCAGGCGTGCGGTCCCCGTGCCGAGTGACGCACCACGCAGCGCGTCGAGCAGCCGTGCGAGCTGCTCGTCGAACGCGGCACGACGGGTGTCGTGGTCGGCCCCGACCAGACCGGGCGCGAAGACGTCGAGGGTCTCCGGGCCGCCACCGTTCGCGACGCCGAGTTCCACCCGGCCGTCGCTGATCGCGTCGAGGACGGCGGCGTCCTCGGCGACCCGGACCGGGTCCTCGTGCGGCAACGTGACCGCTCCGAGCCCGAGCCGCAGGGTGGACGTCCGCTCGGCGAGGGCCGCGAAGAACACGAACGGTGACGGCAGTCCGCCGCGCGCCGGTGCGTCGTCGTGTCGGAAGTGGAACTGGCGGACCCAGGCCCCGTCGTACCCGAGGCGTTCCGCCGCGGTGAAGAGCTCGAGCTCCTCGCGGTAGGCCCGGGTCGCCGGCGGCGCCTCGGTGCCGTGCGAGAACACCGCGATCCGCAACGGCACCGTGGCCGCGCGGGCGGTGCGTTCGACGTGCGTCATGCAACACTCCCTCGTCAGTGGAGCGATGCAAACACGAGCGAGCGACGCGCACGAGCGTCGACGTAACGGGGCGCAGTGATTCGTCACGGAACGTAGGAGAGCGCGCACAGCGCGGAACAGGAGCATCATCACCGCCCTTGTGCCCGGAGCAGGACCGACGTAGCTTGGCGGCAGCTGCCCCGGACCCCGGTCGCCGGAACTCCTGTGTTCCTCGAGACGATCAGGGAGTGTCACCGTGCCGCAACAATCCGTCGACGAGACGTCATCCGCGACCACCACCGAACCGAACACCCCCACCGCTGCCGCACCGGTCCGCCTGGAGGCCTCGGCGTCCTCGCCCGAACAGGCCCTCGAGCAGTTGCCGGGCCTCGTCACGGGCACCTCCTGGCAGACCCGTCCGACCACCGGGGCGTACTCGTTCCGGTACCTGGCCGTCGGTGACGGCAACGTGACGCTCCGCCGGTCGCAGATGCGCGGCTACGTCCGCGGCACCGTGGCCTCCGACGACGCGTACATCGTCGTCCTGGTGCTCGGCGGCGTCGTCACGCTCGACCTCCTGCGCGGCGGCGGGCCGGTCGACAACGGCGTGCCGGCGCTGATGCCCACCGAACGACGCGCCGTGGTCGAGGCCAGCAACCACGACGCCGTCATGGTGCACCTCACCCGCGCGTTCGTGCGGTCCGTCGCCGAGGAGCGCCACGGCCTGCCCTCCGGCGGCCTGCACCTCGACGAGCGTGCCGTCCCCGCAGCGGACGCCGTCGTGCGCTGGCGGCAGGTCCTCGAGTCCGCTCGTCGGGTCCTCGCGGCACAGGGCGTGGCCTCCACCGCCTGGTCGGACGCCACCCGGGCCGTCGCCGTCGCCTTCCTCGCCCTGTACCCACCGAAGGCCGCCGAACCGTCGAGCGCCCTGTGGGCACCGCGGAACGCCCGGATCCGGCGGGCGGTCGACCACGTGCACGAGCACGCGGCGGAACCCATCGCCGTGTCGGACCTCGCCGCGGTGTCCGGCTTGAGCGTCCGTGCCGTGCAGGAGTCGTTCCAGCGGCTGTTCGGGATGCCGCCGTCGGCCTACGTCCGGTCCGTCCGGCTCCAGCGCGTCCGGGGCGACCTGCTGCGACTCGACACCGCGACCACCTCGGTGAGCGAGGTCGCACGCAGCTGGGGGTTCGCCCACCTCGGCCGGTTCTCGGCGGAGTACACGAGCCGCTACGGCGAGTACCCGAAGGCCACGCTGCACCGGTGACCGGTCGGGCACGGACCACGCGCCCTGGGCAGGGCCGACGGGCGGACGGGAGGCGTGGGGCGGGCCCGGACCGCGCCTCCCGTCCGTCAGGTCGTCCCGTCCACCGCCCTGGCGGACGTCACGCAGACGGCGTCGCGTCGAGCGCGATGACCGCGACCTGGACCACCGCGTCGTCCGGCATGTCCGGGTAGTAGTTGGCGCGCAGCTGCCGGGCGAAGTCGACCATGTCGGTGTCGGCCGGCTGGTGCGCCGCCCGAGGGGTGAGCTCCGCCAGGCGGTGGTCGGTCACCTCGGTGACCTGGCCGCCCAACGGCGTCGCTGAGGTGTGCTCGTCGAAGACGAACACCGCGGGGCCGGTGCGGATGTCCTCGTGCCAGCGCACCGTCGTGACCTTCTCGCCGCGGTGGACGGCGTCGTGGTGCTTCTGGTGGAAGTGGATCGTCTGGGACACGGATCAAGTCTGGTCGATGTCGACCAGGTCCGCGTGCCGCGCGGCGTAGGCCGTCGCACGGCGGATCCGGCGGAGCGTCAGCGGGACGATCCAGACGAGCACCGCCACCATGAGCACGAGGAACACCGGCGGCAGGATCCCGAGGTCGCCGCGGATCCACGTCGACACCATCTGGAACGCGAGCGCTGTGTAGAGCAGCCCGATGTACGCGAGCTGGAACCGCAGCGCGAGTGGGAGCACCGTGGCGTACCGGACGGCGCCGACCTGCTCAGCCGGGTCGAGCGGCAGGTCCGCGCCGCGGGCCACGATCTTCCCGAAGCGACGGAGCCGACCGAGGTCGTGGCCGGCGGACGCCCGCAAGAGCCCGCTCAACGGCAGCGACTGGAGCAGGGCCGCGAACGCGGTCGCAGTGAAGACCAGCTGGCCGGCGAGGAAGGCCGCCTGGGTGAGTCCAGCGGAGTCGTCCCCGGTGAAGGCGGCCAGGACCACCACGCCGATCGTCACGACGACGATGGACACGCCGAAGGTCACCGCGATCACCACGATCGCGTGGCGGAGTTCGGCCGGTCCGAACCGGTAGCCGACCGGGTACGCCGCCGGCGACGGCTCCGTGCGCCGGAACAGCGCACCGAGTGGTCGCGCGATCACCAGCAGCACCGCCGCTCCCCCGATCAGCACGACCGGCACCCAGACCGGCGCACCGGCCGAGACCGACGCGAGCACGACGACCACCGCACCCGCAACGTCCACGGCGACCACGCCCAGCAGCCACCACCGCAGGTACCGGGAGCTGTCCGTGGACGACCGGTGGTCCCAGTAGCCCGCCAACGACCCGACCACCGCAGGTCCGACGACGAACATCGGGATGCTGACGCTCACCGCGATGATCAGGACGTCCGAGACGTCGCTGAGTTCGAACACCGCCAGCAGGGTGCCCCCGAGGGTGAGCGCCGTGATCAGCACGATGAGCAGGACGTAGCTCAGGACCCGCATGGGGTGACTCCTCTTCCGGCAGGACGACGCCTCCCAGTGCATCCTGGCCGAGCGCCGACGGGCCGGCCCACTTCGTGCGGAGAACCGCATCACGTCAGGTCGTCGAGGTCGCCGTCCCTACGCTGAGGACATGGCGCATCTGCGAGCGGTCGGGTTCGACCTCGACGGGACGCTGTTCGACCACCGTGGCGCAGCGACCGCCGGTGCCGCCCGGTTCCTCGAGTCACTCGGCGTGCACGCCTCGGCGTTCGCCATCGGCCGCTGGTTCGCCGCCGAGACCGAGCAGTTCGAGCGGTGGCGAACAGGGCAGATCAGCTTCCCCGAGCAGCGGCGCGAACGGCTGCGGGCCGTCCTTCCCGCGCTCGGCGTGCCGATCCCCGCCGACGACGGTGGGCTGGACGAGCTCTTCGACGCGTACCGGCACCAGTACGAGGCATCGTGGCGTGCGTACCCGGGGAGCCTGCCGCTGCTGCGGACGCTCCGTGTGCAGGGGTACCGCATCGGCGTGCTGACGAACGGCACCGAGACGCAGCAGGTCGACAAGCTGCGCCGCACCGGCTTGCTCGACGCGGTCGACGTCGTGTGCACCTCGGAGCGGATCGAGGTGCAGAAGCCGGACCGTCGCGCGTTCGAGACCCTGTCCGCCGAACTCGGCGTCGAGCCGAGCGGCTGCTTGTTCGTCGGGGACAGTGTCGCGCACGACGTGGAGGCGGCCTGGGCCGCCGGGATGCACGGGCTGTTGATCGACCACGAGGCCACGGACGGCCCCGACATGGAGACCCTGGTGCTCACGGCGCTCGCCGACCGCCGCGGGTGACGTGGCCGCTCGGCCGCTCGACGGCTCGGCCGCTCGACGGCTCGACGGCTCGGCCGCTCGGCGGCGGCAAGCGGCCGTAGAGTGCACCATGACCCAAACACCGGCAGCATCGCCGCTGCTGCACCTCGGGGTGCTGGCCGAGTCGCGGAAACCCGACGAACGCCGCCTCCCGATCCACCCCGCCCACTTCGAGCGCATCGACCCCGACCTGCGCGCGAACATCATCCTGGAACGCGGGTACGGTCGCCGCTTCGGCGTCACGGACGACCAGCTCGAACCCCTCGTCGGCGCCATGGCGGACCGAGCCGAGCTCATCGCCGCGTCGGACGTCGTCCTGCTGCCCAAGCCCCAGGTGTCCGACCTCGAGGACCTGCGGGACGGGCAGGTCCTGTGGGGCTGGCCGCACTGCGTGCAGGACCCCGCCCTCACCCAGGTCGCGATCGACAAGCGCCTGACCCTCATCGCGTGGGAGTCGATGAACCACTGGCGGTCGGACGGCGGGTTCAGCCTGCACGTGTTCCACAAGAACAACGAGCTCGCGGGCTACTGCTCGGTCATCCACGCCCTGCAGCTCTGTGGTTCCACCGGGGACTACGGCCGCCGCCTCACCGCGGTCGTGATCGGCTTCGGGGCTACCGCCCGCGGTGCCGTCACCGCGCTGAACGCCCACGGGATCCACGACGTCCGCGTCCTGACCAACCGCGACATCGCCGCCGTGGGATCGCCGATCCCGTCCGTCGACATGCTGCAGATCAGCCAGGACGACCACGACCCCAGCGGCAACATGGTCAAGACCGAGGACGGTCCGGTGCCGCTGGCGCCGTACCTGGCCGAGAACGACATCGTCGTGAACTGCACGCTCCAGGACCCGAACGCGCCGCTCACGTACCTGCGCACCGAGGACCTGGGCGTGTTCCGTCCGGGCAGCCTCATCGTCGACGTCTCGATCGACGTGGGGATGGGGTTCGAGTGGGCGCAGGCGACGACCTTCGCCGAACCGATGACCACCGTCGGCGAGAGCACGAACTACTACGCCGTCGACCACAGCCCCTCGCTGCTCTGGAACTCGACGACGTGGGAGATCAGCGACGCGTTGATGCCGTTCCTCCGGCCGGTGATGGCGGGCGCGGCCGCGTGGGCCGACTCGGAGACGATCCGACGCGCCGTCGAGATCGAGGACGGCCACGTGCGGAACCCGGCGATCCTCGCGTTCCAGGGGCGCTCGGACGAGTACCCGCACGCGGTGGCCGGCTGACCCGGGCGCTGGGCGGGCGCTGGTCGGGCGCTGACCCGATGCGGAACGACGAGGTCGACGTCGTGCGACAACGGCCTCGTCGTACCGCGTCGGCGGTGCTCACCGGAGCGCCGCAGCAGCCTCCCGCAGCTCGGCGAACGCTGCGAGCGCATGACCCGCGAGTCCGTCGTCATCAGCGCGTGCCGCACCGGCCCACCGGTCGAACCCCTGCTTGAAGGCGAGCACGCCCATCTCGCTCGCGAGCCGGGCCGTCGGTTCCGCGACCCCGCGCTCGATGAGCGCATCGGTCATCGCGGCGGCCATCCCGACGCTCTTCAGGGCGTCGCGCTCCTGCAGTTCGGCGCTCGCGGCGACCGCGGCCTTGAGTCGCGGTCCCAGCTCGCGGTTCATCGGACCCATCTCGCCCGATGCACGTTCGAGCCCAGCGGCGACGGCGTCGAGCGGTGAACGTTCGGGCGCTGCGTCGGTGATCCCCTCGGACAACAAGCGGCTCAGCGTCTCCTGCCCGGCGACGAGCAGTTCGCGCTTGTCCGGGAAGTGTCGGAAGAAGGTGCTCTTCGTGACCCCCGCTCGCTCGGCGATCTGCGTCACGGTCGTCTCGTCGTACCCCTGCTCGGAGAACAGGTCGACGGCGGCCAGGACCAGCCGTTCCCGAGCTCCCGGTTCCCATCGCGCCATGGAAGCATCCTACGGGACGGGACAATTGTCTCATCACAGGTGTACGGTGACGAGACACTTGTCCCATCACTGGAGGATCTCATGCGCGTCTTCATCACCGGCGGCACCGGCACCATCGGAACGGCCGTCGTCGCCGAACTCATCGCCGCAGGCCACAGCGTCACTGCGCTCGCCCGCTCGGAACGCTCGGCCGCAGCCCTCACCGCGGCGGGCGCAGAACCGATCCGGGGCGGTCTCGGCGACCTCGACGTCCTGCGTGCCGGCGCTCGCGCCGCCGACGGCGTCGTCAGCCTCGCGTTCTCGAGCGACTTCAGCTCGCCGGACGCCCTGACCCGGGGCATCGCCGAGGAGGCGGACGCGATGGCCGCACTCGGCGAGGAACTCGTCGGCTCCGACCGCCCGTTCGTCGTCGTGTCCGGCACCCCGTGGGTCCCGGGCAGGGCGTCGACCGAGGCCGACCCTCTGCCCCTCGAGGGACCGGTCGCCGGCCGCGCTCGGTCGACGCTCGCCGCGCTCGAGCTCGCGGAGCGCGGCGTCCGGGTGTCGGCGATCCGCCTGCCGCGGACCGTGCACGCCGACGGCACGGGCGGCTTCGCGGGCATCCTCACCGAGACGGCCCGAGGCAGCGGTGTGGCCGGGTACCCCGGAGACGGCGAACAGCGCTGGCCCGCCGTGCACGCTCGGGACGCTGCCGTGCTCTTCCGACTGGCACTGGAGGTCGCACCGGCCGGCACGGTCTGGCACGCCGTGGCCGACGAGGGCGACCGGGTGCGCGACCTCGCCGAGGTGATCGGCCGACGGCTCGGACTGCCGGTCGAGCGCGTCGCGGATGAGACGTTCGGGGCGTTCGCCCCGATCTTCGTGATGGACCAGCCGGCGTCGAGTGAGCACACGCGTCGCACGCTCGGTTGGGAGCCGGTCCACGAATCACTGC
Organism: Curtobacterium sp. PhB190; assembly: GCF_004365385.1. Taxonomy (NCBI): domain Bacteria; kingdom Bacillati; phylum Actinomycetota; class Actinomycetes; order Micrococcales; family Microbacteriaceae; genus Curtobacterium; species Curtobacterium sp. PhB190. Next base: position 184,417 of record NZ_SODN01000001.1, on the reverse strand, counting down.
TGGCAGACCTGGAACACGTCGAGCGCTGACGTCGAGCGCTGACGTCGCGCCCTGGGCGCGACCGAGGGACGGACGGGAGGCGCGGTGCAGGCCCGCACTGTGCCTCCCGTCCGCCGTCGGCGCGCGTGACCTGCCCCGCGTCGGTCGCGCGGACCGGTGCGGTCGTCAGGCGGTGCGGTCAGTTCCCCCACACGAAGAACGCGATGACCCCGCCGATCAGGACGGCGCCGATCGGGACGAGGTACACCCAGTCGTGACGGATGGGACCCTGTCCGGGCTGGTGGTCGCGCTGGAACGGCGCGACCGGGTTTCCACTCGTTCCCGGCAAGAAGTCGACGGAGTGCTGTCGGACCGGCTCGTGTCGTCGGCTGTTCATCGGACCCCCGTGATCGCGTCTGCGGTGGGCTCTGGCGGGCTCGAACCGCCGACCACTTCGGTGTAAACGAAGTGCTCTACCAACTGAGCTAAGAGCCCGCGACACGATCCTAGAGGTCGATCCCCCGTATCGTTGCGCTGGACATCCCGTCCGTTGGCCAGTTCAGCGCTCGGCTTCATTTCGCCGATAGTAAGCCGTACACTTAACCCATGTCCGACGACCCCGTCTACGCCGTGATCCTCGACCTCGTCGACTCACGAACGCTCGACGACCGCCCCGCCGCACAGCGCGAGGTCGAGCAGGCGTTCCGCGAGACAACCGACGTCACTCCGGTGGACCCGGTGCACGCGACCGTCGGCGACGAGTTCCAGGTGATCTACGCCACGCTCACGGACGCGCTCGTCGCCAGCACCGCCGCCATGCTCGCGCTGCCACCGACGGTGCAGGTCCGGCTCGGGATGGGTCGCGGGACGGTGCGGACGGTGGGGTCCGGCACGAGCGGTCCGCTCCAGGACGGCCCGGCGTGGTGGTCCGCCCGCGACGCCATCAACGAGACGCACCGCCGTGAAGACGGCAGGACGTCCTTCCTCCGGTCGTGGTTCCACGCGTCCGACGATCGCCACGGCACCGAGGAGCGACTCGTGAACGCCTACTTCCTCAGCCGCGACCACGTCATGGCCCGCCTGACGCCCCGGGCAAGACGCATCGCGCTCGGCCTCGTCCAGGGCCGGACCCAGGCGCAGATCGCCGCGACCGAGGGGATCACCCCGTCAGCGGTGTCCCAGTCGGTGCAGAAGTCGGGTGTGGCCGCGATCGTCGAGGGCCTCCGGGTCCTCGTGGGACAGGAACGCTGATGCTCGCCGGGATCCTCCTCGCACTCATCGGTCTGGGCGACGTCGTCCGGGCCCGCACCGGTGCCGATGCACACCGGCAGCGCACGCTGACCACCATCGCGGTCGTCGTGCTGTGGGCCGGGGTGTCCGCCGTGGCGTGGCTCGGTCTCGGTGTCCCCGTGTGGGGTGTCCTCGTCACGGTGGTGCTCGCGGCGGCGTGGATCGCCACGACCGCGCCGGTCCGAGCCGGTACCGGGACCGCCGACGACGACCATGACGCGCCGACGACCCGGGGGCTGCTGCGGCGGTCCGGGTCCTGGCCAGCGGTCCTGCTCGCCCTCGCCGTCGCCGTGCTGCTGCTCTGGGGGCCACTGCCCGACGGCACGGGCTTCGTGGTCGACTGGCACGACGGCTCGGGCCTGGCGTTCGTCGACGCCGTTCCGCTCGCCGCCGTCGTGGGCGGTGTCGGCTCGGCGCTGTTCCTCGTCGACTCCGCGAACGTGGTCGTCGCCCAGGCACTCCCGCCGGGACTGCAGCGCGGAGCCACCACGGGCGCCGAGGCCGATGACCTCCGCCGCCGGTTCGGGCGACGCCGACGCGCCGACGCCGACGCCGAACAGTCCGGGGACAGCACGGTGAGCCTCAAGGGTGGACGACTGATCGGCCCGATCGAACGGCTGCTCCTGGCCGGGTTCGCGGTGGCGGGGGCCTTCCCGGTGGTCGCCGCACTGATCGCGGCCAAGGGCATCGTCCGGTTCCCCGAGATCCGGCGCGAGACGACCGGCTACCAGGCGGAGTACTTCCTGATCGGCAGCCTGGTGAGCTGGGCGATGGCCTTCGCCGCCGCCGGCATGTGCTGGCTCCTGGCGCACAGCTGACCCGCGCGGAGTCCGTCCTGTCCCGCTCCCCCGTCCCCGTCCCCCGTCCCCCGAGGTTCCGAAATCTCGGCATCTCGCGGCCCCGAGCGCGCCGCTATGGAACCTCGGCGATGAACAGGCGGCGAGTCGTGGAACCTCGGCCCAGCGAGTCCGCCCGGCATCGGGCGCTTTCGGAGCCTCGTCAGGCTGCGCGGCGGGCCCGACCCTCGACCTGGCGTTGAACGAACGCCTGTCGGAGCCGCTCGAACAGCACGGCCGGACGCCCAGTGTCCGCGGCTGTCGCGTGGATGACGATCCAGCCGTTCACCGCGAACCCGTTCGACCGTCGCTGATCGTGCTGGAAAGTGCGGCGGCGTCGTGCCCAGCGACTCCCCGCGACGACCGCGGCTGCCAGTCCGTCGATCGTGGCGAGGCCGCGCGGGCCCACGAGGTAGTCACCGAGGACGACGAGCTCGGTCGGGGTGAGCAGCGACGCCGACTCGAACCACGCTCGTGGCGGCGGGCTGACCGGGATGCCACGGACGAGATCCGGTCGGAAGCCCTCGACGCGTGGACCGGAGCCCTGAGGTCACGACCGGTCAGCCGCGCAGGGCTCGCTCCGGCCGCCAGCGCCTCTCGCACCGGGAACGGCCTCGGCGAGTGGTCGACGCGTGCTCGATTCCCCATGACGAGAGCATCGCGCACGAGGTGTCGGGCCCGACCCCGGTGGGACGCATCTGTGGAGAACGACGCGGGACGGGCCTCCAGTCCGAACCCGGAGGACGCGGTGAGGTTCCACGACATGCCGCGCGATGATCACCGAGGTGCCGATCCCGGGCGAACAGCGGCCCGAGATGCCGAGATTTCGGAACCTCGGCGGCACACCGCGGAACCTCGGGCGCACCCGCACCCGAGAACCCCGGGGGTGGCGGGTACCCTCTCCCTCGTGAACGGTGCCGATGTCCTCGACGAATCCGGGCGGCTGCGGCTCCTCGGCTCCGGGGTGACGGGTGCCGCGTTCGCGGTCGTCCTCGTCATGCTCGTGCTGTCGTCGTGGACCGAGGCGACCACCACCGTCCTGGTCTCCGTCGGCATCCCCTCCGCGGCGGCAGGTGCCGCGATCGCCGTGTACCTGCAGCTCCGGTCCTGGCGCGCCGAGGGCGGGTACGAGAACTCGGTCCTGGTCCGCGACTGGGTCGCCGAGGGCCAGATCCCGGTCGGAGTACCCGCCGAGCTGTGGATCCCGCTCGTCCAGGCGCAGGCCGACCGCGAAGGAGCCGGCTGGGGCAAGGTCGTCCTCGGCACGCTGTGGATCGCGATGACGTGGTCGATGCGTGACCAGCACGACGCCCTCATCACGACGATGTTGATCCTGCTCTGGGCCGGAATGGTCCTGTGGGCGGCGGTGTGGGTCATCCCCCGCGCTCGAGCGGCCCGTGCGCTGCTCCGCCGCGGCGTCTCCACGATCGGCTGAGCGACCGCGCGGGACCATTGGCTGAGCGACCGCCGGAGCCCGCTGACTACGCTCGGCGGCATGCAGAGTCGCACCCTCGGTCGCACCGGCCGCGAAGTCTCCCCCATCGGTCTCGGTACGTGGCAGTTCGGCGGTGACTGGGGTCCGGTGAGCGAAGCGGACGCGAACGCCGTGATGGACGCCTCGGTCGAGTCCGGTGTCACGCTCTTCGACACCGCCGACGTGTACGGCGACGGTCGCAGCGAGCAGCTCATCGGTTCATGGCGCGCATCGAACCCCGACGTGCCGTTGACGGTCACGACGAAGATGGGGCGCCGCGCCGAGCAGGTCCCGGCGAACTACGTCGCAGCGAACTTCCGCGAGTGGGTCGACCGTTCCCGCACGAACCTGCGGCAGGACACGCTCGACCTGGTGCAGCTGCACTGCCCGCCGTCCGAGGTCATCGGCGACGACGCCGTGTACGACGCCCTCGACGCGCTGGTCGCCGACGGCTCGGTCGCCGCCTACGGCGTCAGCGTCGAGACGGCCGACCAGGCACTCGCCGCGATCGCCCGGCCCGGCGTCGCGAGCGTCCAGATCATCCTCAACGCGTTCCGGCTCAAGCCGCTGGACCGCGTGCTGCCGGCGGCCCTGGAGGCAGGGGTCGGCATCCTCGCGCGCGTCCCGCTGGCGTCGGGGTTGCTGTCCGGCAAGTACACGACGGAGACGTCGTTCGCCGAGGGCGACCACCGCAACTACAACCGCCACGGCGAGGCCTTCGACCAGGGCGAGACGTTCAGCGGTGTGGACTACGACGACGGCGTGCGCGCGGCGCAGACCTTCGCAGCGTCGCTGCCGGACGCCGTCTCGGTGCCGCAGGCGGCGCTCGCCTGGGTCATCGCGCAGGACGGCGTGACCGCGGCGATCCCCGGAGCCCGCAACCCGGAGCAGGCCCGGTCGAACGCGGCGGCCGGCGACCTGCCGGAGATCGACGGCCTGGACGCCACGGTGCGCGACCTCTACGACACGTGGTTCCGCGCCACGGTCCACGACCGCTGGTGAGGACCCGCGTCGTCGCGGTCGCGGTGGCCGCACTCCTGCTGCTGTCGGGCTGCGCAGCGCCGGGGGCGGGGGCGTCGCGCGACGCTCCGCCGTGGCCGCGGCCGACCGACCTGTCCGCCCGTGCCGACGCTGCGGGGCTGCGGAACGTGTGGGGCGAGCGGCTCGCCGAGCACGTCCACACCCACCTGACGATCCTCGACGGTGACACCCCGGTGACGGTCCCGGCGAACATCGGGCACTCGGACCGGGGGAAGTTCGCCGCCGAGATCCACACGCACGACACCTCGGGCATCGTGCACGTCGAGTCCCCCACCGAGCAGACGTTCACGCTCGGCCAGTTCTTCGACGAGTGGGGTGTCTCGCTCGGTCCGGAACACGTCGGCGGCCTGCGCGGCGAGCTCACGGTGTGGGTGGACGGGCGCCGGACGATCGGCAACCCACGCTCGATCGAGCTGACGAACCGGCGCGAGGTCGTCCTGATCGTCACGACGATCGGCGAGGTCCCGCGCCTGCCAGCCCCCTTCGACTGGCCGCCGCAGTACGGCTAGCTCGAACGGTGCGGGGTTCCGTACCCGGTGCGCCCCGCCGGGACTCGCACCGAAGACGGAACCTCGCACGGAACCGCACCGCCCGCTCACGCCTCCTTCGGCGCGACCCACGCCAGGTCGAGCTCCCACCGCTCCACCGAGCCGGCCGGCAACTGCCACACGTACTCGTTCTTGAGCTTCTTACCGTCCTCGCGGAACGGCCCCGTCCGGTACGGGTAGAACGCCACCGTCGGCAGTGTGCCGGGCGGCGCAGTGCGGATCGCGTTCGAGAAGTCCTTGTTCAGCCGCCGCAGTTCGGCGATGACCGCGGGGCGCGCCGCGTCCGAGTCGAAGGACCCGGCGCCCGCCGCGAGCTGGAACGCGATGTGCAGCTGGCGGTCGCCCCGGTCGTCCTCGTAGCTGATGAGCCGGTGGTTCTCGACGGCCTCGAGCAGCTCCGGGTCGCCGTAGACCACGTCACGCACGACGTCGGGTGCGACGACCGCGCCGTTGTAGTCGACGGACAGGTCGGACCGGCCGTAGTGGAACAGCAGCGGCAGGTCGAGCTCGGCGGCGTCGGCGAGTTCGTCGAAGCCGTGTGCGCGGAGCGTCTGCCGCAGTGGACGCATCCGCACCACGTGCCCGCGGTCGTGGATGTTGTACCGGATCCGGGGGCTGATGTTCTCGGAGCGGGCGATCGTGACGACGAGTTCACCGAGTTCGTTCGTCTCGATCAGGTACCCGAACGGGTTGAACTGGAACACCATCGGCAGCACGCCGTACTCGGCCTGCTTCGTGAGCGCGGCGGACAGCTCCGGTGAGGCGGCGATGGCCCGGCGCAGCCGCACGCTGAACGGCGTCTCGATGCCGAGGTTGATCTCCAGGTCGCTCGCCCCGTACGAGCCGAGGACGGCCTGTGCGTACTGCTCGATGTGGGCGCGCATGTTCTCGCTGATGCCCTCACCACCGAACGCCGCGACGATCGTGTACTCGCTCCAGTCGAGACGGTCGTCCTCGAACAGCGCCTTCAGGAACGGCGGGTAGCTGCAGATGATGTACGTGAAGTCGGTGCCGAACTCGCGCATCGTCTGCACGATCTTGTCGCGGTCCGGCCCGATCGACTTGATCATCGACGACTCGGTGAGCGACGCCGTCACGTTCATGCCGGTGGCCCACGCCCCGAGCGAGAACGCGTTGAGCACGAACGGCTGCTTCGGCAGGTCCTTCGCGGTGCGCGAGAACCCGAGCTGCAGCAGTTGCCGTGTGGCCTGGCGTTCGTCGGGACCGCGCACCCAGCTGGTCGGCGTGCCGCTCGACCCGCTCGACTCGTCGACGACGACCCCGCGCCGTGGCAGCCGCCCGTCGACGCAGCGCTCGGGGATGCTCCACCGCTTGACGTACGACTCCTTGTCCATCTCGGGCAGCCCCGAGATCGCTGCGGCGATCCCGCCACGCGTGTCGAGACGGAACGGACGGGAGGCCCGCCCCGCCTCCGCCAGGAAGGCCCCGTACGCAGGCACCCGCTTCGCAGCCCGCTCCACGGTCCGCCAGGCACGCCAGCGTCCGAGGGTCCAGCGGAGCGGCTCGATGCCCGGCGTGAGCAGGAGCTTGTGGGTGCCGACGCGCGGCATGAACAGCGCCACGAAGGTCTCGACGACCCAGACGACCGTGAAGACCGCCGCGCGCTTCACCGTGCACCCCCGAGCGTCATGGCGGCCGCGGGTCTGCGGTGTGCCAGGGGTGGTGGCGCGCTGTGCCCGAAGCGGAACAGCATCCACGCCATCCGGCCGTCGGACTCGTCGACGCCGGCCTGCTCGACGAAGGCGGCGTGCGAGCGCGGGTTCGTGATCACGGTGCCGAACGGGTGCAGGGCGATCCCGCGCGCGGTGAACTCGAGCCAGATCCGCATGAACACCCGGCCGGCCTCGACGTACTCGGCCGGCATGCGGAACGGGCCCTCGAGCCAGCCGAGCTGCCGGACCCCACGCATGGTCGACAGGTACACGCGCTTGAAGACCCCGCCGACGCCGGGTGCTTCCCACAGCCCGCGGTGCTCCATCGCGAACCGGAGCACCGGGCCGGGCATGAGCATCGTCTCGGCCGACAGACCGTCACCGGTCGTCGCCGCCTGCCGCTTCGAGAACCGCAGCCAGTGCAGGATCTCGTCGTGCACGGCGTCGTGCTGCAGGTCGTCGAACAGCGTCTCCTGGTTGACGCGCACGATCTCGTCGACGGTCGGCCGGTCAGACGTGGTGCGGAAGCGCTGCCCGGCTGCCGACGCGATGGCGGACGCGGCCTCGATCGCTGAGTCGTCCACCAGGGTGGCGTCGTAGGGCCTGCGTGAGGTGCGCCGCGCGAGGAAGCGACCCAGGGCCTCCCGGTCGTCCGCCGTGACCGCCCGCGGACGCAAGGTCACGCTGCCCAAGCGGTGCAGACCGTCATCGGCCGCGCCGTCCAGCCGGCCGAAGTCCATCTCGGCGTGGTCGAGCCGTTCCTGCACGGAGAAACCGTGCGCCCGGGCGACGACCTCGAGCCCGGCCAGGAACACCCCCGCGCAGACGTGCCCGAACGGGATGCCGAAGGACTCCGCCGGCAGCCCCCGTTGCAGGTCGTAGAACACGGTCGCGGTGCGGTCGTCCTCGACGCGCACGACGATCGGTTGCGAGTTGTGCGGCGACGGGTAGTGTCGCGCGTCCTCGATGATGCCGGTCCACGGTGATGCCATCGGTTCCCCCTCGGTGGTCTCTGGCACCGATCATACGAACCCCCTCCGACGCCCATGCCGCTGCCGGCATGCGGGGTCGCCGCGACCTGCGTAGCCTGCTGCCATGGGCACGATCCGGACCGGTACCGACCTCGCCGCGGTCGAGGACGTCGTCGCGGGCATCTCCGCCCACGGTGAGCGGTACCTGGACCGGCTCTTCACCGTGCGGGAGCGTACCGACGCGGGCGACGACCCGGAGCGTCTGGCGGCACGGTTCGCGGGCAAGGAAGCGGTGGTGAAGCTGCTCCGCCCCGCTCCGGACCAGGCGATCCCGCTGCGCGACGTGGCGATCGTCCTCGACGACCGCGGGGCGCCGACGGTCGAGCTGACCGGGGCCGCCGCCGCGCTGGCCGAGTCGGTCGGGTGCGGCCCGATCGCGGTGTCACTCGCGCACGAGCGGGGGCTGGCCGTGGCGACGGCGGTCGCGCTGTCCGACCGCTGACGGGGCGCACCGGCACCACCGCCCGCGCCACCCTGTACCACCGCACAGGGGCGTCGGACGCCGTGCGGTTTCGCGCACCCGCACGGCGGTTTCCCGAGGCCCGGTCTTCCTTATCGTTGCCGTCATGGACCAGGAACCACAGCTCTCCAGCACGACCGCACCGACGGCGACCACGACCGCGACGCTCGCCGACCCGGCGATCGAGCAGGCCGTCCGCCGCGCCCTCGCCGACCACGGGCGCCTGACCGTGGACGCGCAGGACGTCGCCTCGATCGCCGACCTGTACGCGCTCGGGCTGTCGTCGCACGCCACGGTGAACGTCATGCTCGCCGTCGAGTCCGAGCTCGACGTCGAGTTCCCCGACTCGGTCCTGAACCGGTCGACCTTCGCCACCGTCGAGTCGATCGTGGCCGCTGCGGAGCTCGCCTCGTGACCCTGACCATGGCGGCGACCGCGGTCGTCGACCGGTTCGCCGAGCGTGCCGCCGCCGTCGCCGCGGTCGCCGCGCAGTTCGCGGACGAGGTCGACCGCGACGCCCGTCCGCCGCGCGAGGCCATCGCTGCGATGCGCGAGTACGGTCTGCTCGCCGCTGCCGTCCCCGCCGAGCACGGTGGCGAGGGCGCTTCGGTGTCCGAGCTCTCCGCGATCGCCACCGAACTCGGTCGGGCCTGCGCCGCGACCGGCATGGTGTTCGCGATGCACCAGGGCCAGGTCATGGCGCTCTGGCGGCACGGCGGCGACGGTGCCGGCGTGCTCGAGACCATCGCCGCGGTCCGCGACGGCGCACTCGTCGCCTCGGCCACGACGGAGCGCGGGGTCGGTGGCGACGCCCGTCGTTCCACGTGCTCGATCGAGGCCACCGACGACGGCCGGATCCGCCTGCGCAAGGACGCGCCGGTGATCTCGTACGCCACCGAGGCCGACGCGGTGTTCGTCACCGCCCGCCGCGACCCGGACGCCCCGGCCTCCGACCAGCGGCTGCTCATCTGCCGGACCGACTCGATGGTGCTGTCGCAGACCTCCACCTGGGACACCATGGGGCTGCGCGGGACCTGCAGCAACGGCTGGATCCTCGACACCGAGACCACCGTCGACCGGGTGTTCCGCGACGACTACGCCGCCATCTCGGCGCAGACGGTCCTGCCGGTCTCGCACGTGCTCTGGGCCTCGGTGTGGCTCGGCATCGCCGCCTCGGCGAGCGAGCGCGCCCGGACCGCCGTCCGCAAGCAGGCCCGCGCCGCGATCGGGACGACCCCGCCCGGAGCATTCCGGCTCGCCGAACTCCTGGTCGACCTGCAGGCCCTCGCCGACTCCGTCCGGCACGCCGCCGAGCGGTTCGACGCCGCGGCCGACGACCCCGAGGTGCTCGCCTCGAGCGCCTACGCCCTCGCCGCGAACGCCCTGAAGATCGGGGCGTCCGAGCGCGTCACCGACATCGTCACGAAGGCGATGCGGATCGTCGGGATCGCGGGCTACGCCGCCTCAGGTCCGATGAGCATCGCCCGACACCTCCGAGACGCCCACGGCGCCGCCGTCATGGTGAGCAACGACCGTCTCCTCAAGAACGACGCCGACCTGGCCCTCATGACGGGAGTGATCCTGTGACCCTCACGGACCCCACCACCACCACCACCACCGCTCCGGACCTCGACGCCGCCCGCGCCGCACTCCGTGCCCGCCTGCTCGCCGACCGCGTGCTCATCGACCTCGGCTCCCCCGGGCTGTACGGCCGCACCGGCGTGTTCGAGCGCGTGTACACGGCCGTCGACGCCGCAGCCGAGCGCAGCCAGCAGGACCTCGACGCCGAGGTGCTGCGGTTCCCGCCGGTCGAGCCGCTCGCCGCGTTCGAGCGCACCGACTACATCGCGTCGTTCCCGGACCTCGCCGCGTCGATCTCCGGCTTCACCGGCGACGACCGCACGCACCGGGCACTGCTCGCCGCCCGCGAGCGCGGTGAGCGCTGGGAGGGCTTCCTCGAGCCCGCCGACCTCATGCTCACCCCCGCGGTCTGCCACCCGGTGTACGGCCTGGTCGGCGACACGATCCCGCAGGAGGGCCGCTTCTTCGACATCGTCGGCGACTCCTTCCGCCGCGAGCCGTCGCTCGACCCGATGCGCCTGCAGGCCTTCCACATGCACGAGTTCGTGCACATCGGCACGCCGGCGTCGGCCCAGCAGCACCGCGACGGCCGGATCCCGGTGATGCGCGAGCTGCTCGAGTCGTTCGGGCTCGAGATCGACGTCGTCCCCGCCAACGACCCGTTCTTCGGCCGCGTCGGGCAGATGCTCGCCCGCAACCAGGTCGAGCAGGCGCTCAAGTTCGAGTTCGTCACGCCCGTCTACGGCGACGACCACCCGACCACGGCGATCAGCTCGGCGAACCTGCACGAGGACCACTTCGGCACCTCGTTCGGCCTCCGCACCGCCGACGGCGAGGTCGCCCACAGCGCCTGCATCGCCTTCGGCCTGGAGCGCATCACCATCGCCCTGTTCGCCGCACACGGCACGGACGTCGACGCCTGGCCGGCGTCGGTCCGCGCGGCACTCGAGCTGTGACGACGCTGCACGGATGGTCCGGTTCGCCGGCCGTCCGGGCCGCCGTGCAGCTGCCGCCCGCGGCGCGGGCCGGCGTCGTCATCTGCCCGCCGCTGGGACAGGAAGGCGTGATCGCGTACCGCACGCTCCGCCTGCTCGCAGACCGTCTGGAGGCCCGTGGCATCGCCTCGGTGCGCTACGACCCGTCCGGACGTGGTGACGGTGAACCCGACACCGACCCCGACGCGCAGGTCCGGTCCGCACGCCACGCGGCCGCCGTGCTCCGCACGTCGGGAGTGCAGCACGTCGCGTTCGTCGGACTCGCCTCCGCAGCCCTCGTCGCCGCGGCCGCCGCGGAGGACGCCGACGCCCTGCTCGTCTGGGACGCCCCGGCGTCCGGTCGGGGCTGGCTCCGTCGGCAACGTGCCCTCGCGACGATCACGATCGGCAGCGAGCGGATCGTGGACGGCGTCGAGAGCCTGATCGGCATCGAGGTCGAACCCGACGAGGCGACGGCGCTCTCCGCCCTCGCCTTCGCGCCGCGCACCGGTCCGACCGTGGCGCTGGTGCGGCCCGAGACCCGCGCGCCGAAGGCCCTCGGACCCGTCGAGACCGTCGAGGTGCCCGGCAGCGCCGAGTTGCTCGACGGCACGAGCATCCACGCCCGGATCCCCGGAGCCGCGGTCGACCGAGCCGTCGCCTGGCTCGACGCCTGGGCGCCGACCGCTGCGGCGCCGGTGGTGCCGCCCGTGCTCGACGAGGTCCTGGACGTCGACGGCCGCGTGTCGGAGCGCATCGTCCGCCTCGGCCCCGACGCGTTGTTCGCCGTCGAGACCGTGTCGTCCGCCCAGCACCACGACGCCCCGCTCGTCGTCCTGCACAACGGCGCCGCCGAACACCGGGTCGGCGCCACCGACTACCAGGTCGACCTCGCCCGTGCCCTCGCGCGTGACGGCGCCCGCGTCGTCCGGGTCGACCGCCGTGCCACCGGCGAGAGCACCAGCGTGCGCGAGGACGAACGCAGCTTCCTCTTCGCCCAGGAGTGGGTGGAGGACCAGTCCGCCGTCGTCGCCGACCTCGGCACCCCCTCGGACCGCCTGGTGCTCGTCGGCATGTGCGCCGGCGCGTGGCTCGCCGGTCGGTCGGCGGACGAGGCTCCGCGCCTGGTCGTCGAGATCAGCCCGAACGACTACCGCCGGCAGCCGGCGGCCCCCGGCAGCTACGAGGACGCCGTCCGCGCGGTCGACGCGCCCTCGGCACGTCGGCTGTGGGTCCGCCGGCGGTACAACGCCGTCGTGCCGAAGGCCCTGCGCGAGTGGATCGCGCGGCGGGACCGCGTCGGCGGCGTCGTCGAGCACGTCCGACCGCTCGTGGAGCACGGCACCGACGTCGTCGTGATCGCCGCCCCGGACGACGCCGCGCTGTTCGACCGGCTCGGCGGACAGAAGGCCCTGCGCCGCTACGGCGGTGTCGGTCGGCGCGGTTCGGTGTCGATCGTGCGGGTCGAGGACGGCGACCACTCACTGTTCTCCCCCGTGATGCGTCGCGCCGTGCGCGCCGAGGTGCGTTCCAGCGTCGCGGCGACGTTCCCCGTCCCCGCCTGACCCGTCGACCCGCTCTGGTGCGTGTGCATCGAGCGACGTTCCACGAGCGGATCGACTCGTGGTCTGTCGCAGTGTGCGCACGCATCAGGTGCGTGTGCATGTTCCGACGGTGCACCGGTCGATCGACGCGTGCTTCGTCGGAACATGCGCGCGCAACGACAGCGCGCGCGAGCGTCAGGCGAGCCCGAGCTCCCGGGCCACGGCGTCCGGGTGCTCGACGTGCGCGAAGTGCCCGCAGTCGTCGAGCAGCACCGTGCGGGTCTGCGGCACGAGCTCCCGCAGGGCCTTGAGGTCCGAGACGCGCGCGAACACGTCGTCGCGCCCGGCGATCGCGGTGACCGGGCAGGTGATCCCCCGCCAGCGGCCGAGGTCGTAGCCCGCAGCGGTCCGCGCCGCGTCGGTGAACCGGGTCGGCCGGAGTTCCCGGACGAAGGCGTCGAGGACACTGCGGTCGAGGCGTCGCACGTGCGTGAACACCGGCGCGGCGAGCAGCGGCAGCAGCCCGACGCGGGACAGCGCCCGGAGCATCTGCCGCGCGGCCTCGCCGGTGATCGACAGGCCCGCACGCAGCAGGGTGAACGACGGCAACGTCCGGAGCCCTCGGAGCGGGTGCCGTGCGGCGTCCGCGGTCGCGACGGTCGTGCCGGACACCAGGGCGACCGAGCGCACGCGCCGGGGTGCGACGACCGCCAGGTGCATCCCGACGAAGGCCCCCATCGAGTGCCCGACGACGTCCACCGTCGTGATCCCGAGTGCATCCAGCACCGTGACCGGCGACACGGCGACGTCGTCGAGGTCGAACGCACCGCTCGGCGCCGGCGACGATCCCCATCCCGGCAGGTCGACGAGCACGAGGCCACGGTCACCGACGCCGTGCGCCGCGGTCAGCAGCGGGGTCCACGTCGACCAGGAGCCCGCGACGCCGTGCAGCAGCAGGAGCGGGTCGGGACCCGGGCGGTGGTGCACCACGACGGGTCCGGCGGGCGTCAGGACCTCGGTGCGCCGGAGGTGCCACGCGGCGGGCGTGGGCGACACCGGGGAGGGAGCGTAGGCCTCGGTGGTGACCACACGGTCACGTGCATCCGTGTCGATGGCGTGCACCGGGCCTCCTGTCCGCTGTCGACGCGGATGCGTCGCAGGAGGGATTCGGAACGCTAGCCGACCGGGACGGGTGCGGTGCAGGCGGCGAGGCGGTCGAGCGCGGCCTTGTACTCGGCGACGTCGCGCTGCAGGCCGGGCTCGGTGATGATCGAGGCCTTGATGCGGCCCTGCACGTCGATGACGAAGGTCGCGCGGGTGGCGAAGCCCTTGTGCTCGAGGAAGACGCCGTACTCCTTCGAGACCGCGCCGTGCGGCCAGAAGTCGGCGAGGAGCTCGAAGTCGTAGCCGTTGAGCTCGGCGAAGGAGCGGAGCGTCGCCTTGGAGTCGACCGAGATGCCGATCAGCTCGACGCGCTGGTCCTGGAACATCGCGACGTTGTCCTGCAGGGCGCAGAGCTCGTTCGTGCAGTTCGACGAGAACGCGAGCGGGAAGAAGACGAGTGCGACCGGGCGGTTGCCGCGGAAGTCGCTGAGTCGGACGTGCTCACCGAACTGGTTCGGGAGCTCGAAGTCCGGCGCGAGAGAGCCGATCTCGAGAGCCATCGGGACGTGTGCTTCTTCCTCGGGTGTGGGGTGTACCCGTCGGGTCCGTGCGCACGCGGGTCGCGTGTGCACGATCGGCCATGCTACGCCGACCGCACCCGAATGCAAGCACCCGCCACGTGCACCGCACCATCAGCATCACCGTCGGTGCTGGGGCCTAGAGTGGACGGGGCCCCATCCGGTCGTGACCCGACCACCGGAGCCACCATGTCCACCACCACGAGAACGAACGAGGTCAAGGGTGACGGTGAACGACCAGGACCCGTACAGCACCGGGGCGAACGACCAGGACCCGCAGGAGACCGCCGAATGGCGTGAGTCCCTCGACGGATTGGTCCAGACCCACGGACACCAGCGCGGTCGCGAGATCATGCTGAGCCTGCTCAAGCGGTCCAAGGAACTGCACCTCGGTGTGCCGATGGTCCCGACGACGGACTACGTGAACACCATCGCGCCGGAGAACGAACCCGAGTTCCCCGGCGACGAGGAACTGGAGCGCCGGTACCGCCGGTGGATCCGCTGGAACGCGGCCATCACGGTGCACCGCGCGCAGCGTCCGGGCATCAGCGTCGGCGGCCACATCTCGACGTACGCGTCGAGCGCCGCGCTGTACGAGGTCGGCTACAACCACTTCTTCCGCGCGCAGGACCACGCGTCCGGCGGCGACCAGGTGTTCTTCCAGGGACACGCCTCCCCCGGCATGTACGCCCGCGCCTACATGGAAGGGCGTCTCGGCGAGGACCAGCTCGACGGGTTCCGGCAGGAGAAGTCCCACGCCGGTGGCGGACTGTCGTCGTACCCGCACCCGCGGCTCATGCCGCACTTCTGGCAGTTCCCGACCGTGTCGATGGGCATCGGCCCGATCAACGCGATCTACCAGGCGCAGCAGGCCAAGTACCTGACCAACCGCGGCATCAAGGACGCCTCCGACCAGCAGGTCTGGGCGTTCCTCGGCGACGGTGAGATGGACGAGGTCGAGTCGCGTGGACAGCTCCAGGTCGCCGCGAACGACGGCCTCGACAACCTGAACTTCGTGATCAACTGCAACCTGCAGCGGCTCGACGGTCCGGTGCGCGGCAACGGCAAGATCATCCAGGAGCTCGAGGCGTTCTTCCGCGGTGCGGGCTGGAACGTCATCAAGGTCGTCTGGGGGCGTGAGTGGGACGACCTGCTCGCCCGCGACACCGAGGGCGCGCTGCTCAACCTGATGAACCAGACGCCGGACGGCGACTACCAGACGTACAAGGCCGAGAACGGCGCGTACGTCCGCGAGAACTTCTTCGGGCGCGACCCGAAGGCGCTCGAGCTCATCGAGGGCTACAGCGACGACCAGGTCTGGAACCTCAAGCGCGGTGGCCACGACTACCGCAAGGTCTACGCCGCGTTCAAGGCCGCGACCGAGCACAAGGGCCAGCCGACGGTCATCCTGGCGAAGACGGTCAAGGGCTACGGCCTCGGCCCGAGCTTCGAGGGCCGCAACGCGACCCACCAGATGAAGAAGCTCACGCTCGACAACCTCAAGCAGTTCCGCGACGAGATGCGCATCCCGATCTCCGACGCGCAGCTGGAGGAGAACCCCTACACGCCGCCGTACTACCACCCGGGCAACGACGACGAGGCGATCCAGTACATGCACGAGCGTCGTCAGGCGCTCGGCGGCTACGTGCCGGAGCGTCGGACCAAGTACACCTCGATCACCCTCCCCGAGGACGCGAAGTACCAGGTCGTCAAGAAGGGCTCCGGCAAGCAGGAGATCGCCACCACCATGGCGTTCGCCCGACTGCTGAAGGACCTGCTCCGCTCCCCCGACTTCGGCAACCGCGTGGTGCCGATCATCCCGGACGAGGCGCGCACGTTCGGCATGGACGCGTACTTCCCGACGGCGAAGATCTACAACCCGAACGGCCAGCACTACACCTCGGTCGACCGCGAGCTGCTCCTGGCGTACAAGGAGAGCCCGCAGGGGCAGATCATCCACGTCGGCATCAACGAGGCCGGGGCCATGGCGGCGTTCACCGCGGTGGGCACCTCGTACTCGACGCAGGGCGAGCCGCTCATCCCGGTCTACGTCTTCTACTCGATGTTCGGGTTCCAGCGCACGGGTGACGCCATCTGGGCCGCCGGCGACCAGATGACCCGTGGCTTCATGATCGGCGCCACCGCCGGTCGCACGACGCTGACGGGCGAGGGACTGCAGCACGCCGACGGCCACTCGCTGCTCCTCGCGACGACGAACCCGGCCGTGGTGTCCTACGACCCCGCGTACGGGTACGAGATCGGGCACATCGTGCAGGCCGGCCTCGACCGGATGTACGGCACGAACGAGGACGGCTCGCCCAAGCACAGCGACCCGAACGTCATGTACTACCTGACGGTCTACAACGAGCCGATCGTCCAGCCGGCCGAGCCCGAGGGCATCGACGTCGACGGCATCGTCAAGGGCATGTACCTGCTCAAGCCGAGCGAGCACGACGGCCCGAAGGCCCAGCTGCTCGCTTCCGGGGTGGCCGTGCCGTGGATCCTCGAGGCGCAGCAGCTCCTCGCCGAGGACTGGGGCGTCTCCGCCGACGTGTGGAGCGTCACGAGCTGGGGTGAGCTGTACCGCGACGGTCTCGACGCGGAGCAGCACGCGTTCCTCAACCCGAACGAGTCGCCGCGCACGCCGTACGTCACCGAGCGACTGCTCGCCACCGAGGGGCCGGTCGTCGCCGTCAGCGACTTCATGCACCAGGTCCAGGAGCAGATCCGCCCGTTCGTGCCGACCGACTACGCCACGCTCGGCGCCGACGGCTTCGGCTTCTCGGACACCCGTCCGGCCGCTCGCCGCTTCTTCCACATCGACGGCCCCTCGGTCGTCGTGCGGACGCTGCAGCAGCTCGCCCGCCAGGGCAAGGTCGACGGCGCACTCGTCCAGCAGGCGATCGACAAGTACCGCCTGCACGACGTGACCGCCGGCACCACGGGCAGCGCGGGCGGCGAGAGCTGATCAGCAGGTGACGCCCGTCCAGCCGGACACCGAGGGCCTGTCGAAGGCCCAGAGCCAGGAGAGCGCGCGCGAGCGGGCGCTCTCCTGGCTCCGTCAGGTGTCCGGAGAACTCTCCACCGCCACGATCAAGCGGCTCGAGGACACCCTCCCCTGGTACAGCGAGATGCCGCCGGGGCGCCGCTCCGCCGTGGGCCTCGTCGCCCAGGCGGGCATCACCTCGTTCATCAGCTGGCTCGAGGGCACCGCGTCGACGCCGTGGATCGCCGCGGCCGACGTCTTCGGTTCGGCGCCACGTGAGCTCCTGCGCTCGGTGAGCCTGCAGCAGACCCTGCAGCTCATCCGCGTGGTCGTGACCGTGGTCGAGGAACGCGCCGCCGACGACGAGATGCTGCAGGAGGCAATCCTCAAGTACTCCCGCGACATCGCCTTCGCGGCGGCCGACGTCTACGCCCGTGCGGCCGAGGCCCGCGGGCTGTGGGACGCCCGGCTCGAGGCGCTCGTGGTCGACTCGATCCTGTCGGGCGAGTACGACGACGAGCTGCCGTCCCGCATCGCCGCCCTCGGGTGGCACGGGCACGGCGAGGTCGCGGTGCTCGTCGGCACCGCGCCGAAGCAGCTCGAGGTCGACCAGGTCCGCCGCACCGCCCGTCACATGGATGCCGACGTGCTCGTCGGCGTGCAGGGCTCGCGGCTCGTCGTGGTGATCGGCCGCTCGACCCCGCGGGACGACGTGCCCGAGGGCGAGGACCCGGTCTCGTTCACGGCGATCGCGCAGGCGCTCGAGCCGCTGTTCGGCGAGGGCCACCTGGTGCTCGGCAACGAGGTCCCCGGGGTCGTCGACGCCTCGACCAGCGCGAAGGCAGCCCTCGCCGGGTTCGCCGTCGCGCGGGCATGGCGCGGGGTCCCCCGTCCGGCGCTGGCCGACGACCTGCTGCCCGAACGCGCCCTGGCCGGCGACCCGCTCGCCCGGTCCGCCCTGGTGCAGCGCATCTACGTGCCGCTCAAGGACCAGTCCACCGAGCTCCTGCAGACCCTGTGGTGCTACCTGGACACCGGACGCTCGCTCGAGGCCACGGCACGCGAGCTCTTCGTGCACCCGAACACCGTCCGCTACCGCCTGCGCCGCGTCGCGGACATCATCGGGTGGGACGCCACGCACGCTCGGGACGCCCTGATCGTGCAGTCGGCCCTGATCCTCGGCGCGATGTCCGAATCGGCCACGGGTCGTCGCCGGATCACCCCACGCCGGTAGGGAACCGACAATGTCACGCGGGGTTTCGTGTGGGAAGCCCACACGGGCCCCGCGGTGCATGAGCGACAGGATTGTCCGGTGATCGTCGTCGTCGCGCCCGGACAGGGCTCCCAGACCCCCGGCTTCCTCGCCCCCTGGCTCGAGGACGCCGCCGTTCGTGAACGTGTCGGGCAGTGGTCCGAGTCGATCGGGGTGGACCTCGCCGCACACGGCACCACCTCGGACGCCGACACCATCAAGGACACCGCATTCGCGCAGCCCCTCATCGTCGCCGCCGGTCTCGTGACCGCCGACGCGCTGCTGGCCGACGGCCGCCGTGCGCTCGTCGGCGGGGTCGCCGGGCACTCGGTCGGCGAGTTCACCGCCGCTGCGGTCGCCGGGGTCCTCGAGCCGACCGACGCCGTGTCGCTCGTCGCCGAGCGCGGCCGGGCGATGGCGGACGCCGCTGCCCTCGAAGCGACCTCGATGGCCGCCGTGCTCGGTGGCGACGCCGAGGCGGTCGCCGCAGCACTGCAGTCCCACGGGCTCGTCCCCGCGAACCACAACGGCGGCGGCCAGACCGTCGTCGCCGGCACGGCCGCCGGCATCGCCGCGCTCGTGGCGGACCCGCCCGCCAAGGCCCGCGTGGTCCCGCTCGCCGTCGCCGGTGCGTTCCACACCCACTTCATGGCCCCCGCGGTCGAGCGCGTGGCCCCGGTCGCCGCGGCCGCCACGGTGCACGACCCGACCCTGCCGATCTGGACCAACGCCGACGGTTCACGGGTCGACGACGGTCGCCGGTTCGTCGACCTGATGGTCCAGCAGATCGCGAGCCCCGTGCACTGGGACGCCGTGATGGAGTCGTTCGCGGCCGCCGGCGTCACCGGCATCATCGAGCTCGCGCCGGCCGGCGCCCTGGTCGGGCTCGCCAAGCGCGGCCTGCGCGGCACGCCGTCCGTCGCCATCAAGACCCCCGAGGACCTGCCCGCAGCGATAGACCTGCTGCAGCGCGCAGACCAGGAAGCAGACGCCACCGCATGACCGAACGTCCCGCACTCTCCCAGCGCCGCGGCCACGAGTTCACCCGCATCCTGGCCTTCGGCGCAGCCCGCGGCGAGAACGTCGTGCCGAACGACGACCTGGTCGGCCCGATCGACTCGTCCGACGAGTGGATCCGCCAGCGCACCGGGATCATCACGCGCAAGCGTGCCGGCAAGGACGTCGAGGCCGTCGACCTCGCCGAGACCGCCGCGCGCGAGGCGATCGAGAAGGCCGGCCTGTCCCCCGACCAGATCGGTGTCGTGCTGGTCAGCACCGTGACGCACACCGTCGCGACCCCGTCGATGGCGTCGCTGCTCGCCGAGCGGATCGGCGCGACGCCCGCCGCCGCGTACGACATCAGCGCCGCGTGCGCCGGGTACGCCTACGGCATCGCCCAGGCCGACTCGTTCATCAAGTCCGGCCTCGCCGACCACGTCCTGGTCGTCGGTGCCGAGAAGCTCAGCGACGTCGTCGACCCGACCGACCGCTCGATCTCGTTCCTGCTCGGTGACGGTGCCGGCGCAGCCGTCGTCGGCCCGAGCGACTTCCCCGGCATCGCCCCGACCATCTGGGGCTCGGACGGCTCGAAGTGGGACGCCATCGGCATGACGGCGACCTACAACGAGTGGGAAGCCGGCGCACCCCGCCCGACCATGCGCCAGGCGGGCCAGACGGTCTTCCGCTGGGCCGTGTGGGAGATGGTGAAGGTCGCCCGCGAAGCGCTCGAGACCGCCGGTGTCCGACCGGAGGACCTCGCGGCGTTCGTGCCGCACCAGGCGAACATCCGCATCATCGACGAGTTCGCGAAGCAGCTCGGCCTGCCCGAGTCGGTCACGATCGCCCGTGACATCACCACCACCGGCAACACCTCCGCCGCGAGCATCCCGCTCGCCACCCACCGCCTGCTCGAGGAACACCCCGAGCTGTCCGGCGGGCTCGCCCTGCAGATCGGCTTCGGTGCCGGGCTCGTGTTCGGCGCCCAGGTCGTCGTCCTGCCCTGATCCCACCCGGCCGCGCATCCCGCGCGACCAGCGACCACCCCGACGAGTCTCCGGGCGCGAGCACGCTGCGTGCCCTAGGCTGGTCCACGGTCAAACGACACCCCCCTCAAGGAGAAACTCATGGCCCTGTCCAACGAAGAAGTCCTCGCCGGCCTGGCCGAGCTGATCAACGACGAGACCGGTATCGCCACCGACACCGTCGCCGCCGACAAGTCCTTCACGGACGACCTCGACATCGACTCCATCTCGATGATGACCATCGTGGTCAACGCCGAGGAGAAGTTCGACGTGAAGATCCCGGACGAAGAGGTCAAGAACCTCAAGACCGTGGGCAACGCGGTCGACTACATCGTCAAGGCCCAGGCCTGACACGAGCTTCCTGAGCGCCGCGGCCAGCGGTCACCGTCGGCCGCGGCGCTCATCTTGTTCCCCAACGAAAGAACCGTCGTTCCATGACCAAGAAGACCGTCGTCGTCACCGGGATCGGTGCGATCTCACCCCTCGCCGCGACTGCCCCGGAAACGTGGGACGCGCTGCTCGCCGGCAAGTCCGGCATCACCCGCATCGAGGACCCGCGCTACGCCGAGCTCGAACTCCCCGTGGAGTTCGCCGGCCAGGCACGTCGGTTCCTCACCGACCAGCTCACCCGCCCCGAGTCGAAGCGCCTGGACCCCTCGTCGCAGCTGTCGCTCGTCGCGGCGCGTGAGGCGTGGGCCGACGCCGGCATCGACGCCGAGTCCGTCGTCCCCGAGCGCCTCATCGTCGACTGGGCGACCGGCATCGGTGGCGTGAACACCCTGCTCGACGCCTGGGACACCCTGCGCGAGAAGGGCCCGCGTCGGGTCCTGCCGATGACGGTCCCGATGCTCATGGCGAACGGTCCGGCCGCTGCCATCGAGATGGAGTTCGGCGCCCGTGGCGGCGCCCGCACCTACCTGTCGGCCTGTGCCTCGTCGACCGAGTCGCTGGCCGAGGCGTACCGCCACGTCGCCGACGGGGACGCCGACATCGTCATCACCGGTGGCGCCGAGGCCGCACTGCACCCGCTGCCCCTGGCGGCGTTCGCGGCGATGCAGGCCCTGTCGCGCCGCAACGACTCCCCCGAGACCGCGTCGCGTCCGTACGACGTCACCCGTGACGGCTTCGTCCTCGGTGACGGCGCCGCGGCGCTCATCCTCGAGTCGAAGGAGCACGCCGAGGCCCGCGGTGCGACCATCTACGCCGAGGTCGCCGGCGCCGGCATCACCTCGGACGCGTTCCACATCACGGCACCGGACCCCGAGGGCAGCGCGGCCGCCCGTGCGGTCCTGCAGGCCCTCGACCACGCCGGAGCCAGCCGCGAGGACGTCGTGCACGTCAACGCGCACGCCACCTCGACCCCGGTCGGCGACGTCGCCGAGTACCACGCCATGCGCCGAGTGTTCGGTGACCACGTCGACGACATCGTCGTGTCGGCGACCAAGGCGTCCACGGGGCACCTGCTCGGTGGCGCCGGTGCGATCGAGGCCGCGTTCACGGTCCTCGCGCTGCACAACCGTGTCGCACCGCCGACGATCAACCTCAACGACCAGGACCCGGAGATCGTCATGGACGTCGCGCGCGAGCCGCGCGCGCTGCCCGACGGCGACCTCCTCGCGGTGAGCAACTCGTTCGGTTTCGGCGGCCACAACGCCGTGGTCGCGTTCCGCAGCGTCTGACCCGTCGCACCCTGCCAGGAGGCCCGTCCCGCGTCGTCGGGGCGGGCTTCCGTCGTGTGTGTTGCCGGCTTCAGTGCCGCGAAGGCGACAGTTCGCGGCCACACGTTCACGACCGCACCGCCAAAGCGACAGTCTGCGGCCGAATGTTGGCGGCACAGTGTCGCTTTCGCGAAACGGCGGAGACGCCAGCGCGGCCCGAGTCTCAGCCGACGCGGTGCAGCCAGACGACGGGGTTGCCCTCGGCCGCGTGCCGGAAGGGCTCGAGCTCGTCGTCCCAGGCCTGTCCGAGCGCGAGCCGGAGCTCACGGTGGAGTTCGAGCGCGTTGCTGCCCGCGACCTCCATCGCGTAGCGGACGCGGTCCTCGGGGATGACCATGTTCCCGGTGACGTCGGTCTGCGCGTAGAAGACTCCGAGGTCTGGCGTGTGCATCCAGCGACCGCCGTCGGACTCGGTCGTCGGTTCCTCGGTCACCTCGTAGCGCAGGTGCTCCCAGCCGCGCAGCGCGGAGGCGATCGCGGCACCGGCACCGACCGCACCGGTCCAGGTGAACTCGGTCCGCCGGGCACCGTCCTGTGCCGGCTGGTCGAGCCACGAGAAGTTCACGGCGCGGTTCATGGCGCGACCTGCTGCCCATTCGACGTGCGGGCAGAGCGCGCGGGGTGAGGAGTGCACGTAGAGCACTCCTGTCGTCGTTCCGTTCACGGTTCCTCCGATACGTCAGGTGCGACTTCCCCATCGACCTGGTGCGGAGGATCCGAGTGGCTGCGAGCCACGGAACCATTCGGTATGCGATTGTGATGTCCTGACAGGACACGCCCATTATGCAGCGTTCCGGCTGGGAACGGCAAGGACCCCGCCGAGCGCGGTCCGGTTCAGTGCAGGACGGTGCCCGCAGCGTCGACGGGGTGCCGCTCGCCCGCCGTGATCGGTACGGGCACGCGGTTCTCGGCCGGCGGGATCGGGCAGGCGAACTGGTACGAGAACGCGCAGGGCGGCAGCACGAGCAGGTTCCAGTCGAGCTCGACCGGGCCCGCGGTGCCGGGGTCGTCGAGGTACAGGAAGCGGCCCATCGAGTAGGTGCTGCCGGGGTCGTCCTCGGCGAGGACGCTCGTGGCGTCCTGCACGATGAGCTGCAGCCGCGGCGCACCCCGGAACGCCGCGGACCGGACCGCGACGAACCGCATGGTCGTGCTGCCGACGGCCGTCTCGATGTGCCCGGCGACCGGCAGGGCGTCGCCGGCGGCGTCGAGGACGCTGCCACGGGCCTCCCGGTCGTCGCCCGCACCGGCGTCCAGCGGGACGTACGTGCCGGAAGCCACCCAATCGTCGGACCGGTCGAACCGGGCGATGCGCGCGAAGCGGTGGATCGGCTCCGCTGCGGGGTCCCAGACGCGCAGCGTCGAACCGGACACCGTGCCCGCGAAGCCGTCGGGGAACGCGACGGCGGACGGGACCACGGCGGTGTCACCGGCGACGAGCACCGTGCCGTCCACCGGGACGCCGTCCACGACGACACCGTCGGTGGCGGCGGCCGTGACCGTGAGGCCGCCGACCGTCGGTGCCCAGGTACCGGGGACCGGCCACACCGGCTGCGGGTGGTCGACGTGCTGGGCGTTCACGAGGGCCAAGGGGCCACGAGGCCCGCGTGCCCAGCGATCGCGTTCGGCGACGTGATCGGCGAAGCCGGCGGCGGCGTCCGTCACGCCAGCTCCTGCCGCGGGTAGATGACCTTCTGCACGATGATGATGATCGACGCGGCGACGGGCAGGGCGACCAGGGCGCCGAGCACGCCGCCGATCGTGCCACCGGCCACCGCGGCGATGACCACGAGGGCCCCGGGCACCTGCACGGCACGCGACATGATGCGCGGCGAGATGAGGTACGCCTCGACCTGCATGTAGACGAGGTAGTAGATCGCCGCTGCGAGGGCGGTCGCGGGCGACGCGAACAGGCAGAGCAACGAGATGACGACCGCGGCGCCGAGGGTGCCGACGAGCGGGATGAGCGAGCCGAGGAACGCGAACGAGGCCAACAGCACGGGCAGCGGCGCACCGATGATGAGCAGGAACACCAGGCTCAGGATGCCGTTGATGAGCGCCTGCGACACCTGGCCGACGACGTACCGACCGACCGCCTGGGTGATCTGCTCGCTCACGTCGATGAAGTTCTCGCGGCGGGACGCCGGCACGAACCGGTACGCCGCAC
The DNA here is from genome assembly GCF_004365385.1 of Curtobacterium sp. PhB190. Lineage (NCBI taxonomy): Bacteria > Bacillati > Actinomycetota > Actinomycetes > Micrococcales > Microbacteriaceae > Curtobacterium > Curtobacterium sp. PhB190. The sequence continues at coordinate 160,160 of NZ_SODN01000001.1, read as the reverse complement.
GCTTCATGCCCCGCATCGACGCGAGGAAGTAGAGCATCAGGATGAGGACGATCAGCACGCCGGTGAGCCCCGACAGGATGCCGCTGCCGACCGCCAGGATGCCGCCGCCGACGCTGAGCAGGTTGCCCGGGTTCTCGACGAACGACTGCACCGACTCGAGCGCGTGGTCGATGTCGAACGACCCGGCGAACTGCTTCGACAGGTCCTGCACCCACTGCTGCTTCGAGATGTCGTCGACGACCTCGGGGAAGTTCTGGATCAGGTTCGTCGCCTGCTCGACCAGGATCGGGACGACCGCGAAGACGACCCCGGCGAACGCCGCAAGGACCCCCACGACGACGACGGTGATCGCCGCCCACCGCGGGATGAGCCGCTCGAGGAACGAGACGAGCGGGTCGATGCCGAGCGCGAGGAAGAGCGCGACCCCGATGTAGACGAGGACGGTGCTGAGCTCGCCGATGATGGTGCCGGCGAGCAGCGCGACGAGCACACCGATGGCACCCATGAACCCGATGCGGAAGGCGTTGACGCGCACGCCGGTGCCACCACGGTTCACCTGGAACGTGACGTTCGGCGTCGGACCAGCTGCGTCGTGGTCGTCCTCGCGCTTGCGTTTCATCTGCACGTAGGGCGGGCGGGACTTGAACCCGCGAATCGTTCGGTTATGAGCCGACTGCCTTGACCAGCTTGGCTACCGCCCCTCGACGACCGTCAGGCCACCGGTTCCCCACGATACAGCGCCTCGAACGTCGTGAGCGTGCGGTTGATGTCGTGTGCCTCGATCATGGCCGAACTGCGCTCCCGCATGGCCGTGTACTCCGCTTCCGACGCCGTGAGCACCGCCTCGAGCTTGGCGGCGAGGTCGTGTTCGTCGCCGGGGGCGAACAGGTACCCGTTGCCGTCGATGAGGTGGGGCAGCGCCATCGAGTCGGCGGCGACGACCGGCAGCCCGGACGCCATGGCCTCGAGCGAGGAGATGCTCTGCAGCTCGGCGGTGGAGGGCATCGCGAACACGGTGCCGTTCGTCAGGGCGGTGCGCTTGACCTCGTCCGAGACGAACCCGAGGAACCGGACGCGGTCCTCGAGCCCGAGCTCCTTCGCCAGGGCGGTCAGCTTCGGGATCATCTCGCCGTCGCCGACGATCGTCAGGGTCGCCGCGAGCGAACCGGGCAGCAGCGCCACGGCCCGGACCAGCACGTCGAGGTTCTTCTCCGGCGCCACGCGGCCGACGAACACGATGTCGTTGTTGACCGGACGGCCCTCGCGCGCGACGTACCGCGACGCGTCGATCCCGCACGAGATCGCCAGCACCCGCTGACCGGCGATGGCCTTGCGCAGGTAGTCGGCGGCCAGGTTCGTCGGCGTCGTGATGGTGTCGGCGAGCCGGTAGGTCTTCGCGGCGTCGCTCCACGCGATCTTCAGCGCGATGGGCAGCGTCCACTTGCCGAACGGCGTGTACTCGAGCAGGTTCTCGGGCATGAAGTGGTTCGTCGCGATGACCCGGATGCCGCGCGCGTTCGCCTCGGGAACGATCCCGCGACCGATGACGACGTGCGACTGGATGTGCAGGACGTCGGGCTTCACGGCGTCGAGGATCGGGCCGGTCCACTTCTTGACGCTCCACGGCCACACGAAACGGAGCCAGGCGTGCAGCGGCCACTTGTACGACTTCAGGCGGTGCACGACGAGGGTCACGCCCTGGTGCTCCTCGTCGAAGGTGCCGTAGTTGCGGCTCGAGGCCGGGGCGACGACGTGGACCTCGTGCCCGCGCTCGGCCAGGCCGACGGCGAGCTGCTCGGCGAAGGTGGCGGCGCCGTTGACGTCCGGCGGGAAGGTGTCCGCGGCGATCAGGATGCGCAAGGGTCGGTGTCCGCCCGTCGCACCCGTCGGTTCGGCGGTGGCGGTGGTGACATCTCCTGACACGGCTGGCGTCGTCCTCTCGTGGGCGATTGCTGGTCGGACTGCCGACGGTACCGCACCTGGTTCCGCGGCCGCGTCAGCCGCGCGGAGGACCCCGTGCTCCCGCGGGGTGACGGGGCGACGGCGCGGCGCCGCCCCGCGGCCCGCGCGGTCAGGCGCGCGTCTGCGGGTGGTGCTTGGCGAGCAGGAACACCCCGGTGATGGCGATGCCGGCCGCGACCACGAACCCGGCGACCGCACCCCACGGTGCCCCGGACGCCTCGTCGAGCACGACCACGCCGATCCCGACGGCGACGATCGGGTCGATCACGGTCAGCCCCGCGATGACGAGGTCCGCCGAACCGGCCGAGTACGCGTTCTGCACGAAGTACCCGCCGAGCGACGCCGCGACGACCACCCCGATGATCGCCAGGACCGTCAACCAGTCGAACGTGCCGTTCACGAACCGGTTCAGCACGACCTTGGCGAGCGTCGCGACGAACCCGTAGAGGATGCCCGCGCCGACGATGTAGTAGAGCGCGCTCTTGTGCTTGGCCACGAGTCGGAACGACACCAGCACCAGCACGAGCACCACCGCCAGGATGATCAGGACGGTCACCAGCTGCTGCCGGGTGATCGCGCTCTCGTGGCCGACGAACGCCGCGATGCCGACGAAGATCGCGACACCGATGATGCAGGTCCACACCGCACGCTTCGCCCGACGGCCCAGCGGCACGCCCGACGACCGAGAGGAGAACCACGTGGTGATCACGAGCGCGACCGCCCCGAGCGGCTGCACGACGATCAGCGGCGCGTACGTGATGCTGATGAGCTGCAGCACGACGGCGATGCCGAGCATGAGCGTGCCGAGCACCCAGTAGCCGCTCGAGACCAGCCCGACGACGTGCCGGACGCTCAGCCCCTTCGACTGCCGCCCCAGCCGTGCCTCGACCCGCTGCACACCCCGGCTCTGGAACTGCGCTCCCAGCGACAGGAACACCGCACCGATGAGCGCGACGGGGATCATGAGGGCCTGGAACGGCGTCAGGTTCACTGCGTCGGGCAGCTGGAGGTCCGTCGTCACGCGTCGAGGCTACCGTCCACCGCCGGATAACCTGGGTGAATGGCCGTTCTCCCGATCCGCATCACCGGCGAACCCGTCCTGCACGAGCGTGCAGCCGAGGTCACCGAGTTCGATGACGACCTCCGTTCCCTCGTCGCCGACATGTTCGAGACCATGGACCTCGCCCCCGGCGTCGGGCTGGCCGGACCCCAGGTCGGCGTCGGCAAGCGCCTGTTCGTGTACTCGTACACCGACGACGACGTACTGCACCGCGCCGCGGCCGTGAACCCGGTCCTCTGGATCAGCCCGCCGGTCCCCGAGTCGGTCGACGAGCTCGACGAGGACGACGAGTCCGAGGGCTGCCTGTCCGTGCCGGGCGAGCGCTTCCCGCTCCGACGCTCCGGCAGCGCGCTGCTCCGGGCGTTCGACGAGCACGGCGAACCGTTCGAGGTCCGGGCCGACGGTTGGCTCGCGCGCATCTTCCAGCACGAGTACGACCACCTGGACGGCTGGCTCTACGCCGACCGCCTGGTGCACCCCTACGGCAAGCAGGTCGCCAAGGCCATCCGCAAGAACAGCTGGGGCGGCCCCGGCCAGTCGTGGCTGCCGGGTCGCGACCACCCCGAGGGCTGACGGGCCGGTCCGGCCGGCGCGTCGCCTGCCGTGGTCGGCTGACGGCCGGGAGGCCCGGCTCAGCTCCGGTACGTCGACAGCGCGTCGCGCAGGTGGTCGGTCTCCGGGTGCCCCGGGCAGTACTGCAGGAGGCCGGCGGCGACGTGCGCTGCGCCGTCGTCGGCGACGGCCGACGTCCACGGGTCCGTGCCGGTCACGGCGCAGGTGCTCGCGAGCTCGACGAGGGTGGCGTCGCCCCGGGTCGCATCGACCGCGGCCTGCTGCTGCGTCGACGGCACCGAGCCCGTGAGCCGCTTCGCGGTGCACGAGGTCCGCTCGTCCTCCCACACCGCAGAGTAGGTCGTGTAGGTCTCGGGGTCGCCGTCGTCGCACACGAAGGCGAAGACGACCGGCGAGGCACCCGACCCGAGCCCGGTCTCCGAGCTCGTGGGCTCCTCTGACGCATCGGTGTCGGGTCCGGCACCGCTGCACCCGACGAGCACGGGCGCGATGACCGCCGCGAGCATCACGCCGAGGAACACGGCGCGGGGCGGACGGGATCGGTGCACCTGTGAACGCTAACAGCAACTGCCCGGCAGGACCCGCACGGTCGCTCCTGCGATGATGGTCGGGCACGCCCCGCCCTGGAGGTCCTCATCCCCCGCCTGCACTCCCGCCCCGTCCGCGTCGCCGCCCTCGTGGTCGTCGCCGTGGCTGCCCTGTTCGTCGCCTTGTGGCACCTCGGCCGCCCGACCATCGTCAACGACGAGTTCGTCTACCTCCGGGCGAGCTGGGCGTACGTGCACGGCAACTTCTCGCTCAACCTCGAGCACCCGCCGACGGCGAAGTACCTGTACGGCATCGCGCAGCTCGTCGTCGGACAGGGGCCGCTCGGGCCCCGCCTGGTCGCCGCGACCGCGATGCTCGGCACCGGCGTGGTCCTGTTCGTCTGGTTGCGCCGCGAGGTCGGCTTCTGGACGGGACTCCTCGCCGCCGGTGCGTGGTGGCTGACGCCGCGCGGTTCCGGCGCCTCCTGGGCCGAGGCCGGTTCGGTGATCGGTGCGCGGATCGACCGCTTCGCGATGCTCGAGCCCCTCATGGTCTTCTTCGCGGTCGCCTCGCTCGCCGCCGCCTGGACCTGGATGCGGACCGGCAACCGGTGGTGGATCGCCGCAGCAGGGGCGCTGCTCGCGATGTCCGTGACGTCCAAGGTCTCGACCGCCGTGCTCGTGCTCGCGATCGGCGCCCTGCCGCTGCTGTTCCGCCGCTGGCGCGACCTGGGCGTGGGCGCACTGTACGGCGGCGTCGCGTTCGTGGTGGTCTTCGTGCTCCTGTACCTGCCGGTCGGGCTGTTCACCGCCATCGGGCACATGCTGAAGTTCCAGGCACAGCAGAACGCGCACGGACACCCGACGACGATCCTCGGCACGATCTACCCCCAGGCACCGTGGTGGGCGAACTTCGCGTTCCTGGCGGCGGGCACCGGCTGGTTGCTGCTCGCGGTGCTGGTCATCGGCGTCGTGTGCGCGGTGGCGATCCGGCCGGACCGGCTCGTCGCGTTCCTCGGCATCGCGCTCGGTGTCTTCCTCGTCTTCTACGTCATCGTCGCGAACGTCTCGCTCCCGTACTACTACGACGCCTGGATGCCGCTGATCATCGCCCTGGCCGCCATCGGGTACGGCCGGCTGGCATCGGTGCGGCCACCCGTCGGACGCATCGCGGCGGCCGTCCTCGTCGCCTGCCTGCTCGTGCCGGCCGTGCGGCTCGGGGTCGCGGTGGCACAGTCCCGCCCGAGCGGCATCGCCCTGCTCTCCGACGCCCTGCACGTCCGCGGCAAGGACTCCGAGGGCGTGCTGTTCGCCCGCTTCAGTGCGAACACCTGGCGCATCTACCTGCCCGACCGGGGCACGCAGAAGCCGCAGTACGGACCGTTCGACGCGATCGTGGTCGGCCACGACGACCGTCGGGCCATGCCCCACCAGGTCACGGAGTTCCTGTCCGAGTACGCCGATCAGCTCGACCATTTCCGGCTCGACTACCTCGACGTCTACGTGCCGAAGACCGGCACGATCGACGACAACAACCGCGACGGCACGCTGCACATCGAGCCGAGCACCCCCGCGTCCTGACCGGCGCGCCTGTGCGGCGCGCGGCTGTGCGGCGCGCGGCCGTGCGGCGCGCGGCCGTGGGCATCGCCCCGGGAACGCAAAAGGCCCGGATCCGTGAGGATCCGGGCCAGACGCTCCCCGAGTTGGACTCGAACCAACAACCTGCCGGTTAACAGCCGGCTGCTCTGCCAATTGAGCTATCGAGGATCACTGTCCGCTGGCGAATGTCGTGCGAACAACGGGTAACAGCATAGCAGCACCGCAGCGCCCCTCACCGCATCGGACACGCCGCCCGGGCGCGCCGCGCTGTGGCCCCCGGTGCAGCACTGCTCCTCAGTACCCGGCGACCGGGTCGACGACACCGACGAAGCCCTCGCCGCTGCCGTCGAGGAACGCCGTGGTGTTGAGTCGCACCCGCTCGGCGAGCAGCGGCGCGACCATCTCCGGGGTGTCCGCCTGGTGCGGCGTGATGACCGCGCCGGGCTCGGACCAGAGCGGGTGGCCGTCCGGCAACGGCTCGGGGTCGGTGACGTCGAGCCCTGCGGCGGCGATCGCACCGCTGCGCAGGGCCTCGACCAGGGCGTCGGTGTCGACGAGTCCCCCGCGGGCGATGTTGACGAGCCGGGCGGACGGCTTCATGATCGCGAACTGATGACCGCCGAAGAGCTTCGCGGTGCCCGAGGTCATGGCTGCTGCGATCATCACGACGTCGGCGTCGGGCAGGACCTCGTCGAGCTGGTCGGTGGTGACGGTGCGCGATGCGCCGGCCACCGGGTCGGCCGAGCGACGCACCACGGTGACGTCGACGTCGAACGGGGCGAGCAGGCGGATGTACTCGAGCGCGATCCCGCCGGCGCCGATGACGACGACGTTCCGGCCGTAGAGCGACACACCCTCGGGCTCGGTGGCCCACGAGTGTGCACGGGCACGCTTCTGCAGGACCCGCAGCGTCCCGAGCGTCAGCGCCAGGGCGTGCTCGGCGACGGGCTCCGCGTACGCGCCCTTCGCCGAGGTGAAGAGCACGCGGTCCCCGTGCTCCTGGATGAGGTGCGCGAAGGCGTCGACCCCGGCGAACGGCAGCTGCACCCAGCCGATCCCCGGTGCCGCGTCGAGCGCGTCCGCCAGGCCGGACGGGTCGCGGGGGTCGAGCCAGACGAGCCCGCGGGTGTCCGCGTCGAGCGGCGCGACGGTCCCGCCGGCCTCGGTCACGGCGGTGACGTGCAGGTCGGTCGGCTCCGGCAGCACGGCGACGGGGCCGGACTGCGGTGCGTCGATCGGCAGCGGGGCGCCGGAGGTGGGGACGACGGCGCGGTGGCCTCGGGTGGCGGTGCTCACGGGTTCTCCTGTCGGTCCGTGCGGGGGCCGGTGCCGGCGGCGACCGGTCGGCGTGGCGCCGTCGAGCGGCGCGGGGCGGTGGGTGCCGGGCGACGCTTCACGCCTCGGGCCGCGGTCGCGGCCAGGGTCTTGACGTAGGGGTCGACGGGGTTGTCGAGGACCTCGTCGAAGGTGCCGAGCCCGACCAGCCGGGCATCGGCCATCACGGCGACGCGGTCGGCCAGGGCCCCGGCTTCGCGCAGGTCGCTGGACACCACGACGGCGGAGAACTGCCGGTTGCGCTGCAGGGTCGCCAGGGCCTCGAGCACCGACTGGCGCACGAGCACGTCGACGCCGCGGGCGGGTTCGTCGGCAACCAGGAGCTGGGGTTCGAGCACGAGGGCCCGCGCCAGGGCGACACGCTGCCGCTGCCCGCTGGAGAGCTCCCAGGTGTTCAGCCGCATCACGCCGAGCGGCAGGTGCACGGCGTCGACCAGGCGCGCGACGATCAGGCCCGCCTCTTTCCGGTCGAAGCGGCGGTCGCGCTGGTAGATCGGTTCGGCGATGGCCTCGCCGACGGTGAGGTCCGGACTGAGTCGATCGGCGCCGTCCTGCGGCAGGTAGCCGATGCGGCCGCTCAGCCGCTCGAGCTTGCGGGACGAACCGCGCAGCCCGCGGGTCTTCTGGCCGAGGACGGTCAGTTCGCCCCCGACGATGTGCCGGCGCAGCGCACCGTCACCCTCGCCGTGTGACCCGAGCTGCCCCGCGATCGCGGCGGCGAAGGTCGACTTGCCCGACCCCGACTCTCCGAGCAGCGCGAGGATCTCGCCCTGCCGCACCGTCAGGCTGACCCCGTCGACCGCTCGGATCGACTCGGACCCCCGTCCGCCCCGGTACTCGATCGACACGTCGTCCGCGACGACCGCCGGTCCGTTGACCGCGATCATGGGTCCCCTTCCACGCCGCCCCCTGGCGGCGGTTCGCGACGGACCGCGCTGGCAGGACCGTCGTGCGTACAGCTGTGGAGGCGACCGTCCAGGAGGCCCGGCGTGCGTCGACGACGCTGGACGGGCCTCCTGGGCGGGTCGCGCCGGGTCGGGACCAGACGCGGGTCGCATCGGGTCAGGACCCGACGTTCTCCAGTTGCTCCAGCGTACGCCGTCGCTCGGCCTGCTCCGCAGGGTCCGGCACCGGGAGCGACGCCAGCAGGCGCTGCGTGTACGGGTGCTGCGGGGCGCCGAGGACCTGCGCCGTCGTGCCCACCTCGACCAGGTCGCCGCGGTACAGCACCGCGATCCGGTCGGACAGCGCGCCCACGACCGCCAGGTCGTGGCTGATGAACAGCGACGCGAAGCCCAGGTCCTGCTGGAGCTCGAGGAAGAGCTCGAGCACGCGGGCCTGCACCGACACGTCGAGCGCACTCGTCGGCTCGTCGGCGATGAGCAGCTTCGGCCGGAGTGCGAGCGACCGGGCGAGCGAGGCGCGCTGGCGCTGCCCGCCGGAGAGCTCGTGCGGGTAGCGGTCCCCGTACGCCTTCGGCAGCTGGACCGCCTCGAGGAGTTCGTCGACCCGCTTACGGGCCGCACGCGGGCTCGACACCTCCTTGTGGACGACCAGCGGCTCGGCGACGCACTCGGCGATCGTGAGCAGCGGGTTGAACGACGTCGCCGGGTCCTGGAACACGAACCCGATGTCCTTGCGCAGGTGCTTGAAGTCGCGCTCCCGGTAGCCGAGCATCTCGGCGCCCAGGACCTTCAAGGACCCGCCGGTGACCTTCGTCAGACCCGCCATGGCGCGACCGATCGTGGTCTTGCCGGAGCCGGACTCCCCCACCAGCCCGAGGACCTCGCCGGGACGGATCGCCAGGTCGACGCCCTTCACGGCGCGGAACGCGGGCGAACCGAGGCGGCCGGGGTACTCGATCTCGAGCCCCTTCGCCTCGACCAGCGGGGTGACGTCCTCGGTGATCGCGGCGCGGCGGGCGGTGCCCGTCGACGCCTCGAGCCGGGGCACGGCGGCGAGCAGCCGCTTCGTGTAGTCGGCCTGCGGACGCGCGAACAGGTCCGTCGCCGAGGCCTCTTCGACGATCTCGCCCTGGTACATCACGGCGACGCGGTCGGCCAGGTCGGCCACCACACCCATGTTGTGCGTGATGATCACGATCGCCGTGCCGAACTCGTCGCGGCAGCGGCGGAGCAGGTCGAGGATCTCGGCCTGCACCGTGACGTCGAGCGCCGTGGTCGGCTCGTCGGCGATGATCACCGACGGCTCGAGTGCGAGCGCGCTCGCGATGACGACACGCTGCTTCTGGCCGCCGGAGAACTGGTGCGGGTAGTGGTCGACGCGGGTCTCGGGGTCGGGGATGCCGACGCGGCCGAGGTAGTCGATGGCCTTCGCCCGCGCCTCCTTCTTGGACATGCCACCGTGGGCGCGGAGCCCCTCGGCGATCTGCCACCCGACGGTGAAGACCGGGTTGAGGGCGGTCGACGGCTCCTGGAAGACCATCGCACCGGCGGTCCCCCGCAGGCTGCGGAGCTTCTGCGCGCCGACGGTGACGACGTCGGTGCCGTCGAGCAGCACCGCGCCGCCGAGCGTCGCCGTCTCGGGCATCAGCCGGAGCATGGCGCGAGCCGTGACGGACTTGCCGGACCCGGACTCGCCGACCAGGGCGAGGACCTCGCCGGGGCGGACGTCGAGGCTGACGCCCTTCACCGCGTCGACGGCGCCGCCGTCGGTGGCGAAGGTGACGGTGAGGTCGTCGACGACGACCACGGGTGCGTTCTCGGTGTCGGTCGTCATGCGCCCGATCCTTCCGCGGTGGCCGTGTTGCGCGCGTCGCGCGTGGACACCAGCTGCTTCAGCCGTCGGCGCGCACGCAGACGGGGGTCGGAGATGTCGTTGAGGCTCTCGCCGATGAACGTCACACCGAGCACGAGCACCACGATCGCGACACCCGGGTAGACACCGGTCCACCAGACGCCGCTCGCGACGTCGGACAGCGCACGGCTGAGGTCGTAGCCCCACTCGGCGCCGGACGTCGGCCCGATGCCGAACCCGAGGAAGCCGAGGCCGGCCAGGGTCAGGATCGCGTCGCTGGCGTTCAGCGTCAGGATGAGCGGCAGGGACCGCGTCGAGTTCCGCAGCACGTGGCGGGTCATGATGCGCCACGGGTTCGTGCCCATCACGCGCGCCGACTCGACGAACGCGTCGTTCTTCAGACGCACGGCCTCGGCACGGACCACCCGGAAGTACTGCGGCACGTAGACGACGGTGATCGAGATCGCCGCCGCGATGATGCCGCCCGAGTAGCTCGAGTTGCCACCGGAGATCACGATCGACACGACGATCGCGAGCAGCAGCGAGGGGAACGCGTAGATCGCGTCGGCGACCACGACGAGGACCCGGTCGAGCCAGCCGCCCAGGTAGCCGGAGACCAGCCCGAGCAGCACGCCGACGATGATCGACACGACGACCGCGACGATCACGACGAGGACCGCGGTCCGGGCGCCGTAGACCACCCGGCTGAAGACGTCGAACCCGCCGACGGTGGTGCCCCAGATGTGCTCGGCGCTCGGTGCGCCCGTGCGCGGGAAGCTCTCGCCGTCCGCGCCCTGCAGCTGGCCGAAGCCGTACGGGGCCAGCAGCGGCGCGAAGACCGCGACGAGCAGGTACAGGGCGCAGATGACCACGCCGACGATGAGCATGGCGCGCTGCCAGCCGGTGCTCTTGCGGAGCTGGACCACCACGGGCAGCCGCTTCCAGAGCGGCTCGTGGCGGTCGACGAGGGTGGTGTCGGCCATCGTCAGAACCTCACTCTCGGGTCGATCAGGGCGGCGACGACGTCGACGATGAAGTTGGTCACCGCGACGATCACCGCCAGCATCGCGACGATGCCCTGGACCGCGACGAAGTCACGGGCCGACAGGTACTGGTTGAGCTCGAAGCCCAGGCCGCGCCAGCCGAAGGTGGTCTCGGTCAGGACCGAACCGCCCAGCAGCATCGCGATCTGCAGGCCCATGACCGTGATGATCGGCACGAGAGCGGGGCGGAACGCGTGCGTCCGCACCAACCGCGACTCGCGGACACCGCGGGAGCGGGCCGCGTCGACGTACTCGGAGCCGAGCGACCCGATCATGTTCGCGCGCACCAGGCGCAGGAAGATGCCGGCGGTCAGCAGTCCGAGGGTCAGCGCCGGCAGGACGGCGTGCTGCAGCACGTCGCCGATGACCGCCGCGTTGCCGGTCCGCAGTGCATCGATGATGTAGATGCCGCTCGCGCCGGGGATGCCGTCGAGGATGAGCTCCACCCTGGTCGACGCGCGGTCGCCGAGCGGCAGCCAACCGAGCCACACCGAGAAGACGAGCTTGAGCAGCAGGCCGCCGAAGAACACCGGGGTCGCGTACGTCAGGATCGCGAGGGCACGGAGCAGCACGTCGGGCCACTTGTCGCGCGTGTACGCGGCCAGCATGCCGAGCGGGATGCCGAGCACGAGCGCGACGACGAGGGCGTAGAAGACGAGCTCGGCGGTCGCGCCGCCGTACTGCAGGATGATCTCGGTGATCGGCCGGTTGTCGGTCGACGCGTTGCCGAAGTCACCGCGCAGGATGCCGCCGAGGTACTCGAAGTACTGCACGAGCACGGGACGGTCGTACCCGGCGGCGTGCAGGCGTTCCTGCAGCTGCGTCGGGGTGAGTCGGCCGCCGACCGACGCGGTGATCGGGTTCCCGATGACGCGCATCAGGAAGAACACGAGCGTCACCAGGATGAAGACGGTCGGGATGATGAGGAGGAACCTGACGAGGACGTACCGGCCGAGTCCGCCGCCACTGCTCTTGGCACGACGTTGTGCCTGTGGCTTGGTCGGATCGGTGCCGTTCACGTCCTGGGTCGCCTCTGGGGTGCTCAGGGTCACGGGGAGGGGTGCCTTTCATGCCGGTGCGCAGGCACGCGGGCGTTCCTCGTGGGAACGCCCGCGGCCTGCGCGAGGGGCGTGGTGCTACTTGCTGAGGGTGGCGTACCGGAACTTGAAGGAGGCGTCGAGGGTCAGGCCCTTGACGTCCTTGCCGGCGACGGCGACGGACTTGCCCTGCAGCAGGGGCAGCGTCGAGATCTGCGATGCCTCGCGCTCCTGGGCCTGCTCGATCAGGTCGGCACGCTTGTCCGGGTCGGACTCCGCCTGCTCCTTCGCGATGAGGTCCTGGATGACCGAGTCGTCGTAGTGGTTCTGGACGAAGTTCTCCTTGGTGAAGAACGGCGACAGGTAGTTGTCGGCGTCGGAGAAGTCCGGGAACCAACCGAGCTGGTACTCCGGGTACGCGTCCTTGGTGCGCTCCTGGGCGTAGGTCGTGTAGACCGTCGACTGGATGTTGACGGTGAACAGACCCGAGTCCTCGAGCTGCGTCTTCAGCAGCGCGTACTCGTCGTCCGAGGCCGAACCGTAGTGGTCGGGCGCGTACTGGATGTCGAGCTGCACCTTGCCGGAGACACCGGCGTCGGCGAGGGTCTTCTTCGCCTTGTCGACGTCGGGGCCACCGTCGCCGTCGCCGTACATGTCCTTGAACGGCTGGACCGCACCGGTGAGGCCGTCCGGCACCATCGAGTACAGCGGCGTGAAGGTGTCGTTGTAGACCTCCTTCGCCAGGGCGGCGCGGTCGACCACGTCAGCGGCGGCCTGGCGCACGGCGAGGGCCTTCGCCTCGTCGGCGTCGTCCTGACCGGTGCCGAACGGCTGCGTCTTGAAGTTGAAGACCACGTAGCGGATCTCGCCGCCGGGGCCGTCGGTGACCTTGAGCTTGTCGTCCTTGCGCAGGTCCGAGATGTCGGTCGGCGTCAGGGAGCGGTACGCAACGTCGACGTCGCCCTGCTGCACGGCGAGCTTGAGGTCGGTCTCCTTGGTGTAGTAGTTGGCCGTCACCTCGGAGGTCTTCGCCTTGCCGAGCAGGCCGTCGTACTTCGGGTTCGTCTTGTACTGGATCAGCTGGTTCTCCTTGTAGGAGCTGATCTGGTACTGCCCGGCGAACGCCTTGCCCTTGACGATGTCGTCGGCGCTGGTGAGCTTCGTCGCGCTGAAGACGTCCTCGTCGACGATCGGGCCGGCGGGGCTCGAGAGCACCTGCGGCCAGGTCTGGTCGGCGTGGTCGAGGTTGAACACCACGGTCGTGTCGTCCGGGGTGTCGATGCTCTTGAGGTTGGCGAGCAGCGACTGCGGGCCGTTCTCGTTGTTGATCTTGAGTTCACGGTCGAACGAGAACTTCACGTCGCTCGAGGTGAGCTTGTTGCCGTTCGCGAACTCGAGGCCGTCCTTGAGGGTGACCTCGTACGTGGTCGGGCTCGTGAACTCCGCCTTCGTGGCGATGTCCGGCTCGACGTCCGGGCTGCCCACGGGCGTGTTCATCAGGAACGGGAAGACCTGGTTCTGCACGGCGAAGGAGCCGTTGTCGTAGGAGCCGGCCGGGTCGAGGGACGTGATCTTGTCCGTCGTCCCGATGCTCAGGCCGTTCAGCTCGGTGTCGCTCACGCTGCTGCTCGCGCAGCCGGTCAGCACCAGCGCCGTCGCTGCTGCTCCGGCGCCGAGCGCGATGCCGCGCCTGCCCCACGTGGCTGTGTGCTTCTTGAACACGGATGCCATGTTCGATGCCTCTCTTGAAGTTGGGTGCAAGTGTCCGGACCGGCGGGTGGTACGTCTGTGTGCCCGGCCAGGAACGCTCATTGGTATCACCCTGTCACGGAACAGATCGAACCGGGAGCGATTTGTTTACACCGCTGTAATGCAAGCACCCGTCGCGTGATGCATCATTCGTGCGCATCGACCCGGCGCGCCGCACACGAAAGTTGCGCCGTGCAACCTGGGTGGTCGCCCCCGCCGACCGGTCACGACACACCGCCCGTCCCACCCCGAGCGGTCACGTCCCGTCGGCCGGACCCCGGCCAGCCGACGCCTTGCGACCACTCGACGCCCGACACGCGGCACGTCGTGCGGCCACACCGTCGGCCTGGAGGCTCGCCCCACGTCGGCCCCGTCCCTCGCCCCCGCCGACCGGTCACGACACACCGCCCGTCCCACCCCGAGCGGTCACGTCCTGTCGGCCGGACCCCGGCCAGCCGACGCCTTGCGACCACTCGACGCCCGACACGGCCGCGCGGCAGGCGCCCCGACACTCGGGCGGCGAGAGCGAGGGGCTAGGACGCCTCGGCGTCGGCGCGGAGCCGCATGCGCTGCGCGTCGATGTCCACGAGCTGCCGCTGGATCTCGGCGCGTCGCTCGGCCTGCTCGTGCGGGTCCGCACGCTGCAGTTGTCCGAGCAACGAGGCCTTGCGGGCGAGCAGGTCCCGCTCGACCAGGGCGACGACGATGCTCCGGCAGTACGCGGCGAGGTCCTCGGCGTTGCGAGCGGGGATCGGCGCGAGGGCCAGCTCGTGCGTCAGGGTGCGCAAGGGGGTCGGCACGTCGGCGAGCAACCGGTCGAGCCAGTCCCCCGCCCCGATGACGTCGACGTTGGCGACCACGGCGTCCCGCACGACGGCGAGCATCGGCGCCGAGAACGTGGCCGATGCGGCGAGCCCGAGCAGCGGCGCTCCGACCGAGGTCGGCTGCTGCACCATCGCCATGACGGCGTCGCGCTCCATGCGGCTGATCGGGTCGTTCGGCAGCGAGCGGATCCCGGCGACGGGCTCCTCGACCACACCGGCCCCGTCGGTGGCGTGACCGGCGCGGCCGTCGCGCCCCGGGCCTCCTGACCGATCGTCCGTCGACCCCGCACGCCGACGCGCGGTCTCGACCGATCGACGGACCTCTGGCATGTCCATGCCGAGCCAGCCGGCGAGCTCGCGGACGTAGCCCTGCGTGAGCGAGCGGTCGCGGATGCCGGCGAGCACGGGCGCGGCGGCGCGGAGGGCACTGACGCGGCCCTCGACCGTCTCGAGGTCGTGGCCCTCCAACGTGCGGCGGATCATGAACTCGAACATCGGGCGCTTGTTCGTGATCAGGCGGCGGATGGCGTCGTCGCCGCGGGCAAGCCGGAGGTCGCACGGGTCGAGGCCACCGGGCGCCACGGCGACGAACGTCTGCGCGGCGAACCGCTGTTCCTCGGCGAAGGCGCGGGATGCGGCACGCTGTCCAGCCTCGTCCGGGTCGAAGGTGAAGACGACCTCGCCGTTGGCGTTCGGGTCGGCGCCGGCCAGGTCGCCGAGCATCGGGCGGAGCACCTTGATGTGGTCGACGCCGAACGAGGTGCCGCACGTGGCGACCGCGGTGGTGATGCCGGCGACGTGGCAGGCCATGACGTCGGTGTAGCCCTCGACGATCACGACCTGCTTCTGCTTCGAGATGTCGCGGCGGGCCAGGTCGAGCCCGTAGAGCACCTGGCTCTTGTGGTAGATCGGGGTCTCGGGCGTGTTGAGGTACTTCGGGCCCTTGTCGTCGTCGAGCAGGCGACGGGCACCGAACCCGATCGTCGCTCCGGTGACGTCGCGGATCGGCCACATCAGGCGACCACGGAACCGATCGTACGGCGACCGGTCGCCCTGGCTGACGAGCCCGGCCGAGGTGAGTTCCTCGAGCGTGAAGCCCCGACCGCGCAGGTGGTCCTTGAGCATGTCGAACGACTTCGGGGCGAAGCCGACACCGAAGTGCTGCGCCGCCGAGGGATCGAACCCGCGCTCCCCCAGGAACCGCCGTGCGGGGTCGGCCGCGGCGGTGGTGAGCTGCGCCGTGTAGAACTCGAGCGCGGCTTCGTTGGCGGCGATCAGCCGGGCGCGGGTGTTGTAGTCGGTGCGCGGCCCGTCGCCCTCTTCGTAGTGCAGGGTGAAGCCGATCTTCGCGGCCATGCGCTCGACGGCCTCGGCGAAGGTGGTGTGGTCCTGCGCCATGATGAAGCTGAAGACGTCGCCGTCCTCGCCGCAGCCGAAGCAGTGGTAACGCCCGACCTGGGGCCGGACGTGGAACGACGGGGAACGTTCGTCGTGGAAGGGGCAGAGCCCCTTCATCGACCCGACGCCCGCGTTCTTCAGCGTGACGTAGTCGCCGACGACGTCGGCGATGTTGACACGCGAGCGGACCTCGTCGATGTCGTTCCGCGCGATCCTGCCAGCCACCCTCTGATCCTAGTTCGTGGGACCGACCTCGGCCGACCGCTCACACCGGGATGTGGACCGCTTCCCGCTCGCCGACGACCAACCGCCGGTGCCAGGCGATCGCCCCTTGGTCCGTCAGGCTCGCGACCTGGTCGACCACGGCGCGGAGTCGGCCGTCGTCGTCAGACGCCGCACGCCAGTCGGCGGCGAAGCCGGGCTCGAGATCCGATGCACCCGATGCTGCCAGGGCGTCGAGCAGCTCCGTCAGGATCCGACGCTGGTCTTCGTACACGGGCTGCCGGTCGCCCTGCGTCATCACGAATGCCGCCACGATCCCCTTGAGGACCGCGATCTCGCCGATGATCTCCGGCGGCGTCACGACGGACGCCGCGAACCGGACCAGGGACCCGGAAGCGTAGGACTCGCGGGTCGCGGCCGTCGCCGTCCGCGCGAAGCGTCCGATCAGCTGCGAGGTCAGGTTCTTCAGGTGCGCTGCGTCACGCCGGGACCCGTCGTACGAGGTCATCCAGAGCGGCAGCGCCCGGAGGCGGTCGAACGCCTCGAGCAGTTCGTCACGACTCAGGTCGTCGCCCACCCACGCGTGCATCGCGGTGACGATGTCGTTCTCGCCGACGCGGTCGCCGAGCGCTGCGACGTCGATGAACCCGGCGACGACGGCGTCCTCGAAGTCGTGCACCGAGTACGCGATGTCGTCGGACAGGTCCATGACCTGCGCCTCGATGCACCGCTGCCGACGGGGCGCCCCGGCACGGAGCCACTCGAAGGCGTCGTGGTCGTCGTCGTAGAAGCCGAACTTGGTCCGACCCGATGACGACTCGGAGACGCCCTGCGCCGCCGGCCACGGGTACTTGCAGCTGGCGTCCAACGACGCACGGGTCAGGTTGAGACCGAAGGGACGCTCGACGCCAGCGCCGGCCCCCGCGCCAGCGGCGCCTGCCCCCGGCCGCAGCCCGTACACCTTCGGCTCGAGCCGGGTGAGCAGCCGCAGCGTCTGCGCGTTGCCCTCGAACCCGCCGATGCCGGCGGCCCAGGCGTTGACGGCGGTCTCACCGTTGTGGCCGAAGGGCGGGTGGCCGATGTCGTGCGCCAGGCACGCGGTGTCCACCACGTCGGGGTCGAGGCCCAGCGAGTCCGCGAGCTCTCGACCGACCTGCGCCACCTCGAGCGAGTGGGTCAGGCGGTTGCGGGCGAAGTCGAGCCCGGTCGTCGGGCTGAGCACCTGGGTCTTCGCGGCGAGGCGACGGAGCGCGCTGGAGTGCAGCAGGCGTGCGCGGTCACGGGCGAAGTCCGATCGGCGGTTGCCGTGCTCTTCCGGGAGCCAGCGCTCGGCGTCGGCCGGTCCGTACGAGGCGGTGGCGCTCATCCGCCGCTGTGGTGCAGCTCGGCGGCGGCGAGGACCTTGCGGAACTCGCTGTCGACGTCGCGGGACTCGAGCCAGCGGTCGGGCAGTGCGGTGCGCTTCGGGTTGCCGGAGCGACCACGGGGGCCCTCGGCGCCCTCGCCCGGGTACGGTGCGTCGCGGTCGAGCTGCCCGAGCAGGTCGTCGATCTCCTGCAGGCTCGACGACAGTGCGAGACCGGACCGCACGTCGCTGCCGATCGGATACCCCTTGAAGTACCAGGCCACGTGCTTGCGGGCGTCGCGGCAACCGTGGTCCTCGGACCCGAAGAACTCGACGAGCAGTTCGGCGTGCCGACGGAACCCGTCGGCGACCTCGCCCAGGGTCGGCATGTACCGCAGCCCTTCGCCGCGGAACGCCGCCGCCAGGTCGCCGAACAGCCACGGGCGCCCGAGGCACCCGCGTCCGACGACGACGCCGTCGACGCCGGTCTCGTCGACCATGCGCAGGGCGTCGGCTGCCGACCAGATGTCCCCGTTGCCGAGGATCGGGATGTCGGTGACGGTTTCCTTCAGCGTCGCGATCGCCGACCAGTCGGCGTGACCGGAGTAGTGCTCGTTCGCCGTGCGGGCGTGCAGCGACACCGCGGCGACGCCGGCGTCCCGCGCGATGCGGGCGGCGTCGAGGTAGGTCAGGTGGTCTTCGTCGATGCCCTTGCGCATCTTCACGGTGACCGGCACGTTGCCTGCGGCGCGGACGGTCTTCGTGACGAGTTCGCGGAACAGCTCGAGCTTCCAGGGCAGTGCCGCGCCGCCGCCCTTGCGGGTGACCTTGGGCACCGGGCAGCCGAAGTTCAGGTCGATGTGGTCGGCGCGGTCCTCGCCCACCAGGATCGAAGCGGCCTCGGCCACGGTGTTCGGCTCGACGCCGTACAGCTGGATCGACCGCGGGGTCTCGGACTCGTGGTGCTGGATGAGCTGCATCGACACGGGGGTGCGTTCGACCAGTGCGCGCGAGGTGATCATCTCGCAGACGTAGAGACCGGCGCCGTACTCGCGGCAGAGCCGGCGGTACGCCATGTTCGTGATGCCCGCCATGGGCGCGAGCACGACCGGCACGTCGACCTCGATCGGGCCGATGCGCAGAGGCCGTGCTGGGGCTTGTGTGATCGTCATACCTGGTCCATCCTCCCACGTCGGTGCTCGCCGGTAGCGTTCTCCACATGACGATCGACGCCAGCACCCGCTTCGACACCGACGCAGCAGCCCGCGGCCTGTCCGTCGAGGTCGTCGAACGCCCCGCCGCGGACTCCCTGCAGCAGGCCGCCGAACTGCTCGGCATCGACCCCGGCGACATCGTGAAGACGCTGGTCGTCAAGCGGCACGACGGCGGCTTCCTGCTCGCGCTCGTTCCGGGCGGCCGGAGCATCGCGTGGAAGAAGCTCCGCTCCGTGGTCGGCGTGAACAAGCTCTCGATGCCCGACGCGGCGACCGCGCTCCAGGCGACCTGCTACGAGCGCGGCACCATCACGCCCATCGGCGCGACCGGCGACCTGCCCGTCTACGCCGACGAACGCATCGTCGGTCGACTCGTCGCCCTCGGCGCGGGCCGCCACGGCGCGAGTGCCTTCGTCGACGCCGACGACCTCGTCGCCGCGTACGGCGCGACGGTCGCCGACATCACCGACGAGGAACCGCAGCGCGCCTGACCGGTCCGGCGACCGACGGATCGCGCCCCCGCACAGCTGTCGCGCCCCGCGGAATCGGGGCGCAACGACCACACGGGGGCGCGGGACCAGCAGCGCGCGACGCGCGACCGACGAAACCGTCAGTCCGGCACCTCGGTCCAGTCGCCCTCGGCACCGGCGAACGATCCGGCGTCGATCAGGCACGAATCACCGTCGCAGACCGGCGCACCGCCGGGCGTGACCAGCGTGAGCAGGCCGGGGCGCGCCTCCAGACCGGAGATCGCATCCGGGACCGACGGGGCGGACGGGAGGCCCGCCCCACCCCCGACGGTGACCGTCGCGCCCGTCATCGGGTCGCCGCCACGTCGGCGCTCGCGTCGTCCGCAGCGCGTTCGGTCGCCGAGGCGACCTCGTCCGGAGTCGTCCCGCGCAGCGCGACGACCTGCGTCAGCACCTGCTCGAACGCTGCCGGGTCCTGCGCGCCCGAGACGCCGTACTTGCCGTCGATGACGAAGAAGGGGACGCCGTTGATGCCGAAGGCCTGCGCCTGGGCCTGGTCGGCGCGGACGGCTGCGAGCTGGGAGTCGTCGCGGAGCGTGGCGAGGACCTCGTCGCGGTCGAGCCCGATCTCGGCGGCCAGGTCGGCCAGCGTCGCGTCGTCGCCGACGTGCTCGCCGCGCTCGAAGTAGGCGGTGAACAGGCGCTCGACCATGTCGAGCTGCTTGCCGTGCTGCTTGGCGAGGTGGATGACCTGGTGCGCCTTCACGGTGTTCGTGTGGTGCATGGCCTCGAAGTCGTAGTCCAGCCCGACCGAAGCCGCGATGCCGGTGACCTGGTCGAGCATCTGCTGCGCCTGCTCGACGGGCATGCCCTTGTGGCTCGACAGGAACTCGGCCTCGGTGCCCTCGAAGTCGACAGGGGTGTCCGGGCTGAGCTCGAAGGAGTGGTACTCGACCTCGACCGGGCGGCCGTCCGCCGAGGCGCCGAACGCGGCGACGCCGGCCTCGAACTTGCGCTTGCCGATGTAGCACCAGGGGCAGGCGATGTCCGACCAGACATCGACCTTCACGGAGTCGTTCATGCTGATCCCAACGCGGACGTTGCGCTTGCATTCCCGCAGAACCTGGTTCCGGACACCGCACCGTGGATCTTCGTGGTGCTGTGTCCGGAACCTGGTTCCGACGCGCCGCGCCGCCCGCGAGGTCCCTACGCGCCGAGCAACCGCTGCGCCAGGTAGCCCTGCAGCTGGTCGAGGGCGACCCGCTCCTGCGCCATGGTGTCGCGCTCGCGCACCGTCACGGCCTTGTCCTCGAGCGTGTCGAAGTCGACCGTGATGCAGAACGGCGTGCCGATCTCGTCGTGGCGACGGTAGCGACGGCCGATCGCACCGGCGTCGTCGAAGTCCACGTTCCAGTTCTTGCGCAGGTCGTCGGCCAGGCCGCGGGCGACCGGCGACAGCTGCTCGTTGCGCGACAGCGGCAGCACCGCGGCCTTGACGGGCGCCAGGCGCGGGTCGAGTCGCAGCACGGTGCGCTTGTCGACGCCGCCCTTCGCGTTCGGTGCTTCGTCCTCGTGGTACGAGTCGAGTAGGAACGCCATGAGCGCACGGGTCAGGCCGAAGGACGGCTCGATGACGTACGGCACGTACTTCTCGTTGGCCGCCTGGTCGAAGAAGCGCAGGTCCTGGCCGGACGACTCGATGTGGTTGTTGAGGTCGAAGTCGGTGCGGTTCGCGACGCCCATGAGCTCGCCCCACTCCGATCCGGTGAACCCGAAGCGGTACTCGATGTCGGCGGTGGCGTCGGAGTAGTGCGCCCGCTCGCCGTCCGGCACGTCGAAGCGGCGAAGGTTCTCCGGGTCGATGCCGAGCTCGGTGTAGAACGCGATCGAGTCGGCGATCCACTGCTCGTAGTGTTCCCCCGCCTCGGCCGGCGGCACGAAGTACTCGATCTCCATCTGCTCGAACTCGCGGGTGCGGAAGATGAAGTTGCCGGGCGTGATCTCGTTGCGGAACGCCTTGCCGACCTGGCCGATGCCGAACGGGGGCTTCATGCGGCTGGTCGTCACGACCTGCGCGAAGTCGACGAAGATGCCCTGCGCGGTCTCGGGGCGCAGGAAGTTCAGGCCCTCTTCGGACTCGACCGGGCCGAGGTACGTCTTGAGCATCCCGGAGAACTCGCGGGGCTCGGTCCACTCGCCGCGGGTGCCGCAGTTCGGGCAGGCGATCTCGGCCATGCGGCCCTCGGGGTCGCGGCCCTTCTTGGCGACGAACGCCTCGATCAGGTGGTCCTCGCGGAACCGGTGGTGGCAGTGCAGGCACTCCACGAGCGGGTCGGTGAAGGTCGCGACGTGGCCGGAGGCCTCCCACACCTTGCGGGGCAGGATGACGGCGGAGTCGAGGCCGACCATGTCGCCACGGCCGCGGACGAACCGCTGCCACCACTGACGCTTGATGTTCTCCTTGAGCTCCACACCGAGGGGCCCGTAGTCCCACGCGGAGCGGGAGCCTCCGTAGATCTCACCCGACTGGAAGACGAAGCCGCGGCGCTTGGCCAGGGCGATGACGCTGTCGAGACGGGTGGGCTGTGCCAAAGAGTGCTCCAGAGGTCGCCGAGCTGGGTGCTCGGTGCGGAAACGGTCCGGGCAAGACTACCGGCGATCGTCGGCCGGGAGGCCCGCCCCGCGTCCGCCCGTCACGCTCACCTCGCCGACGTGGTCGCCCCCACCCCGCGCAGTGCGGCCGCCACGTCGGTCACGTCGGACTCGTCGTTCCACAGGTGGAACGCGATCCGGAGTCGCCCGGCACGCCCCGACGCGGTGAGCCCGGCGGCGGTGAGGGCCCGGAGGGCCGACCCATCGGCGTCCGCGAACGTCACGATCGCCTGCCCGTCGCCCTGCCGAGGCGACCCGAGGGCGTCGCACAGCCGGTCTGCGAGACCGGTGGCGTGCCTCCAGACCGCCTGCTGGTCGAGCGCGACCGCGTGTTCGAGCGCGGCCACGGCACCGGGCCACGCCTGCCAGGCCGGCGAGACGTCGAAGCGACGGGCGTCGTCGGCCAGGCGCATGTCGGGGCCGTAGCAGGACGACCACACGTCCGCGCCGGCGTACCAGCCGGCCTGGACCGGGCGGAGCCGACCGAGGGCGGTGTCGGAGAGTGTCATGAAGGCGACGCCGCGCGGCGCGCAGAGCCACTTGTAGGCGTGCGTGAGCGTCACGTCGAACAGTGCCGCGTCGACGGGCAGGACGCCGGCTGCCTGCGTGAGGTCGCAGAGGGTGAGGGCACCGACCCGCCGGGCCGCGGCGACGATCGGGTACGGATCCGTGACCGCGCCGGTGGCGGACTGCACCGCGGACCACGCGACGAGGGCGGTGTCGGGCCCGACGGACGCGGCGAGCCGGTCGAGCGGGACGCTCCGGACCCGCACGCCGCGGTGTGCCTGGGCGAGGAACGGGAACACGACCGAGCTGAAGTCACCGTCGGGGACGACCACCTCGGCACCGTCCGGTAACGCATCGGCGACGACCGCAGCCATCACCGAGGTCTGCGAGCCGGTCGCCACGTGGGACACCGGCACTCCAACGAGGGCGGCGAACAGCGCGCGGCCCTCCTCGACCAACGCCCCGTAGTGGGCCGGCGAGTTCTCGGCGCGGGACCACGCGTCGAGGTCGGCCCGCTGTGCGGCGAGCGTGGCCCGGGTCGGCAGACCGGCGGTGCACGCCGCGAGGTAGCCACGGCCGGCGGGGAAGGAGTCCATGCGGACAGCGTCCCGGCTCGTGCCCCATCACACCAGGCCGGGTTCGTTGTGCAGCCGATAACATCGCGTGATGGACGACATCGATCTCCAGCTGCTCCGGATCCTCCGCGCTGTGGCCGACGGTGGGTCGATCACCCGCGCCGCCGCAGCGCTCGGGTCGAGCCAACCCGCGGTCAGCCAGTTGCTCGCCCGGGCCGAACGTCGGCTCGGGCACACCCTGGTGCTGCGGTCCGGGCAGGACGGTCGCGGCGGGCGCGGTGCCACGCTGACGGACGCCGGTCGGGTGCTCGCGGACCACGCCCTGCACGTGCAGGCCGCTCTGACCGCCGCGCGTGAGGACCTCGACGCCGTCGGGGGCCTGACCCGCGGCCGCGTGCGCCTCGCCGGGTTCCCGAGCGCGTCCTCGGCCCTCGTGCCCGCGGTGCTCGCCCGGCTGGCGTCGACGGCTCCGGGCGTGACGACCTCGTACGTCGAGGTCGAACCGCCCGAGGCGCTCGACCTGCTGCGGAGCGGGGAGGTCGACGTCGCCCTGACCTTCACCTACGTCGGCGACGAGGTCGGGTCTGCCCCGGACCCCGGGCTCGTCACGCGGGCACTCGGGCGGGATCCGCTCGCCCTGGTGACGCCGGTCGGAGGCTCGGGCACCGCGGACGCCGGTGTCGTGGACCTCGCGTCGCACCGCGACGCCCGCTGGATCGGCGGCTGCCCCCGGTGCCGCGGCCACCTGCTCGCCTCGTGTGCGACCGCCGGGTTCACCCCGGACATCGTGCTCGAGACCGACAACGCGGCTGCGGTGGTGGGGCTCGTCGCCGCCGGACTCGGCGTGGCGCTGCTCCCCCGGCTGGCGCTCGCGACGACGGTGATCCCCGCCGACGTCCGGGTCGACCCCGTGGACGACGACCTGGCCCGCCGGGTCGAGGTCGTCATCGCCCGAGTGGCCGAGCGCGTCCCGAGCGTCCGTGCGGCCCTGGACGCGGTGCGGTCGGCGGCGCACCTGCTCGACGGGCCGCTGCCCGGCTGACGGGTGCGTCAGGCGGTCGGGGCGTCGACCGCACCGCCGTAGCGCCGGTCGCGGCGTGCGTACTCCTCGATCGCGCCCCACAGGTCCGTGCGCCGGAAGTCCGGCCACAGGCGGTCCAGGAACACCATCTCGGCGTACGCCGACTGCCACAGCAGGAAGTTGCTCGTGCGCTGCTCCCCCGAACTGCGCAGGAACAGGTCGACGTCGGGCATCTCGGGCACGTAGAGCCGCTTCGCCAGTGCCTTCTCGGTGACCTGGCTCGGCTTGAGGCGTCCGGCGGCGACCTCTTCGGCCATCCCCCGCACGGCGTCGACGATCTCGTTCCGGCCGCCGTAGTTGACGCACATCGTCAGGGTCAGCACGTCGTTGCGCGCGGTCATCTGCTCGGCACGGTCGAGCTCGTCGATGACGCTCCGCCACAGCCGCGGACGGCGTCCGGCCCACCGCACCTTGACGCCCCACTCGTTCAGTTGGTCGCGCCGACGACGGATCACGTCGCGGTTGAAGCCCATCAGGAACCGGACCTCTTCCGGCGAACGCTTCCAGTTCTCGGTGGAGAACGCGTACGCCGAGATGTGCTTGACGCCGATCTGGATCCCGCCGGCAACGACGTCGAGCAGCGATGCCTCGCCCGCCTTGTGCCCCTCGATCCGGGTGAGCCCGCGGCCGTTGGCCCACCGGCCGTTGCCGTCCATCACGATCGCGACGTGGTCCGGCACGAACCGGGCCGGGATCGCCGGAGGCGTCTCACCGGTCCAGTCGATCGGGCGGAACGGCGCGGCGTCGTCGGGGCGGCGGGGGCTCATGCGGTGGGGGTTCCTTCCACGGTGCGGGTTCCTTCCGCGGCGGGATCGGGGTCAGGGAGTGCGGGTGCCGGGGTGGAGGCCACCGCGCGTGCTGTCGCCTCGGGTCCGTCGTGGGTCAGCGGCACGGGCAGCGGGTGCTCCGAGCGGTCGACGTGCGGCAGGGACCGGAGCGATCGTTCCAGGTGCCACTGGGCGTAGGCCGCGACCACGCCGGAGGCCCGCGACCGCGTCCGTTCGTCGGTGGCGTCGACGCTCGCCCAGTCGCCGGCGAGCAGCGAGCCGAGCACGCCGAGGGTCGCCGGGTCGAGCCGCGGCGTGCCGGGAGGCGCAGCCCGGTCGGCGACGACCCCGCCGAGCTGCACCACGAACGCGGAGTGCGGCCCGGGCTCCCCCGTGACCGCGCAGTCGCTGAACGAGGGCGCCCACCCCGCGATGCTCATCGCACGGAGCAGGTACGAGTCGAGCGTCGCGCTGGAGTGGTGCTCACCGCGCGACAGCGACCGCAGCGCGCCGACGAGCAACAGGTACTGCTGCAGCCCGGCGTCGGCCTCGCTCAGGCGGTCGGCGGTCTCGACCATCGCACTGGCTGCCGTGTAGGCGCCGTAGTCCGCGACGATCTGCGCCCCGTAGGCCCCGAGCGACTCGGCCTGCGTGACGATGTCGAGCGAGCGGCCCTCGTAGAACTGGGCGTCGACGACCATGAACGGCTCGAGCCGACTGCCGAACTTCGACGCCGTCCGCCGCACGCCCTTGGCCACCGCGCGGATCTTGCCGTGCTGCCGGCTGAGCATGGTGACGATGCGGTCGGCTTCCCCGAGCTTGTGGGTGCGCAACACGACGCACTCGTCCCGGTACAGCGGCATGCCCCCAGTATCCCCCGCCCCGCCGACACCGCGTGCGGCGCGCAGCGCGTGCGCGGGGGCGTACTTGGCGGAATCGGGCGTACCTGGTCGAAAGAAACGACCAGGTACGCCCGATTCGACTTGCCATCGCGCGTGACGGGGGAAGGACCGGGCACAGACGGGAGGCTCCCCACCGGGCACGGCCGGTCCGCCGCTGGCGCGTCGGCCCGGAACCGGCCGGCGTGGGCCCAGGTGCAGGACGGACCTGCACCGCGCCTCCCGGCCTGGTCGCGTCTCAGGCGGAGACGAGCCTCCCGGCCTGGTCGCGTCTCAGGCGGAGACGAGCTCCGGCGAGTCGGCGCCGGCAGCAGCACCGGCGCGCACCGCGCGGTTCACCGCGGACACGATCGCCTTGAGCGAGGCCGTCGAGATGTCGGCGTCGATGCCGACGCCCCACAGGCGCACGCCGTCGACGTCGAGCTCGACGTACGACGCCGCCTTGGCGTCACCGGAGGCGCTCATCGTGTGCTCCGAGTAGTCGTACAGCGTGACCTGGACGCCCTGCTCGGCGAGGACCTTGAGGAACGCGTCGATCGGACCGGTGCCCACGGCGTCGGCGGTGACGGAGCCCTCGTCGACGCGGAGTGCGACCGACAGCGAGGTCGTGCCGTCGAAGTCGCTCGAGGTCGCCGTCTTGGTGAGCTCGTACCGGCCCCACTTGTCGTCGTCGGTCGAGGCGGGCAGGTACTCGTCCTGGAACACGTCCCAGATGCGCTGCGACGAGAACTCGCCACCCTCGGTGTCGGTGTGCCGCTGCACGACGCCGGAGAACTCGATCTGCAGCTTGCGGGGCAGGTCGAGGGCGTGGTCGGTCTTGAGGAGGTACGCGACGCCGCCCTTGCCGGACTGCGAGTTCACACGGATGACGGCCTCGTACGACCGGCCGATGTCCTTCGGGTCGACGGGCAGGTACGGCACCGCCCACTCGATCTCGTCGATGTCCTTGCCCGCGGCGGCAGCCTTGGCCTTCATCGCCTCGAAGCCCTTGTTGATGGCGTCCTGGTGCGAGCCGCTGAACGCCGTGTAGACGAGGTCGCCCGCCCACGGCTGACGCTCCGGCACCGGCAGCTGGTTGCAGTACTCGACGGTGCGCTTCACCTGGTCGATGTCCGCGAACGAGATCTCCGGGTCGATGCCCTGCGTGAACAGGTTCATGCCCAGCGCGACGAGGTCGACGTTGCCGGTGCGCTCACCGTTGCCGAACAGGCAGCCTTCGATGCGGTCCGCGCCGGCCATGTAGCCCAGCTCGGCGGCGGCGACGGCGGTGCCGCGGTCGTTGTGCGGGTGCAGCGAGAGGATGACGTCCTGGCGGTGCGCGAGGTTGCGCGACATCCACTCGATCGAGTCGGCGTAGACGTTCGGCGTCGCCATCTCGACGGTGGCCGGCAGGTTGATGATGACCTTGCGGTCGGGGGTGGGCTCGAAGACCTCGAGCACGGCGTTGCAGATCTGCAGCGCGACCTCGAGCTCGGTGCCCGTGTAGGACTCCGGCGAGTACTCGTAGTAGACCGTCGTGTCGTGCTGCAGCGTCGCCTCGGCCGCCTTGCACAGCTTCGCGCCGGCCACCGCGATGTCGACGACACCCTGCACGTCGGTGCGGAAGACGACCTCGCGCTGCACGATCGACGTCGAGTTGTACAGGTGGACGATGGCCTGCTTCGCGCCGTCGATCGCCTCGTACGTGCGCTGGATGAGGTGCTCACGCGCCTGGGTCAGCACCTGGATGGTGACGTCGTCGGGGATCGCGCCCTCGTCGATCAGGCTGCGGACGAAGTCGAAGTCGGTCTGCGAGGCGCTCGGGAACCCGACCTCGATCTCCTTGTAGCCCATGCCGACGAGCAGGTCGAACATGGCGCGCTTGCGCTCGGCGTCCATCGGGTCGATGAGGGCCTGGTTGCCGTCACGCAGGTCGACCGCACACCAGCGCGGGGCCCGCTCGATGCGTTTCGTCGGCCAGGTGCGGTCGGGCAGTTCGACCGAGATCTGTTCGTGGAAGGGGACGTACTTGTGGATCGGCATCCCGGAGGGCTGCTGCGTGTTCTGCATCGTTCGTCGCTTTCGTCGCGTGTTCGTGTGCTCTGGTGAGTGCGGCCACGACGGACTCCGCGACGAGGTGGGCCGGTGTGTCAGGCCTCGTCGCGGCAGCGAAGGAGGAGGAGTGCCGAGTACATCGAGTCCACGGTAGCACCGGCGGGCTGCTGTGTGACAAGCGCGTCGGTGGTCGACGCCCGAGTGGTCACGACATGCCGTCGGTCGGTCGCCGAGGTTCCACGAAGCGTCGCCAGCGCCGCCGAGCGCTGCGGATCGTGGAACCTCGACGAACGCGAGCGGCGTGGCGGGCGCGGGTGTGGCGGGCGCCGGCGCGGCAGTGGACGCACGGAACGACGGACGGGAGGCACGGTGCCAGCTGGCACCGGGCCTCCCGTCCGCCGCGTGGTGCGACCAGAGCGCGGCGTCAGTCGACCGCGAGCGCCTCGGTCGGGGGCACGCGCATCGCGCGCCGCACCGGCGCGATCGTCGCCACGACCGCCAGCACGAGCGCCCCGACGACCACGATCCCGATCGTGAGCGGGGGCAACACCGGCGTGACCGGGTGCCCGAGCGACCCGAGCAGCGTCTGCCCGCCGACCCAGCCGTAGAACGTGCCGAGCACGAGCCCCGAGACGACGGCCGCGACGACCATCTGCACGGCCTCGGTCACGATCATCCGGCGGACCTGCGCCCCGGTGAGTCCGAGCACTCGCAGCAGCCCGAGCTCGCGACGACGCTGCAGGACCCCGAGTGCCAGCGCGTTGACGACCCCGACGGCGGCGATCACGGCCGAGAACCCGACGATGACGCTGACGACGGCGTTCAGCTGGACGAAGAAGTCGCGCTGCGCCTGCACCATCTCGGTCGTCATCTGGCCCTGTCCCATCTGCTCGAGCTGGGCCTCGAGCACGTGCTGCATGATCCCCAGTGCGACGGCGAAGGTGACGAGCAGGGTGACGCCGATGACGAGCCCGATCGTCGCCCGCGAGGACCGACCCGGCGCACGCATGGCGTTGCGGCCGGCGAGCAGGACGACGGGGTCGTGCGAGCCGATCCGACCGATGAGCTGCAGCACCGGCGGCATCACGATGGTCGCTCCGACGGCGACGCCGGCGAACGACACGAACCCGCCGAGGGCAGCCGGCAGCACCGCGATCGGCGAGCTCGCGCTGACCGCGAGCCCGATGAGCATGAGCGCCGCGCCGCCGGCCATGAGCACGATGGCCCAGACCTTTCGGGCGGTGCCCGAGCGGACGTCGTCGTGGCTCGGTTCGACGCTCGAGGAGAGCGCCTCGAGCGGGGTGACGGTCAGCACCCGGCGGGAACCCGCGGCGAACGCTCCCCAGGTCGCCAGGACCACGGCGACGACCGGCAACACGAGTTCCCACGGCAGGAGCGTGTAGTCGGTGTCGGGCAGGAACCCGTTGCCGCGCAGGACGACCACGAACACCGCGGACAGCCCGGTTCCCACGACGGCGCCGATCAGTCCGCCGAGCACCCCGACGACCAGTCCGGTCCGGGTGATCCGGGCCCGGAGCGTGGCGCCGGTGGCACCGACGAGCCGCTGCAAGGCGATGATGCGGGTCTGCCCGGCGATGAGGGTCGCGCAGGTGTTGGCGGTGACGATCGCGCCGACGTACAGCGCGATGCCGAGGAACAGCCACCCCACGACGGACAGGATCGCCCTGACCGGGCCGAGGTCGGCGAGCCCGGCGGCGCCGAGCGCCTCGGTCACGATGCCCGGGGCGATGACGAGTGCTGACCCGAACGTGGTGCCGAGCGCCGCGACCAGCACGGTCGGGGCGAAGGAGCGGACGCCGTTCACGCTGCCGCCTCCATCCCCAGCATCGTGGTGGAGATCGCGCCGGCGTCCATCGCCGGGCGGTCGGCGACGACCCGGCCGTCAGCGAGGAACAGGATCCGGTCGGCGTTGGCGGCAGCGACGGGGTCGTGCGTCACCATGACGACGCTCTGGCCCCACTCCTGCACGGCCCCGCGCAGGATCGCGAGCACGTCACGGCCGGTGCGCGAGTCGAGGGCACCGGTCGGCTCGTCGGCGACGACGACTGCCGGACGCGAGGCGAGTGCCCGGGCGATGGCGACGCGCTGCTGCTGCCCACCCGACAGCTGGTGCGGCCGGTGCGAGAGCCGGTTGCCGAGTCCGAGCTGGTCGACCAGGCGGTCGATCCACGCGCTCTCGTCCTTCGACGGCTTGTGCCCGCCGAGCAGGAACGGCAACCGGATGTTCTCGCTGACGTCGAGCGTCGGCACCAGGTTGAACGACTGGAACACGAACCCGAGCCGGCGGCGACGGAGCTCGGTCAGGTCTTTGTCACCGAGCCCCGTGATGTCGACCCCGTCGATCTCGATGCGGCCCGCGGACACCGCGTCGAGTCCCGCGGCGACGTGCATGAGCGTCGACTTGCCGGACCCGGACGGCCCCATCACTGCGGTGAACTCCCCCGTGCCGATGTCGACGCTGACGTCGTCGAGCGCCGTCACCCGGCGCGCGGCGTCGCCGTAGTGCTTGGACACGTGGTCGAGTCGGATGATCGGAGCGTGGCTGGTGGTCATGCACCAACGATGGCGTCCGGGAGGCCCGCCCCGCGTCCGTCGGGCGGCTCCTGTGGATGAGCCGCTCGGCTCGACTTCCTGTGGACGGGTCATCCGATCGGATGACGTCCGTCAGTCGGCCTTGCTCACCAGCCCGTGCTCGTGCGCGAACACGACGAGGCGCACGCGGTCGCGGAGTCCGAGCTTCGTGAGGACCCGCGAGATGTGGGTCTTCACTGTCGCCTCGCTGACGTACTCGTGCTGCGCGATCTCGCTGTTGCTGAAGCCGCGGGCCGCCAGGTCGAAGATCTCGCGCTCGCGCGGGGTGAGGTCGTCGAACGTCGCCGGCACGGTGGCGGCCTGCTCGACGGAGTCGTCGTAGCGCCGCAGGAGTTCCCGCGTCGCCGAGGCCGCGAAGACCGCGGTGCCGGCGTGCACGGTCCGCACGGCGGCGAGCAGGAACTCGGGGTCGGCGTCCTTCAGCACGAAGCCGCTCGCCCCGGCCCGGATGGCCTTCGCCGCGGCCTCGTCGAAGTCGAACGTGGTCAGGACGAGCACCTTCGCGCCGTCGGTACCGGCCTGTTCGACGATGTGCGCGGTCGCCGTGATGCCGTCCATCACGGGCATCCGGACGTCCATGAGCACGACGTCCGGCCGGGTGCGCCGGACGAGTTCGACGCCCTCGGCGCCGTCGCCCGCCTCGCCCACGAAGTGCAGGTCCGGCTGGGAACCGATGAGCATCCGGATGCCGGTGCGGAAGAGTGCCTGGTCGTCGACGAGGGCGACGCGGATGCGGCCGTCGGCCGGCGGGGTGGTGGTCATCGGGCGGTGCGCTCCTGCTCGGTCGGACTGATGGTCGGGGCGGGGGCCGACTCGGCGGTCGGGCCCGCAGCCGGGCTCGCGGCCCGGCTCGCGGTCGGGCTCGCGGTCGGGCTCGCGGTCGGTGTGATGCGCCCGCGGGGCATCTGCCCGCTCGCGGGGACGGCGGGCATGCGGACGGCGACCTCGAAGTCGGGGCCACGGACACCGGCGGTCATCGTGCCGCCGGTCATGGTGGCACGCTCGCGCATGCCGACCAGGCCGTGCCCGGTGCCGGGACCCCGGGTGCCGTCGTCGGCGCGGCGGTTCACCACCGCGATCTCGACGGTGTCCGGGCGGTAGGTCAGTGATGCGTGCACCGGCGTGCCGGGCTCACCGTGCTTGTAGGCGTTCGTCAGGCTCTCCTGCACGATCCGGTACACCGCGAGCTGCGTCGTGGTGGGGAGGCCGGTCGGGTCGCCCTCGCGCTCGACCCGGACGTCGAGGCCGACCTGGCGCATCTCGCCGACGAGCCGGTCGATGTCGTCGATCTCCGGCGTCGGGACGGTCCCCTGCTCGTGCCGCAGCGCGCCGAGGAGCTCGCGGACGTCGCCGAGGGCCCGGCGGGCGGTGGTCGAGATGGTGCCGAGGGCCTGGTCCGCGACGGCGGGGTCGGCCTTCAGTGCGTAGCGGGCACCGTCCGCCTGGGCGATGACGACCGCGAGCGAGTGCGCGACGATGTCGTGCATGTCCCGGGCGATGCGCACACGCTCCTGTTCGACCGCGACCGCTCGGTCGGCACGGGCGGCGTCGCGCTCGGCGAGCAGCTGGGCCTCGCGGCTCATGCTCGCCGACCGGCGGGTGCGGACCACGAGGCCCGCCAACCACGGCAGGAGCAGCAGGAGCAGGACGACGGCGAAGTACGAGACCGTGACCTGCACCGACTCCTGGAACGGGGTCGAAGCGGTGTCGATCGTCAACCGGTTGCGGTAGTCGTCGACGCCGATGTACAGGGCCGCGGTGACGGACCCGACGATCGCCGAGACGAGTCCTGCCAGCCGCACCCGCCGGCTGCCGTAGGCGCTCGTCGTGTAGAGCACCGCGGCGATGAAGGCGTTCGACAGGTCGGGCATCTGGCCCGTGACCATCTCGAAGACCGCGAACACCCACGCGACGGCCAGTGCGAGTCCGGGCGACAGCCGTCGGAGCGCGAGGGCAGCGGTCATGCCGACGACCGTGACGATCGCGAGCGGGGAGTCCATGCCCCGCGCCGAGGTGATCAGCACGAGCGAGCCGAGCACCACGGCGATGACGACGTCGGTGATGACCTGCGCGCGCAGCATGGGACGGAACACGCGTCCACGGTACGGCGCTCGGCTCACGGGCGCGTCCCTCGTGTGGATGACTCCTGGCGCCGGACGCTCAGAAGCCGAGGCGTCCGAGCTGCTTGGGGTCACGCTGCCACTCCTTGGCGACCTTCACACGGATGTTGAGGTACACGTGCCGACCGCCGAGCAGCGACTCGATCTCGACCCGGGCGCGGGAGCCGACGTCCTTCAGGCGCTCCCCCTTGTGGCCGATGACGATCGCCTTCTGGCTGTCGCGCTCGACGAACAGGTTCGCGAAGATGCGCAGCGGCCCGTCGGCGTCGTCGTCCTCGTCCGGCTCGACGATGTCCTCGATCACGACGGCGAGCGAGTGCGGCAGTTCGTCGCGGACACCCTCGAGCGCGGCTTCGCGGATGAGTTCGCTGATGCGCTCCTCGTCGGTCTCCTCGGTAACGGCCGACGAGTCGTACAGCTGGGGCGACTCCGGCAGCAACGAGGTGATCTCGCCGAGGAGGTCCTCGAGCTGCAGGCCCTTCGTGCCCGACGTCGGGATGATCGAATCCCAGTCGCGGAGCCGGGAGACGGCCAGCAGCTGCTCGCCGACCTTGTCCTTCGAGGTGCGGTCGATCTTGGTGACGATCGCGACCTTCTTGGCCCGCGGGTACTGGTCGAGGGTGTCGTTGATGAAGCGGTCGCCCGGGCCGATCGGCTCGTTGGCGGGGACGCAGAACCCGATGACGTCGACGTCACCGAGCGTGGACTGCACCAGGTCGTTGAGCCGCTCGCCGAGCAGGGTGCGGGGACGGTGCACACCCGGGGTGTCGACGATGATGACCTGGCCGTCGGGCCGGTGCACGATGCCGCGGATCGCGCGACGGGTGGTCTGCGGCTTCGACGAGGTGATCGCGACCTTCTGGCCCACCAGCGCGTTCGTCAGCGTGGACTTGCCCACGTTCGGACGCCCGACGAACGAGACGAAGCCCGCGCGGTAGGGCTTGCCCGAGGCGGTGGGGGTGGAGTCGGAGTCGGTCATGCGTGCGTGGTTCCCGTCGTGGTGGTGGCGTCGTCGAAGGCGTCCTCGACACCCGCGAGGGCGTGAGTGCGTTCGGCGAGCACGGTGATGAGGTGGCGGCGCTTGCCCTCGACCCGGTCGGCCGTCAGGACGACGCCGGACACCGTGACCGTGTCGCCGGACACCGCCAGGTGGCCGAGCTCCTTGGTGAGCAGACCGCCGGCGGTGTCGACGTCGTCGTCGTCGAGCTCGATGCCGAACAGGTCGCCGAGCTCGTCGACGGGCAGTCGGGCCGAGATGCGCCAGAGGCCGGGCTCGACCTCGACCCGGTCGACCACGGCGCGGTCGTACTCGTCGGAGATGTCCCCGACGAGCTCTTCGATGAGGTCTTCCATCGTGACGAGACCGGCGACGCCGCCGTACTCGTCGACGACCAGGACCAGGTGGTTCTTCGCGACCTGCATGTGCCGCAGGGTGTCGTCGGCGGCCTTCGACTCCGGCACGAACTCGGCCGGACGCAGCAGCCGGGTGACCCGCTCACTGCCGGACCCCGGTCGCTCGTACAGCGCCCGCGACACGTCACGCAGGTACAGGACGCCGAGGACGTCGTCGCTGTCCTTGCCGGTGACGGGCATGCGGGACACCCCGGCGGCGAGGAACTGCTCCATGCCCGCGGCGAGCGTGTCCGAGCCGTCGACCGTGAGCATGTCGGTGCGCGGCACCATCACCTCGCGCACGAGGGTGTCGCTGAACTCGAAGACCGAGTGGATGAGTTCGCGGTCCTCGTCCTCGAGCACGTTGCTCTCGGTGGCCTCGTCGACGAGGGACAGCAGTTGTTCTTCGCTCGACACCGTCGAGGCGCTGCGGCCGCGGCCCGGGGTCACGCGGTCACCGATCCTGACGAGCAGACCGGCGAGCGGACCGAGCACGATCCGGACGGCGCGGACCAGGCCGCCGGTGGACGCCAGCAGCCGTTCGGCGTGCGCCCGTCCGACGCTGCGCGGACTCGACCCGACGAGCACGAACGACACGGCCGTCATGATCGCGGCGGAGACGAGGAGTGCCACCCACCAGCTGTCGAACGCCCGCACCAGGGCGATCGTGACGAGCACGGCCGCAGCGGTCTCGGCGAGCACGCGGAAGAAGTTCAGGGCGTTGACGTGCGCGCCGACGTCGTCCGCGATCGCCTCGAGCGCACGACGACGCTTGTTGCCGCGGGCGATCTCGTCGAGGTCGGCACGGGACACCACGGAGAGCGCGGCGTCGCTCGCGGCGAGGAGCCCGCCGAGCACGACGAGCCCGAGCGCGACCGCGAGCAGACCGACGACGACGAGCATCGGCTACCGACCCCGGCGCTGGGCCGCGAAGGCCGTCAGGATCTCGCCCTGCAGCCCGAACATCTCGGCCTTCTCGTCCGGCTCGGCGTGGTCGAACCCGAGCAGGTGCAGGATGCCGTGGCAGGTGAGCAGCAGCATCTCGTCGGTGCTGGAGTGCCCGGCGGTCTTCGCTTGTTCCTCGGCGACCTGCGGGCAGAGCACGATGTCGCCGAGCAGGCCGGCGGGCGTGGGGTCCTCTTCGGTGCCCGGTCGGAGCTCGTCCATCGGGAAGCTCAGGACGTCGGTGGGGCCGGGCTCGTCCATCCACCGCACGTGCAGCTGCTCCATCGCGCCCTCGTCGACCAGGACGATCGCGAGTTCGGCGTCCGCGTGCACGTGCATCGCGTCGAGGGCGAACGCGGCGAGGCGCTGGATGGCTGCCTCGTCCACCTCGACCCCGGACTCGTTGTTGAGCTCGATGCTCACCGGTTGCCTCCTCGGGCGTCGTTCTGGGGGTACGGGGGTCGCTGACGGTCCTGCGGCGGCCGACCACGGCGCTCGGCACGGTTGGCGCCGTCGGGGTTGCCGACCGGCGCGCTGCCACGGCCACCGGGACGGTGACCGGCCTGCTCGGCGAGGCGTTCCTCGTCGTAGACGGTGTAGGCGTCGACGATGCGACCGACGAGCGTGTGCCGCACGACGTCCTCGCTGCCGAGCCGGGCGAAGTGGATGTCCTCGACCGTCTCGAGGATCCGCGTCACGAGCCGGAGTCCGGACACGTTGCCCGGCAGGTCGACCTGGGTGATGTCACCCGTCACGACCATCTTCGAGCCGAACCCGAGACGGGTCAGGAACATCTTCATCTGCTCGGGCGTCGTGTTCTGCGCCTCGTCGAGGACGACGAACGAGTCGTTGAGCGTCCGGCCGCGCATGTACGCGAGCGGCGCGACCTCGACCGTGCCCGCAGCCAGCAGCTTCGGGACCAGCTCGGGGTCCATCATCTCGTTCAGGGCGTCGTACAGCGGCCGCAGGTACGGGTCGATCTTGTCGGTGAGCGTGCCCGGCAGGAACCCGAGCCGCTCGCCGGCCTCGACCGCGGGACGGGTCAGGATGATCCGGGTGACCTCGCGCCGCTGCAGGGCCTGCACGGCCTTCGCCATCGCCAGGTAGGTCTTGCCGGTGCCGGCGGGGCCGATGCCGAACGTGATGGTGTGCTCGTCGATGGCGTCGACGTAGGCGCGCTGCCCGTCGGTCTTCGGCCGCACGGACTTGCCGCGGCTCGACACGATCGGCGTGCCGAAGGTGTCGGACGGCTTGCGGTCGTCGTCGAGGATCCGTGCCGACATCGGGATGTCCGACGGGCCGATGTCCTGCCCGCGCTTGACCATGCCGACGAGTTCGTCGACGAGCGCCTTCGCCCGCGCGACCTCGCGCTCGGGCCCGGTGAGCGTGACCTCGTTGCCACGGACGACGACCTTGACGCCCGGGTACTGCCGTTCGACGGTCTTCAGCAGGCGGTCCTGGGGACCGAGGAGCTGGACCATGGCGATGCCGTCGACCTGGAGGGCGACGGAGACGACCTGGTCGTCGTCGGTGGTGGGCTGTGCTGGTTCGTTAGCCGGCAAGGGTGCCTTCCTGCAGTTCACCTGCGAGTACGTGCGCGTGCACGTGGAACACGGTCTGACCGGCGGCTTCGCCGGTGTTGAAGACGAGACGGAACTGGCCGCCGGCGCGCTCGTCGGCGATGCGCTGCGCGGTGGCGACCAGGTGGGCGAGGAGGTCGGGGTCACCGGCCGCGAGTTCGGCGACGTTCGCGTACTGCTCGGTCTTGGGGATGACCAGCACGTGGACGGGTGCCTTCGGGGCGATGTCCTCGATCGCGATCACGCGGTCGTCCTCGGCGACGACGGTCGCCGGGATCTCGCGCGCGATGATCTTGCTGAAGACGCTGGGCGTGCTGGTGCTCATGACTCCATCGTAGAACGCAGGACCGACCTCGGGCCTTCCCTCACCAGCGCCCGAGTCCGGCCTGCAGGATCGCGAGTGCCGCGGGACCGGCGGTCGACGTCCGAAGCACGCTGTCGCCGAGCCGGACCCTGATCGCTCCCGCGGCTTCGAGCCGCTCGAGCTCGGAGCCGTCGATGCCGCCCTCCGGCCCCACCACGAGGGCGATCTCGTCGAGGTCCGCCGTCGGTGCCCACGTCGCGAGCCGCACGGTCGCGGTGGGGTCGAGCACGAGCACCGCAGCACCGGCACCGAGCGCGGGGACGAGCTTCGCCGTCGTGACGAGCGGCCCGACCTCGGGCACCCGCGACCGGATCGCCTGCTTCGCGGCCTCGTGCGCGATGGCCGTCCAGCGCGATCGGCCCTTCTCGACCTTCGGGCCCTCCCACCGGGAGACGCTGCGCGCGGCGGACCACGGCACGATCCGGTCGACGCCGATCTCCGTCGACGCCTGCACCGCCATCTCGTCGCGGCCGCCCTTGGCGAGGGCCTGCACGAGCGTCAGCGACGGGACCGGCAGCGGGTCGACGGACAGCGATGCCACGGACAGCACCAGCGAGTCGCGGTCGACGGAGTCCACCGCACCGGACACGACGGTCCCCCGTCCGTCCGAGAGCCGCAGCGTCTCACCGACCCGCACGCGCGAGACGGTCACGGCGTGCCGCCCCTCTGCCCCGTCGAGCGTCACGGAGCCACCGACGGCGACCCCGTCGAGCGACTCCACGACGTAGAGCGATGCCATCAGAAGTTGAAGAAGCGGTCGCGGAGCTTGCCGAACATGCCCTGCTGGAACCGGGCGAGCTGCGGCGCCGACGCC
This sequence comes from Curtobacterium sp. PhB190, assembly GCF_004365385.1. Taxonomy (NCBI): domain Bacteria; kingdom Bacillati; phylum Actinomycetota; class Actinomycetes; order Micrococcales; family Microbacteriaceae; genus Curtobacterium; species Curtobacterium sp. PhB190. The sequence goes on along the minus strand of NZ_SODN01000001.1, from coordinate 122,702 downwards.
TTGTGCGACTTCGCGAGCTGCTCGACGAGCTGGCGTTCCTTGTGCGACAGCTTCGTCGGGGTGACGACCTGCACGCCGACCCGGAGGTCGCCGCGTCCGCTCCCGCGCAGCTTCGTGATGCCGCGGTCCTTGATCACCAGGACGTCGGCGCTCTGCACCCCGGGACGGATCTCGAGCTCGACGGGCCCGTCGAGTCCGTCGATCGTCGTGGTGGTGCCGAGCACGGCATCGGTCATCGCGACCTCGAGGGTGGCGAGCAGGTCGTCACCGTCGCGGCTGAAGACGTCGTCGTGCCGCACCCGGATCTCCAGGTACAGGTCGCCGGAGGGGCCACCGGCGGGGCCGACCTCGCCCTGGCCGGGCATCTGCAGGCGCAGGCCCGAGTCGACGCCGGCGGGGACGTCGACCGGCACGGTGCGACGGGCGCGGACGCGACCCTGACCCTGGCAGGTCGGGCAGGGGCTCGGGATGACGGTGCCGTAGCCGCGGCAGGTGCCGCACGGGGCGCTCGTCACGACGTTGCCCAGCAGCGAGCGGACCTGGCGCTGGATGTTGCCGGAACCGCCGCAGATGTCGCAGGTGCGCGGGCTGGTGCCGGGTGCGCAGCACGACCCGTGACAGGTCTCGCACAGGACGGCGGTGTCGACCTCGACGTCCTTGTGGGTGCCGAAGACGACCTCGTCGAGGTCGACGTCGATGCGGAGCAGGGCGTCCTGCCCGCGCTCGGCACGGCTGCGGGGACCACTGCCCCGGCCACCACCGCCACCGCCGCCGAAGAAGGCGTCGAAGATGTCGCTGAACCCGCCGGCGCCGCCACCGAAGGGGCTGTCGGCCTGGGGCCCGGCGTCGTACCGGCGCCGCTGCTCCGGGTCGCTCAGGACGTCGTACGCGTGCGTGACGTCCTTGAACCGCTCGGCTGCCTCTGGGGCAGGGTTCACGTCCGGGTGGAGCTCACGCGCCAGGCGGCGGTAGGCCTTCTTGATGTCGGCATCGGAGGCGTCTCGCTGGACGCCGAGGACGTCGTAGTGGTCTGCCACGTATCCCTCAGTCGGTTGTGTTCGGTCGGTCGGTCGGTGTTGCAGTCGATCAGTGTTCGCCCAGCAGCTTGGACAGGTACCGTGCGACGGCCCGGACGGCAGCCATGTTCGTGCCGTAGTCCATCCGGGTCGGTCCCAGGACACCCAGGCGTGCCACCTCGCCGCCACCGGCGAGGTACCCGCCGGCGACGATGCTCGTGGCGTCGAGCCCGTACTCGGCGTTCTCGACGCCGATGCTCGCCGCCACCGCGATGTCGTCCACCTGCATCTCCCCGAACAACCGGAGCAGGGTGACTTGTTCCTCGATCGCTTCGAGCACCGGGAAGAGGCCGCCGGAGAAGTCCTGCTCGCTCTTCGCCAGGTTGGCGGCACCGGCCATCACCAGGCGGTCCTGACGGTTCGCCGCGACCTGCTCGATGAGGGTCGCCACGACGACCCCGCCGAGCGCCTGGGCGTCGGGCCGGAGCTGTTGCGGGACCGCACGGAGCGCGGTGGGCACGTCCTGCAGCAGGAGCCCCACGGCCGCGCCGTTCAGCACGGTGCGGAGTTCGGTCAGCAGCGGCTCGTCGAGCGCGACGTCGGTCTCGACGACGCGTTGTTCGACCCGGGCGGTGTCGGTGATGAGCACGACCATGAGCCGGGCGTCGCCGAGGCGCACCAGCTCGACGTGCTGCACCCGGGCGCGCACCATCGAGGGGTACTGCACCAGGGCGACCTGGTTCGTGAGCTGGCTGAGCAGGCGCACGGTGCGGCCGAGGACCTCGTCGAGGTCGTTCGGGGCGCCGAGGAAGGTCTCGATGGCGTGCCGCTGGGCGCTCGTCAGCGGCCGCGCCGCGGCCAGGTGGTCGACGAACAGCCGGTAGCCCTTGTCGGTCGGGACGCGCCCGGACGAGGTGTGCGGCGCGACGATGAGCTGCTCGTCCTCGAGCAGGGCCATGTCGTTGCGGATCGTGGCGGCGCTGACGCCGAACGCGTGCCGTTCGACGATCGTCTTGGAGCCGACCGGTTCGCGCGACGCCACGTAGTCGCGCACGATGGCCTTCAGGACCTCGAGGCTGCGTTCACTGACCACGAGCGCTCCTTCCTGGTCGACCTGGCACTCGGACGTGTCGACTGCTGATCCTACGCCCGCACGACTGCACCCCCGATACGCTTCCGGCATGACCTACGGACAGCAGCCCGGTGGCCCGCAGAACCCCAACGGGCCCCAGTACCCCAGCGGGTACACGCCGCCGCAGCCGATGAGCCCGGAGGACCAGCGCCTCTGGGCCACGCTGACGCACATCGGCGGGATCTTCTTCAACTTCGTCGCCCCGCTCGTGGCGTACCTGGTGCTGCGCGACCGCGGCGGCTTCATCCGCGAGCACACCCGGGTCGCACTGAACTTCCACATCACCGTGGCGATCGCGTACGTCGCGTGCGGCGTGCTGAGCGTCGTGGTCATCGGACTGGTGCTGTTCCCGATCGTCGCCGTCCTGACCGTCGTCTTCGGCATCCTGGCGGCCGTCGCGGCGAACCGGGGCCAGTTCTACCGCTACCCCCTGTCGATCGAGTTCATCAAGCAGTAGCAAGCACAGTGCAGTAGCAAGCACAGTGCAGTAGCAAGCACAGCGTCAGTCCAGCAGCTCCCGCACCACCGCGTCGGCGAGCAGGCGACCCTGCAGGGTCAGGTCGATGCGTCCCCGCACCGCGGCCGACCCGTCCACGAGACCCCGTGCGATGAGTCCCGCGACCCGGCCACGGGCCTCCTGGCGGATCTCGCTCGTCGCGAGCTCCCCGCGGACGCGTGCGGCGAGGAGCAGGCGCTCGACGTAGCGGGTCTCGTCGTCGATGACCTCGCGCCCGGCGGCCGGCGACTCGCCGGACAGCACCCGGTTCGCGTACGCGGCCGGGTGCTTGACGTTCCACCAGCGGGTGCCGGCGACCGCGGAGTGGGCACCGGGGCCGACACCCCACCAGTCGTGGCCCTTCCAGTACGACAGGTTGTGGCGACTCGCGTGCGCGTCGCCGCGCGCCCAGTTCGACACCTCGTACCAGGAGTACCCGGCGTCGCCGAGCACCTGGTCGGCGAGCTCGTACATGTCGGCGGCCAGGTCGTCGTCGGGGGCCGGGAGCTCCCCGCGCGCCACCATGCGGCCCATCGCGGTGCCGTCCTCGACGATGAGCGAGTACGCCGACACGTGGTCGGGCTCGCAGGCCAGCGCGGCGTCGAGCGAGGTGCGCCAGTCGTCGAGGGACTCCCCCGGTGTCGAGTAGATGAGGTCGAGGGAGACGTCGAGGCCCTGCTGCTTCGCGAGGTCGACGACGACCGGCACGCGCAACGGGTCGTGTGTGCGGTCGAGGGTCGCGAGGACGTGCGGGACCGCGGACTGCATGCCGTAGCTGATCCGGTTGAACCCACCCTCGCGCAGCGTCTGCAACGAGGACGCGTCGACCGAGTCCGGGTTCGCCTCGGTCGTGACCTCGGCGCCGGGCAGGATCCCCCACGTGTCGTCGATGGCCCGCAGGATCATCGCCAGGTCGGACGCCGGCAGCATCGTCGGGGTCCCGCCACCGAAGAACACGGTCGACACGGGCCGGCGCGGGACGCCGGAGCGGTCGAGCACGGTCGCGGCCCACTCGATCTCCCGCACGGCGTGGCCGGCGTAGTCGTCGCGGCGCACGCCGCGGAGCTCGGACGCCGTGTACGTGTTGAAGTCGCAGTAGCCGCAGCGCACCCGGCAGAACGGCACGTGGACGTAGACCCCGAACGGCACGGCCGCAGGGTCGGAACCGGCGGCGGAGCCCGCCGCGGCTCGCGGCACGATCAGTCCGTCAGCGGGTGCCGGATCGGCGATCGGGAGAGCACTCGGCATGGAGTCCATTGTCCGTCATGATGGACGCATGGAGCACCACCCCGTCCCCACCACGGTCCTGTGGGACATCGACGGCACCCTCGTGATGAACGCGTCGTCCCCGGGCAACCTCTACCACCTCGCGCTCGAGCGTGCGGTCGGCCGCGACCTCACCCTGCGCGTCGGGCACCAGCACGGTCGGACCGATGCCGGGCTCATCGCCGAGCACGTCCGTGCGCACGCGTTCGAGGACACGATCATCCCGACGGTCAGCCGCCACCTGCGCGACCTCACCGCCGAGCGGCACGCCTCAGGCGACCACCGGTCCCCCGTCCCCGGCGCCACCGCGCTGCTCACCCGCTTCGCGGAGCTCGGGTGGCGGAACGGCCTGCTCACCGGGAACTCCGAGTACCGCGCACGCGTCAAGCTGGCCGGTGCCGGGTTCGACGAGGGCCTGTTCGACTGGGACCACTCCTACTTCGGCGACACCGAGGTGGAGCGTGCGGACGTCACCACCCGCGCGGCGGCGGAGCTCGCCGGCACCCGTGCCGTGATCGTCGGCGACACCCCGCGTGACGGCGAGGCCGCGGACGCCGCCGGCATCCCCTTCCTGGCGGTCGCCACCGGGGTGTTCGACGTCGAGGCGCTGCGGGTCACCAACGCGGTCACGGTCGCGCGGGACTGCCGGGTCGACGCCGCGCTGATCGAGGACGCCATCGCGGCGTTGCCGCCACTGCGCTGACCCAGCGTGCAAGCGCACAAAGCACACGCACGCAAGCACGCGCACGCAAGCACGCGGGCGCTCGCCAGCACGCGCTCCCCGCTAGTCGCCCCGCAGCGCCGCCAGGTACTGCTCCGCCATCACCTTCTGCTGCCGTCGCAGCAGTGGCGCGACGAACTGCCACTTCCGGCTCGACGGCTGCGAGAACTGCCGGATCTGCAGCCACACGGAACCGTCCGACGTGCGCTCGACGACGAACGACTCCTCGCCGGAGAGCGGGTGCCCCTCGAGCGTGCCGTACGCGAAGCCCTTGCGGTCGTGCTCGTCGATGATCGACACGACCCGCACGGGCGCCTGCACGGTCCGCCCGAAGGCGTGCATCGTGAGCGTCGCCGACGTGCCAGCGGTCACCAGCGGGGTGCCGTCCGGCGCGAACTTCTCGACCCGGGGCGTGCCGATCGAGGCCGGGGCGATCGGGACGCCGTCGTCGTCGAAGGTCACCGGGTTGTACCGGACCTCGTCGTCGTCGGGCTGTTCCTCGACGCGCACGCGGATGCCGCTGCGCTCCTGGATCTGCCACGTCAGGGCCTGCGTCACCGCAGTCTCGAACCGCTGGTCGCCGTGCCCGATCCGGGCACGCGACTCGGTGGGGGTGAACCCCTCGGGCGGGTACGTCATGAGGTCCGACGCCTGGGTCGCCCCCACCGCGCCGTAGGTCAGGGCGGTCCGGTAGCTCCCGCGGATGCTCATGCCGTCAGCCTACTTGCGCCTGCCCCGTCGGATCGAACCGATCACGGCTCAGGTCGCGTCGTCCGGGTCGCGTCGTCCGGTTCGCGTGCACCCCGAACTGGAGGCCCGACTCGCGGCCGCCCCGCCCCTATCGTTGCAGCGTGCCCCGCTCCACCCCCGCGCCCTGGCGGTCCGTCGACCGTCGGACCACGACGCTCGCCGCGCTCACGCTCGTCGCCTTCGGCGCCGCCGCACTCGCGCGTGTCCTGGTCGACGCGACGACGGCGAGCATCGGCTCGTCGACGCGGTACGTCACAGTGCCGGCCGCGCAGTGGGACACCTTCGACACCGCGAACGCGATCGCCGGCGTCGGTGCGTGCTGCGCCGGGGCGGGTGTGCTGCTGTTCGGAGCCACCCTGGTCGTGGCGGTCCGTCGGCACCGCGCGGCGCGACTGCCGCGCCTGCTCGCCGCCGTGACGCTCACGATGGTCGTCGGTGCCGTGCTCGCCGGGATCGCCGCGGGGGCGCAGGACGACTTCGCAGCGGCTGCGGGCTGGACCATCGTGCGGACCGCACTGGCGGGACTGGCCGCCGCGAGCCTCCCGGCCCTCTGCCTGGCCGCCTTGCGGACCCGCGCCGCGCGCCTTCGCTGACGGCGCCCGACCGCGGCTGCCGGCGCCGACCGGCCCGGGCGAACTCTCGCGCCCAGCGACACTTCACGGCCGCCCCGGCGCGTGCGGTGTCGCTCAGCGCGAAACGTCGGAACCCGGCGCGACGCGCGCTACTACTTCTTCTTCTCTTCCACGTCGCCGGAGAGCGCGGCGATGAAGGCTTCCTGCGGGACCTCGACCCGGCCGATGGTCTTCATGCGCTTCTTGCCCTCCTTCTGCTTCTCGAGGAGCTTGCGCTTGCGGGTGATGTCACCGCCGTAGCACTTCGCCAGGACGTCCTTGCGCATCGCGCGGATGCTCTCGCGGGCGATGATCCGCGCGCCGATGGCCGCCTGGATCGGGACCTCGAACTGTTGGCGCGGGATGAGCTTGCGCAGCCGCTCGGTCATCAGCGTGCCGTAGGCGTAGGCCTTGTCGCGGTGCACGATCGCGCTGAACGCGTCGACCTGGTCGCCCTGCAGCAGGATGTCGACCTTGACGAGGTCGGCCGCCTGGTCGCCGATGGGCTCGTAGTCGAGCGACGCGTAGCCCTGCGTCTTGCTCTTCAGCTGGTCGAAGAAGTCGAACACGATCTCGCCGAGGGGCATCTCGTAACGGATCTCGACGCGGTCCTCGCCGAGGTACTCCATGCCGAGCAGCGAGCCGCGGCGCGACTGGCACAGCTCCATGATCGCGCCGACGTAGTCCTTCGGCGCGAGGATCGCCGCGCGGACCATGGGCTCGCGGACCTCGACGATGCGGCCGCCGGGGAACTCGGACGGGTTCGTGACCTCGGTCACGGAGTTGTCCTCGTTCGTGACCTCGTAGATCACGCTGGGCGCGGTCGTGATGAGGTCGAGGCCGAACTCGCGCGAGAGCCGCTCGGTGATGATCTCGAGGTGCAGCAGGCCGAGGAACCCGCAGCGGAAGCCGAAGCCGAGCGCCACGGACGTCTCGGGCTCGTAGACCAGCGCCGCGTCGGAGAGCTTGAGCTTGTCGAGCGCGTCACGGAGGTCCGGGTAGTCCGACCCGTCGATCGGGTACAGGCCCGAGAACACCATCGGCTTCGGGTCCGTGTAGCCGGGCAGGGCCTCGGTCGCGGGCTTCTGCGCACTCGTGACGGTGTCGCCGACCTTGGACTGGCGGACGTCCTTCACGCCGGTGATCAGGTAGCCGACCTCGCCGACGGAGAGCCCCTTCGTCGGGATCGGCTCGGGGCTCGACACCCCGATCTCGAGGATCTCGTGCGTCGACTTGGTCGACATCATCTGGACCTTCTCGCGCGGCTTGATCGAGCCGTCGATCATCCGGATGTACGTGACCACGCCGCGGTAGCTGTCGTAGACCGAGTCGAAGATCATCGCGCGGGGCGCGGCCTCGACGTCGCCGACCGGTGCCGGCACACGCCGGACCACCAGGTCGAGGAGCTCGGGGACACCGACGCCGGTCTTGCCGGAGACGCGCAGGACGTCCTCCGGCTTGCCGCCGATGAGCTGCGCGAGCTCGGCCGCGTACTTCTCGGGTTCGGCCGCCGGCAGGTCGATCTTGTTGAGGACCGGGATGATCTCGAGGTCGTTCTCGAGCGCCAGGTACAGGTTCGCCAGCGTCTGCGCTTCGATGCCCTGGGCGGCGTCGACGAGCAGGATCGCGCCCTCGCACGCTGCCAGGGAACGCGAGACCTCGTACGAGAAGTCGACGTGCCCGGGGGTGTCGATCATGTTGAGCGCGAAGGTCTCACCGTCGAGCTCCCACGGCATGCGGACGGCCTGCGACTTGATCGTGATGCCGCGCTCGCGCTCGATGTCCATGCGGTCGAGGTACTGCGCGCGCATCGCGCGCTCCTCGACGACGCCGGTCATCTGCAGCATGCGGTCGGCCAGCGTGGACTTGCCGTGGTCGATGTGCGCGATGATGCAGAAGTTGCGGATCGCGCCGGCCGGGGTCGCGGCGGGCTCGAGCGGAGCGGATGCTTGTGGGCTCACGGTTCCTCAGGTGGGTCGGACGGTCGGCCCAGTCTCCCATGCTTCACCCGCTCTGGAGGCACGGCGCGGCTGCGCGACGTGCGATGCGGAACGCGGGGCGGGCCTCCCGTGCGTCACCCGCCCCGGTCCGGACGGTCGCCGCCGTCAGACGGAAGCGTGCGCCGGCGCCGGCAACGCGCCCAGGCCGCGCCGCAGGTCGTCAGGGGTGGCGGCCAGGCAGACGCGGATCCAGCCCTCGCCGGTGCGGCCGAACGCGCTGCCGGGCGCGACCGCGACGGCCTCGCGCTGCAGGAGGCCGAGCGCCCACGCCGCGACGTCGCCGTCCGAGGCGTGCGACACGTCGACCCAGAGGTAGAAGGCGCCCCGCGGGTCGAGGTACCGGATCCCGGCGGCGTCGAGGACCTCCTTCGCGACCTCGAGGTTCGCCCGGTAGTGCTCGCGGGCGTCGCGGACCGCGGAGTGGTCCCCCACGATCGCCGCCAGCGCCGCGTACTGGTCGGGCTCGGCGACGCAGCTGATCATCGCCTCCTGCGTGGTGCGCATCGTCGGCCCGAGGCCCTTCGGCGTGACGAGGTACCCGACCCGGACACCCGTCATCGCGTAGGTCTTGCTCAGCGAGAACGCGGAGAACACCCGGTCGTCCTCGTCGAGCGCGGCCAGGCTGACGTGACGGGTGCCGTAGGTGAAGTACTCGTAGACCTCGTCGCTGATCACCCACAGGTCGTGCCGCTTCGCGAAGGAGAGCAGCGCGCGGAGGGTGTCCTCGCTGAACACCGAGCCGAGCGGGTTCGACGGCGAGTTCACCACGAGCACGCGCGTGCGCTCGGTGACGCTCGCCTCGAGTGCCTCGAGGTCGGGTTCGAACCCGTGCTGCGGTTCGAGCCGGTACGGCACCGGCGTGGCCCCGAGGATGTGCGCGTTCATCGTGAAGGTCGTGTAGCCGGGGTCCGGCACCAGGACCTCGTCGCCGGGGCTCAGCGTCAGCGTCATCGCCTGGAACAAGGCCTGCGTCGCACCGATCGTCATCCAGATCTGTTCGAGGTCGGCCTCGATGCGGTTCTCGCGGCGGAGCTTGTCGCGGATCGCCTCGCGCAGGGGTGCGATGCCGCCGTTCGGCGTGTAGTCGGTGCGGTCCTCGGTCCACGCGCGACGGGCCGCGTCGCCGATGTGCGGCGCCACGGCCACGTCCGGTTCACCGATCACGAGCATCGTGACCGCGGTGCCGGCGGACTGCAGCAGCGCTGCCTGCTCGAAGACCCTCCGGATGCCGGAGGCGGGCACGGTGTCGATCCGAGGCGCGAGGGATGGCATGCCCGTCACCGTATCCGGTGCATGTTGCCGCGAGATCACGCCGATCCGGCGGTGTTTCGTGCTTTGGTGGCGGGCCGTTCGCCTGGTAATGTTGGTGGCTGGCTTGCGCGTTCCCCGCCCACGGGTGGAACGCGATGCGACCGAGGGCCCCTCTACCCCGCGGTCGCGCCCACCCGTACGAGACGAAGCAGGAGCTACACATGGCGAACATCAAGTCGCAGATCAAGCGAATCAAGACCAACCTCAAGGCCACCGAGCGCAACAAGGCCTACAAGTCGGAGCTGAAGACGTTCATCCGTCACACCAACGACGCCGTTGCCGCTGGCGACAAGGACAAGGCCGTTGCCGCTCTGGCCACCGCGTCGAAGAAGCTCGACAAGGCCGTGAGCAAGGGTGTCATCCACCGCAACCAGGCCGCGAACCGCAAGTCGGCCATCGCGAAGAAGGTTGCGTCGCTCTGATCTCCTGAGCGCTGCACGAAGGCCCCGCACCGAACGGTGTGGGGCCTTCGTCATGTGCGGGGTGTGTTGGGCGTGGGCGGTGGGCGTCTGGGTGGTGGCGGCGGCGAGCCGCACGCTTCGTGAGCAGAAATGGTCGAGTGCCGGTCGGCACTCGACCATTTCTGCTCACCAAGTGCGCGGGTGTGGGCGCGACGAGCGCGCGACGACCGGGAGGCGCGGGTCGCCTCAGCGCGCCTCGCCGCGTCGGGCGATGGTGCGGACCATGACCTCGAGTGCGTAGTGCGCGTCGCGCGAGCCGCCCTTCACCGCGGTGTCCGCCTCGGCGATGCTCGTGATCGCGTTCGCCAGACCGGTCTCACTCCACGAGGCGACGTCACGCTGCGCGCGCTGCACCTGCCACGGAGCCATGCCGAGCGCCGACGCCGCCTGACCGCTCGGCCCGCGGAACGCGCTGACCTTCGCCATCGTGCGGATCTTGCTCGCGAACGCCGCGACGATCGGCACCGGTGCTTCGCCCGTCGCCAGCGCGTGCCGCAACTCGACGATCGCCGGAGCGGACCGTCCGGCCAGGGCGATGTCGGCCACCTTGAACGCGTTCGTCTCGACGCGGCCGCCGTAGTACTTGTCGACGACCTTGTCGGTGATCTCCTGCGCTTCGTCCGCCAGGAGCTGGCGGCACGCGGCGGCGAGCTCGGCCAGGTCGTCCGCGAAGGCGACCACGAGGGTGCGGACCGCCGACGGCGCGATCTTGCGTCGGGCGGCGCGGAACTCGGCGTTGACGAAGTCGATGCGGTCGGTCTCGCGCTTGAGTTCGTCGCACAGGACCTCGACCCCGCCGCCGACCCCGCTGCGGATCGTGTCGAGCAGCTTCTTGCCACGCACCCCGCCGCCGTGCCGGAGCACCAGGGTGACGTCGTCGGCCGGGGCCTGCAGGTACGAGATGGTCTCGGTGATGAAGGCGTCGGTGCACTTCTCGACGTTGGTGACCCGCACGAGTCGCGGCTCGCCGAACAACGACGGGCTGGCGAGGGTCGCGAGCAGCCCGGGAGCGTACTGGTCGGCCTCGAGGTCGTGCACCTCGAGCGCCGGGTCCTCGCCCACGAGCAGGTCTTTGAGCACACTGCTCGCCCGGTCGGCCAGGAACGCCTCGGGCCCGGTGACGAGCACGACCGGGGCCGGGCGGATCCCCGACCAGGGGACCTGGTCGATCTTCGCTGCGGCGCGCGCGGGCTTCTTGGCGGGCATGCGGTCCTTCCGGTGGTGCCGACCCGGACGGTGCCGGTGCGACGAGTGCTCCGACGATCCTACGGGCGGCCACCGACGGCGTGTGCTCCGTCCACACCCGCAGGTCGTCCGCACCCGTCCGACCCACCACGACGGTGCCGAGTTCGTCGGTCCGGTAGGTGGCGGTCCCCGACGATGCGAGCGTCGACAGCGCCGACCGTGTCGGGTGGCCGTAGGTGTTGTCCGCGCCGACGCCGACGAGTCCGACGCGGGCCGCGAGCTGCCGGTACAGCAGCGGGTCCTGGTCGGCCGAACCGTGGTGCGAGACCTTCACGACGTCGACGGCGCCGTCGGGGAGCGCACTGCCGGAGCGGACCCGACGCTGCGCGGTCTCCCCCAGGTCGCCGAGGAACACCCCGGACAGGCACGTGGGGCAGTCGCCGCCCGGCAGCGGTTCGGTCACGAGCACGATGCTCGCGTCGTTGCCGGCGTCCGGGCTGCCCGCCCGCGGCCACACCACGCGCCAACCGAGCGGCCCGAGCACACCGGACACCCGGTCGTCGGCCTGCCGGACGTCGACGCCGCCGCGCTGCAGGTCCTGCACGACGCGGCTGTCCGACGCACGGCCGACGGGTCCGACGAGCGCCGTGTCGACGATGCCCGCGACCTCGTCGACCGCCCCGACGTGGTCGCGGTCGAAGTGCGTGAGGACGAGCAGGTCGATCCGGCGGACCCGCAGCAGGTCGAGGCAGGCCCGGAGGCGGTCCGGGTCGTCCCCGGTGTCGATCAGTGCCGTGCTGTCGCCGCCACGGACCAGCACGGCGTCACCCTGTCCGACGTCGCACGCCGCGACCGCCCAGTCGCGCGGGACGGTACCGCGCACGACCAGCACGGGTACCGCGACGGCGGCGACACCGACCACGACGACGACTCCCGCGACGAGCAGCAGGCGGCTCCGCACCATCGGAGTGCTCAGCACGGCGACCGCGAGGCACGCGCTGACGACCACGGCGCCGACCACCCCGACGGTCCCACCCGGCCACGGCGCCGACGCGTACGGCAGCAGCGCTGCGCCGTGGGCGATGCCGCCGACCGCCGACGCGGGGGCCCAGGCGACGGCTGCCAGCACCGACCCACCCCACGGCCAGACCGGCGCGAGCAGACACACACCGAGGCCGACGACGGTGACGATCGGTGCCAGGGGCTCGGCGAGCAGGTTCGCCGGCACCGCGTAGGTCGGCAGCGCCGCGGACAGCGGGATCGTCACGGGCCAGCAGGCGACCTGCGCCGCTACCGGCACGGCGAGGGCAGCGGCCGCCGGGTTCCACAGCCGTCGGGCGAGGAGCGTGGTGAGCGGTGGTCCGAGCACCACGATGCCGGTCGTGGCGAGCACCGACAGCGCGAACCCGAACGACTGCGCGAACCAGGGGTCGACCACCAGCATGCCGATCGCGGCCAGGGCGATGAGGGGCACGCCACGCACGGGGCGGCCGGACAGGTGCACGACCAGCACGACGACCGCCATCACCGTGGCCCGGACGATCGACGGGTCTGGCCGTACGAGCACCACGAACGCGAGCAGCACGGCGACGGCCGACGCCGCCCGGAGCCCCCGAGGCACCCCGCAGAGTCGCCCGACCACCACGACGAGGCCGACGATCACCGCGCAGTTCGCCCCGGACACCGCGGTCAGGTGGGTCAGCGCCGAGGTCTCCATCGCTGCCTCGGTCGCGGCGTCGAGGCCGGACCGGTCGCCGATCGCCAGGCCTCGCAGGAGCGCGGCCCCGGGCTCGGGCAGGTCCGCCGTCGCACGGACGAAGGCCCGACGCGCGGTGTCGGTGGCTCCGAGCAGTCCCCCGGGTGGCTCAGTGGCGGGCACACCCCGGAGGAACAGCACGAACGCGGTCGCGGAACCGGGGAGGTCGGCCTCGATCGTCCCGGTGCCGGTCACCCGCGTGCCCGCGGCCAGCACGCGGTCGTCATCGTCACCCGGCGGGACGAGCGCACCGTCGCCCGGCGGGACGAGCCGGACCGGTACCCGGAGCGCACGCTCCGTGTCGGCACGCTCGAGCGTCGCGAGCACGGAGCGGTCACCCGGGCCCAGGTCGCGCGACAGGACTGCGTCGAACGAGACGGTGCCCGGTCCGGAGGCGAGTGCCCGGAGCACCTCCGGCGTCCGTCGGGTCTCCCCCACGGTGACCGACACCGCGAGCAACGCGGTCAGCGCCGCCGCGACGAGCACCGGGCCGGCACCGGCGGTCACGGTGCGGCAGCGACGGCCCGAGCGACGACGACCAGCGACGACCGCACTCCCTCCGGCGAGCACGGCCAGTACGGCCAGCACGGCGGCCACGATCCCGACCACCGGCGCTGCCGTCGGTCCCCCGACGAGCACGGTCGTCACGATCCAGGCGATCGCCACCGGCACCGCAACCCGCAGGTCCGTCGCACTGGGTCGCAGCTGCAGGGGCACGGCTCAGACCCGCACGCGGTCACGCAGCTCCGCGAACCGGACGTCGCCGATGCCGCTGACGTCGAGCAGGTCCTCGACCGCGGTGAACCGGCCGTGTTCGTCGCGCCAGGCGAGGATCCGGCCGGCCAAGCCCGGGCCGATGCCGGGCAGGGTCTCGAGCGCAGCCTGGTCGGCGCTGTTCAGGTCGACGACGGAGTCGGCGCCGGTTCCCGAGGCAGCCGCGGCACCCGTACTGCTGCCCCCGCTGCTGCCCGCCGCGGCCGCACCGCCGTCGACCGGATCGAGCGCCGCCGGCACCTCGTCCTCGCCCACGCGCGGCACGTACAGCCGCTCGCCGTCGGTCAGGACCCGTGCCAGGTTCAGTCGGTCGAGGTCCGCGTCCGCCGTCGCGCCGCCGGCCCGCTCGATCGCGTCGGTGACCCGGCTCGACGGCGGCAGGCGCACCACGCCGTCGCGCTCGACCGCCCCGAGCACGTGCACCACCACACGCGCCGCACCAGACCCAGCGGTCGGCACCCCGGCGGTGGGCGCACCAGCGGTCGGCACCCCGGCAGTCGGCGCGCCGGCGGTGGGCGCATTACTGACGACGACCCCGCCCGCGCCGGCACCACCACGCCCCGTCAGCGACCCGACCAGGACCACCACCAGCGCCACAGCCACGACGACCCCGGCCAGCACCACCGCGGCCCGCGGCGACAGCACCAGTCGCGACCAGGGCACGCGTCCCGATGCGGGCGCGCCGTCCACTGACCGAGGGTCCGGTGACGATGGCGACGACATGCCCCGAACGCTACGGAGCCCGGCCGATCGGCCGGGCTCCGGAATGCTGGTCTGTGGACAGGTGCGTCGGACGCCCACCCTGTGGACGGCCAGACGCCCACCCTGTGGACGGCCAGACGCCCACCCTGTGGACGGCCGCGCCGCCCGAGGACTACCCCTTGATGGCGATGTTCACGAGCTTCGGCGCCCGCACGATGACCTTCACGATCTCGCGGTCACCGATGTACCGCTGCACGTTCGCCGAGTTCCGCGCGAGTTCCTCGAGCTCGGACGGCTCGATCGACTTCGACACCTCGAACGAGTCGCGCACCTTGCCGTTGACCTGCACGACGGCGGTGAGGGTCTCCTGCACCAGCAGCGTCGGGTCGGCCTTCCGCCAACCGTGCAGCGCGACGGTGGCCTCGTACCCGAGCTGCTCCCACATCTCCTCGCCGGTGTACGGCGCGAACACGGCGAGGCCGAGCGTGACGGTCTCGACGGCTTCGCGCACGGCGGGGTCGGCGGCACCGGGGCCGCTGTCGATCGCCTTGCGGGTCACGTTGACCAGGTCCATGAGCCGCGCGATCACGACGTTGAACTTGAACGACTCCATCAGGCCCGGCGCATCGGCCAGGAACCGGTGCGTCACCTGGCGCAGGGCGCGGTCGCCCTCGGCCCAGACGACGTCGGGGGTCGACGTGACGTCGGTCGCCAAGCGGTAGGCGCGGGCCAGGAAGCGTGCCGAGGCGGACGGCGAGACGTCCTCCCAGTTGATGTCGTCCTCGGGCGGGCCGGCGAAGCCCATCACCAGGCGGATCGCGTCGACGCCGTTCGCGTCGAGCTCGTCACCGAGCGAGACGCCGCCCTTGGACTTCGACATCTTCGAACCGCCGGACAGCACCATGCCCTGGTTGAGCAGTGCCGAGAACGGCTCGGTGAAGTCGAGGTAACCGAGGTCGAAGAGCACCTTGGTGACGAAGCGCGCGTACAGCAGGTGCAGGATCGCGTGCTCGATCCCGCCGATGTACTGGTCGACCGGCGCCCACTTGCGGGCGACCGCGGGGTCGAACGCCTGGGTGTCGTCGTTCGCCGCCAGGAAGCGCAGGAAGTACCACGACGAGTCGACGAAGGTGTCCATCGTGTCGGTGTCACGGAGCGCGGGCGTACCGTCGACGGGGTTCGGGACGTTGACCCAGTCGGTCGCTCCGCCGAGCGGCGAGGTGCCCTTGGGCTTGAGGTCGAGCCCCTCGGTGTCGGGCAGCCGCACCGGCAGCTGGTCGAGCGGCACGGGGTGCTCGCTGCCGTCGGCGCCGTGGATGATCGGGATCGGCGTGCCCCAGAAGCGCTGGCGCGAGATGAGCCAGTCGCGCAGGCGGTAGGTCTTGGCGGCGCGACCGGTCCCGCGCTCCTCGAGCAGGGAGATCGCGGCGGTGATCGCGTGCTGCTTCGACATGCCGTCGAGGGGGCCGGAGTTCATCATCCGGCCCTGACCCGTCAGTGCCTCGCCCGTGGTGGCGGGGTTGAGGTCGGGCAGCTCGGTGTCCTCGGTGATCACCGGGATCGCTCCGGTGACCGCGGCGTTGGTGTCGACGACGACCTTCACGGGCAGGTCGAACGCCCGGGCGAAGTCGAGGTCGCGCTGGTCGTGCGCCGGGACGGCCATGACGGCGCCGTGACCGTAGTCGGCCAGCACGTAGTCGGCGGCCCAGATGGGCAGGCGCTCCCCCGTCAGCGGGTGGATCGCGAAACGGCCGAGCGGCACACCGGTCTTCGGGCGGTCCGCGTTCTGCCGGTCGATCTCCGACGTCTTCTGGGTGGCGACGAGGTAGGCATCGAAGTCCGCACGGACGGAGGAGGACGCTGAAGCGACCAGCGACGCCGCCAGGTCCGAGTCCGGTGCGACGACGAGGAACGTCACGCCGTGGATCGTGTCGGGACGCGTCGTGAACACCGTGACGGGCTCGTCACGGCCCTCGATGACGAAGTCGACGTCGGCGCCGACCGACCGGCCGATCCAGTTGCGCTGCTGCGCGATGACCTTGGCGGGCCACCGTCCCTCGAGCTGGTTGAGGTCGTCGAGCAGGCGGTCGGCGTACTCCGTGATCTTGAAGTACCACTGCGTGAGCTTCTTCTTGACGACGACGGCGCCGGAGCGGTCCGAGGTGCCGTCGGGCAGGACCTGCTCGTTCGCGAGCACGGTCTGGTCCACCGGGTCCCAGTTGACCCAGCTGTCCTTGCGGTACGCCAGGCCCTTCTCGTACATCTTCAGGAACAGCCACTGGTTCCACTTGTAGTACTCGGGGTCCGAGGTGTGGATCTCGGTGCTCCAGTCGAACGACGGCGCGTAGCGCTTGAAGGACGCCTTCTGCTGCGCGATGTTCGCGTAGGTCCAGTCCTTCGGGTCCACCCCGCGCTTGATCGCGGCGTTCTCGGCGGGCAGACCGAAGGAGTCCCAGCCGATGGGGTGCAGGACGTTGAAGCCCTGCTGGCGCCAGTAGCGCGCCACGAAGTCGCCGAGGGCCCAGTTCTCGGCGTGCCCCATGTGGAGGTCGCCGGACGGGTACGGGAACATCTCGAGGATGTACTTGCGCGGACGCGTGTCGTCCAGGTCGGTGGTGAAGAGCCCGAGCTCTTCCCAGCGGGGCTGCCACTTCTCCTGGATACGACGGAAGTCGTAGGCGTTCGGGTCCTCGGCGTGCTGCTCGGTGGTCACGGACGTCAACGATACAAGCCGGGAGGCCCGTCCAGCGTCCGCCTGTCGGGTCATCCGACGAGCAGGCGGCCGGCGGCCATCCGCAGGGTGCGGTCGACCAGGTCCGCCCGGACCGGCACGTGCGACACGATCACGACCGTCCGTCCCGCTGCGCGCGCCGTCGTGACGAGGTCGTGCAGGACGGCGTCGCCGAGGTCCGGGTCGATGTCGGCCGTGGGTTCGTCGAGCACGAGCACCGGGAACGCGTGCAGGAGCGCGCGCGCCAGGGCGAGCCGGTGCGCCTGTCCGCCGGAGACGAGGCCACCGCGCTCCCCCACCGACGCATCGAGCCCGCCGCGACGTCCGACCCACTCGCCGAGGCCGACCCGGTCGAGCACGGCGAGCAGCTCGTCGTCGGTCGCGGTCTCGCGGGCGAACAGCAGGTTCTGTCGGACGGACTGGTCGAAGACGAACGGGTCCTGCTCGATGAGCCCGATGCGGGCACGGACGGCGTCGGGGTGCATGTCCTTCGCCGAGACCCCGTCGAGCGTGTACGAGCCCTGGTGGTCGACGAACCGGACGAGCGCGTCGACGAGGGTGGACTTCCCCGCGCCGCTCGGCCCTTCGAGCACGACGACCTCGCCGGGGTGCAGGTCGAGCGAGACCCCGTCGACCGCCGGCGTCGTGGCTCCGGGCCACTGCACGGTCAGGTCGCGCACCGCCACGGTGACCGGACCGGACACCGCCAGTTCGGCCGGGTCGGCGTCCTGCTCGGGTTCGGGCACGATGCCCGCGGGCACCCGTGCCGGGACGACCTGCTCGACCCGCTCGGCGGCGGCGCGCACCCGGCGCAGCGTGAGGACGGCGAGCGGGACCCCGCCGACGACCTCGAACAGGGCGAGCGGCACGAACACGGTCAGTGCCCAGAGCGGTCCGTCGAGCGCCCCGGACACCACGGCGGGTGCACCGACGGCCAGGATCCCGATGACCGCGCCGCCGCCGACCAGCCCGACCAGGGCACCGACGAGCGCCTCGACCGTGCCACGGCGGCGCACCGCACGGGTGACGCCGGCGTCGAGACGGGCGATGTGCGCCAGCCGCTCGTCGAGGGTGCCGTAGGCCGCGAACACGTCGAGCGTCCGCACGGTGTCGAGCACGAGGTCGGCGACCCGACCACGGTCCGCCGCGGTCTCACGGTCGGAGCGCTCGGCGATCGACCCCGTCACGACCGACCCGAGCAGCGCCGCGACCGCCAGGCCGAGCACGAGCACGAGGGCGGCCGGCACCGACACGATCGCCACCGCGACGACGGACAGCAGGGCGACGACCCCGGCGGACACCAGCGGCCCGACGACGCGGATGGGCAGGTCCTGCAGCCGGTCGGTGTCGGTGACCAGGCGGGTCATCAGGTCGCCACGGCCGGTGCTGCCGAGCCCTGCCGGTGCGACCGAGGCGAGCCGCCGGTACATCTCGGTGCGCACCACCGCGAGCTGCCGGAAGGACGCGTCGTGCCCGGCGAGCCGGTCGACGTAGCGCAGCGCCGCACGCCCGAGTGCGAACGCCCGCACGCCGACCATCACGAGGGTCAGGTAGAGGATCGGCGGGTGCTCCGCGGCACGGGTGATGAGGTAGCCGCTCGCGGCGAGGAGCGCCACGGCGCAGACCGCACTGAGCGCGCCGGCGGCGACCGCCTTCGCCCAACCCGACCCGTGGGGCATCGCGAGGCGCAGGACCGACGCGCCACGAGCCTCCCGGCTCATGCGCGCACCCCCGTCCGGACGGTGACCGACCCACCGGTGCCGATGTCGACCCGGACGTCGGCCGCGGCCACGACCGCCGGTCGGTGGCTGGCCACCACGACGACCGCGCCGTCGGCCGCCAGGCCGCGGATCGCGGCGACGACGTGGGCCTCGGCCTCGGCGTCGAGCGCCGACGTCGGTTCGTCGAGCAGGACCAACGGCGTGCCGACGCGGCGGGCGCGGTACAGCGCCCGCGCGACGGCGACGCGCTGCGCCTGGCCGCCGGACAGTCCGCTGCCGCCGGCGCCGATCGGGAGGCCCGGGTCGACCCCCAGCCCCGCGTCGCGCAACGCGGTCTGGACGTCCACGGCGTCGGGGGTCGCGCTGAGCGCGACGTTCTCGGCGACGGTCCCGCGCACGAGGCGGGGTCGCTGATCGGCCCAGGTGGTGCGGCCGGCGGCGGTCGTACCGGCGGCGCCCGGGACGACCACGGTGCCGTCGTGCGGCAGGACGCCGCGGAGTGCGGCGATGACGCTCGACTTGCCCGAGCCGCTCGGACCGGCGAGCACGACGACGGTGCCGGGGTCGGCGTGCAGGTCGAGCGGGCCGATCACCACGTCGGGCCGGCGGACGGTCAGACCGTGCACGGCCAGCGCCGCGGCAGCCGGAGCGGTCGCCGCGGGGTCCGTGTCGTGGTGCGGCGCGGGCTCCGTGTCGTCGTCGAGGACGTCGAGGACCGCTGCCGATGCCTCGACGCCGTCCTGGGCGGCGTGGAAGTCCGCGCCGACCTGGCGGATGGGGGCGAACGCCTCGGGGGCGAGCACCAGGACGAACATCGCGGCGCCGAGCCCGAGCGAGCCGTCGACCAGCCGGATGCCGATCGACACCGCGACGAGGGCGACGGACAGGCTCGCGGCGAGCTCGAGCGCGAACCCGCTGACGAACGACAGCCGGAGCACCCCGAGCGTGCCGCGACGGTACTCGTCCGTGACGGCGCCGATGCGGCCGACCTGGCGCCGGGCGCGACCGAACACCTTGAGGGTGGCCAGGCCCTCGACGGCCTCGAGGAAGGCACCGCCGAGCTTGGCGAGGGCATCGGACTGCTTCCGCTGCAACGACTGGGTCGCGAGTCCGATCAGGATCATGAACACCGGGATGACCGGCAGGGCGAACAGGATGATCAGCCCGCTCGTCAGGTCACCGAGGCCGATCGCGACCAGCAGCAGCGGTGTGGCGATCGCGGTGAGTGCGAGCTGCGGCAGGTAGCGACCGAAGTAGGCGTCGAGCGCGTCGAGGCCCGGCCCGAGGGTGGTGGCGAACCCCGCACTCGACCGGCCCGCCAGCCAGGACGGACCCCGCTCGGCGGCGCGGGCGAGCACCGTGGTGCGCATCTCGCTCTTCACCTTCGCCGCGGCGCGGGCGGCCAGGTCGTCGGTCGCCCAGGCCGCCACGGCACGGAGCACGAACGCGCCGCCCAGCAGCGCGAGCGCCTGCCCGAAGGCGCCCGGGACACTGCCGTCCTGGACCGCGTCGATGCCGAGGGTCACGGCGGCGGCGATCCCCCACGCGATCGCGATGGTCGCGACCGTGCGGAGGACGCCGGTGCCGGCGGCCGCGACGATGAAGCCGCGCGCCGTCCGCGACAGGCGCAGGAGTCGCGGGTCGAGCGGCTTCACCGTCGCCTGCCTAGTGCGCGGCCTGGGTGACCTGGGCCCGCGAGACACGCTTGCGGAACACCCAGTACGTCCAGGCCTGGTACGCGAACACGAGGGGCACGAAGATCAGCGCCACCCAGCTCATCACCGTCAGCGTGTACGAACCGCTCGAGGCGTTGTACACGTTCAGGCTGTTCGCCGGGTCGTTGGTGGCGGGCATGACGTCCGGGAAGATCGCCGTGAACATGGCGAGCACGATCGCGGCGATGGTGACGGCCATGAGCGTGAACGCCCGGCCCTCCTTGCCCCAGGCGTTGCACAGCACGGCCAGGACGAGCGCGAGTGCCGCGACCACCGAGAGCACGAGCGAGGCAGGGGTCGCCCGGACGAACGCCATCCAGACCAGGAACGCGGCACCGACGACGATCGTCAGGATGCCGGCCCGGGTCGCCAGGCGCTTCGCCCGCTCGCGGATCTCGCCCTCGGTCTTCAGCGCCACGAACACGACGCCGTGCGTGAAGAACACCAGCAGCGTCGCCACGCCGGTCAGGAGCGCGAACGGGTTGAGCAGGTCGAAGAGCGTGCCCGTGTAGTTGTGCCCGGAGTCCATCGGGATCCCGCGGACGACGTTGCCGAACGCGACGCCCCAGAGGAACGACGGCAGGGCAGAGCCGACGATGATCATCAGGTCGAAGCGACGCTTCCACTCGAGGTGCTTGTTCTGGTGGCGGTACTCGAACGAGACACCGCGCAGGATCAGCGCCGCGAGGATGAGCAGCAGCGCCAGGTAGAACCCGGAGAACATCGTCGCGTACCACTCGGGGAACGCCGCGAACAGGCAGGCGCCGGCGACGATGACCCACGTCTCGTTGAGGTCCCAGACCGGGCCGATCGTGTTGATGAGCACCCGACGGTCGGTGTCGTCCTTGCCCAGGAAGGGCAGGGACATGCCGACCCCGAAGTCGAAGCCGTCGAGGACGAAGTAGCCGACGAAGAACACGCCGACGATCGCGAACCAGAGGACAGGCAGATCCATCTCAGTACACCGTCACTTCGTGCTTGACCTCGCCGGTCTCCTCGTCGACCTCTGCCGGAGCGGCAGGGCCCTCTTGCGCGACCTTCTTGATGAGCTTGAACTCGACCACCGCCAGCGAGCCGTAGATCACGGTGAACACGACGAGCGAGATGAGGACCTCGAGCCCGGTCACGTTCGGCGAGACGCCGTCGCTGGTCTTGAGCAACCCGAACACGAGCCACGGCTGGCGACCCATCTCGGTGAAGATCCAGCCGACGATCATCGCGGCCATCGGGAGCGGGACGGTCCAGGTGGCGACGCGCCAGATCCAGCGCTTCGTCGGGAACCGGCCCTTGCGGGTCAGCCAGAGGCCGGCGAGCGACACCATGACCGCACCGACGCCGAGCGCGATCATCCAGCGGAACGACCAGTAGGTGACCCAGATGATCGGCTTGTAGTCGCCGGGCCCGTACACCTGGGTGTACTGCGCCTGCAGGTCGTTGATGCCCTCGACCGTGCCGTTGAAGGTGTGCGTGGACAGGAACGACAGCAGGTAGGGCACCCGGATCGAGAACAGTTCGTGCACGCCGTCGGGGGTGCCGAGCGTGAAGATCGAGAACGAGGCGTCCTTGCCGGTCGCCGTGTTGTAGAGCGCTTCGGCCGCGGCCATCTTCATCGGCTGGGTGTCGACCATGGTCAGGCCGAGCTGGTCGCCGGTGAGCACCGTCAGGGCCCCCGCAGCCACCATGGTCCACATGCCGAACTTGAGCGCCGGCATCATCGTCTCGAGGTTCTGGTTCCGCGCCAGGTGGTAGGCGGCGACCGAGATGATCACTGCTGCGGCGACCATGAAGCAGGCGAACAACGTGTGCGGGAAGGCGGCGAGGGCGACCTTGTTGCCGAGGACCGCCCAGATGTCGGTGAGCTCCGCGCGGCCCTTGGCCTCGTTCATCGAGAAGCCGACCGGGTGCTGCATGAACGCGTTCGCGGCGATGATGAAGTACGCCGACATGATCGTGCCGGCGCTGACGCACCAGATGCTCGCCAGGTGCAGTCCCTTCGGCAAGCGGTCCCAGCCGAAGATCCAGACGCCGATGAACGCGGCTTCGAAGAAGAAGGCCAGGATCCCCTCGAGCGCGAGCGGGGCGCCGAAGACGTCACCGACGAAGCGCGAGTAGTTCGACCAGTTCATGCCGAACTGGAACTCCTGCACGATGCCCGTCACGACGCCCATCGCGAAGTTGATCAGGAAGATGCGTCCGAAGAACCGGGTCAGCTGCAGGTAATGCGCGCGACCGGTCCGGTACCAGGCGGTCTGGAACACGGCCACCACGGCGGCCATGCCGATCGTCAGCGGGACGAAGAGGAAGTGGTAGATGGTCGTCAGACCGAACTGCCACCGCGACAGGATGAGCGGGTCGAGGAGGTCGGTCATGCGGCACTTCCCAGTCGGGTCGCCGCGCGCAGTCGGTGCACGTCAGTGTCTTCCTGTGGAACGGATACATCAGATGTCACAGCCGTTGGGACTCTTCAACGGTACCGCGTCACCACCGACTTCGACAACTTGTAGAAATGTTCCCTGCACGAACGTGCAAGGGTGCTGCACGGCACAACCGTGCGGCACGGATGTGCCGATCCCCGCTCCGCCGAACGACGACAGGCGCCGGGCAGTTGCCCGACGCCTGTCGTCTAACGCACGAGGACTGCTGTTACAGCAGGCCCTCGTCGGTCAGGAACTCCTTGGCGATGGTGGACGCCTTCTCCTTGTCCGCCGTGCTCTTGGTGTTGAGCTCGATCAGGGCCTCGGGCGTCAGCTTCTCGTTGACCGAGTCGATCGCGTCCGCGGCCTTGTCGTTCACCTTGTCGGAGACGACGGGGATGACGTTCTGCGGCAGGATCAGGTTCTCCGGGTCCTCGAGCGTGACGAAGTCGTTCGCCTTGATGCTCGGGTCGGCGCTGTAGATGTCGGCGAGCTGGACGGTGCCGTCCTTCAGCGCCTTGACCGTCAGGGCTCCGCCGGAGTCCTCGACCGCCTTGAAGTCGACGTCGACGCCGTAGACCGACTTCAGGCCCTTCGGACCGTACGGACGGGTCTGGAACTCGGAGTTCGCGCCGACGGTGAGCTTCGACGTGACGTCCTTCAGGTCGGCCAGGCTCGTCACGTCGTTGTCCTCGGAGAACTTCTTCGTGACGGTGTAGCCGTCCTGGTCGGTCGCCTCGGCCTCGTCGAGGACCCGGAGGCCCTTCGGCAGCGCCGTCTCGAGGCCGTCGTCGATCTGGTCGGCGGTCTTCGCCGTGGAGTCCTTGTCGAAGTACTGCAGCAGGTTGCCGCTGTACTCGGGCATGACGTCGATCGCGCCCTTCTCGAGCTGCGGGATGTAGACCTCGCGCTGCCCGATGTTGAAGTTGCGCTTGACCTCGAAGCCGTTCTTCTCGAGGACCTGTGCGTACAGCTCGGCGATGATCTCGTTCGAGTAGTACTGCTGCGAGCCGACGACGATCGTCTTGGAGTCGGACGACGCGCTGGAGCCGCTGTCGAGCGGGTCGCTCGACGCGCAGCCGGTCAGGGCGGCGGCGACGCCCAGTGCGAGCGCTGCTGCGACGCCCGCACGGATCTTTGCTGTGATCACGATGGATTTCCTTCCGGGATGGGATTGCGGGCTCGCTCGCGCGATCCCTGGCGCTGCCGGGCCGACGGGTCGGCGGTGCCCTTGGGCACCGACGCCCGCTGCAGCACGGCGAACACGATCTCGAACGCGATCGCGAGTGCGATCACGAGGATGGAGGCGCCGAGCATCTCGGCGTAGTCCTGGGTCTTCAGACCGAGGAAGAAGTAGCCGCCGAGGCCGCCGGCACCGACGTACGCGGCGAGCGTCGCCGTGGCCACGACCTGCAGCACGGCTGCGCGGAAGCCGCCGATCAGCAGGGGCAGGCCGAGCGGGACCTCGACCTTCCACAGGATCTGCCACCCCGTCATGCCCTGGGCCTTGGCGGCGTCGACGGTCACGGGTTCGACCGACTCGATGCCCGAGTACGCACCGGCCAGCACCGAGGGGATGGCGAGCACGACGAGCGCCAGGAGCGGAGCCTGCAGGCCGATGCCGAGCAGGAGCCCGAACAGGGAGAGCACGCCGAGCGTCGGCAGTGCGCGGATCCCGCCGGACACGGCGATCG
Organism: Curtobacterium sp. PhB190; assembly: GCF_004365385.1. Taxonomy (NCBI): domain Bacteria; kingdom Bacillati; phylum Actinomycetota; class Actinomycetes; order Micrococcales; family Microbacteriaceae; genus Curtobacterium; species Curtobacterium sp. PhB190. The sequence goes on along the minus strand of NZ_SODN01000001.1, from coordinate 98,246 downwards.
AGAAGCCCCGTGCGCGGCGCGTGTGGCCGATGGCGTACCCGATCGGCACGGCGATCACCGAGGCGATCACCACGGCGAGCAGCGTGATCCAGATGTGCTCCCAGAGGCGGCCGGGGATCGCGTTGTACCCGGAGTAGTTGGTGGGGTCGAAGACCCAGGCGAAGGCCTGTCCGATGATCACGAGGCGACCTCCGCTGCTTGCAGGACACGGCGGGTCCGGCGACGCGACACCGAGGTCGTCCGGGTCCACGGCATGACGATCCGGCCGAGCAGCACCAGGATCCCGTCGAGCACGAACGCCAGGACGAGGACCATGACGATGCCGGAGATGATCTCCTCGTAGATCCCGCGGCCGAGGCCGTCCGTGAACAGCGAGCCGAGGCTCTGGATGCCCAGGACGGCGCCGACGGTGGTCAGCGAGATCGTGGACACCGAGACCACCCGCAGCCCGGCGAGCAGCACCGGCCCGGCCAGCGGCAGTTCGACGCGGAAGAACCGCTGCGCCGACGAGTACCCCATCGCGGTCGAGGCCGACTTCGTCCCCGAGTCCACCGAGGTGAGCCCGTCGACGGTCGACCGGACCATGAGCGCGAGGCCGTACAGGGTCAACCCGATCACGACGTTGACCGGGCTCTGCAGCCCGGTGCCGATGATGCCCGGCAGCGCCACGAACAGCGCCAGGGACGGGATCGCGTAGAGCAGCCCGGCGAACGTCACGATGCCGCTGCCGACACCCGAGGCGAACCGCGATCCACCGGGGCGCTGGAGGCGGACGACGAGCCAGCCGATGGGGATGGACAGCAGGAACGCGATGATGATCGGCGGGATGGCGATGGCCAGGTGCGCGACCGTGGCGTCACGGATCGTGTCCAGGTTCGCGAGGACCCACTTCACCGCGTGCCCTCACCCTGCGCCGGAGCACCCGGGGCGTCGAGCGACGCTCCGGCCTGGTTCGATGCGGGGTCGGCCTGCACCGCTGCGGCGGCGTCGACGACGTTGACCGGTCCGGTGAGGACACCGGCTGCACGCCCGTCGCCGTCCACGACGATGGGGCCCGTGGGGGTGTGCTCGACGCGCAGCGACCGACGCCCACGGCCCACACCGATGAAGTTCGCGACGAAGTCGTCCGCCGGCTCGGCGAGGATCTCGGACGGCGTGCCCTGCTGGGCGATCTCGCCGCCCTTCTTCAGGATGACGACCTGGTCGCCGAGCTTGAACGCCTCGTCGATGTCGTGCGTCACGAACACGACGGTCTTGCCGAGTTCACGCTGCAGGCGGATGAGCTCGTCCTGCAGGTCGTTGCGGACCAGCGGGTCGACGGCGCCGAAGGGCTCGTCCATGAGCAGGATGTTCGGGTCGACGGCGAGGCCGCGGGCCACACCGACGCGCTGCTGCTGCCCGCCGGACAGCTGGGACGGGTACCGGTCGGCGAACGCCCGGTCGAGTCCCACGGTGTCCATGAGCTCGAGCGCACGCGTGCGGGCGTCGGCCTTCGACACCCCGGTGAGCAGGGGCACGGTCGCGATGTTGTCGACGACCTTGCGGTGCGGCAGCAGACCGGAGTTCTGCATGACGTACCCGATGCTCCGCCGGAGCTTCACGGGGTCGACGCCGGAGACGTCGGATCCGTCGATCTGCACGGAACCCGAGGTGGGGTCGACCATGCGGTTGATCATCCGGAGCAGCGTCGTCTTGCCGCAGCCGCTGGAGCCGACGAAGACGGTCGTGGTCCGGGACGGGATCACGAGGTCGAAGTCGTCGACCGCGGTGGTGCCGTCCGGGTAGGTCTTTCGTACCGAGCGGAACTCGATCATGGGTGCCCTTCTGTTCGGAGGTAGCCCGACTCCGGATGAGAGTACCCGTCGGGTCCGACAGCGGTTCACCCGTTCCGGCACGCGGCGCGTCCCGGACAGGTGCGCACCGCCGTGGACCGGACCGAGCGCACGACGGAACCAGCGCGGACGACGACGCCCGCGCCTCCTGTTCGGAAGCACGGGCGTCGTCGGATGGGTGCGGGACCCCGCGGCGGTCAGCCGGCGGCGACCACGGACTCCATGTGGGCACGGCTCATCGTGCGGTACTCGGCGATGAGCGCCGAGTCGGGGTGCTCGCGGTCGCGGTGCGCCCGCGCCAGCACGGCGTGGCCGGACTCGGCCAGCACGACCCAGGCACGTGCGATGCGCTCGTTGTCGGGCAGCCCGAACCGGTCGCGCATGATCTGCCCGACGGCGGCGCCGAGCGCTCCCATGCGGTCCTCGGCGTCACCGGTGCCGGTGTCCGCGGTGTCGCCGAAGCGGATCGCGCGGAACCCGGGCTCGGTGCGGTACAGCTCGGCGGTCTCGTCGATCAGCGCGTCGCAGGCCTGCTGCCAGGTCTCCGCGCCGCTCGCGTCGAGCGCCGCGACGAAGCGCGCGGCGAGCCGCTGCGTGCAGCGGATCGCGAGCGCGTCGACCACGGCGATGCGGTCCGGGAAGTAGCGGTAGACGGTGCCGATGGACGCGCCGGCCCGCTCGGCGACCATCGCGGTCGTGAGTCGCTCGAACCCGATCTCGTCGATCACCGCGGCAGCAGCGTCGAGCAGACCCGCGAGGCGCGCCGAACTGCGGGCTTGGACCGGCTCGTTCCTGAGCAGTGATGATCCCCCCGGCAGAGCGTTCGTTACCTCGGTGACGAGCACGTGTTCTCCTCTTGCGCTCCAGCGCGGTTCGTTGGTGTGACGAGGACGATTTTCGCAGAGACCGGCTGGAACATGGCTGCGACTCACCACAGGTGCCGCGGGACGTGGACTTCCGGGTCCTGCATGGGATGATGGGGCGATGCCCGACCCGACGCCCCACGAGCCGTCGTTGGCCGAGCCGCTCCTGCACCGCGCGGCCCGCATCGAGGACGCCGTCCAGGAGTTCCGCGAGCACCGCGCCCGAAGCCGTGGCCTGGTCCCGACCGTCGTCCCCTACACCGGCTACGGCGCTCCCGGCTGGGTCCGCATCCTCTGCCGCGTGCTGCTGACCCGCCGTGGCCTCGCCTCCGACGTCTCGTACGCCGGTGTCCGCGGGTGGAAGAGCTTCACGAGCGTCGCGGTCGACCACGCCGAGGTCACCGTCACCGCCGGTGGGGTCTCGCACGTCGTCGAGACCGACCGTGGCGGGGTCGTCGACACCATCGTGCCGATCGACCTCGAGCCGGGCTGGCGCACCGTCCGGTTGTCGGCCGGCGGCGGGCGCGACGTCGAGGCGGACGTGTTCGTCGTGCACCCCGACACCCGCTTCGGGTTGCTGTCCGACATCGACGACACCGTCATGGTGACCTCGCTCCCCCGTCCGATGCTGGCGGCGTGGAACTCCTTCGTCCTCACCGAGCACGCCCGCCGCCCCGTGCCGGGCATGTCCGTGCTGTACGAACGCGTGCAGGCGCAGCACCCCGGCTCCCCGACCGTGTACCTGTCCACCGGTGCCTGGAACGTCGCGCCGACCCTGCAGCGCTTCCTGACCCGCAACATGTACCCGTCCGGCACGCTCCTGCTCACCGACTGGGGCCCCACGCACGACCGGTTCTTCCGGAGCGGGCAGCTGCACAAGCAGCAGAACCTGCGGCGCCTGGCGAAGGACTTCCCGGACGTGCAGTGGCTGCTCGTCGGCGACGACGGCCAGCACGACGAGTCGCTGTACGGCGAGTTCGCCCGCGAGCACCCGGAGAACGTCGCGGGCGTCGCCATCCGGCAGCTGTCCACGAGCGAGGCGGTCCTGGCCGGCGGACGCTCCCGGGCGCAGGAACGCTCCCGCGACACCTCGGCGCCGTGGGTCTACGCACCCGACGGTGCCGGGCTCTGGTCCGAACTCGCGCGGGTCGGGCTCGCCGAGGCGGACGCCTCCGACCCGACCTGAGCGAGGCTTCATGCACACCGACGGCACACTGCCGCCAGACGGCCGACGGCACGCGGCCGCCAGAGGGCCAGCGGACCGTCCGCGCGGCCACGACGCTCGGCCTCCGGGTGTTCGATCGGGGCATGAGCACCGACACGGACCGGACCGCCGACACCGAGCGAGCACCCGCGCCCCCCGCGACTCCCCCGAACCTGATCGAGGACCACGCCGTCATCGGCGACACCTCGACCGCCGCGCTCGTCGGTCGCGACGGCACGATCGACTGGGCGTGCCTGCCGCGCTTCGACAGCGCCGCCACGTTCGCCTCGCTGCTCGGCTCCGAGGACCACGGGCACTGGACGCTCCGACCGACCGACCCCGCCGCGACGGCGCACCGGAAGTACCGCGGCGACACGCTCGTCCTGTCGACGGTCTGGACCACGGCGGACGGTGCCGTCGAGGTGACCGAGTTCATGCCCGTCGGCGCCCACCGCCCGTCCATCGTCCGGCGTGTCCGCGGCCTGAGCGGCACGGTCGAGGTGCAGCAGACCCTGCGGATCCGGTTCGACTACGCCCTCGCGCTGCCGTGGGTGCGCCAGATCGGCGGCGACGAGGACCCTGCACTGCTCGCCACCGCCGGCCCCGGGTCGGTCATCGTGCGCGGCCCGCGCTTCCGGGCCTCGGACCACCGGCACACGGCCACCGCGACGATCCACGACGGTGACGTGCTCGACACCGTGCTCACCTGGTACCCCTCGCACCGCGAGCCCCCGGAGCCCGTCGACGTCGACGCCGAACTCCACCGCACCGTGACGTGGTGGACGGACTGGATGGCGACGGCGCGCACCGAGGGACGCTACGCCGACGCCGCCCGCCGCTCACTCTTGCTGCTCCGCGCGATGACCCACGGCGAGACCGGCGGCGTGGTGGCCGCCGTGACCACGAGCCTGCCGGAGGACCCGGGCGGTGAACGCAACTGGGACTACCGCTACGTCTGGCTCCGCGACGCCTCCCTCGCCCTCGCCTCGCTCATCGCGCACGGCTACCGCGACGAGGCGGCTCACTGGCGCGGCTGGTTGCTCCGCGCCATCGCGGGCGACCCCGCCGACGTGCAGATCATGTACGGCATCGCCGGGGAGCGCGAACTGCCGGAACGGGAGCTCCCGCACCTGCCCGGGTACGCCGGCTCGACGCCCGTCCGGGTCGGCAACGGCGCGTACACGCAGTACCAGGGCGACGTGTTCGGCGAGGTCCTGGCCGCCCTGCACGACGCCCGCGAGCTCGGGGTCGAGGAGAACGCCGACTCGTGGGCACTGCAGCGCGCCCTGCTCGGCTACGTCGAGGAGCACTGGCAGGAGCCCGACAACGGCATCTGGGAGATGCGCGGCCCGCGACGGCACTTCACGCACTCGCGCGCGATGATCTGGGCCGCGTTCGACCGTGGGGTCGCCGCGGTCGAGGAGTTCGGTCTCGAAGGGCCCGTGGACCGCTGGCGCACCCTGCGCGACCAGGTCCGGGCCGAGATCGAGGAGCACGGCTGGAACGCTGCACGCGGCAGCTACCGGCAGCACTACGACACCGACGAGGTCGACGCGAGCCTGCTCGTCCTGCCGCAGATCGGCTACGTCTCCGCCCACGACGCCCGCATGACCGGCACCGTCGCCGCCATCGAGCAGGACCTGTCCACCGGCGCCGACGGCCTCGTGCTGCGGTACCGGACGTCGTCGGGGTTCGACGGGCTCGCCGGCGCGGAGCACCCGTTCCTGGCGTGCTCGTTCTGGCTGGTCGAGCAGTACGCGGCATCGGGGCGGATCGACGACGCCGAGCGCCTCATGGACGTGCTCGTCGGGTACGCCAACGACGTCGGCATGCTCTCCGAGGAGATCGACGTCGCCACCGGACACCACGTCGGCAACACGCCGCAGGTGCTGTCGCACCTGACGCTCGTGTCCGCGTCGGACGCGATCGCGCGGGCGCGGGGCGCGTCGACCGGGCACCGCACGCGGCTGCCCGTACACGACGGTGGCACCCGCTCGTGGACCGGCGAGGGCGAGCGGGCGGGCAACCCCGCCTGATGCGGTGGTCCTGACCACGAAACGGACGGGAGGCACGGTGCCAGCTGGCACCGTGCCTCCCGTCCGCAGTTCCGCCCGTTCAGGGCGCGACGGTCACGTCCGTCAGGACGACGACTCCCAGTCCGCCGGGCCGCGCGAACCGGCGCGGTACTCCTCGAGCGGGACCTCGTCGGCCTTCCATGCCTTGACGACCGGCTCGACGATCTCCCAGCAGCGCTCGGCCACGTCGCCGCGGATCGAAAGCAGCGGGTCGTCGTGGAAGATGCCGTTCAGGACCTCGCCGTAGGGGGTCAGCTCGCCGTCGCTGAACGACGACGACAGGGTGACCTGGCCCATCTCGAACGGGTTGCCACCGCCGTTGGCCGACACGGTCAGCTCGATCTCGTCCGGGTTCAGGACGATGCGGAGCGTGTCCGCCTTCGGGCGACCGCTCAGGCCGGAGGGCAGGCGCGTGACCGGCTTGAAGGTGATCAGCACCTCCTTCCGGCTGTTGCCGAGTGCCTTGCCGGACCGCAGCGTGAGCGGGACGCCCTTCCAACGGGCGGTGTCGACCTCGACCGAGATCTCGGCGAGCGTCTCGGTGCTCCGCGACTTGTCGACGCCGTCCTCGTCCTGGTACGACGGCAGCTCCTTGCCATCGATCGTGCCGGCCGTGTAGACGGCACGGCGCGACGCGATCTTCGCGTCGTCACCCTTGAGCCGCGTCGAACGGAGCACCCGGGCCAGGGACGAGCGGAACTCGACCGCGTCGATGTCCGCCGGGGCGTCCATCGTCACGATGCCGAGGATCTGCAGCAGGTGCGACTGGATCATGTCGACCATCGCGCCGGCCTCGTCGTAGTACTGGGCGCGGTTCTCGAGACCGAGGGTCTCGTCGTAGAAGACGTCGACCTTCTCGATGTTGTCGGCGTTCCAGATCGGCTCGAACAGGCGGTTCGCGAAGCGCAGACCGATGATGTTCAGGACCGTGGTGCGTCCGAGGAAGTGGTCGGTGCGGTGCACGCGCTCTTCCGGGACCAGCTTCAGCACGGTCTCGTTGAGGGCCTGGGCGCTCGCGACGTCGGTGCCGAACGGCTTCTCGAAGGCGAGGGTGGTGCCAGCGGGGAGCTCGACCTGCTGCAGTGCCTCGCAGATGTCGGAGGCGATCTGCGGGGGCAGGGCGAAGTAGAGGATCGGCTCGGCCTCGGCCGCGTCGAGCAGTGCCGTGAGGTGCTCCGGGTCGGTGGGGTCGCCCTGGATGAACTGGGTCGACGCGAGCGTGGCGTCGACCTCGGGGCCCTTCACGTCCTGCGACGCGAAGGACTTCGTGACGATGTCCTTCCACTGCTCTTCGCTGCGGGCGCTGCGGCCCGTGCCGATGAGCTGGACGGGAACCGCTCGACCGCTCTGCAGGAACGTGCCGAGGCCCGGCAGCAGCAGGCGGGAGGCGAGGTCGCCCGTCGCGCCGAAGATGATGAGGGTGCGCTTGTCGGTCACCTGAGGTGACTCCTTTCGCTGTGGTGGGAGGTCCGCTCCAGTCAAGCCGCGGGCGGGCCCGTTTGTTCCGGATCGGGGACCGGAGATCGTGGGGCGCTGTGGTGTGCAGCGCCGGGTCGTGCGCTGCGTTGGCAGCGCCGGGTCGTGTGCTGTGGTCGTGCAGCGCCTGGACGCACTTCGGGCGGCACCGGATGTGGTGCCGCCCGAAGTGTCAGGTGCGTTGCAGCGTCAGGTCAGTGCCCGAAGTTGCCGCGGTAGTACTCGTAGACCCAGCCGACCAGGGTGACCGCCACCAGGGCGAGTCCGATCGGGACGATCCACAGCCCGGCTGCGACACCGAGGAAGCAGACGGCGACCGCTGCTGCCAGCAGGATGGGCCACCACGACCACGGGCTGAAGTGCCCGAGCTCGGCGTCGCCGTCCTCGATGTTGGCGTCAGGGCGGTCCTCGGGCAGCACGCCGCCCTGGGACGCCATGACCTTGCCGAGGTAGAAGGCGATGAACGCGGACATGATGCCGGTCAGGCCGATCGCCACGGTGCCGACCCACTCCGGGTGGCCGTAGTAGAGCAGCGCCCAGATCGTGTACGCGGCGTCCGCGAGGATGAAGAACCCGAAGAGGATCCAGAACAGGTTGGTGTTCGCGCGCATCGGCTTACTTCACCTCGCCCTTCGCGGCGTCGTAGGTCGGGGCATCCGGGGCGTCCTTCGCGGGGCCGACACCGATCGGCACACCTGCCTCGGGGTGGTTCAGGTCGAAGGCCGGGGACTCGGAACGGATCCGCGGGATCGACGTGAAGTTGTGGCGGGGCGGCGGGCAGCTGGTGGCCCACTCGAGCGAGCGGCCGTAGCCCCACGGGTCGTTCACGGCGACCTTCGGTGCGTTCCGGGCCGTCACGTAGACGTTGAAGATGAACGGCAGGAACGAGATCGCGAGGATCATCGAGCCGATCGTCGACAGCTGGTTCATCCAGGTGAAGCCGTCGTTCGGCAGGTAGGTCGCGTAACGACGCGGCATGCCGATGACGCCCAGCCAGTGCTGGATGAGGAACGTGGTGTGGAACCCGATGAACAGGAGCCAGAAGTGGATCTTGCCGAGACGCTCGTTGAGCATCTTGCCCGTCCACTTCGGCCACCAGAAGTAGAAGCCGGAGAACATCGCGAAGACGACGGTGCCGAAGACCACGTAGTGGAAGTGCGCCACGACGAAGTACGAGTCGGACACGTGGAAGTCGAGCGGCGGCGACGCCAGGATCACACCGGTGAGGCCACCGAACGTGAACGTGATGAGGAAGCCGACGGCCCACAGCAGCGGGGTCTCGAAGGTCACCGAGCCGCGCCACATGGTGCCGACCCAGTTGAAGATCTTCACGCCGGTCGGGACCGCGATGAGCATCGTCATGAGCGAGAACCAGGGCAGCAGGACGCCACCGGTGACGTACATGTGGTGCGCCCAGACCGTGACCGACAGGGCCGCGATCGCGATGGTCGCGTAGACGAGGGTCTTGTACCCGAAGATCGGCTTGCGGCTGAAGACCGGGAAGACCTCGGACACGATGCCGAAGAACGGCAGCGCGATGATGTACACCTCGGGGTGCCCGAAGAACCAGAACAGGTGCTGCCAGAGCAGGGCACCGCCGTTGGCCGGGTTGAAGATCTGCGCGTCGAACACCCGGTCGAGCCCGAGGCCGAACAGCGCGGTGGCGAGCACCGGGAAGGCCATCAGGACGAGCAGCGCCGTCACGAGGGTGTTCCACGTGAAGATCGACATGCGGAACATCGTCAGACCCGGGGCACGCATCGTGATGATGGTGGTGATGAAGTTCACCGCGCCGAGGATCGTCGAGAAGCCGGTCATGCCGAGTCCGAAGACCCAGAGTGTGCCGCCGAGCCCTGGTGTGAACGTCGTGTCACTCAGTGGCGCGTAGGCGAACCAGCCGAACGAGGCCGCACCCTGCGGGGTGAGGAAGCCGCCGACCGCGATGAGCGAGCCGAACAGGTAGAGCCAGAACGCGAAGCCGTTGAGTCGCGGGAAGGCAACGTCGGGAGCACCGATCTGGAGCGGCATGATCGCGTTCGCGAATCCCGAGAAGAGCGGCGTCGCGAACATCAGCAGCATGATCGTGCCGTGCATCGTGAAGAGCTGGTTGTACTGCTCCTTCGTCGCGACCACGTGCAGGCCGGGCTCGAACAGCTGGGCACGGATGACCAGGGCCATCACACCCGCGAGCAGGAAGAAGACGAACGACGCGATCAGGTACATGTACCCGATGGTCTTGTGGTCGGTGGAGGTGATCCACCGGACGATGATGTTGCCCTTCCGGCCCACCTTCGACGCCTGGAAGTCCGGCGAAGCAGTCTGGGTCGGTTGGCCGACGAAAGACGTTGTCATCTGACGAGCCCCTACTTGTTCTCGCTGGACGCCTCGACCGGCGCCTTGTTGTTCGGTTCGTTCGTGTTGGTGTTGTACTCGTCACCGAGGAGCCCGACCTTGCCCTGGTCCTTCAGGGTGTCGAGGTAGTCCTGGTACTGCGCCGGCGTGACGACCTTCACCTGGAAGAGCATCAGCGAGTGGTACTCACCGCAGAGCTCCGCGCACTTGCCCTGGTACGTCCCGAGCTTCTCCGGGATGAAGTACTCCCAGTTCGTCTTGCCGGGGAGCATGTCCTTCTTGTACAGGAAGTCGATGATCCAGAAGGAGTGGTCGACGTCGCGCGAGGAGAGCTCGATCGCGACCTTCTTGCCCTGCGGCAGGTAGAGGGTCGGCAGCTGCGACTCGTCGATGGCGCCCTTGGCGTTCTCTTCTTCCTGGGCCTGGATGCCCTGGTAGTAGACGCTGTCCTCGGGGTTGTCCTTGTTGATGTAGTTGAAGTCCCACGCCCAGCGCTTGCCGTACACGTGCACGGTGGCGTCGGGGTCGTCGAACGGCTTCTCGATCGCGGCCTGGTCCTTCGCGGTGAAGGCGAAGAAGCCGAGCACCAGGATGAGCGGCACGATCGTGTAGAAGATCTCGAGCGGCATGTTGTAGCGCATCTGCACGGGCAGGCCGGTCTGGCCCTTCCGGCGGCGGTACACGATGGCGGCCCAGATGATCAGGCCCCAGACGATGAGACCGACGGCGAGGAGCACCACCCAGCTGGTGGTCCACAGGCCGACGATGCGGCTCGTGTGGTTGGTGACGTCCTTCGTCTCCTCCGTGCCGGGGAGCCATCCGTTCATCTGCTGCTGCGTGCAGCCAGCCAGTGCGATGACCAGACCGACGGCCACCGGGACGGCCGCCCAACGTATACGGCGATTCGAACGCACTGTTACCTCTCGCAAAAGACGTGAGCCCGGAGCCGAACCCGCCGAGCCGCACGAAGGCGACACTTGGCTGGCTCCCAGCTTGATTGGAACACTCCTAGCTTACTCGCAGCTCGGTACCGCTCGCGCACACCCGACACGCTCATCGCCGCGATCCGCACTCCTGACCGGCCGTTTTCCCCGGTCACACTGCGACCGCATCCCCCGACGAACGCGAGCGGGGAGCGACCGTGTCGGTCGCTCCCCGCTCGCGTGTCGGATCGGCTGGTGATCAGTGGAAGCTGTCACCGCACGCGCAGCTGCCCTGCGCGTTCGGGTTGTCGATCGTGAAGCCCTGCTTCTGGATGGTGTCCTCGAAGTCGATCGTCGCGCCATCGAGGTACGGGACGCTCATCTTGTCGACGACGACCTCGACCCCATCGAACTCGGCGGTGACGTCACCGTCGAGCAGGCGCTCGTCGAAGTACAGCTGGTAGATCAGACCCGAGCAGCCCCCGGGCTGGACGGCGAGGCGCAGTCGCAGGTCGTCGCGGCCCTCCTGCTCGAGGAGACTCGCCACCTTGCCGGCCGCGGCGTCGCTCAGGAGGACGCCGTGCGAGGCCGCCTCGGTCACCGGTGCGTCGGTGGTGATGGTGTCGCTCATCGCGCGTCTCCCTCCGGGCGGTGCGGTTCACCGCGCCTGGCCTCGATTGTAAGCACCGTCAGCTGCGCGTCGCGAGCCTGGCGAGCAGGATCGCCTCGGACGCGATGGCCCGGTGCAGGACGCCGAGGTGCTGCGACTCGTTCGGGCTGTGGGCGCGGGTGTCCGGGTCCTCCACCCCGGTGACCAGGATCTGGGCCTCCGGGAACTCCGCGGCGAGGTCCGAGACGAACGGGATCGAGCCGCCGATGCCCTGTTCGACCGCCTCGGCACCCCAGCCCTCGCGCATGGCCGTGCGGGCCTCCTGGACGGCCCAGCCGGCCGTGTCGACGAGGAAGCCGTCGCCGCTGTCCGGCTCGGAGATCTCCATCCGGGCACCGAAGGGCACGTGTGCCCGCAGGTGCCGCTCGACGGCCGCGTACGCCTCCGTGGCGGGTTGGCCGGGTGCGACCCGCACCGACACGCGGGCGGAGACGGTCGGCAGCAGCGTGTTGGAGGCGTTCGCAACGCTCGGCACGTCCATGCCGGTCACGGTGATCGACGGCTGGAACCACATGCGCGACAGGACCTCGCCGGTGCCGATCGGTCGGACGCCCTCGACCAGGGCCGCGTCCACGGCGAGCTCGTCGTCGGTCCGTGCCGGGACGTCGGCATCGTACGAGGTGAGCCCGTCGACGGCGACCGAACCGGCGTCGTCGTGCAGCGACGCGAGCAGCTTGACCATCGGGATCATGGCGTCCGGCGCCGCTCCCCCGAACATCCCGCTGTGGCTGGCGTGCTCGAGGGTCGTCAGGGTGAGCTTGAAGGTGACGTTGCCGCGGAGCGAGACCGTGATCGACGGCACGTCCACCGACCAGTTGTCACTGTCGGCGACCACGATGACGTCGGCTGCCAGGCGCTCCTTCTGGTCGGCGAGGAAGGTGCGGAAGGACCGGGAGCCGAACTCCTCCTCGCCCTCGACGAACAGGACGACACCGAGGTCGAGGTCGTCGCCGAACTGCGCGTGGATCGCTCGGAGTGACGCGATGTGGGTCATCACACCGGCCTTGTCGTCCGAGGCGCCGCGACCGTACAGCCGGTCACCGCGGAGGGTCGGCTCGAACGGCGGCGTCTCCCACAGGGCGTCGTCGCCCTGCGGCTGCACGTCGTGGTGGGCGTAGAGCATGACGGTCGGCTTGCCGTTCCGGGCCGGGCGGACGGCGAGCACGGCGGGCTGACCGAGCTCGAGCGGCTCGTCGTCGCTGATGGCCGAACGGATGATCTCCACCTCGTCCTCGGCGAAGACACCGGTGCTCAGCGCCAGGTCCGCCACGGCACGCGCGCTCGCGAGCACGTGCGACTCGTCGAACGCCGACCACGACACCGACGGGATCCGCACCAGCGCGGACAGATCGGCGATCGTCGTGGGCAGTGCACCCTGCACCTGTTCGCGCAGGGCGTCGAGGAGAGCGGGGTCGGTCGCGGAGCTGGGCTGTGCGGTGTCGGTCATGCCCGGTAATCTAGAGGACGATCCCGCACGCACAACGCCGTTAGGAACGCACCGTGGCGAAGGCAGCCCCCAAGACCAACACGACCGTGAACCCCACCGAGGAAGAACTCCTCGAGCAGGGCAAGGGCCGCCCGACGCCGTCCCGCCGTGAGCGCGAGGCAGCGAACCGCCGCCCGCTCGTCGGCAACACGCCGGTCGACAAGAAGGCCGCCCGCGCGCGTCTCAACTCGGACCGCGAGCGTGCCCGCGTCGGCATGGCGAACGGCGAGGAGCGCTACCTGCCGGCGAAGGACCGCGGTGAGCAGCGTCGCTTCGTCCGCAACTGGATCGACGCACGCTGGAACGTCGGCGAGATCATGATGCCGGTGCTCGTGCTGTTCCTGATCGTCGGCTTCGCCGCCTCGCAGACCGCGATCGCCTCGTACTCGCTCCTGCTCGTGTGGGCGTTCGTGGCCCTGTTCGTGATCGACTGCGTGGTCCTCTGGCTGTCGATGCGTCGCAAGCTCACCACCAAGTTCGGCGAGATGCAGCGCGGCACGTTCCTCTACATCCTGACGCGCGCGTGGCAGCTGCGGTTCCTGCGTCTGCCGAAGCCCCAGGTCAAGCGCGGGCAGTACCCCGCCCTCTGACCCCAGGGTCGCTGTCCGAAGCGCCGTCCGGCCTCGCCGGGCGGCGCTTCGTCGTTCCGGCGTGCGCGCGCTGCCGAGGTTCCACGACTCGCCGCGTGCGCGTCGCCGAGGTTCCACAGACGGCCCGCCCGCGCGCCCAGGTTCCGAAATCTCGGACACTCAGCGGCCGCGGCCGGGCTTGGCCACGCACCGACGGACGGGAGGCCCGTGGCGGGACCGCACCGGGCCTCCCGTCCCAGGGGTGGCCGGCGAGGTTCCACGACTCGCCGCATGCACGCCGCCGAGGTTCCACAGACGGCCGCCGAGAGCCGCGAGATGCCGAGATTTCGGAACCTGGAGGGTGCCAGGCGGGACGGCCGGGAACGACGGGCGGGACGTCCGGGACGCGCCGGACGGCACGCGCCCGCCCGCCCGCCGGCTCAGCGCGCGGCGCGGCGCAACCGCTTGCGCCGCAAGCGGTTGATGCGCGTGGCCCAGCTCGGCCCCTCGTAGAGGAACGCCGTGTAGCCCTGCACGAGGGTGGCCCCGGCGTCGATGCGGTCCTGCACGTCCTGCTCGGTCGTCACCCCGCCGACGGCGATGACACAGAACTCGGCGGGCACCGCGGCACGGACCCGACGCAGCACCTCGAGCGAGCGCGCGGCCACGGGAGCGCCGGAGAGTCCCCCGGCACCCATTGCCTCGACGTCGGCCGGGTCCGCGGCGAGCCCCTCACGGGAGATCGTCGTGTTGTTGGCGATGATGCCCGACAGCCCGAGCGACACCGCGAGGCCGGCGATGGCGTCGACCTGCTCGTCGGTCAGGTCCGGCGCGATCTTCACCAGCACGGGCGTGTCACCGGCGGCGTCGCGGACGGCGGACAGCAGCGGTCGGAGCTGGTCGAGTTCCTGCAGGCCGCGCAGGCCGGGCGTGTTCGGGGAGCTGACGTTGACCGCCAGGTAGTCGGCGAACGGCGCGAGGCGTCGTGTCGACTCGAGGTAGTCGTCGATGGCGTCCTCGACGGCGACGACCCGGCTCTTGCCGATGTTCACGCCGATGACCGGGCGACCCGGGTTGCGTCGGGCGCGCTCGAGCCGTCGGGCAGCAGCACCGGCGCCGTGGTTGTTGAAGCCCATCCGGTTGATGAGGGCGCGGTCCTCGATGAGACGGAACAGGCGCGGACGCTCGTTGCCGGGCTGGGGCTTCGCCGTGATCGTGCCGACCTCGACGTGACCGAAGCCGAGCAGGCCGAGGCCGCCGATGCCGCGGGCGTCCTTGTCGAACCCGGCGGCGAGGCCGAAGCGCGACGGGAAGTGGATGCCCATCGTCGTGATGCCGTCAGCAGCTGCCGGGCGGGAGTACCGCTCGACCAGACCGCCGACGAACGGGACGTGGGGCAGCGCCTTGATGACGGCGAACGCCAGGTGATGGGCCCGCTCGGGGTCCATCTTGGCGAAGACCGACCGGAAGACGACGGCGTACCCGGACCGGACCAGGCCTTCCGCGACCCCGCTCACGCGCCGGCACCCGCCGGCGAGCCGGCGGCACCCGAAGGCGACGCGCCGGCACCCGAAGGCGACCCGGCACCCGCAACCCCAGCGGCCGCAGCACCGTGGTGGTCACGGCGGAGCTGGCTGATGGCGTCCTCGAAGTCCTCGAGCGAGTCGAAGGCCTGGTAGACGCTGGCGAACCGCAGGTACGCGACCTCGTCCAGCTCACGGAGCGGCGCGAGGATCGCGAGGCCGATGTCGTTCGCGTCGATCTGGCTCGAGCCGGACGACCGCACGGTCTCCTCGACGCGCTGCGCGAGCACGGCCAGGTCGCCGTCGGTGACCGGTCGCCCCTGGCAGGCCTTGCGCACGCCGGAGACGATCTTGTCGCGGCTGAAGGGTTCGGTGACGCCGTTGCGCTTGACGACGTTGAGCGACGCGGTCTCGGTGGTCGAGAAGCGTCGTCCGCAGTTCGGGCACTGTCGACGGCGGCGGATGGAGGTTCCGTCGTCGCTCGTCCGTGAGTCGACGACGCGGGAGTCCGGGTGGCGGCAGAAAGGGCAGAACATGTCGTCGCCCAGGCTATCGGTTCGTGCGCTCCGACACGGCGGCGCCGTGCGCGGGGAGCTGCTCCTCGGTCGACAGCGCGACGATGTGCGCGGCGACCTCGTCGAGCGCGGACGCCGAGTACCGGATGACCTGCTGCGGACGCAGGAACGTCGACGCGGACAGCCCGGAACCGAAGCGCGCCTGGCCGCCGGTGGGCAGCACGTGGTTCGACCCGGCCAGGTAGTCCCCCAGGCTGACGGGCGTGCTCGGCCCGACGAACACCGCTCCGGCGGCGTCGATGTCGGCGAGCACCGCGTCGTCGTCGGCCGTCTGGATCTCGAGGTGCTCCGGCCCGTACGCGTTGCTCACGGTCGCGGCGTCGGCGAGGGAGTCCACCAGCACGATCGCGGACTGCGGTCCGTCCAGGGCGGTCTGGAGGCGCGCAGCCGTCCCGAGCACCGCCGTGCGTTCCGGGATGGCGGCTTCGACTGCATCGGCGAACGTCGCCGACGTCGTCACCAGCACACTCCCGGCCTGCTCGTCGTGCTCGGCCTGGCTGATGAGGTCGGCGGCGACGAACCCGGGGTCGGCGGTCTCGTCGGCGATCACGAGGATCTCGGTCGCGCCGGCCTCGGCGTCGATGCCGACGACACCGCGCACCAGGCGCTTCGCGGCGGCGACGTAGTTGTTGCCAGGACCGGTGACCAGGTCGACGGGCTCGAGGTCGATCGCGGGGACGCCGTACGCCAGCGCGCCAATTGCGCCGGCGCCGCCCATCGCGTAGACCTCGTCGATGCCGAGCAGTCCGGCCGCGGCCAGGATCGTCGGGTGGACCGCACCGCCGTGGTCGCGCTGCGGCGGGGACACGAGCGCGATCGACCGGACCCCGGCGACCTGTGCGGGCACGACGTTCATGACGACGCTCGACGGGTAGACGGCCTTGCCGCCGGGCACGTAGAGGCCGACGCGGCGCATCGGCTGCCAGCGCTGGTGCACCTCGGCGCCGTCGGCGAGCGTGGTGACGGAGCCGGCCGGCACCTGTGCGGCGCTGGCGGCTCGGACGCGGCGGATGGCTTCGTCGAGCGCATCCCGCAGTTCGGGGGTCAGCCCGGCGACGGCTGCCGCGATCTCGGCGACCGGCACCCGGACGTTCGCCGGGGCGCCGCCGTCGAAGCGTTCGGCCTGGTCGTGCAGTGCGTCCGCTCCACGGTGTCGGACGTCCTCGACCAGCTCGCGGGCGGCGTCGACCGCGTGCGAGACGTCACCCACGGCGCGCGGCATGAGTCGGAGGAGTTCGGCACGGGCGGGCAGGCCGCCACGGAGGTCGATTCGCTGCATCATCAGGGGACAAGCCTACCGAGGTGCTCCCCCACGCCCAGTAACGTGAGGGTCGATGAACTTCGAGAAGACACGGCGCCTCGTCAGCGACCTCGTCCGGGTGAACGAGCGGTACGCGCGGGACGGCCACTACCGCAACGACGTCCGCGAACGACTCGGGCGCACGGTGTCCCGCGTGGACGTCGGCGTGGCCCGGCGCGAGCGTGACCGCGCACCACTGGCTGCCCGACCGTTCGAGGGGCTGGTCGAGACGAGCCTCGCCCTGGCGGGCATCCGGACGGTCGGCCGGGAGCCCGAGGTGGTGCTCGTCGTCGACGAGCTCCGCGAGGGCGCGGCGTTCGCCGGGGTGCAGACGGCGCTGGCCGTCGCGATCGCGCTCGGTGCACGCCTGGGCCGGTCGGTCCGGGTCGTCATGGTCCGCTGGACCACGCCCGGCAACAGTGCGGCCGCGGCCGAGGCGCTCGTGGCGGACCGGTTCCCGGAGTCGCGGGTCGACGGCCGCCCGGGGGTCCGCGTGGTCCGACGCGAGGACGTCCTGGACACCGAGTTCGGCCGCGACGACGTCTGGATCGCCACGCACTGGAAGACCGCGCACCCGATCGACGTCGCCGTGACCGCCGGGGTCGTCCCGCGCGACCGGGTGGTGTACCTGGTGCAGGACTACGAGCCCGGCTTCAGCCCGTGGTCGACCGAGTACGCCGTCGCCGCCTCGACCTACCGCGCCGGCTTCCGGGTGCTCGTCAACTCGGAGCCCCTGCGGAAGTACCTGGCCGACGTCGAGGACCTGGACGTGCCGGCGGAGCGGACCTTCGCACCGCACCTGGACGTGGAGCTGCTCGAACGCGTCGCCACGGCCCGACGGCACGAGGACGTGGTCCGGGTGCTGTTCTACGGCCGCCCGAGCAAGCACCGCAACCTGTTCCGGCTCGGTGTCGCCGCCCTGCGCGTCGCGGTGCAGGAGCTCGCGGCCGACGGGATCCGGGTGGAGTTCCACTCGGCCGGCGAGCAGCACGGCGACGTCGAGCTCGACGGCGGCAGGGGCGACGTCAAGCTCGTGAGCCACGGCACGATGCCCTGGGACGACTACTTCCGCTTCATCGCCTCGACCAACGTCGTCCTCTCGCTGCAGCACAGTCCGCACCCGAGCCACCCGCCGTTCGACGGTGCGATCTCCGGCGCCCGCGTGGTCACGAACGAGTTCCGCGGCACCCGTGCGCACCTGCACCCCAACCTGACGGCCGTGCCCGCCGACGCCCGGTCGCTCGGCCTGGCCGTCGCCGACGCCGTCCGCCGCGCCGCGGCCGAGGGCCCCACCGGCTTCGCCCCGCTCGCCGAGCACGCGCTCGGCGGTCCGCTCGACGCGGCCGTCGACGCACTCGCGAACGCGCTCGAGCACGACAGTCGCGACAGCCACGACGACCAGCACGACCACGAGGAGTCCACCCGATGACCCGCACCACCCTCGTCGTCGTCCCCGTCTACGGAGACCTCGAGTCCCTGCTGCGCTGCGTGGACGGACTCGTCGAGCACCTCGACACGTTGGTGCACCGGGTGCTGCTCGTCAACGACTGCGGCCCCGACGCCGACGCGATCGAACGCGCCCTGCTCGAGCGGATCGACGGCCGGCCGGGGTTCCGGTACGAGCGCAACGACGGCAACCTCGGGTTCGTCGGCACGTGCAACCGTGCCGTCCTCGAGCTCGACCGCGGCACCGGCGACACCGGCACCGGCACCGGCACCGGCACCGGCACCACAGGAGAGGCCGTCCTGCTGCTCAACAGCGACGCCGTACCCACCGCGGGGTTCCTGGACGCCATGCTCGACGTGCTCGACGAGGACCGCACCGGCGTCGTCACGGCACGGAGCGACAACGCCACGATCGCGAGCATCCCGTACCGACTGACCAACCGGGGTGCCGCACGCACCGAGGAGCGCACGCGGGCCGTCTGGGGCGCGGTCGCCCCGCTGCTGCCGGTCTCGCAGGTCTTGCCCGTCGCGATGGGCTTCTGCTTCCTCACCCGCCGCGAGCTGATCACCGAGCACGGGTTGTTCGACGACGCGTTCGCCCCCGGGTACGGCGAGGAGAACGACTACTGCCTGCGCCTCGCCGAGCACGGCTGGACGTCGCGGATCGCCAACCGCGCGCTGGTCCTGCACGCCGGTGGCAAGAGCTTCTCCGGCAACCGCAACGCCCTCCGCGCTGCGCACCAGCGCGAACTCGAGCACCGCTACCCGTTCCTGCCGGACGCCGTCGCCGCCTACCAGCGGCACGGCTCGACGGCGACGGAACGCTTCGCCGACGCGCTGGTCCCCGCGGGTCCCCCGCCCCGCCTCGCCGTCGACCTGCGGCACGTCGAGGACGCCGGTGGTCTGGTCCGCGAGATCGACGCGGCCTTCGCGGACGGCTTCGACCTGGAGGCCCGGCTCGCCCCCGGCACGTCGGCCCCCGGTGAGTGGACGGTCACCTCCGACGCCCCGATCCCGGACGACCTCGTCACCGTCACGGTCCTCGTGGACCCCACACCCGCCGAGGTCGTCGCCGCCAACCGACGGTCGCTGGAGCTCGTGGTCGTGCGGTCCGCACCGACCGCCCTGCCGTGGTCATCACCCGCGCACCGAGCCGGAGCGGACCAGGTCGCCGTGCTGCTGGACCCGCACGTCGTCGCCACGACCCGCGGCGGACTCGTCGCGGCGCGCGAGCAACTCGACCGTCGCCTGACCGCGCCGCTCGCGTCGCGCTCCGAGGCCCTCGAGAGCCGATGGGCAGCGCTCCTCCCCCTCGACCTCACCGCCGCCGAGGTCGCGGTGGGGAACGCCTCCGACGAGGTCACCCGGCTCCGCCGCGAGCTCGACGACCTGCGCGCGAGCCGCTCGTTCCGCACCGGCCAGGCGATCGCCAAGGTCGCCGCACGGCTGCCGGGTCGCCGCTGATGGCCGAGGCGAAGGGCCTCGGCCGCGTCGCGCGACGCCTGGCGCGCCCGTTCCGTGGCCCCGAGAAGCCGTTGACCGTCACGGACCGGCTCGACCGCTGGGCCCGGCGGATCGCCGAGTTCGGTGTGCTCGACCGCGCGTACTTCGAGGCCCAGACCGGACGGACGTTCGACAGCGACGCCGACGCCATCGCGTTCTACGTGCACAACGACGGGCAGCGAGGGCTCTCGCTGCACCCGCTGATCGAGCACGAGTGGATGCGCGAGCACCAGCCCGTCCCGGCGATGTCCTGGTACGACGCCCTGCACCAGGAGGGCCCGGAGCTCTTCCAGACCGGACCGCTCTTCGACGCCGGCGTGTACGCCGCCTCGGTGCCGGAAGCCGACCGCCCGGCGTCCACGCTCGATGCGCTCCGCGACTTCCTGCGGAACGCGACCGACGCGACCACGCTCCCCGTGCCTCCCGGCCGCCGTGGCCACGCACCGACCTGGGGCGCCGCACGCGACGCAGCCGTCTCCGCTGCCCGCGCCTTCGCCGACGCGCAGCACCGGACCCGGCGCCGCTACCGGGCCACGTGGGACGGGCCCGACGTCGCCGAGGCGCTCGGCCGGTACCCGCGCGGTGTCGCGCGACGCGACGCGGAGCAACCGCTCGTGTCGATCGTGATGCCCGTGTACCGACGCGCCGACGTGGTCGGTGCGGCGATCGCCTCGGTGCGCGCGCAGCGGCACGCGAACTGGGAGCTCCTCGTCGTCGACGACGGGTCCGGCGACGAGACCGCCGAGGTCGTGCGTCGGATCGCCGCCGACGAGCCGCGCGTCCGCCTGGTCGAGCGGGAGAACGGCGGGGCGGGAGCCGCGCGCAACACCGGACTCGCGGCGGTGCGCGGCGACTTCGTCGCGTTCCTCGACGCCGACAACACCTGGCGACCCGAGCACCTGTCCGCCGCACTCGCCGGGCTGCTCGAGACGGACGGCCCCGGCGTGCACACCGGCGTCCGGATGATCGGCGCGAACAACGCCGACGACTCCACCGCCCCCGCCGAGACGTACCGCGGCGAGGACGGCACGCTCGACGACCTGCTCGCCGGCAACTTCATCGACCTGAACGCGCTCGTCGTCCGTCGTGACGTCGCCGCTGCCGTCGGGCCGTTCGACGAGACCCTGCGCCGCTGGATCGACTGGGAGTGGCTGCTGCGCATCGGGAAGCGCTCCGGCGTGCCCGCGTACGTGCCCGTGATCGGCGTCGACTACGACAACGTCCGCGACCCCCGACGCGTCTCCTCCGCACAGCCCGCGTCGTGGCAGGAGGTCGCGCTCGCCCGCCACCGCATCGACTGGGACGCCCTTGCCGAGGCAGCACCGGCGCGCGACGCCGGACTCGTCTCCGTCGTCGTGCCGGTGTTCCGCGACTGGACAATGACCCGGCGCGCCGTGGACGCCGTGCTGCACGCCGCCGACCACGAGGGCGACCGGGTCGAGGTGGTCCTGGTCGACAACGGCTCACCGCGCTCGGTCTCGGCCGTGCTCGGCGCCTGGTTCGGCGACGAGCCGCGAGTCCTGCTGCAGCGCGAGGACCGCAACCGGAACTTCGGACTGGGCAGCGACCTCGGCCTGGCCCGCTCCACCGGCGGCACCGTCGTCATGCTCAACAACGACACCGAGGTCACGACCGGGTGGCTGCGGCCGCTGGTCTCCGCGCTGGACGACCCGTCCGTGCTCGGCGCGCAACCGCTGCTCGTGTACCCGGACGGGGTCGTGCAGGCAGCGGGCACGGTGTTCGGCGGGGACAAGGTGCTGCCCTGGCACTTCCTCGGCGACCACCCGCGGCACGATGCTTCGCGGGCGTTGGCGGGTGCCGGGACCGCACGGCTGGGTGCTGCCGGTGGTCGCCGCTTCTCGGCGATCACTGCTGCTGCCGCTGCGTTCCGGGCCGTCGACCTGATCCGCTGGCACGGGTTCGACCCGGTGTTCGCGAACGGGCTCGAGGACGTCGACCTGTGCCTGCGGGCCCTCGATGCGTCGCCGGACGGCTCGGCGTTCGCCGTCGTGCCGTCGTCGGTCGTCGTGCACCACGAGAGCCGCACCCCCGGTCGCGACGACGCCCGGGTGGACAACCGGCGGGTGTTCGACGAGCGCTGGCGTGGGCGGTACCCGGCGGCGGACGCCGGAGCGCACTACGAGGCGGCCGGGCTGCGGTGGCTCGGTGTCGAGCCGGGGCTGCCGAAGGGGCACGCCGTGATGGTGCGGTCGTCGCGGCCGATCGTCGTCCGGGACTTCGCCGGGGCCGCTGGTCCTGCCGGCGCTGCCGGCGGTCCCGGTGCTGCCGGTCTTCGGGTCGCGGTGAAGCACGACGGGAGTCGGGTGGCAGACGTCACCGCGCTGGTGACCTCGCTCGAGGCTGCCGGTCACTCCGTGCAGATCGACCTGCCGACGTCCTGGTACCGGGGGTCGA
The DNA here is from genome assembly GCF_004365385.1 of Curtobacterium sp. PhB190. Lineage (NCBI taxonomy): Bacteria > Bacillati > Actinomycetota > Actinomycetes > Micrococcales > Microbacteriaceae > Curtobacterium > Curtobacterium sp. PhB190. The sequence goes on along the minus strand of NZ_SODN01000001.1, from coordinate 76,034 downwards.
GCGGACTCGACGACGTCACGGTGCTGGTCAGCGGCGGCGCGGGATCGGACGTCTCGTCGTTCGTGCCGCAGCCGGGCGCGCGGAACGTCGTGTGGCTCGCGGCGGGGCAGGTCGTGGCGGACGGGGACTTCGCCGCAGTGGTGCCGGCCGGTGCCGGTGCCGATCAGGTCGTCCGGACGCTCTGACCCGAGGCTTCGTCGCGTCCCAGGCGGATTCTTCGGGGTCGTTCACCCGCTTCCGAGGCGATCGCTCCCCGTTGTTCACCTTCGGCGCGCAGCATGGTCGCATGTCGCTCATCTCAGACGTCGTGCGGTCGACCTTCACGACCAAGTGCTCGGTGTGCGGTGCAGTCATCCTGAAGCGCGATGCGCTCGACCACGAGGGCCAGGCGTTCTGCTCGGTCCTGCACGAGGCCGAGTACATCGTCGCCACGCTCGACTGACGCCGCAGACCACGAACGGCAGGTGCGCTCCGCACCTGCCGTCACCCTCGCTCGATCCGTCACCGATCGTGCGCACGCGGGATCATCCGGCGCGCACAGGTGCCTCTCGTGCCTTCTGGTTGAGGCCGGACGTCGCGGCCGCCTGTCGGATGAACAAACGCATGCGAACTGCTGCCTCAGCGGAGACGTGCGGCAGCGGGTGTGTGCCGTCGTCACTCGACCCCCCACCCCACGAGTTGTTCGATGCTCGGGCGAAGGCGAAGGGGTCCGCGACGACCCACCCTCGCCGCGCGCCGAGGTCGAAGAGGTGCCGGTTGGCCACGACGCCGTTCGCTCGCTGGTTCACCGGCCCGTCGCTGTGGTTGCTCGGGGGAACCAGACACAAGAGTGCGGTCTGGCACTCGGCGAACCGGACGATCTTCTCGATGTTCGCCGTCATCTCCTCGAACGGGACGCTCTCGCGGACGTCGTTCATCCCGAGCATCACCACGAGGACGTCGGCCAACGATCGACGGACCTGCCCGAAAGCCCGTTCCGATGTCGCGCCGTCTTCTGCGAAGCCGCCCACCAACCGGAGACGGCGGTCTCCGAGCTGATCCCGCCACGAGTCCGGTCTGGCCGTCACGGAGTCTCCCGACACGGCGAAGGTCATCGATGAATCCGGGGTGATCTTGGCACGAGCTCTGAACATCCGACGATGCTATCCACCGCAGTGCCTCTGCGCCGTCCACGGACAGTGGAGACCGTCGCGCGATCACTCTGCGGCGAGCGTGATCGCCTCGTCGTCGTGCGCGCGCAGGATGAGTTCACGCATCGCGTCACCGAGCCGACGGTACTGGTCGGGCCCCGCCGGGTGCGTGCCGTCCGCACTGACCCCGTCGACCCAGGTGGACCCGTCGCGTGCGAACTTCCACGGGTCACCCCAGAGCCACCCCTCCGAGACCGCCAGCTCGCGCAGCGCTCGGTTGTACGCCGCAGCGGCATCGGGCTGCCAGTCGTACGGCGGGAGCGCCGCGATGAGTACGGAGTGCGGGCGGATGGAACGCACGACGTCGCGGTAGGCGTCAGCTTCCTCGGCAAGGGTCCGGTGCAGGCGAACTGCGTTCGTTCCCGCGAGGATCACCAGGACGTCGACGTCCGGAACCGGTTGCACGTGCCGGGCCATCTGATCGGGCGTCGCCCCAGAGCGGGCCCAACCGCCCACGAACTCGATGTCGTCGCCCACCGCGGACGTGATCCACGTCCCGTCGTCGAGACCGTTGCCGAGGTACCGGGATGCTCCGGCACTGAGCGAGTCACCGACCACCGCGAGCCGGACCGGAGCGGACACCGCCGTCCCGACGGCCTGCGGCTGAGGGCCGTCGAGGGCCCGTGCCGACACCGCGAAGGCCGCGATCACGATCACCACGACCAAGAGGGCTCGAACCACACGCACACGTCCATCCTCCACGATCATTCGCCGACGACGTGTCCGAGGCCGACACGCAGCCCTCGTAGGATCGCTCTGTGGCAGCAACAGAGCGCTCGCGCCCTCGGGACGACGGGCGTCCCCCGCGACTCGCGGTCTTCCCCGTCTACCGCGACAACCCCTACGTGAACCTCATGCTCCTGGCGCCACGCGCCTCGGGGTGGGACGTGGTCGAGTCGGCGAGGCTCGAGCGCTTCGAGCGGGATCTCGAGCCCCTCGGCTCCGGCGACGTGGTGCACGTCCACTGGACTGCGCCGATCGTGCAACGGGCCGACGGGGCGGACGAGGCGGCCGAGCGACTCGATCGTTTCCGAGCAGCCGTGGACACGGCACGAAGGCGTGGAGCGAAGGTCGTCTGGACCGTCCACAACACGCTCCCCCACGACGTGCGACACGACGACCTGGAGATCACGCTCAACCGGTACCTGGCTTCGACGGCCGATGTGGTCCACGTGATGAACTCGAACACGAGCGACGTGGTCGCTCCGTACTACGACCTCTCCGGGCGATCCGTCTCGCACATCCCACACCCGAGCTACCGGGGCGTCTACGACGGCGTCGGCTCACGAGCGGATGCACGAGCACGATTCGGTCTCGGTGAGGACGATCTCGCGGTCCTCTTCTTCGGTCAGGTCCGCCCGTACAAGGGCGTCGACGTACTGATCGAGGCCCTGCAACAGGCTGAACGACCGGAACGTTTCGTCTTGTTGCTCGCGGGCAAGACATCTGCGGAGGACGTTGCGACCATCGATCGGTTGGTGCCGCCCGGCCTGCGGACGGTCCGACACCACGGCTACGTGGACGACGCGGACGTCAAGTCGTGGTTCGACGCGGCTGACGTCTCGGTGCTTCCGTACCGGCGGATCCTCAACTCCGGGAGTCTCCACCTCGCCGCGACGTTCGACGTGCCGACCGTGCTCCCCGACGAACCGCACCTGCGGGGTGACTTCGGGCACGAGCCGTGGGTTCGTTGGTTCGAGCCGGGCAACCCCGCTGCACTCGCGCACGTCCTGTCCCAGCCGTTGCCAGCTCGAGGAGCAGCGCACGACTTCAGCGCCAGGCTCGCCCCGTTCGCCGTCTCCAGACGCTACGACGCACTCCTCAGCGCGATCTCGAGCCTGCCGGAGCGGGTCGGGTCCGATCCTGAGGCATAATCGATCCTCGTCGTGCGCCTCGCTCGACTGGACGGAGAACAAGGTGTCACGGATCAAGGTCGGGATCATCGGCTCGTGCGTCACGCGAGAGGCCTTCATCACGCGGAACAACCCGCAGTACAAGGACGTCTACGACCTCGGCCCGCTCGCTTGGCAGACGGGTCTCGTGAGCTTCCTGTCGAAGCCGGTCGCCGGTGACGTCGCGGAGTCCATCGAGCCCGGGGCGAAGGTCAACGAGCACGGCGCCCGAACCATGGCGCGCGACATCGCGAAGACCGATCGGGCGGACCTCGAGGCGTTCGCTCCCGATTACCTGCTCTTCGACCTGTACTCCGACGTACGGTACGGGCTTGCGCGCATCGGGGACGCGACCATCACGAACAACCCGAACAGCTTCCGCAAGACCGACTACTTCGCCGCAGGCGAGGGCTTCACAACACTGCACATGGCGAACGCGAGTGCGGAGTACGTGCCGCTCGTCGAAGCTGCTGTCGACGACCTGGTCGAGTGGCAACGACGAACGCTCCCGCAGACGACCCTCGTCCTGAACTGCTTCCGGTACAGCTCCTACTACCGGACGAGCACCGGCGACCTCAACTTCGTGAAGTACCGCGGGGATCAGAAGCGGGACGACCTCTACCGCCGCCTCCTCCGGGAGAACGACCGCTACGACTCGCTGTACCGCTCGATCACGGCCCGACACGATCTCCGGACGATCGACAACCGGGATCGCTCGTACCACTCAGACGGAGACCACCCCTACGGCATCTCCCCTTGGCACTTCGGTCGTCCCTTCTTCCAGGACTTCATGGCCGATCTCGACCGCATGGTCCTCGACGACACGGTGGTCGGGACCCGTGCCGCCGCGGCCCTCGCGAGCGTCGGCTCCTGAGCTGATCGATCGCCTGTCGGTCACCTGCCGAGAGTGGCTCGCGCCGCTCGTAGGAGGCGTCGCGCGACTGACGGGTTCGGCGCACGTCGGTCGATGAGGAAACGCCAGCCGTCACTTCGATCAGCCAGGGGCTGGAGCCGCACGTCCTCCGCGACGGGCGGCAACGGCATCCGCGCGGTCACCACTGTGAACTCGAGGCGTTGGTCGCGGAACGCGATCCGGAACGCCGTGTGGTGCCGACCCGCGTGCACGTCGTCGTCCTCGACGCGGAGCCACCACCGAGCGTCGTCGTGGTCGAGTCCGAGCAGGATCTCGTCTCCGTCAGGGCCGGTGAGCGCCAACTCGAGGGAGGCTCCGTCGGGCACCGTCGCCCCCAACGGCCCAGCCAACGTCAGCAGTCCGACTCCGGGATCTGCTCGGTCCACGACGAGGGGCGCCAGGTGGCGTGCTCCCGACACGAGTTTCACGCCCACCGGGTCAAGCGCACGCACGGCTCCGGACACCGCCCGGAGGACCTCCGAACGGCCCTCGACGCCGGCAACCAGACCGACGAGGTCCGTCACGGCGGAGTCGAGGACCATCACGTCAGTGTGTTCGGCACGGTTGGCCAGGAGGACCAGCGGCCCGTCGTTCACGAGCTTCTCGCGATCGAGCGCGAACTCGGCCTCCTGACCGAGTTCGACGACCGTGCGGATCACCTCCGACCAGCCACGAACGATCGGCAGTGGAACGGCGTGGTCGTCCTGGCCCTCGTGCATCGCCGAAGCGAACCGCACGGCGACGTCCGCCGCTCCGTTCGCCAACAGGAACCAAAGTGCTCGACGTTCCGCGCGGACCGCCTCGCGATCGTCCCCTGGGATGACCCGCAACAAGCGACGCACCACGTCGATGACCGCGTCCAGCTCGTGCGCGGTCGGCTGCCCGCGGAGGAACCGATCGAGGTGGACGTACCCGTCGGCGCCGAGGACGACTTCGGCATGGGCACGGCGGACGTTCGGAGCGGCGTCCGCGAGCAGCGACGCCACCTCCATCTCCTGTCCGAGGTAGCTGGTCACGCCGTCGACGCTCGACGCTCGTGCGGTCATGGAGGACGTCCCCGGCCGTTCCCGGTAGAGGTAGACGACCTCAGACACGACAGCGATCCGGTCCGCCGCGACGTAGGCGCGGACCATCGGGACGATGTCGTTCGAGCGTGCCACGTCGGGAAACCGGATCCCCTCCGCACGCAGGAAGTCGGTCCGGAACACACGGTTCCAGCACGCCCGGTTGGCCACGAGTCTCGGCGTGGACTCGAGATCCGTGACGCCGCCGTCGTGAACGTCGTACCACGACGCCATCGGTTCCCACGTTGCCCCCGAGCTGAACTTGAGGTGCCGGCCCACCGCGATCGCCGCGTTGCTCGATTCAGCCGCCTCGACGAGGCATCGGTACGCACCGTCGGGCACGAGATCGTCCCCATCGGCGAACACCAGGTAGTCGCCCTGCGCGAGGTCGAGCCCCTGGTTGCGAGCGGCGCCGCCGCCCGCTGATCCGGACCGGTGGAGTCGCACCCGCTCGTCACGCAATGCGACTCGCTCCACCAGCGCGAAGGTGTCGTCGCTCGACCGGTCGTCGATGACGATGACCTCGAGATCGACGTCCTGACGCAGGACGCAGTCGAGTTGCTCCTCGATCCACGGAGCGACGTCGTGCACCGGCATGACGACGGAGAGCTGGACCGTCAACGGAGTCGCCCACTCCGCGCTCGGATGGCGTTCCTGACCCGGGTGATCCCCGACGGGGCCGCTGCGACCTCGACACGGTGCCGTCGACCACCGCTCAACGCGAACTCGACGGACCACAGGTCACCGGGGCGGGCGGACGACGCGACGACCGTGTCGGAGGACAGCATTCCCTGGTGGACGACCGTGGTCACCCCGTCGCGATCGCGGAGGATGCGCCCCTGTGCGGAGCCCTCGAGGCCCTCGAAGCTGATCCTGAGTGCGCCGAGGCGGCGATCGGCGACTGGGTGGACACGCCGGTTCCGACGCAGGAACGCGACATCCTCCACTGCTCCGTCGCGCAGAGCCGAGAGGACCCGCTGTTCGTTGTCGTCCAACCCGCCACCCACAAACGCCTCCCAGAACTCCACGACGCTCTCAGGGCGGATCGGGAGCACCTCACGCCGCTGCGCCGCGTCGAGGACCGGCCGGAACATGCGCTCACGCCAGAGGTCGGCAGCCAAGTCGCCACCGGATGCGATCGCGCGGCCGACTTCGGGGGCAAGGCGGCGCCATCGCTCGACGGCGTCGTCCGCGGGTTGGTCGAACGCCCTGACGAAAGCAGCGACGAGGTGGGTCTCGCGCTGCCGGAGCAGCGCGTACGCGGTCCCGGGGAACGCGCTGAGCTGCTCGAACTCGGTCGGCTCTGCCCACGATCCGATCCAGGCCACGAAGTCAGCGAGCACCTGTGCATCCGATGGGCTGAGCGCATCGATCGCCCGGACCCGTGTCCAGGCTTCTCGGCGGATCAACCGCCTGCCCAGTGCAGCGCAGGCTTCACGTGCACCGTGCGCTTCGTACGTCTCGACGGCTGCTCTGGTCTGCACGACCCAGTCGCTCAGGTCGTCACCACGACCGATGCCCGCCGTCACCGAAGCGTCGTGTCGACGATGGCGGTAGACGACCTCCGGAACGACGTCGACCGTCGCGCGCACCACGAGCTGCGCCCACCACGAGACGTCTTCGCACGTGGTGCGTGTGGCGAACTCGACGCCGGTGTCGAGCAACCACGTCCGCTTGAAGACCTTGTTCCACGGCGTGTGGTCGAACGCGAGGACTGGAGTGTCCGACAGGCGGAGACCGCGTCCACCCGTGGCCCAGAGTGCGTCGTCGACCGTCCAGTAGGTCGTCTCCCGGCCGTCCGAGGTGAACTGCTCTGCCCGTCCGCTCACCACGTCGGGGGCGGCCTGAGCGAAGGCGGCGAGCAGTCGCCGGTACGCGTCCGTCGGCACGACATCGTCGGCGTCCGCGAACGCGACGTACTCGCCGGTCGCCGCGCGCAGCCCGACGTTGCGCGCATTGCCCGCGCCGAGCCGCTCGTCGTTCTCGACCACGACCACCCGAGGGTCACGGGCCGCAACGCCGTGAACGGTGGTCCGCGCCGCGAGGTCGAGCCCGTCGAGCACCAGGATGATCTCGAGCTGCATGTGAGTCTGCGACCGCAGCGCCTCGAGCGCGAGGTCGAACCGGTTGTCGACTGTTCCCACCGGCACGACGACCGACAGCACGGGGAGGGGTCCGGTCACAGGTCTGTTCTCCAGGAGTTCAACACGTTCGAGTTGCAGGGTCCGCGACGAGCAGCCCTCGACTTCCGCCCTAAACTATCGCAGCACGTGCCACACGAAGACAGGAAGCTGATCCACCCCATGGCCTCAGGGACCCGGACAACACCACTCATCTCCGTCGTCGTCGCTGCGTACGACGTCGAACGGTACCTGCCCACACTCCTCCGCTCGTTCGAACGACAGACAGTGGACCGGGACCTGCTGCAGTTCGTGTTCGTGGACGACGGTTCGACGGACTCGACGAGCTCGCTCCTGGACGAGTGGAGTCGGTCCGCCGGCTCCGACGTGACCGTGATCCACCAGAGCAACGCCTGGATCGCCAGCGCGAGGAACGTGGGACTGGCGCAGTCCACCGGACAGTGGGTCACCTTCGTCGACGCGGACGACGAGCTGGACGAGCGCTACTTCGAAGAGGTCGCCAAGTTCATCGACCTGCACGCCTCCGACGAGGTGGCCCTCCTCGCCGCCCACCTGCTCCTCCTGGACGACGACGGCAACGTGACCGACGGCCACCCGTCGCGCAAGCGTTTCGAGAAGGGCTCGCGCATCGTCGACATGCGCTTGGACCCGATCGTGCAGACCGGGGTGAACGCGGCGTTCATGCGTCGCGATCTCATCGAGGCATCCGGGCTCGAGTTCGACGAGCGGGTCCGCCCGACGTTCGAGGACGCGCACTTCGTGGCCCGTTACCTGCTGCGGAACCACCTGCACAAGATCGGCCTGATGGCCTCTGCGAAGTACCGGTACCGGCAGCGCGGTGACGGCAGCTCCACCATGCAGACGAGCCACGACGACCGCAGGAAGTACACCGACGTACTCCGACACGGTCACCTCGGGCTCCTCGAGGAGGCTTCGGCGATGGGGGCGGTCGATCGTTGGGTCGCCAACACGGTCCTCTACGACCTCGTCGGGTACTTCCGGCGCGAACGTGCGATCCGCTCCCCCTCTGCGCTTGCTCCGGTCGACGCCTTCGACGAGTTCCACGAACTGGCGGCAGCAGTCCTCGACAGAGTCGGCTCCGAGGCCGTTCGCTCCTTCGACCTCCTCCCGGTCGAGTTCGCCGTCCGCCGCGCGATGCTCGTGGGGTACCGGACCGATGCCGATCGTCCGAGCACCGTCAACCTTGCCCAGGTCGACGAATCCCATCAGCTCGTCCAGCTGCAGTACTGGTTCACCCGCGACATCCCCGTCGAACGGATCACGGTCGACGGTCACGAGGTCACCCCCGAGTTCGAGACCGTCCAGGACTTCGTCTTCTACGGGCGCCCCTTGGTCCGCCGACGTGTCCTGTGGATCCCTCGCGGCTTCGTCACCGAGATGCACGTCGACGATCAGCAGGTCGTCTTCGCGCGGGGTGAGGTGCCGAACCACTACGCAACGCTGACCAGACGTCAGCTCGAACCCCAGATCCTCGCGCAGCGTCGAAGGGTGGTCGATCCGAACGAGGTGGAGCTGACGAACAAACAACACGTCTGGCGGGCCGTGCGCGAGCGCGCGATCAGCACCAGGAACTCCCTGCGGAAGACCGCCATCCGGAACGCCGTCGCGCCGGCACTCGCCCGCTCGCGGCGAGCCCGCGACAAGTTCGAAGGCGCGTGGGTGTTCATCGACCGGGACACGGATGCGAACGACAACGCGGAGCACGCGTACCGGTACGTGCGACGGCACCGTCCGGACATCAACGCCTTCTTCGTGCTGAACCGCGACTCCAGGGACTGGGACCGCCTGCAGCGCGAGGGGTTCCGGATGGTCGCGTTCCGCTCGCTCGAGTGGGTGCAGCTCATGCTCCACGCTGAACACGTCGCCTCGTCGCACATCGCGGACTTCGTCACGAAGCCCCTGCCGGTGTCGAAGTTCGGCCATCCTCGCTTCCACTTCACGTTCCTCCAGCACGGCGTGATCAACTACGACCTGTCGCGGTGGCTCAACTCGAAGCGACCGGACCTCTTCGTGGTCTCGACGCCGCAGGAGCGGGACGCGATCGCGGGCCACGGCCAGTGGATCTTCTCCGAGCACGAGGTCGTCCTCACCGGCTTGCCGCGCTTCGATGCCCTGCTCGAGAAGAGCCGGTCGAAGCACGAAGCCGAGCGCGATCTCATCCTCGTGATGCCGACGTGGCGCCACTACCTCGTCGGCGCGCAGGTCGCGGGTTCCGGCGCCTGGGAGCGTGACGACCGGTTCATGGAGAGCCGTTTCGCGAAGGAGTACACGGCGCTGATGTCGTCGCCAGAGCTCCGCGCGTTGGCGAAGCGGACCGGCAAGCGCCTCGCACTCATGCCGCACCCGCTCCTCCGCCCGTACCTGACGGACTTCAACCTGCCCGACGACGTGGAGATCCTCGACTTCGCCGTGGACGGTGTACAGGACGTCCTCGCGCGGAGCGCTGCCTTCGTGACCGACTTCTCGTCGCTGGCGTTCGACGCCGCCTTCATCGACGTCCCCGTCGTGTACTTCCACTTCGACCTCCGCGAGTTCTTCGGCGGATCGCACAGCGGTCGTCGCGGCTACTTCGACTACGACGACGCCGGGTTCGGCGAGGTCACCGGCTCCGTGCAGGAGGTCGAACGTGCGATCGAGCGGATCGCCGAGGCCGACTTCCGTCCGTCGGCGACGTTCCGGGAGCGTGCACGGCGGACGTTCGTCACACGCGATGGCCGCAACTCCGAGCGCGTGATCCAGATGATGGAGTGGCTGACGGGGGGACCGCGGGCGGACGAGCCTCAGGCGGAGCCGATCGCCGACGCTCAGTCGTCGGGGTCCGTCAGCTCCCAGAACGGCGAACGCTCGACGGTCGACGCGTCCGGCTTGTAGAAGGGTTCCTTCAGCGACAGGTGCGGTCGCTCCCAGGCGACGTCCCGTCGGACGACCTTGGCCGGGGTCCCGACGGCTATGCAGTTGTTCGGGACCTGGTTGGTGACGATCGACCCGGTGCCGATGACCGATCCCCGTCCGATCGTGGTCCCGCCGAGGACCGTCACCCCGAGGGCGAGCCACACGTGGTCACCGATCTCGATCGACTTCGAGACGTTGACCCGCTTGCCCGTGCGCACGTCGAAGATCGGGTGCGCGTCGTCCGCCCGGATCTGCACGTGCGAGGCGATCATGACGTCATCGCCGATCCGCACGGTCGTCCCCTCGGTTGCCGAGATGACGCAGTTCGCGGTCGTCGAGGAGTTCGCCCCGACGAGCACGGACGAGTCCTGGCCGATCCGGATGTTCGCGACGAACGCCGGAGCGCCGTGGTTCTCAGCGATCTCGAACACGCCGTTGTCGCAGTCCATGCTCAGCACGATCCGCCCGAGGCGAGCACGTTCGTGGACCCTGATGACGTTGTTCGAGCCGCGGAACGTGATCTTCACGTTGCCCCGCTTCGGGCCGCTGTACTCGATCCGGTTGCCCCGCTCGTCCGAGTACGCCGACAGCTCCTCAACATCCGTTTGCACGGATCAACCTTAGGGGCAGCGCGGGGTCAGACGGTGGCCTCGTAGGCCGACACGACCTTCTTCGTCGGACCGATCATCTTGAGCTCGCCTTCGTTGAGCCAGGCGACCTGATCGCACATGTCCTTGACGGTTCCCATCGAGTGGGAGACGAGGATGACGGTGCGGCCCTCGTCCTTCATCTCCTTGAACTTCGTCTGGCACCGCTTGCGGAACGTCGCGTCGCCCACGGCCAGCACCTCGTCCACGACGAGGATGTCCGGGGTGACGGCGACGGCGACCGAGAACCCGAGGCGGACGTACATGCCCGACGAGTAGTTCTTCACCGGCTGGTCGATGAAGTTGCCGACACCGGAGAAGGACACGATGTCGTCGAACTTCCGCGCCACCTCCTTGCGGCTCATCCCGAGGATCGAGCCGTTCAGGAAGACGTTCTCGCGACCGGAGAGCTCGGGGTGGAACCCGGAACCGACCTCGAGCAGCGACGCCTGCTTGCCGCGGGCGGTGATCGAGCCCTCTTCGGGCCAGAGGATCTTGGCCAGGCACTTCAGCAGCGTGGACTTGCCGGACCCGTTCTTGCCGATGAGTCCGAACGTCGACCCGTGCGGCACCTCGAACGACACGTCCTTGAGCGCCCAGAAGTCCTCGTGCACGGACTTCTTGCCACGCATGACCATGCTCTTCAGCGAGTCGTTCCGCTCGTGGTACATGCGGAACCGCTTGGAGATGTGTTCGACAGAGACGGCAGCATCGGTCACAGCAGTTCAGCCAGTTTCTTCTCGTTGCGGGAGAACACGAAGTAGCCGAGTGCGAGCGACACGCATCCTGCGAGGGCGCACGCGACCAGGTCGGTCCAGTTCGGGAGACGGTTGTCGTACATGAGGTTCCGGAAGACCTCGGAGAACCGCTCGATCGGGTTGAGCTTGTAGACGTGGATGATCCACGGGTGTCCGGCCTTGTTCGCGGCGTCCTCGACGAGCGAGAGCGGGTAGATGATCGGCGACAGGTACATCCACATCTGCAGGCCGATGCCGACGAGGTGCTGCATGTCGCGGAAGTGCACGTTGATGATCGACAGGATCAGTCCGAGACCGGCGGCGAACATGGCGAGGAACACCATCGTCAACGCGATCAACGGAAGGTAGATCCAGAAGTTCGACCCCGCGATCGCGAGGGCGATCAACAGCACACCCATCTCGACGAGCCAGGTGAAGCCGAACGACCCGACGGCCGCGAGCGGCAGCGTCATCCGCGGGAAGTAGACCTTCTTGATCAGCGAGCCGTTGGCCACGATCGAGGTCATGCCCGAGTTGATGACGTTGCGCGCGAAGATCCACGGCAGCAGGCCGCACATCAGCCACAGCGGGTAGATGTTCAGTCCGCTGGGGTCACCGACCTCGAGACGCGCCCGGAAGATGAACGAGTACACGATCGTGTAGATCAGCATCGTCGCGAGCGGGTTGATCAGGGACCACAGCTGCCCGAAGACCGTGCGGCGGTACTTGCCCTTGACCTCGCGCGCAGTGAGGTTCGCCAGCAGCTCGCGCGACGACATGAGCTCGTTCAGGTACGTCATGCTTCGGGTGCAGGCTCCTCCGGGGCGCAACGGAGCGCTCCTCACAGGGATTCGGGGACGAGACATTCTCGCACAAAGGTTGCACAACGCATGTTCGACGCGGTGACTTCTGCCCGCGGCGGGTGGCCGGAGCACGAACACTCCGCAAAATCTCAGTAGAGTTGGTGGGTGATCGTCAGCTTCGCCAACCACTCGACGGCGCCCGTCAACCTCGGCGGCGCGGAGCGGTCCCTCCTCCGGTTCGTCGAGGACTGGCTGGCGATCGACCCGACGATGACCCCGACCTTCGTCACGAAGGCCCCGAAGGGCAAGTTCATCGAGGCGCTCGACGACCGCGGCTGGTCCTACGACGCCCTGCGGTTCCGCGGGTGGGCGCTGCCGAGCCCGCAGCCGGCTCCGGCGGCGGAACGTGCTGCGTTCGCCACCGTCGACTACGCCGCGGTGAACGCGATCATCCGTCTGTACGAGCGGCAGCGCCCGGACCTGGTGGTCACGAACACCCTCGTCGCACCGTGGGCGTCGTTCGCCGCCGCGGTCCTCGGGATCCCGCAGGCGTGGTTCGTCCGTGAGTACGGCGACCTCGACCACGGGCTGCAGTTCCAGACCGGGCGCGCGGGTGTCCTCGGCGACATCGGCCTGCTGTCCGGCGCCGTCGTCACCAACTCCGAGGCGATGCGCGAGCACCTGGCGCAGTACATCCCCGCCGACAAGCTCTCCGTCGCGTACCCGACGGTCGACACCGAGCGGCTCCTGGCCACGAAGGACGACGAGCCGGCGGTCGCACCGTTCCCGCAGGCCGAGCCCGGCCTCCGGATCACGGTCCTCGGCCGTGTCGAGGAGTCGAAGGGGCAGCACCGGGTCGTGGACGCCCTCGGCGCGCTGCACGAGCGTGGCGTCGCCGCGAGCGTCTGCTTCGTCGGCAGCTGGAAGCACCCCGGCGAGGACCAGCGCCTGACCGAGCGCGCCCGCGCGCTCGGCGTCGCCGACCGTGTCGTGTTCGCGGGCGAGCAGCACACGCCCGCTCCGTTCATCCAGGCGGCGGACGCCTGCATCACGCCGTCGACGATCGAGGCCTTCGGCCGCACGACGGCCGAGTACATGACCCTGGGCAAGGCGGTCGTCGCGACCCGCCAGGGCGGGAGCGCGGAGCTGGTCGACGACGGTGTCACCGGCGTGCTCGTGGACGCCGACGACGTCTCGGCCCTCGCGGACGCGCTCGCGTCGTACGCGGCCGACCCGGACACGGCCAGGAGGCACGGTGCGGCTGCTCCGGACCGGCTCGCCTCGGTCACGGGCGCAGGCCACGACAACGCGGCAGCGATCGCACGCCTCGTCGCGCTGGTCGGCACCGAGGGCTACCGCCTCCCCCAGGCCGCGCGGTACTGGTTCGAGCTCCCGGGCGCGTACGCGTCGCTCGGTGCCACGAGTGCGCGCGCCGCGCTCGGCCTGCTCGCGAACCGGGTGCGCGCCCGCTCCGGAACGGTCGGCCGACTGCTCGCCCGACCGGGTGTGGTCGCACGGAAGCTGGCGCGACGATGAGCCGCGACCGACGTCCGGTGACGATCGTCGTCCCGATCTACGACGACCTCCCGGGCCTCGAGCGCTGCATCCAGGCGCTGCTGGAGACCGTCGACTTCTCGGTCGACCGGGTCCTGCTGGCCAACGACGTCGGGCCCCACGTCGACACGATCGAAGCCCGCGTCCTCGAGCTCGTCGGCGAGCACGCCGGTTTCGAGTACACCCGCAACCCGCGCAACCTCGGGTTCGTCGGCAACTGCAACCGCGCCGTGCTCGAACTCGACCGGACCGGCAACGACGTCCTGCTGCTCAACAGCGACACGGTGCCGATGCCCGGGTTCCTCGACGAGATGACCGCGGTGCTGGCGTCCGACGACGCGATCGGCGTCGTGTGTGCGCGGAGCGACAACGCGACCATCGCGTCGTTCCCGTACGCCCGGCGCAACCCGCGTGCGACGCTGCCGCCGCGCCGGACGCGCGAGCTGCACGGCCGCACGAAGTACCTGCTCCCACGCTCGACCGTGTCGCCGGTGGCGATGGGGTTCTGCTTCCTGATCCGGCGCGAGATGGTCGACCGCTTCGGCCTGTTCGACGAGGTGTTCTCCCCCGGCTACGGCGAGGAGAACGACTTCTGCCTGCGCATCAACGAGCACGGTTTCACGTCGGTCCTGGCGAACCGCGCGCTCGTCCTGCACACCGGCTCGACGAGCTTCAGCGGTGACCGCGGCCCGTCGCTCCGGCTGGAGCACGAGCGCATCCTGCTCGAGCGGTACCCGTTCTACGCCGGCGCCGTCGCCCTGTTCCTCGCTCGCTACCGCGACGCCGTCGACGTGTTCGCCGACGCGTTCCTGCCCGACGACGACGTGGTCCGCGTCGCACTGCACGTGCCGGCGGACCTGACGAACGAAGTCGTCGCTCGAGTCCTCAACACCCTCGAAGCCGCTCCGGACGACGTGGTCGTGACGGTCATCGTCGCGAAGTCGCAGATCCGGACCGCGCGGCAGGCCTTCCCCGGGGCCGCCATCGCCGTGGGCGGTCGCCCGCGGCAGATCTTCGACGTCGCGATCGCCCTCGGCACCCTGACGACGTTCGCACAGCTCTCGGCGCTCAACGCGAACGCCCCCCGCTGGATCCTCGTCGACCCGGTGTCGCAGGACGTGCGCTGGTCGCACGCCGTCGCGAACCACCGTGCCTCGGCGATCGACCGCATCCTGCGCCGCTTCGAGAACCAGAGCACCTCCTGGCGTGGCGGCGAGGGGCTCGTCGAGCTGATCCGGATGGCGGCCGCCACCGAGATCGACCCGGCATCGCTCCGTGCCCGGTGGCACGCCGTCTCCGACATCGCCGAGGCGACGGGCCTGCTCGTCCACCGCGCGACCGTGTCGCTCCGCCGGCTCACCGCGCTGAGCTTCGGGGCGCGCAACCCCCGCGTCGTCGCGCGGATCCGCGCGATCACCGGGCGCGGCGCCTGACACGACGCACCTGCTGACGGGAGGCCCGTGGCGGCCCCGCCACGGGCCTCCCGTCAGACGGCGACCACGTCGACTACCGGACGGTGGCGTGCGACGCACGTCGCGTCCCACGCGCCCAGCTGGTGGAGCGACGCGATGCGGAACACGAGCGCCCGGACCAGCAGCTGACGCCACTCCGGCTCGTCGTCGCCGAGCGCGTCGAGCCGACCGACCGGGACCCCGTGCCAGCACACCGCGTCGACGGCCGCGATCGCGGTGCCGAACCCCGCCGGACGCCAGTACGGCGGCCAGTCGATGATCGTCGGTGGCTGCCCGTCGGCGAACAGCACGTTGCCGAGCAGGTCCCCGTGGACCAGCTGCGACGGTGCTCGGACCGGGCGGAACGCCGCGGCGAGCCGGTCGAGGGTCGGGTCCGACGGCAGCGGTTCCTCGCCCCACGCCATCCGGTCGGCACGTGCCCACGGGTCGGTAGCGGCGCTGGATGCGGTGACGGCCGTGCCGGCGCCGGGATCCGTACCGAGGAACGCGGGTCGCTCCAGGCCGGCGATCGCGCGGTGGAAGGCACGACCCGCCCGGATCACGTCCTCGACGCGGGACTCGTGAGCCGCGCCGGGCACGAACTCCCACGCCTCCCAGTCCCCCGACCGCCAGCTGCCGTCGCGGGTGGCCACGGGTCGGGGTGTGCGGAACTCGGCCGGGTACTCGGAGCCCGCTGCGTGGTCGAGTTCCGCCAGGACGCCGGCACGCCAGTCGGTCACCGCAACGCCGTCGTGCGGCCGGAGGACGATGCCCCCGGCACGCCAGGTCAGCCCGCGCCCACCCGCGAGCGGCACGGGCGTGGACCCGGCGACCCCGAAGGCACGCAGCACCTCGGCGCCGGGAACACTCCCGCCGGCTCCGGTCACGCGGTCCGCAACACCTTCGCCATCGGACGGCCCTTCGCGACCTCGTCGACGAGCTTGTCGAGGTACCGGATCTGCCGCATGAGCGGGTCGTCGATCTCCTCGATCCGGACGCCGCAGATCACGCCCGTGATGAGCGGCGCGTTCGGGTGCAGCTGCGCGGCGGCGAAGAAGCCCTCGAACGTGGTCTCGTCCGCCAGGTGCCGTGCAAGCGCTGCATCGTCGAACCCGGTCAGCCACGTGATGACGGCGTCGAGCTCGCCCTTCGTGTGACCCTTCCGCTCCACCTTCGCCAGGTAGTGCGGGTAGACCCCCGCGAAGGGCGTCCCGAAGATCCGGTGTCCGGCCACGGTCACGCCCCCGCTACACCAGGCAGCGCGGCCCGAGCAGGCTCTTCAGCTCGCCGAACAGGTCGGGTGTCAGGTTCACCGGGAACGGCAGCTCGAACGTGCGCGCGACGTCGTCCTTCAGCAGCTTCAGGCGGACCTCGGTCTCACCCTGGTGCCGTCCGAGCACGGCCGCGAGCTCCGTCACCGTGGACGTGGTGGCCTGCCGCTCCGGCAGCGACAACGTGAGCGGGCCAGAGCCCATCGCGTCGCCGATCGCCGGCTGGAACATGCTCACTGCGTGCAGGGCCTTGCCGTCGTCGCGGACGTTCACACGACCGCGCAGGACCACGATCGAGTCGGCCACGAGCGACGGACCGAACTCCTGGTAGGTCTTGCCGAGGAACATCACGCCGATCTGGCCGCCGAAGTCCTCGATGTCGACGATGCCGTACGGGTTGCCGCTCGTCTTCGCCACCCGGTGTTGCACGCTCGTCAGCAGACCCGCGACCGTGACGGTCTCGCCCTCGACCGAGTCGTCGGCCGCGATGAGGTCGGCGATGGTGATCGACTGGTGCTTCGCGAGCTCGATCTCGAGCCCGGCGAGCGGGTGGTCGGAGACGTAGAGGCCGAGCATGTCGCGCTCGAACGCGAGCTTGTCGCGCTTGGACCATTCCGGACGGTCAGGCACCTGTGACACCGGACCGGTGGCCGGCGATTCCTCGGCGACCTCGGCGAACAGCGAGTCGAAGTCGAAGCCGACGTTGCCGTGGGCCTCGTCACGCTTGACCTTGACGGCGCCTTCGACCGCGCCCTCGTGGATCTCGACCAGGGCGCGGCGGGAGTCGCCGAACTCGTCGAAGGCACCCGCCTTGATGAGCGACTCGACGGTCCGCTTGTTCGCCGACGAGATCGGGATCTTGCGCAGGAAGTCGTGGAACGACTCGAACGCGCCCTTGTCGGTGCGGGCATTCACGATGTCGTCGACGACGTTGAACCCGACGTTGCGGATCGCGCCCATGCCGAACCGGATGTCCTCACCGACAGCGGCGAAGAAGCCGATCGACTCGTTGACGTCCGGCGGCATGACCTTGATGCCCATGCGGCGGCACTCGTTCAGGTACAGCGCGAGCTTGTCGCGGGCGTCACCCACCGAGGTGAGCAGCGCCGCCATGTACTCGGCCGGGTAGTGCGCCTTCAGGTAGGCGGTCCAGAACGAGACCACGCCGTACGCGGCGGAGTGCGCCTTGTTGAACGCGTAGTCGGAGAACGGCAGCAGGATGTCCCACAGCATCTTGATCGCCGCGGCCGAGTAGCCGTTGTCCAGCATGCCCTTCTCGAAGCCCGCGTACTGCTTGTCGAGCTCGGACTTCTTCTTCTTGCCCATCGCGCGGCGGAGGATGTCCGCCTGGCCGAGGGAGAACCCCGCTACCTTCTGCGCGATGGCCATGACCTGCTCCTGGTAGATGATCAGGCCGTAGGTCCCGCCGAGGATCTCCGCCAGGGGCTCTTCGAGCTCCGGGTGGATCGGCGTGATCGCCTGCTCGCCGTTCTTGCGGAGCGCGTAGTTCGTGTGCGAGTTCGCACCCATGGGGCCCGGACGGTACAGGGCGATGAGCGCGGAGATGTCCTCGAAGTTGTCGGGCTTCATCAGGCGCAGCAGGCCGCGCATCGGTCCACCGTCGAGCTGGAAGACGCCGAGTGTGTCACCGCGTTGCAGGAGCGCGTACGCCTCGGGGTCCTCGAGCCCCATGGTCTCGAGGTCGAGCTCGATGCCACGGTTGTTCTTGATGTTGTCGAGGGCGTCACTGATGATCGTGAGGTTGCGGAGCCCCAGGAAGTCCATCTTGATCAGGCCGAGCGACTCCGCTGCCGGGTAGTCGAACTGCGTGACGACCTGGCCGTCCTGCTCCCGCTTCATGATCGGGATGATGTCGATGAGCGGGTCGCTCGACATGATGACGCCGGCCGCGTGCACGCCCCACTGGCGCTTCAGCCCCTCGAGCCCGAGCGCGGTGTCGAAGACGGTCTTCGCCTCGGGGTCGGTCTCGACCACGGTGCGGACGTCGACGGCTTCCTTGTAGCGCGGGTGGTCCTTGTCGAAGATCCCGGTGAGCGGGATGTCCTTGCCCATCACGGGCGGCGGCATCGCCTTGGTGAGCTTCTCGCCCATGCCGAACGGGAACCCGAGGACGCGCGAGGAGTCCTTCAGCGCCTGCTTCGCCTTGATCGTGCCGTAGGTGACGATCTGCGCGACGCGCTCCGACCCGTACTTCTCGGTGACGTACTTGATCGCCTCACCGCGGCGCCGGTCGTCGAAGTCGACGTCGAAGTCGGGCATCGAGACGCGGTCCGGGTTCAGGAACCGCTCGAAGATCAGGCCGTGCCGGATCGGGTCGAGGTCGGTGATACGCATCGCGTACGCGACCATCGAGCCGGCACCGGAACCACGGCCGGGGCCGACGCGGATGCCGTTGTTCTTCGACCACAGGATGAAGTCGGAGACCACGAGGAAGTACCCCGGGAACCCCATCTGGTTGATGATGCCGACCTCGTAGTCGGCACGCTCCTGCACCTCGGCCGGGATGCCGTCCGGGTACCGGTAGTCCAGCCCCTTCGCGACCTCCTTCTCGAACCAGGAGTGCTCGGTCTCGCCCGCCGGCACCGGGAACTTCGGCATGTAGTTCGCCGAGGTGTCGAACTCGACGTTGCACCGCTCGGCGATGAGCAGCGTGTTGTCGCAGGCCTCGGGGTTGTCGCGGAAGACGTGCCGCATCTGCTGCGGGGACTTCAGGTAGAACTCGTCGGCGTCGAACTTGAACCGGTTCGGGTCGTTCAGCGTCGAACCCGACTGCACGCACAGCAGGGCGGCGTGCGACTTGGCGTCGTGCGAGTGTGTGTAGTGCAGGTCGTTCGTGCCGACCAGCGGGATGTCGAGGTCCTTCGCCAGCCGGATCAGGTCGCTCATGATCCGACGCTCGATCTCGAGTCCGTGGTCCATGACCTCGGCGAAGTAGTTCTCCTTGCCGAAGATGTCGCGGTAGTCGGCGGCGGCCTTGACGGCTTCGTCGTACTGGCCGAGGCGCAGGCGCGTCTGGACCTCGCCCGACGGGCACCCCGTCGTGGCGATGATGCCCTCGTGGTACTCCTCGAGCAGCTCGATGTCCATGCGCGGCTTGAAGTAGTAGCCCTCGAGCGACGCCTTCGACGACAGCCGGAACAGGTTGTGCATGCCCGTCGTGTTCTCGGCGAACATCGTCATGTGCGTGTACGAACCGGCACCGGAGACGTCGTCCCCACCGCCGTCGCCCCACCGCACACGGGTCTTGTCCGTGCGGTGGGTCCGGGGCGTGATGTAAGCCTCGGTCCCGATGATCGGCTTGACGCCGCCGGCCTTGGCGGCCTTCCAGAACTCGAAGGCGCCGAACATGTTGCCGTGGTCGGTCACCGCCACAGCCGGCATGCCCTGCGCAGCGGTCTCCTGCACGAGGTCGCCGAGCCTGGCCGCGCCGTCGAGCATCGAGTACTCGCTGTGCACGTGCAGGTGGACGAAGGAGTCGGAATCCGCCACGGAACCTCCGGTCGAACGAGCTGCTTGCGGGACGCGAACAGCCTAACCGCGACCGCGGACAAACCCGCGCGTGTCCGAGCGGTCCGACGCCGAGGTCGCACGACACGCCGCGCGTAGCCCGGCGAGGGTGCAGGAACCGTCGCTCGGCGGGCCCGAAGCCAGCAGATCGTGTCCCCACGGCGGTGGAGCCCGCGCGTGGCGGACGGCAGGCACGGGGCGGCGTTGCCACGGGCCTCCCGGCCGATTCTGGACGTACGGATGCGGCACGGCCATCGTTCGCCCGTCGCTCCCCCGTCGCTCCCCCCTCGAGGTTCCACAACACGCCGCGTGCGCTCCGCCGAGGTTCCACAGACCGACGCACAGCGCGCCCAGATGCCGAGATTTCGGAACCTCAGCGGGACGACGCGACCGACGCGACGACGCACGACGCACGACGCACGACGCGACACGCGCGCCCGTCAGGACGAAGCGGCTCGGATGCGGTCGAGCGCGAGGCGCAGGTCGTCGGGGTACTCCGCCTGGAACGACACCCACTCGCCGGTGCGCGGGTGGTCGAAACCGAGTCGCACGGCGTCGAGCCACTGGCGGGTCAGCCCGAGCTCCTGCGCCAGGACCGGGTCGGCGCCGTACATCGTGTCGCCGACCAGCGGGTGGCGGGTCGCGGCCATGTGCACGCGGATCTGGTGGGTGCGCCCGGTCTCGAGGTGCACCTCGAGCAGGGTCGCCGACCGGAACGCCTCGAGGGTCTCGTAGTGGGTGACGCTCGGCTTGCCGTCGGCGGTGACCGCGAACTTCCAGTCGCTCGACGGGTGCCGGCCGATCGGGGCGTCGACGGTGCCGGAGGTCGGGTCGGGGTGCCCCTGCGCGAGTGCGTGGTAGACCTTCTCGACCGTGCGCTCCTTGAACGCCCGCTTGAGGTGGGTGTACGCGAGCTCGGTCTTCGCGACGACCATGAGTCCCGACGTGCCGACGTCGAGGCGGTGCACGATGCCCGCACGCTCGGCGGCGCCCGAGGTCGCGATGGTGAACCCAGCTGCGGCGAGGCCCCCGGGCACGGTCGGACCGTCCCAACCGGGCGAGGGGTGCGCGGCGACGCCGATGGGCTTGTCGACGACCACGATGTCCTCGTCGTCGTGCACGATCGTCATCCCGGGAACGGCCGCCGGCACGATGCGCGGCGGCTCCTTCGGGGACCACTCGACCTCGAGCCACGAGTCGGCGTGCAGGCGGTCGGACTTGTCGACGGGGACGCCGTCGACCCGGACCCCACCGGCGGCGACCACGTCGGCCGCGAACGAGCGGCTGAACCCGAGGAGCTTCGCGATGGCGGCGTCGACACGCTCGCCGGCGAGCCCGTCGGGGACGGGAAGGGAACGCGACTCGCTCACGTGGCGTCGTGCCCCAGCGCGTCGCGTCGGTCGCCGTCGTTCGGCCTGGAGGCGCGGGTCGGCTCGTCGACAGCAGCGTCAGCTGACGAGAACGCGGCCCCACCGTCGAGCGGCTCCGTCGTGTCCGCCTGCGCAGCGCGCTTGGCGGAGACCGTGCGGGCCCCGTCGAGGTTCACGCCGAGGATCACCAGCAGCACGAAGACCACCATGCTGATGCAGATGAACGAGTCGGCGACGTTGTAGATCGCCGGCATCATCCACGGCGTCGAGATGAAGTCGACCACGTGGCCGCGACCGAAGCCGGGCTCACGGAAGAGTCGGTCGATCAGGTTGCCGAGCGCGCCGCCCAGCAGCATGCCGAGCACGACGGCCCACCACATCGACCGGATCCGACGCGAGTAGATGATGATCGCGACGACGACGGCCGCCGAGATGATCGAGAACACCCACGTCATGTTCACCGCGAAGGAGAACGCCGCCCCGGGGTTCCGGACGTACAGGAACTGGAGCGCCCCGCCCAGGATCGGGACGGGGGTGCCGTACGGCAGGTTCGCGACGACCAGTGCCTTCGCGACCTGGTCGAACGCCACCACCACGACAGCGGCGAAGGCCAGTGCCGCGATAGCGCGGACACTGACCTTCGCTCGTGATGCTGGTCGCGACAACGTCAGTTGCCGAAGCCCTGCGCCGATGCCGGCGCCGGGGTGAGACCGGACTGCTCGTTCGAGGAGTCGAGCTCGGAGAGCTGCCCCTGGATGTAGCTCTTGAGCTGGGCGCGGTAGTCGCGCTCGAAGGTCCGGAGCTCGTCGATCTTGCCCTCGAGCTGGCGCTGCTCCTGCTCGAGCACCTGGACACGCTGACGGTTCGTGTTCTCGGTGTCGGCGATGATCTGGCGCTGCTTGGCCTCGGCCTCGGAGACGAGACGCGCTGCCTGGGCGGTGCCCTCGGCGATGAGCGCGTCGCGCTTCTCGACGCCTTCGCGGACGTGCTCCTCGTGGAGACGACGCGCGAGCGTCAGGAGGTTCGTGGTGCCCTCGGTGTCCTCGTCCGCCGGGACCGTGGTCGCCGGGGCGGCCGCTGCGACCGGAGCGGGCTCGGGAGCCGCCTCGACCGGGGCCGGCACGGGCTCCGGCTCGGGTTCTGCCGCGGGAGCGGGCTGCTCGGCCTGCGCCGACTGCGGGGCCGACTCGGCCGCCTGCAGGCGCTGGCGGAGCTCGTCGTTCTCCGCGGTCAGGCGACGCAGCTCGACCACGACCTCGTCGAGGAAGTCGTCGACCTCGTCCTGGTCGTAGCCCTCGCGGAACTTCGTCGGCTGGAACCGCTTGTTGACTACGTCTTCCGGCGTCAAAGCCATTGCCGTCACCTCAATAGAACTGCTGAACGTGTGGAACCACTTGCGTCGTGACCGAACTTACCAGTCACCACGTGTGGTGCGGATGCCGCGCCGGAGGCGAGCATCGATCCCGACCACCGTACACCGACGACGGGGAGGAACGACGACCACTGCATCGGCGCGGCGCGTGTCGCGGACCTGGATCGGGTCAGACCGCGACGGCGATGCCGTTGACGACGACCCGAGCGATGATCACGACGAGCATGACGATCGTCCAGCCGAAGTCGAGTGCCACCGGCCCCATGCGGAGCGGCGGCAGGACCCGCCGAACCGCGCGGATCGGCGGATCGGTGATCGTGTAGACGAACTCGGAGACCACGAGCAGTCCCCCGCGCGGCCGCCAGGACCGGTTGAAGTTCTGCACGAGGTCGAGCGCGAACCGCCCCCACATGACGAAGAAGTACAGCAGGAGGGCGAGGGAGATGATCCCTAGGATCACGGACACGATGGGGCTCGCTCGTCTCGGGCGAGTGCCGTCATGCGACGACGCTCACGGGCGGGTGGCCGGGGGACGGCTCAGGACTGGGCGAAGAAGTTCGCCTCGATGTCGGACTCTACCTCAGCCGGCTCACCGCTCACTGCGACGTGTGCGGGTGACAGCAGGAAGACCTTGTTGGTGACGCGCTCGATCTTGCCGTACAGGCCGAGCGACAGGCCGGAGGCGAAGTCGATCATGCGTCGGGCGTCGTTCTCGGTCATCTGCGAGAGGTTGATGATGACGGGGATCCCGTCGCGGAAGCTCTCGGCGATGGACTGGGCGTCCTTGTACTCGCGCGGGTGGACGGTGAGGATCTCGTTCATTTCCTGGACCGGGGTCGCCTTCTGTGCGGTCGTGTGCGAGCGGCGGAGCGGAGTGACCTGGGCGCCGCGCTGGTGGGTGTGCGTCTTCGCGGGAGCGGCGGCCGGGGCCGCTGCCGGAGCTGCGGCGGCCGCGGGAGCGTCCGCCGGGGCGGGGGCATCCTGCGGTGCTGCGGCCGGAGTGGCGGGAGCCTGCTGGCGCGCGGGCGCGGCCTGCTGCGGCTGCTCGTCCTCGTAGTCGAGTTCCTCGTCGGCGAGGCCGAGGTAGACCATCGTCTTCTTCAGCGGGTTGGCCATGGTTCCTCCGGAGGTTGGTGCACGTGGATGCCCTGCAACGAGGCTAGGGTGCCGCCGGCCGATTTCCCGTGATTGCGGTACCGATCCGCAGGTGTGTCGCGCCCTCGAGCACGGCGTCGGCGTAGTCGCCGCTCATGCCGGCCGAGATGTCGGTGGCGCCGGGCTCGAGCGCCACGACCCGGTCCGAGATCGCCCGCAGCCGAGCGAACGCCGCACGGGGCTCCTCGTCCAGCGGCGCGACGGCCATGACCCCGCGCAACCGGATGGTGCCGGTCTCGAGCACGCGTGCGGCCATCGCCTCGACGTCGTCCGGTTGCACGCCGCCGCGGCCGGGGTCGTCGGTCAGGTTGACCTGCACGAACCCGTCGATGAACGGTGGATCCGGCTCGGCCTCGGTCGGTGCGAAGGCATCCACGACCGACGTGCGGTCGAGGGACTGCACGACGTGCGCGTAGCGACGGACCTGCCGGGCCTTCTTCGACTGCAGCTGCCCGATGAAGTGCCAGGTCAGGTCGAGGTCGGCGAGCTCCGCGGCCTTGACCTGTGCCTCTTGGTGGCGGTTCTCCCCCACGTCGGTGACGCCGAGTGACGCCAGCGCACGGACGAGTGACGCCGGGTGGTACTTCGTGACGACGATCAGCGTGAGGTCGTCGGCCGAGCGCCCTGCGGCGCGCGCCGCGTCGGCGATGCCGCTCCGGACGGACGCGAGACGCGCCTCCAGTCCGTCGTCGTGGGACGAGGCGGACGGGAGGCGCGGATCACCTGCCATGGAGGGGTTACTTCAGGAAGTCGGGGACGTCGAGCTCGTCGTCGTCGTCGAACGCCGGGTCGGCGGCGCGCTGCACCGGCGGCTGGTGTTCCTGCGAGGCCCAGGAGGGGCTCGACGTGCTGGAGTCCTCGATCGCACCGGTCGAGGCGGCGACGGGGGCCGTCGCGCTCGACTCGGGGTCGACGTAGCTCGAGCGACGCTCCTTCTGCTGCTGCGCCGGCTCGCCGCCGTCGAAGCCCGCGGCGATGACGGTCACGCGGACCTCGTCGCCGAGGGTGTCGTCGATGACCGCACCGAAGATGATGTTCGCCTCCGGGTGCACGGCTTCCTGCACCAGACGCGCGGCGTCGTTGATCTCGAAGATGCCGAGGTTCGAGCCACCCTGGATCGAGAGCAGCACACCGTGCGCTCCGTCGATCGAGGCCTCGAGCAGCGGCGACGCCACGGCGAGCTCCGCGGCCTTGATGGCGCGGTCGGCACCCCGGGACGAACCGATGCCCATGAGCGCGGAACCCGCACCCTGCATGACGGACTTGACGTCGGCGAAGTCGAGGTTGATGAGGCCCGGGGTGGTGATGAGGTCGGTGATGCCCTGCACGCCGGCGAGGAGCACCTGGTCGGCGGTGGCGAAGGCCTCGACCATCGAGATGCCGCGGTCGCTGATCTCGAGCAAGCGGTCGTTCGGCACGACGATGAGCGTGTCGACCTCGTCCTTGAGCCCGGCGACGCCGTTCTCGGCCTGCGACTGACGACGCTTGCCCTCGAAGCTGAACGGCTTCGTGACGACGCCGATGGTGAGCGCGCCGATGGACTTGGCGATGCGGGCGACGACGGGCGCACCACCCGTGCCGGTCCCACCGCCTTCACCGGCGGTGACGAAGACCATGTCGGCACCCGCGAGGGCCTCTTCGATCTCTTCGGCGTGGTCCTCGGCGGCACGACGGCCGACCTCGGGGTCCGCGCCGGCGCCGAGACCGCGGGTGATCTCGCGGCCGACGTCGAGCTTGACGTCGGCGTCGCTGAGCAGCAGCGCCTGGGCGTCGGTGTTGATCGCGATGAACTCGACGCCACGGAGGCCGAGTTCGATCATCCGGTTGACGGCGTTGACGCCGCCGCCGCCGACACCGACGACCTTGATGACGGCGAGGTAGTTGTGGTTCGTGGTCACGTCAGTCAGGCCTCCGGTTGAACCCTCAACCTCTACTTGAAGTTCAGGGGCAATGCTGGTAGATGTGGTGCTGGCTCCGACGCTACGGGTGGGTTCCGCGCACTGTCGCCCCGCCACGCCGCGTGTCGCCGATCAGGTCGGCAATTCAGTCCTTCGCGCGGATCACGCCGTTGTCCGGTGCCGACACGTCGTACTCGACGACGACGCCCGGGTTCCGCGCCGCGTGGTCCTTCACCAGGGCGGCGAGCAGCGCGGCCTTCGTGTCGGAGTCGTCGGGGCTCCCCCACACGACGGTCGAGCCGTCCTTGAGGGTCAGGGTCACGTCGTCGGCGGTGGACCCGGCGACCCGCGTGACCTGCGACCGCACCGTCGAGGGCAGCGCCAGCACGACCTCGGTCATGGTGCGGAAGCTCGAGGACCCGAGGCGCGCGCGCGCGATGTCGGCGAGCGGCATCGTGGCCGGACGCTTCGGCGACGACTGCACGACGATGCCGGCCGGGTCGACGAGGTCGAACGAGCTGCCGGACTTCACCGCGACGACGGGCGTGCGCTCGGTCACCGTCACGACGAGGGTGTGCGGCGGGGCCTCTTCGGTCACGTAGCTCTCGATGAGCGGGAAGCCGGCGATGTCCTGCTTGATCTCGTCGAAGTCGAGCCGCGCGAGCGGGGTGCCGATCTGGTCGGACAGGGCCTGCCGCAGCGCGGTCTCGTCGACGCGGTTGGTGCCCTTGACCTCGATCGTCTGCAGGGCCATCAGCGGCGAGAACACCGCCACCAGGATCGAGACGCCGAGCACGAGCACGATGCCGGCCGCGGTGATCCACGCGGCGCGACGGTGGCGACTGCGCCGGGTGAACCGCCGCACCTCGGCCCGCTCGAGCAGGCGACGGCGACGCTTCGCGATGCGCGCCTCACGCGCGGTCTCGGCAGCGCGGACGCCGGCACCGATGGGTGCGTCGTCGTGCTGGACCGGCCGGGAGGCACTCCCCGCGTCGAGCACGTCGGTCACGGTCGCGTCGTGGTTCCGTGCACTGCCCGCCGCGCCCCCGGACGGTCGTCGCGCCCCGTCTCCTCGGGGCGCGTTGCCCGCGTCGGGGCGCGGGTCGCGGTGCTCCTCGTCCGGTGTGTACTCGCGCAGGCGGTCGGCGACGGCGCCGAAGCCGGCGCCGACGCGGCGGCCGGCCGCGCCCGCGAGGGCGCCGACGCGGTCGCGCGTCGAGTCTGCGGCATCGGTGGTCGGTTCCGCGCCCGCGGACGGCCGTCGCGCCCCGGTGCTCGGGGGCGCACCGACCGCTGGGGGGCGCGATCCGGAGGAACCGGGTGCGGGAGTGACGGCCGGGGCCTCGTCGACCGCAGCCGACTCGTCGGGCGCGGGACGGGCCTCCCGGTCGTCGGGTGTGCGCCCGCGGAACGGGAGCCGCGGCATCGAGGGGCCACGACGCTGCCGGGGCGCGTCGGCGCCCTCGACCGGGGCGTCCCTGCGGGCGTCCCCCTCGTCGAACCCCTCGGGTCGCCTCACCGGCCCAACGCTCCCAGCACCTGCGGGATGATCCGGTACACGTCACCGCAGCTGAGCGTCATGATGATGTCGCCGTCGCGGGCGACCGCGGCGGCACGGGCGGCGGCCTCGTCCCAGTCCGGCAGAAACTCCACGCGGGTCTGGTCGGCGAAGCGCTCCTGCACCAGGGCGCCGGTGACGCCTGGCTCCGGGTCCTCGCGCGCGCCGTAGACGTCGAGGACGACCGTGTGGTCGGCGAGCTCCTCGTAGACCCGCGCGAAGTCACCGGCCATCAGACGGGTGCGGGAGTACAGGTGGGGCTGGTGGATCGCGATGATGCGGCCGTCGCCGACGACGTTGCGGGCGGCCTTGAGCGCCGCGGCGACCTCGGTCGGGTGGTGCGCGTAGTCGTCGTAGACCGACACCCCGCGCTCGACACCGTGCAGCTCGAAGCGGCGCTGGGTGCCGCCGAAGGCCTCGAGCCCGCGGATCGCGTCGGCGGCG
Organism: Curtobacterium sp. PhB190; assembly: GCF_004365385.1. NCBI lineage: Bacteria > Bacillati > Actinomycetota > Actinomycetes > Micrococcales > Microbacteriaceae > Curtobacterium > Curtobacterium sp. PhB190. The sequence continues at coordinate 48,133 of NZ_SODN01000001.1, read as the reverse complement.
CTCACGCCCAGGCCGGTCAGGACCGCGAAGGCACCGACGGCGTTGATCGCGTTGTGCCGGCCCGGCACGCGGAGGGTCAGGTGGTGTGCCTCGCCCGCCGCACGGAAGTCGACCTCGACGCCCGCGGCCTCGATGATCCGCTCGATGCGCACGTCGGCGTCGACGGCCTCGCCGAAGGTGACGACCTCGGGGGCGTCGGCGCGCGCGCGGATGCCTGCCGTGACGGTCTTCGCACCGGCGTCGTCGCTCGAGATGACGACGCGCTCGCTCGCCTTCGCGGCGAACTCGACGAACGCCTCGGTGAAGGCCTCCTCGCTGCCGTAGTGGTCGAGGTGGTCGGCGTCGACGTTCGTGATCAGGGCCACGGCGACGTCGTAGAGCAGGAACGAACCGTCGGACTCGTCGGCCTCGACCACGAACAGGTCGCTCGAGCCCGGCGCCGAGCTCGTGCCGAGCGACTGGATGACGCCGCCGTTGACGAAGCTCGGGTCGAGGCCGAGCTCGACCATCGCGGTGACGATCATGCCGGTCGAGGTGGTCTTGCCGTGCGCGCCGGCGACCGCGACGAGGCGGTGCTCGGCGATGAGGGCGGCGAGGGCCTGTGACCGGTGCAGCACCGGCAGGCCGCGGCGCTGCGCCTCGAGCAGTTCGGGGTTGTCCGGCCAGAGCGCGCTCGTGACGACGATCGTGTCCGCATCACCGACGTTCGCGGCGTCGTGGCCGATGTGCACCGCGGCGCCGAGGTCGCGCATGATGCCCGTCGTCTCGGTCTCGCGGGAGTCGCTGCCCGTCACGCGGTGGCCGGCGGCGAGGAACATCCGGGCGATGCCGCTCATGCCGGCGCCGCCGATGCCGACGAAGTGCACGGTGCCGAGGTCGTCCGGGATCGGCTGCGTCAGGTCCGGCTTGATGGTCATGGTTCCTCCGTGGTGCTGGCGGCGCCGTTGCCTCGTGCGGTTCCTCGTGCGGTACCTCGTTCGGTGCCTCGTGCTGCGTCCAGGACGAGGTCGGTCATCCGGCCCGCGCCGTCGCGGTGTCCGACGCTGCCTGCCCGGACCGTCATGTCCGCGATGCGGGCCCGGTCCTGCAGGATGGTCAGGAGCTGGAACGTCACCCAGTCGGGGTCGAATTCCCCGTCCGCCACGAGCACTGCTCCCCCGGCGTCGACGACGTCCTTCGCGTTGTGCCGCTGCTCGCCGTTGCCGACAGGGTACGGCACGAGCACGCTCGGCAGCCCGACCGCGGTGAGCTCGCAGACCATGCCGGCGCCGGAGCGGGACACGACGAAGTCGCTCGCCGCGTACGCCAGGTCCATCCGGTCGCAGTAGGCGAGCACGTGGTAGCTGTCGAGGTCGCTCGGACCGATGTCCGACGCGGCACCGACGACGTGCAGGACCTGCCAGCCGGCGCCCACGATGGTCGCCGCGGACTTGTTGATCGTGCGGTTGATGCTGCGGGCGCCCGAGGAACCACCCGTGACGAGGAGCACCGGGCGAGTCGGGTCGAGCCCGAACTCGGCGAGGGCCTCGGCACGACTGGCACGGCGGTCGAGCGACTCGATCTCGCGCCGGAGCGGCATGCCGACCACCCGGCCGTGCCGCAGTCGGGTGTTCGAGAAGGTCAGGCCGACGTGCTCGGTGAGGAACGCGGCGAGGCGGTTCGCCAACCCCGGCTTCGCGTTCTGCTCGTGCACGACGATCGGGGTGCCGGTGCGTCGGGCCGCGATGTACGCCGGCGCCGCCGCGTAGCCGCCGACGCCGAGGACGACCTCGACCTCGCGCTCGCGGATGATCTGCTCGGTGCGCTTGACGGCCGCGGCGAAGCGCTGGGGGAAGCGCAGGGCCGCGCCGTTCAGCTTCCGGGGGAACGGCAGGCGCGGGATCGTCAGGAGCTCGTAGCCGCGCATCGGCACCAGGCGGGACTCGAGGCCCTCGGCGGTGCCCAGGACGAGCACCTCGGCATCCGGCTCGCGCTCGGTCAGCCGGTCGGCGACCGCGAGCAGGGGGTTGACGTGTCCGGCGGTGCCCCCGCCGGCGAAGAGGTACTTGCTCACCGGAGTCGTCCGTTCGTGGTGGCGCTGTCGAGGGGCGGGTTCGTGGTGCGCGGGTCGTTCTTCCCGGGCAGGTCTCGGGCGAACGACAGCACGACGCCGATCGCCACCAGGGTCATGATGAGCGCGGACCCGCCGGCCGAGATCAGCGGCAGTGGGACGCCGAGGACCGGCAGCAGGCCGAGCACCACGGCGATGTTCACGAGCGCCTGGCCGATGATCCACGCCAGGATGCCGCCCGTGACGGTCTTCACGAACGGGTCGCGGGACTGCCGGATGATCTTGATCATGCCGACGGCGAGCACGACGAACAGTGCGAGCACGACGACGGCACCGATCAGGCCGAGTTCCTCGCCGATGATCGCGAAGATGTAGTCGTTGTCCGCCTCGGGCAGCCACGACCACTTCGCCTTGGAGTTGCCGAGTCCGACGCCGAACACGCCACCGGACGCCAGCGCCCACATGCCGTGCACGGGCTGCCAGCACAGGTCGGCGTACTGGTTCGAGTCGGTGCAGCCGGACAGCCACGCGCTGATGCGCACCTGACGGGACGACGACGCCATCGTGACGAACGGCAGCATGACCGCCATCGCCGCCAGGCCGACGAGCAGGTGCCGGGCGCGGGCCCCGCCGACGTAGAGCGCGCCGAGGACCAGGATGAGCATGATCATCGCGGTGCCCTGGTCGCCACCGAGGATCACGAGGCCGAGCGACAGGAGCGAGGCGATCCCGATCGGGATGAACACCTCTTTCCAGTCGTCGAGCTTGTCGCGCTTGACGTACATGATCGCGCCGACGCCGAGCACCAGGCCGAGCTTCACGACCTCGGACGGCTGCGCGGTGAACGAGCCGATGCCGATCCAGTTCCGGTTGCCCTGGACGTCGATGCCGAGCGGTGTGTACACGAGCAGCTGCAGGACGAGGGCGGCACCGAGCAGCCGCATCGCCCACTTCCGCCACAGCCGTGTCGGGATCCGGCTCGCGACGAGCATGAGCGGGACGCCGAGGACGGCGTACAGCCCCTGGCGGGACGCTGCGCCGAAGAAGTCGTGCGTCGCGGCGTACTGCTCGACGCTCGACGACGACAGGACCATCACGACGCCGAAGACGACCAGGAAGAGCGTGACGCCGAGGATCGTGTAGAAGGTGCTGGACTCGGCGACGAAGACGTTCTTGACGGCGACGAGGGCGCCGTTCGTGCGACGCGGGTTGCCCGTCGCCGGCGTGCTACGACTGTTCGGAAGATCCGTCGTCGCCATCGGCGTTGCCTCCCAGGTGCTCGTGGACCGCCGCCGCGAAACGACGCCCCCGGTCGGCGTAGGAGCCGAACTGGTCGAACGACGCAGCCGCCGGGGCGAGGAGGACCGTGTCGCCCGGCCTCGCGACCGATGCGGCATGCCGGACCGCCTCGGGCATGACCTGATCAGTGTCCGTCGTCTCCACCTGGAGCACCGGCACCCCGGACGCGTGTCGCGCGAATGCCTCCAGGACGGGGGTCCGGTCGGTGCCGATCACGACGACGGCACGGACCTCGGGGCCGAAGCGTGCGACGAGCCCGTCGACGTCGACGCCCTTGAACAGACCGCCGACGATCCACACCACGGTGTCGAACGAGGCGAGCGAGGCGGTGGCGGCGTGCGGGTTCGTGGCCTTCGAGTCGTCCACCCACGCGACGCCGGCCGACTCGGCCACGAGCTCCGTGCGGTGGTGGTCGGCGCGGAAGGCCCGGACGGCGGACTGGATCGCACTCGGCTGGACGGTGCCGGCACGGGCGAGGGCCGCGGCGGCCAGGACGTTCATCGTCATGTGCGGGCTGGCGAGCCCGGCGACCTCGAGGTCGGCGAGGGTCGACAGCTCGAGCGCGCTGTTCCGACGGTCCTCGTTGAAGGCGCGGTCGCACAGGACGTCCTCGACGATGCCGACGTCACCGGGCGCGGGCACCCCCGGCGTGAAGCCGACGGCACGGCAGCCCTCGACGACGTCGGCGTCCTGCACCATGTCGCGCGTGACGTCGTCGGCGGTGTTGTAGACGCACGCCATCACGGTGCGCTCGTAGACCTTGGCCTTCGCGGCGCGGTACGCCGCGGCGGAGCCGTGCCACTCGAGGTGGTCGTCGGCGATGTTCAGGCAGGCGCTCGCGAGCGGCACGACCGCGCCGTCGCCCGAGGTCGCCATGTAGTGCAGCTGGTGGCTGGAGAGCTCGACGACGAGCACGTCGTAGCCGTCCGGGTCGCGGACGACGTCGAGCACCGGCACGCCGATGTTGCCGCAGGCCACGGCACGCAGGCCGCCGGCCTCGTACATCGCGGTCGTGAGCTGCGTCGTGGTGGTCTTGCCGTTCGTGCCCGTGATCGTGATCCACGGTGCGGCGACGGGGCCGCGCACGACCTTGTCGCGCACGCGCCAGGCGAGCTCGATGTCGCCCCAGACCGTGCTGTTCCGGACGGACCACTCGACGGTCGCGTTGTGCGGCGGCAGGCCGGGCGACACGATGACGACGTCCGGTGCCTGCTCCTGCAGCGCGGCCGGCACGGCGTCGAGCGGCGTCTGCACGAAGCGCGCGCCGATGACGTCGAGCAGGTCGACGTTGTCCGACGGCGCGTCGGACGAGTAGACCGTCACCGCACTGCCGAGCTCCACCAGGGTGTCGGCGACCGAGAACCCGGTCGCGCCGAGCCCGAGGACGGCGACGTTCAGGCCCTTCCACCCCTCGGAGTACCAGCTGTCGAGGGACTGGAGGCGGGAGGACGTGGACACCGGGTCAACCAACGCGTGCGATCCATTCGAGGTAGAAGAGGCCGACCCCCGCGGCGACGAAGAGCCCCGCGATGATCCAGAACCGGACGACGACCGTCACCTCGGCCCACCCCTTCAGCTCGAAGTGGTGGTGCAGCGGACTCATCCGGAAGATCCGCTTGCCGTGGGTGATCTTGAAGTACGCCCGCTGCAGGATGACCGAGCCGGTGACGATGAAGAACAGGCCACCGATCAGGATGAGCAGGAGCTCGGTGCGGCTGAGGATCGCGAGACCCGCCAGCGCCCCACCGAGGCCCAGCGAACCGGTGTCGCCGAGGAAGATCTGCGCCGGCGAGGTGTTGTACCAGAGGAACCCGATGAGCCCACCGCAGACCGCGGCCGCGACGACCGCCAGGTCGAGCGGGTTGCTCACGGTGTAGCAGGCGTGCTCCGTGCTCGCGTCGAGACGGGCACCACCGCAGATCTGGTTGGACTGCCAGAAGCCGATGATGACGTACGAGCCGATCGCCAGGATGCTCGAGCCGGTCGCGAGACCGTCGAGCCCGTCCGCGACGTTGACGCCGTTCGACGTCGACACCGTGAGCAGCACGATCCAGGCCAGGAACAGCACGGTGCCGATGACCGTGCCGAGCGCCATGAAGTCGAGCCACGGGATGTCCCGGATCGCCGAGATCATGGTCGACGCCGGGGGCTTGCCGTTCGACGTCGGCACCACCAGGGCGACCGTGGCGAAGATGACGCCGACGATGACCTGGCCGAGGACCTTGGCCCACCCGCCGAGCCCGAGGCTCCGCTGGCGCCGGACCTTGAGGAAGTCGTCGATGAAGCCGACGAAGCCCAGCCCCACCATGAGGAACAGCACGAGCAGGCCGGACAGGGTGATCGAGTCACGTCCGACCAGGTGGCCGACGAAGTACCCGATCACGGCGCCGATGATGAGGACGATGCCGCCCATCGTCGCGGTGCCGCGCTTGGTGTGGTGCGACTGCGGACCGTCGTCACGGATGAACTGCCCCCACCCGAGACGGTGGAAGAGCTTGATGAAGAACGGGGTGAGCAGCAACGTGAACACCAGCGACGTAGCGCCGGCGATGAGGAGCGCGATCATTCGGTGACACCTCCGAGGCGGTCGCCGAGGAATCGCAGTTCGGCCGACTTCGAGGACTTGACCAGGACCACGTCGCCGGGGCGGAGCATGTCCTGGAGTGACCGGACGGCGTCGTCGACGTCCTCGATGAACACCGATTCGCCGTCCCACGATCCCTCGAGGGTGGCTGCCTGGTGGATGGGCATCGCGCCGCGGCCGACGACCACGAGCTGTCCGATGCCGAGACGGACGACGAGCCGACCGATGCGGTCGTGCTCCTCGGTCGAGAACTCGCCGAGCTCGGCCATCTCGCCGAGCACGGCGACGGTCCGCTCCCCCGGGCGCACGATCTGCGCCAGGGTCCGCAGCGCCGCTGCGGTCGAGTCCGGCGACGCGTTGTAGGCGTCGTTGATCACGGTGACGCCCTCGGGGCCGCCCTGCAGCAGCTCCATGCGCCAGCGCTCGGCGCGCGTCATCGACGCGAGCGCCGCGGCGCCGTCGGCGAGCGGGACGCCCCAGCGGTGGGCGACCGTCAGGGCGGCGGCCGCGTTCATCGCGTGGTGCTCACCCAGGATCGCGAGGCGCACGTCCACGTGATCCGGGCCTCCCGGTCGGCCTCCGTCTGCAGACGGGTCGCCTACGGGGACGGGAGGCGCGGTGAGGGTGAAGCGGGTGCCGCTGCGGTCCGTCTCGATGCCGGTGATGCGGTAGTCGGCATCCGCCGACGTACCGAAGCCGACCACCTGCGCGGCAGTCAGCTCGCGCATCGACGCGACCCGGTCGTCGTCGACGTTGAGCAGCGCGGTCGCGGAGGCGGGCAGGTCGGTGACCATCTCGGACTTCGCGCGCTGCGTCGCCTCGATGCCGCCGAACTCGCCGGCGTGCGCGAGGCCCACCTTGAGCACGACACCGACGTCCGGCTCGGCGATGCGCACGAGTGCGGCGATGTGGCCGACGCCGCTCGCACCCATCTCGACGACCAGGAACCGCGTTTCGTACGCGACCCGGAGCATCGAGATCGGTGCTCCGACGTGATTGTTGAAGGACCCCTGGGGCGCGACGGTCTCGCCGTGCTGCTCGAGGATCGTCCGGAGCATGTTCTTCGTGCTCGTCTTGCCGTTCGAGCCGGTGATGCCGACGACCTTGAGCGGTGCGGGACGCCCCTCGGCGTCGACGCGGTCGGCGGATGCCATCCGGACCCGGGTGACGACCTCGTGCGCGAGCGCGGCGAGTGCTGCGTAGCCGTCCGCGACGACGATCTGCGGCGCGGTGGTCTCGACGCGCTCGGGCGTGATGACCAGCGCGGCACCCGCCTCGGTCGCGGCGGGCACGAAGCGGCGCCCGTCCGTGACCTCGCCAGGCAGGGCGAAGAAGACACTGCCGGGGCCGACCAGGCGCGAGTCGGTCTCGACCGAGCCCTCCACCACCAGGTCGCCGGGCTCGGCGACGTCGGTCGCCTGGGCACCACCGATCAGCTCGCCGCCGACCGCGGTGGCGATCTCGGCGAGGGTGAGCGCGATCATCGGAGGTCCTCGGCCGGACCGGAGTTCGGCTCCCAACCGGCTTCGCGCAGGGCCTGACGGGCCTCGTCGCGTGCCGAGTAGGGGGTGCGGACACCGGCGATGTCGCGGTAGTCCTGGTGGCCGGGGCCGGCCCAGAGGATGGAGTCGCCTTCGCCGAGCAGACCGACGGCCAAGCGGATGGCGGCCTCGGGCGGGCTCACCTCGTGCAGCTCGTGGTCCGGGAACGCCTCGCGCGCAGCGTCGACCAGGGTCTTCCGGATCGACGCGGCGTCCTCGAAGCGGGGGTGGTGGTCGGTGACGACGAGGATGTCGCTACCGGCCGCCGCGACGCGGGCCATGTCGCCGCGCTTCGTGGTGTCGCGGTCGCCGTCGGCGCCGAACAGCATGAGGACCTTGCCGGACGTGAACTGGCGGACGGCCGCGAGGGTGTTCTCGAACGCGTCGGCGCTGTGGCCGAAGTCGACGTAGACGCTCGGGCCGTGCTCGCCCGAGACACGCTCGGTCCGGCCGGGCAGGTAGCACTCGATGGCGGACACGCGGCGCACGGCGCCGTCGCGGTCGCTTCGGGCCTCGTGCTCGTCGCGGTCGTCTTCGTCCGGGTAGCGGCGGTGGTTGCTGTCGAGCGCGTGCGCGATGGCACCGAGCTCGAAACCGCCCTCGACCAGCATGACGATCGCCAGTGCGGCGTTCGCGGCCATGTGCCAGCCGATCAGGGGCACACGGGTCGTGAGCTCGCGGCCCTCGGGACCGGTCAGGCGGAACTCGGTGTACGCGGCGTGCGCCTCGACGATGTCGACGTGCCACTCGGCCTCGACGTCCGGGTGCACGGTGATCGTCGTGACCGGGATGCGGGAGTCCTGCACCACGCGGTGGCCCCAGTCGGTGTCCAGCGAGACGACGCCGCGACGGGCGTGCTCGGGCTGGAACAGCGGGAGCTTCGCCTGGTAGTACTCCTCCATGTCGGCGTAGTCGTCGAGGTGGTCGTGCGACAGGTTGGTGAAGGCCGCGACGTCGAAGACGATGCCGTCGACCCGGTGGCGGCTGAGGGCCTGCGCGCTCACCTCGACGGCGACCGCGCGCACCTCGCTCTCGCGCATCCGGGCGAGGAGCGCGTGCATCTCGCTGGCCTCGGGCGTGGTGAGGCGGCTCGTCACGCTGAGCGTGCCGATGTGGCGCTCGGCGGTCGAGCTCAGGCCGGTGACCAGGCCGAGCTGCTTGAGGATCCCCTCGAGGATGTACGACGTGCTCGTCTTGCCGTTCGTGCCGGTGACGGCGAACAGCTGCGGCAGGTCGGTGGCCTCGTCCGGGTGGGTGCGGTAGACCCAGGCGGACACATCGCCCAGGGCTGCACGGGGGTCGTCCACGACGAGGACCGGCAGGCCGGCCGCTCGTGCGCTCTCCACGCCCGCGTCGTCGGTCAGGACGGCGACGGCACCGCGCTCGGCGGCCTCGGTGGAGAACTCCGCGCCGTGCCGGTTCGCACCGTGCACGCCGACGAAGACGTCACCCGGCTGCACCTCGGCGGCGCTCAGCGTGACACCGGTCGTCTCGACGGCGTCGAGGGAACCGACGACGCGGAGGCCGAACGCGTTCGCGAGTTCGGCGACCGCCCTCGGGGTCGGGTGTTCGGGCCGGAGGACCGGGGGGATCCGTGCGGACAAGTGTTCCTTCTTCCTCACCACGTGGACGGGTAGAGCTTCGCCTCGGACGCGGAGGGGGCTACTCGGTACTTCTCGAGCACCTGGGACATGAGTGTGCGGAACGCCGGAGCCGCTCCGCTCGACCACTTGTTGGTCTGCGGCTTCGTGAACGTCACCGTGACAACATACTGGGGGTCTTCGGCGGGTGCCATTCCGGCCACCGAGGTGATGCGCTGACCGCCGTAGCCCTTCGAGCCCTCGGCCACCTCGGCGGTACCGGTCTTCGCGGCGATGTTGTAGCCCGAGATCGGCTTCATGCCCACGAGCGTGCCGCCCGTGACCACGCTCTGGAGCATGTCGGTGACCTGGGTCGCAGCGTCGGCGGACACGACGCGCTGCTTCTGCACGTCGGGCGCGTCGATGGTCTTGCCGTCCGAGGTGGTGCAGCCCTTGACGAAGTGCAGCGGGATCCGGACACCGTCGTTCGCGATGGTCTGGAACACGCTGGCGACCTGGACCGCGGTCGTCGAGATGCCCTGGCCGAACATCGAGTTGATGTTCGTCTGCTGGTCCCAGTTCGGGCTCGAGCCGTAGTCCATCGACGGCTGGCCCGGGTAGTCGATCGCCGACTCCGGTTCGAACAGCCCGAACTTCTGCATGTAGTCGTACCGCTGCTGCGCGGTGAGGCGCGACCCGAGCTCGGTGATGCCGACGTTCGACGAGTTCTGCAGGATGCCCGTCAGCGTCAGGTTCTCGGTCTCGTGGAACTCGGAGTCGTGGATCGTGCCGCCCCAGGGGAAGGTGCGCGAGTACGGCACGACCGCCTGGTCGGTGGGACTCGACTTGCCCTGGTCGATCAGGGCCGCGGCGATGGCGGCCTTGATCGTCGATCCGGGCTCGTAGCTCGCCGTGAGCGCCCGGGAACCGTATGCACCCTTGTCGGTGGTGGCGTCCACGTCGTTCGGGTCGACGGTGGGGTAGTCGGCGACCGCGAGCAGCTCACCCGTCTTGACGTTCGTGACCGTGGCCGTCGCGGACTCGGCCTGCAGGGTCTTCGAGGCAGAGGCGATGGTCTGCAACGCCATGTACTGCAGGTCGCTGTCGATCGTCGTGACGAGCGTGCCGCCGTCCTTGGCCTGCTTCTTCGTCACGGTGCTGCCCGGCAGCTGGACGCCGTCCTCACCGCGCTCGTACGTCTCCGAGCCGTTCGTGCCCGCGAGGCACTTGTTGTAGGCGTACTCCAGGCCGGCCTGTGCGCCGTCGGTGCCCATGAAGCCGGTGACGTTGCCCGTGGTCGCACCCGTCGGGTAGACCCGCGACGCCTGCTGCTCCTTGTAGATCCAGGGGATGCCGAGGTCGGTGACCGCCTCGTAGTGCTTCACGTCGAGGCCCTTGACCAGGTAGGCGAAGTCCGACTTCGGGTTCGCGGCGATGTTCTTCCGCATGGTCGCGACGTCGCCACCCGAGGCCTTCGCCAGGGCGGTGAGCGCCGTCGACACGCTGATGTCCTTGACCCGGGTCCCGCCGAGCTTGCCCTTGAACTTCTTGACCAGGCGCGGGGCGGTGGTGATGTTGTACCGGGTGACGCTGTCGGCGAGTTCCGTGCCGTTGCGGTCGACGATCGACCCGCGGGTGCCGTAGATCGTCACCGGGATGCTGCGCTTCTGGGTCGACTGCTCGTTGAGGGCCGAGGCCTGCACGACCTGGATGTCGACGAGGCGGACCACGAAGACACCCACCAGGGCGATCACGGCGATCATCACGATGCTGTAGCGCAGTCGGCGGTTGCGGATCGTCTTCGTCACGCGGTGCGGTCCTTCCCGGATGGTGCTGAGGGTGGTTCAGACCCGCAGGTCACCGGGTGGAGGGCGCCTGGAGCTGGTTCGCGTCGGACTCTACGGAGGACTTCGAGGAACCCCCGTCCGACGCGCTGGCGCCGCTCGTCTTCTCAGACGCGGCGCTGCCGGCCGTGCTGCTCGTCGCGCTGTCGGCGGCGTCATCGGCCTTCGCGTCGGCGCTGCCGGCGGTGCTGGCGCTGCCGGTGGTCGAGCCCGTCTCCTTGCTCGTCGACGTGTCGCCCTGCTTCGCGGCGAGGGGGACGTCGTTCAGCAGGGAGTTCGGCACCTGGTTCTCCGTGCTCGCCGTGGCCGGGTCGGCGACCGCGGGCGTCGGCGTGCCGTACACCCGGCCCGTCTTGGGGTCGAGGTACACCGGCGTGGAGTTGGCGATCATCCCGAGCGACTGCGCGTTGCGGGCCAGGTTCTGCGGCGAGTCGAGCACCCGGAGTTCCTCGGAGAGCGACTGCTGCGTGCGGGACAGGTTCGTCTGCTCCGTGCCGAGGGCGCTCAGCGTGTAGGCCCCCTGGCTGAGCACCATGCTGATGCCGAGCTGGGCGAGCAGCAGGACGCCGAGGGCGACGACCGCGGTGACGGCGTAGCCGATGCGGGGCCGCGCACGGCGCTGGGCCGCGGTCGGTGTGGCCTCGACGAGCTCCGGTCGGCTCTGGCGGTCCGGGCGCGGGGCGCGGGACGGGACGACGGCGGGGTCGACGAGTGCGAGGTTCGTGCTCATGTCACTTCCGGATCCGCTCGGCCGCGCGCAGGCGCACGGGTGTTGCTCGGGGGTTGGCGGCGCGCTCGGCCTCGTCGGCCAGCTCGGCGCCCTTGACGATCAGGGAGAAGGTGGGGGCGTGCTCGGGGAGCTCGACCGGCAGCCCGGCAGGGGCGCTCGACTTCGTGCGCGCCACCAGTGCCCGCTTGACGATGCGGTCCTCGAGCGACTGGTACGACTCCACGACGATGCGACCGCCGACCGCGATGGCGTCGAGCGCCGCCGGGATCGCGCGTTCGAGGACGCTGAGTTCGGCGTTCACCTCGATGCGGAGCGCCTGGAACACGCGCTTCGCGGGGTGGCCCTGGCGCTGGATCGCGACCGGGGTCGCGTCGTGGAGCACCTGCACCAGGTCGCCCGACATCTCGAACGGCACGCTCGCGCGGCGGTCGACGATGGCCCGGGCGTAGCGGCCGGCGAGCTTCTCCTCGCCGTAGCGCTGGAAGATGCGGCGCAGTTCGCCCTCGTCGTAGGTGGCCAGGACGTCGGCAGCGGTCTGCCCCTCGGTCCGGTCCATCCGCATGTCGAGCGGGGCGTCCTGGCTGTACGCGAAGCCGCGCTCGGCCCGGTCGAGCTGCAGCGAGCTGACCCCGAGGTCGAACAGCACGCCGTCGACCTGACGGAAGCCCTCGCCCTCGATCGCGTCGACGATGCCGTCGTACACGGTGTGCACCAGGCGGACGCGGTCGCCGAAGCGGGCCAGGCGCTCCCCCGCGATGCCGAGGGCGTCGGTGTCACGGTCGAGACCGATCAGCGTCAGGTCCGGGAACCGCTCGAGCAGCCCCTCGGAGTGTCCGCCCATGCCGAGCGTGGCGTCGACGACGACCTTGCCCGGTCCGTCGAGCGTCGGCGTGAACAGGTCGACGATGCGCTCGAGCATCACCGGCGTGTGCGGGAAGCGTGGTGTCCCGTTGTCGTTGTCGGCCATGTGCAGCCCCTCGTCTTCCGGGCCGCGGGTCCGGATCCCCATCCATGCGACCTGACATCGGGGAAGTGATGTCAGGGCTTCACGGCTGGGAGTCCCGATCCACGGATCAGAAGATCCCCGGGATCACCTCCTCGTCGTTGTCGGCGAACGCCTCTTCGGCTTCGGCGTAGTAGGCCTCCCACGCGGTGGTCGACCAGATCTCGGCACGGTCACCGCTGCCGATGACCGTCAGGTCCCGCTCGAGCCCCGCGTACTCACGGAGGTTCTGCGGGATCGTCACGCGGTTCTGCTTGTCGGGCTGTTCGGCGCTGGCCCCCGAGAGGAACAGGCGCATGTAGTCCCTGGTGCGCTTCGACGTCATCGGTGCGGTCCGGATGCGTTCGTGGAGTTCCTCGAACGTCCGGGCGCTGAAGACCACGACGCAGCGTTCCTGGCCGCGGGTCATCACGAGTCCCCCGGACAGTTCGTCCCGGAACTTGGCGGGGAGGATCACGCGACCCTTCTCGTCGAGCTTCGGGGCATGAGTACCGAGCAGCACGTCGGGCCTCCCCTCCGCTCCACCGGACCGTTGCAAGCCCCACTTTACTCCACTGCCCTCCCCTCGGCCAGGATTCCGCTCCCTTTTCGCCCCGTGGCACCCCTTTTGGGGCCGTTTCGGCAGCACCGAAGCCCGCACAGCGGTGGCGGATGCCCGTCGTGCCGGGGATCTGGGCGGGTGTGGCGGCCGTGGAGGAAAGTGGAGGACTTTCGCAGCCAGTGGAGCGTCCCGTGGCGCGCCGAGGCTCACGGTCGGCTCTACCACAGCCGGCCGCCGGTCAGCGCACGGTCACGACGCGCTGCCGCCGCGACGCCGAGTGGTCACGAACCGTCGCTCGCGCGGACTGCAGCCGACAGTTCGTGGCCCCCGGGCAACCACCGCGCGGCATGTCGTGACCACTCGCGCGCACACGCGGCGACGGTTCACCCCCGGCCTGGAGGCCCACCCCACCTCCGCCACGTTGCTCACGTGGGCCAGCGGTCGGCTCCACCACGGCCGGCCGCCGGTCAGCGCACGGTCACGACGCGCTGCCGCCGCGACGCCGAGTGGTCACGAACCGCCGCTCGCGCGGACCACAGCCGACAGTTCGTGGCCCCCGGGCAACCACCGCGCGGCATGTCGTGACCACTCGCGCGCACACGAACCTGCCCCGCCCGATCCTGCCCGCCCCGGGAACGCGAAACGGGGCCGGCCCGAAGGCCGGCCCCGTCACGAGGGAGGAGTGTGGAGGGCTGCTACTGCCCCTGGTCGTTCCGCTTGTCCCAGCGGTCGTTCATGCGGTCCATGAAAGACCCGCCGCCACCGCCGCCGTTGGCCGGACGAGCCGAACCACCGGACGCCGGAGCACCCGGCCGAGCGGGCTTCGCCTTCGGGGCACGCATGCCCGGGCGCAACGCGAAGAGGACACCGGCGAGCATCACGACGAAGCCGAGGATGCCCAGCAGCGGGGCCTTGATCACGAGACCGACGATCACGATCGCGACGCCCGCGAGTGCACCGAGCACTCCGAGCGTGATGGCTGTGTACGTCGGACGACCCTGTCGACGTGTGACACGCGCCACGAAATCGGAATCGTTCTGGTAGAGGCTGCGCTCCATCTCTTCGAGAAGGCGCTGCTCCTGTTCCGAGAGCGGCATCTTGGTTCCCTCTGTTCCTGGGATCGACGCGGGGTTGAACAACCGGGCTGGAAAACACTCGGTTGAGTGGACCGATTCTATGTCCCAACCGCTCCACTAGGGTAGGGACTGTGGCTGAGAGTACGCGATTAGTGGACCTCGTATCGGCGCGTATCGACCGGGCACTCGACGAGCAGCGTGAACGGCTCCTCGCGATCAGCCCCGATCTCGCCCCGTTCGACCTGTACGCCCGAGATCTGCTGTCCGGCGGCAAGCGCTTCCGGGCGCTGTTCTGCTACTGGGGGTGGCAGTCGGTGGCGGGCCGATCGGGCTCGTTCGACCCGCTGGCGGAGGGCTCCCGCCAGACCACGGCCGAGGCGATCGTCACGGTCGCCGCAGCGCTCGAGGTCTTCCACGCAGCGGCCCTGGTGCACGACGACATCATGGACCGCTCCGACACCCGCCGTGGGCGTCCCGCAGCACACCGCCGGTTCGAGTCCCTCCACCAGGAGTCCGGCTTCGTCGGCGACCGCGGGCAGTACGGCACGAACTCGGCACTGCTGCTCGGCGACCTGCTGCTGTCCCTCAGCGACTCGGTGTTCGACGAGGGCCTCGCGCTCCTCGACCCGGTACGAGCCCGCATCGTGCGCCAGGAGTTCCACGCGATGCGCCTCGACGTCACCGCGGGCCAGTACCTCGACGTGCACGAAGAGACCGCCTGGCCCGTCATCGACGAGTCCGAGCACCTGCTCCGCGCCCAGCGCGTCATCGTCTTCAAGTCCGCGAAGTACTCGATCGAAGCACCGCTCGTCATCGGCGCGCTGGTGGCCGGCGCGAGCGACTCGCAGCTCGAGGGCCTCCGCGCCTTCGGGCTCCCCCTCGGCGTCGCCTACCAGCTGCGCGACGACATGCTCGGCGTGTTCGGTGACCCCGAGGTCACCGGCAAGCCCGCCGGCGACGACCTGCGCGAGGGCAAGCGGACCGTGCTCATCGCCTCGGCCCGCAAGGCGCTGGCCAGTGGCCCGCGGCAGCTGCTCGACGAGCTCCTCGGCGACCCCGACCTCGACGAGGAGCAGGTGCAGATGCTCCGCGCCACCCTCACCGAGTCCGGTGCGGTCGCCGCGGTCGAGCGTTCCATCGACCGGCACGTGCAGCGTGCGAAGGCGGCGCTCGACGCGTCGCCGTTGACGCCGTCGGCACGCGAGCAGCTCGCGTCGCTGGCCGACACGGTCAGCCGCCGGTCGTCCTAGACGCGACACCAGGACAGACGGGAGGCCCGGTGCCAGCTGGCACCGGGCCTCCCGTCTGCTCGGAACGCGTCTAGAGCAGCGACTGGGCCACGCGACGCACCTCGGCCTTGCGCCCGGCGCGCAGCGCCGCGATGGGCGAGACGCCCATCGAGTCGTCGACGGTGAGCATCCAGCGGACGGCCTCGTCGTCGGTGAAGCCGTTGTCGCTGAGCACGGTCAGGGTGCCACGCAGCTCGGGCATGGGCTCACGGTCCTCGAGGAACTCGCT
Source organism: Curtobacterium sp. PhB190 (assembly GCF_004365385.1). NCBI lineage: Bacteria > Bacillati > Actinomycetota > Actinomycetes > Micrococcales > Microbacteriaceae > Curtobacterium > Curtobacterium sp. PhB190. The sequence continues at coordinate 32,367 of NZ_SODN01000001.1, read as the reverse complement.
CGGCACGCGCAGGACACCACCGACGCGGGCCGCCAGCAGGGTCTTCTCCTCGAACAGGCGGTGGATCCGGCCGGGGCTGGTGCTGAACAGGTCCACCAGTTCGGGGACGGTCAGCCAGCGCTCGGAGAGGGAGAGGTCGTCGACGGGTGCAGCACTCACACGCCCATGGTGCCAGAGCGGGGCACCGAGTGAGTACGCACCGTTCGTCACATTCGTCACACGCACCACATCCGGCTCTCTGGTTGACTTGGGAATCACACCATGCCAGCGTTGTGCCACCTGTGAGTGCGCGCATGCACGCGCACGGGACAGTCGAGATCAGGAGAAACCGTGGACAACGCTGCAGACGAAGCCGCCCGGCGCGCACGATCCGCCCGGTTCGCGACCATGCCCATCGTCCTCGCGGGCACGATCGCGGTGACCGCCGGCCTGACCGGCCCCATCGCGCACGCCGAACCGCGACACGACGACGCGGACTCGAACCACAAGCGTCACGTCGACCAGGACCGCAACGTCGGCAACCGTCCGGTCTTCGGCACCGCGGTCGCACGTCCGTCGCAGACCGTCGTCACGACGGTCGCCGCGACGACGAAGGCAGCCGCCCCCACGACCTACACCGTCCGTCAGGGCGACACGGTCTCGGGCATCGCCGCCCGCTTCGGCCTGTCGGCGCAGGAGGTCCTGGTGCGGAACGGCCTCGGCTGGAACACGATCATCCACCCCGGGCAGACGCTGCACCTGGCGTCGACGCCCGCGGTGACCACGGCGCGCACGACCACGAGCGCCGGATCGACGTCCGGGTCCGGGTCGGGGTCGAGCACCTCGAGCTACCACGTGAAGTCGGGCGACACCGTGTCCGGCATCGCATCGCGGGTCGGCGTGTCGACCACGGCGCTCCTCAGCGCCAACAAGCTCTCGCAGCGCAGCGTGATCTACCCCGGTCAGACGCTCCGGGTGCCGCACGGCTCGTCCGGAGGCGGCTCGGTGTCCACGGCCGCAGCGTCGTCCGGTTCGTCGGGCTCGTCGGGTTCGTCGAAGTCGAGTGTGAGGATCTCCTCGGGCGACACGATCGGCTCGATCGCCGCGTCCCACCACGTCTCCGTCGCCTCGCTGCTGTCGGCGAACGGCCTGACCTACACGAGCACGATCTACGCGGGCAAGACCCTCGTCATCCCGTCGTCGAGCACTGCGGCGACGACCGCCGCCGCCCCGTCGCGCGCCGCGGTGAGCGCCGCCGTCGGACTGAGTGCCGAGCAGCGCCAGAACGCGGCCACCATCGTCGCCGTCGGCCGCTCCCTCGGGGTGTCCGACCGCGGCATCGTGGTGGCCCTGGCCGCCGCGATGCAGGAGTCGAGCCTGCGCAACCTGCCCCACGGCGACCGCGACTCGGTCGGCCTGTTCCAGCAGCGGCCGAGCCAGGGCTGGGGCAGTGCGGCGAAGCTGCAGGACCCCGCGTACGCGACGAAGCTGTTCTTCGGCGGTCGCAGCAACCCGAACGTCGGCAAGACCCGCGGGCTGCTCGACGTGCCCGGGTGGTCGTCGATGAGCATCACCGACGCCGCCCAGGCCGTGCAGCTCTCCGCCTACCCCAAGGCCTACGCCAACTGGGCGAGCGCCGCCCAGGGCTGGCTGGCCACCCTCTGAGTCTCATCCGGAAGATCGAGATTGGGTCACGACCGGTGCGCCGGTGCGGTCCCGTGCAGTCTCGATTCGTAGAATGCCGCCGATGACCACCAACGCCGCCACGGATCCGATGATCGGTCGCATGATCGATCAGCGGTACCGCGTCCGCTCCCGCATCGCGCGCGGGGGCATGGCGACCGTGTACCTCGCGACCGACGTCCGCCTCGAGCGACGCGTCGCGATCAAGATCATGCACGGGCACCTGGCCGACGACCAGGCCTTCCGTGAGCGCTTCATCCAAGAGGCGAGGTCCGCCGCGCGGCTGTCCCACCCGAACCTGGTCGGCGTCTACGACCAGGGCGCCGAGGACGACACCGCGTACATCGTCATGGAGTACATCCCGGGCATCACGCTGCGGGACCTGCTGCAGGAGCACCACGCCCTGACGCCCGAGCAGGCGACCGACATCCTGCGCGCCGTGCTGGCCGGACTCGCCTCGGCCCACCGCGCCGGCATCGTGCACCGCGACCTGAAGCCCGAGAACGTCCTGCTCGCCGACGACGGCCGCATCAAGCTCGGCGACTTCGGCCTGGCCCGGGCGACGACGGCGAACACCGCGACCGGGGCCGCCCTGCTCGGCACGATCGCGTACCTCTCCCCCGAGCTCGTGACCCGTGGCGCTGCCGACTCACGCAGCGACATCTACGCGCTCGGCATCATGCTCTACGAGATGCTCACCGGCGAACAGCCCTACAAGGGCGAGCAGCCGATGCAGATCGCCTACCAGCACGCGAACGACACGGTGCCCGTCCCGAGTGCCGCGGTGTCCGGCGTCCCGCCCGAGCTCGACGAGCTCGTCGCCTGGTCGACCGCCCGCGACCCCGAGGACCGACCGCGCGACGCCCGCGAGATGCTCGACCACATGGCGGGCAACCAGCAGCGTGCCACGGGCCAGTACCGGACCGCCGTGCTGCGGCCCGAGAACGCAACCGCCATCCTGCCGTCCGGCGGCGGGACCGCTGCCGGTGTCGGCGCTGCTGCCGCTGGTGCCCGTGCTGCTGCCGCCGACGCACCGGCGGCCACCGATGCCACGGCGATCATCGACAGCCCCGACCGCGGGCGTCCCACGACCCGGAACCGCAACACCGGTCCGGGCCCGCGCCGCACGGGTGCGCAGCCCGGGGTGCTCTCGCCCGCGGGACAGCGCCTGGCCGACCTCTCCGCGAAGCGTCGCAAGCGCGGCTGGATCGCGCTGTCGGTCTTCGTCGTGCTCCTGCTCATCGGCGCGGGCTTCGGCTGGTACTTCGGGCCGGGGCCGGGTGGCAACGTGCGCATCCCCGAAGTGACGGGCAAGTCGGTCTCGCAGGCCCGGCAGCTGCTCGAAGCCCAGGGCCTGCACGCGGCGTCGAAGACCGGAACCCGGTTCGACGCCGTCGTCGCGAAGGGACAGGTGTCCATCACCAAGCCGGCCGCGAAGCGCGAGGTGCAGAAGGGCACGTCGGTGCAGCTCGTCGTGTCGAACGGGCCGAAGATGATCGCGCTTCCGACGATCGTCGGGCAGCCGATCTCCACCGTCACCGCCGCGCTCGACGACGACTTCGAGCTGCAGGACAACCGGTACGAGTTCTCGGCCGACGCCGCGAAGGACACCGTCATCGCGGCGACCGGCCGCGCGTCCGGCGGCAAAGCGCTCGACCTGACGTCGGTCAAGGCCTACGGCGAGACCGGCCCGGTCACGCTCACGGTGTCCCTCGGCGCCGTGCCGGACGTCGTGGGCAAGACCGTCGACCAGGCCTCCGCGGAGCTCGACGCGGTCGGCCTCATCCTCGGAGCCCGCACCGAGGAGTTCAGCGAGGACGTCCCCTCCGGGCAGATCGTCTCCGCCGAGGTGCAGGACTCCCCCGCCGTGCGCGGCACCGCGATCGACGTCGTCGTGTCGAAGGGCCCGACGCCGATCACCCTGCCCGAGGACGGCGTCGTCGGCTCGACCATCAACGAGGCCACCGCGACCCTCGAGGGCCTCGGGCTCAAGGTCTCCGTGCCCGACTGCACGAACATCCTGTGCGGGTTCTACGACTGGAAGTCGTCGCTGCCGGTGACCGGCACCGACCCGGGTGCCGGAGCCACGGTGTACCGCGGCGACACGGTCACGCTCTCCTACGACCAGTAGGCGGTCGGGCAGCCCGGCCGGTCCGGTCCGGTCCGCCGAAGCGACACCTGTCCGCACGGTCCCGCCGAAGGTCCCGCGAAAGCGACAGTGTGCCGCCGAACATCGGCGGCACACTGTCGCTTTGGCGGACCGGCGCGGGAAACGCGTCGCGGGGCGCGGGGTGGACGCAACCGGCACGGCGGACGGGAGGCGCGGGGCAGGGCCGCCACGGGCCTCCCGTCCGGCACGCGGAAGCGACAGAACCCCGCGAACGGTTCGCGGGGTTCTGTCGCTCTGGCGGGACTGACCCGACCGCTGCGCGCTACGCGCGCACGTGCGGGTGCGCGCCGAGCTCCTCGGCCACGAGGAACGCGAGCTCGAGCGACTGCATGTGGTTCAGCCGCGGGTCGCACAGCGACTCGTAGCGGGTGGCGAGGGTGGCCTCGTCGATGTGCTCCGACCCGCCGAGGCACTCCGTGACGTCGTCACCGGTGAGCTCGACGTGCATGCCACCCGGGTAGGTGCCGACCTGGCGGTGCGCCTCGAAGAAGCCGAGGACCTCGTCCACGACGTCGTCGAACCGACGGGTCTTGTAGCCCGTGGGCGTGGTCAGGCCGTTGCCGTGCATCGGGTCGGTGACCCACAGCGGATTGGCGTCCATGCCCTTGATCGCCTCGAGCAGCTTGGGCAGCTCGTCGCGGATCTTGCCGGCACCCATGCGCGTGATGAACGTCAGGCGGCCGGGCTCGCGGTTCGGGTCGAGCTTGTCGACCAGGGCCTTCATGTCGTCGACGCTCGTGGTCGGGCCGAGCTTCACGCCGATCGGGTTCCGCACCCGCGACAGGAAGTCCACGTGGGCACCGTCGAGATCACGCGTGCGCTCCCCGATCCAGATGAAGTGGCCGGAGGTGTCGTACGCCAGACCAGACCGCGAGTCGATGCGGGTCATCGGGCGCTCGTAGTCCATGAGCAGACCCTCGTGCGACGCGTAGAACTCGACGTGCTTGAGCGCCTCGAAGTCGGCACCGCAGGCGTCCATGAAGCGGATCGCGCGGTCGATCTCCTTGGCGAGGTGCTCGTAGCGGGCGTTCGCCGGGTTCGACGCGAAGCCCTTGTTCCACGAGTGCACCTGACGCAGGTCGGCGAAGCCACCCTGTGTGAAGGCGCGGACGAGGTTCAGCGTCGACGCGGCCGTGTGGTACCCCTGCACCAGGCGGCGCGGGTCGGCCGTCCGGCTCTCCGGCGTGAAGTCGTAGCCGTTCACGATGTCGCCGCGGTAGGCGGGCAGCGTGACGTCGCCGCGGGTCTCGAAGTCGCTCGAACGCGGCTTGGCGAACTGCCCGGCCATGCGGCCCATCTTGATGACGGGCATCGACGCACCGTAGGTCAGGACGACGGCCATCTGCAGGATCGTCTTGACGCGGTCGCGGATGGAGTCGGCGGTCGCGCCGGCGAAGGTCTCGGCGCAGTCACCGCCCTGCAGCAGGAACGCCTTGCCCTGTGCGGCGGCGGCGAGCCGCTCGCGGAGCTTGTCGACCTCGCCCGCGAAGACGAGGGGCGGCAGCGTGGCGATCTCTGCCGAGGCGGCCTCGGCCGCCGCAGCGTCGGGCCACGTGGGCTGCTGCTTGATGGGGAGGGTGCGCCAATAGTCGAGGCCCTCGATGACGTCCGGATCCTGCAGGGCGACGAAGTCGGTCGACTCGAACAAGGGCGTTACCTCGGTGTTCTGTGCGGGCGGCCCGCCTGTCCGCCGGAGGGCGGCAGAACGGGCGTCCTGGCGGAGTGCCGGGACCATCAGAGCCTAACGTGCGGGCGACGACTTCCGTTCCCGCATGACTGCCTCGCGCGCGGAGCTCGCGCGTTCCTTGACGCTCGTCGCGTAGACGTCGACGTACTCCTGACGGCTCAGCCCCGCGAGCTCGTGCATGACCTCGTCGGTGACGCTGCGCAGGATGAACCGGTCGGTCTCGAATCCCTGGAAGCGCGAGAAGTCGAGCGGCTTGCCGAACACCACGCCGACGCGCTTGATCTTCGGGAAGCGCTGCCCGATCTGCTGCACCTCACGCGTGCCGACCATGGCGACGGGGACGACGAGCACCCGGCCCTCGAGGATCATCCGCGCGATGCCGGTGCGACCGCGGTAGAGCTTGCCGTCGGGGCTGCGGGTGCCCTCCGGGTAGATGCCGAGCTGCTCACCGCGGGCCAGGACCTGCAGGCCGGTGCGGAGCGAGGCCTCGGACGCCTTGCCGCCGGAGCGGTCGATCGGCAGCTGGCCGATGGCGTTGAAGAACGTCTTCGTCGCCCAGCCCTTGAGCCCCCGCCCGGTGAAGTAGTCGCTCTTCGCCAGGAAGGACAGCCGCCGGTCGAGCACGGCCGGCAGGATCACCGAGTCGATGAACGAGATGTGGTTGGACGCGAAGATGACCGGGCCCTTGGCGGGGACGTTCTCACGGCCGACCACCCACGGGCGGAACAGGGTGAGGATGAGCGGGCCGAGCAGGAAGTTCTTCAGCAGCCAGTAGGTCATCGACGACTCCAGGTGGTGGGGTGGGCCTGAGCGACCCTACGCCGTGCGGGCCGGTACGCGGTTACGCCGTGCGGGCGTGGATGCGGGCCAGGTCGGCGGCGCCGACGACTCCGGCGTCGTTCACCAGCTCGGCGATCACGAAGTCCGGCTCGGGGTGGTAGCCACGCGCCGGCAGGTTGTTGAGGTACGCCTGCTTGATCGGGTCGAGCAGCCGGTCCCCCGCGCTGGCGACCCCGCCGCCGAACACGAACAGCTGCGGGTCGAGCACCGCGGACAGCGAGGCGCAGGCCTCACCGAGGTGACGGCCGAGGCGACGGAGCGCCGCGAGGGCACCCGGGTCGTCGGCCAGGATCAGGTCGCCCACGATGTGTCCGTCGAGCTCGCCGCCGTTGGCTTCGCGCGCGTCGGCCAGCGCGGATCCGATGCCGCCGGCGTCGGCGACGTCGTTCGCCATCCGCTGCAGGGCACGGCCGGAACCGTACTGCTCGATGCAGCCACGCGCGCCGCAGCCGCACGGCAGACCGTTCGGCACGATGCGCAGGTGGCCGATCTCGCCGCCGGTGCCGAACCCGCCGCGGAACAGGCGGTCCTCGGTCACGATGGCGCCGCCCACACCGGTGCCGATGGTGAGCATCGTCATGTCGGAGACGAGCCGGCCGGCGCCGAAGCGGAACTCGGCCCACCCGGCGGCGTTGGCGTCGTTGTCGACCGTGATGTGCAGGTCGCCGAGGCGCTGCTGCAGCTTCTGGCGCAGGGGCTCGTTCCGCCACCGGATGTTCGGCGTGTAGTAGACGATCGACTGCGAGGCGTCGATGAAGCCCGGGGCCGCGACGCCGACCGCGCCGACCTCGTGGCCTGAGCTGAGTCGCTCGACCATCGAGACGACGTCGTCGAGCATGGCGTTCGGGTCCGCAGCGTTGGTGGCCACGCGGTCCTCGGCGATGATCTCGCCGAGTTCCGTCACGACCGCTCCCGCGATCTTGGTGCCCCCGATGTCGATTCCGATGGCGTGCACGGTCCAAGAGCCTACCGGTTCACCGCGAACTCACGGAACGCCCGGTGACGCGTCCTATGCTGGCTGTGTCGCCTCGCAGGATGAGGCGCCCTCGAATCGAACCGGCAGACAAGGGAGTCACCGTGAACGATCAGCGACCCGAACGCGCCAGTCAGGTCCCGACCGGGAGGCACGCCTCGCGTCCGACGAGCGGCCCCGTCGCTCCTGACCACGGCTCCGCAGCGCGGCTGCTCGGCGACCGCGCCCGTCTGACGCCGTCGCGTCCGATCCTGGCCCAGCGCCACGGCGACACGTGGACGACGATCACCGCCGGCGAGGTGCTCGCACGGGTCCGCGGCATCGCGAAGGGCTTCGTCGCCGCCGGCCTCGAGCCCGGCGCCCACGTCGCGATCCTGTCCCGCACCCGCCTGGAGTGGACCCTCGTCGACTTCGCGGTGTGGACGGCGGGCCTGGTCTCCGTGCCCGTCTACGAGACGAGCTCCCCCGACCAGGTCCGGTGGATCCTCTCCGACTCCGAGGCCGTCGCGATCGTCGTCGAGCAGGAGGAGCACGCGCGTCGGGTCGCCTCGATCGCCCCGGACCTGCCGCACCTCGGGCAGCACTGGACGATCGACGGCGGCGGACTCGACGACCTGACCCGGCTCGGCGAGGACGTCACCGACGACGAACTCGACGCGCGGACGGCATCGGTGCACGGCCACGACGATGCGACGATCATCTACACCTCCGGTTCGACCGGACGCCCGAAGGGGTGCGTCCTGCGGCACGACAACTTCACCGCGACGGTCGAGAACGCCAGTGTCGCGATGCCCGAGGTCGTCGCGGACGGCGCCTCGACCCTGCTCTTCATCCCGATGGCCCACGTGTTCGCCCGCTTCATCGCGGCGATGTCCGTGTCGGCCGGGGTGCTGGTCGGCCACGAGCCGGACACGAAGGACCTCATGCACGCCGTGTCGTCGTTCAAGCCGTCCTTCCTGCTGGCGGTCCCCCGGGTGTTCGAGAAGATCTACAACGCCTCCGAGCAGAAGGCCGACCTCGGCGGCAAGGGGAAGGTCTTCCGGGCCGCTGCGGACACCGCGGTCGCCCACTCCGAGGCCTTGGCCGCCGGTCGGGTCCCGCTCGTGCTCGGCCTGAAGTTCAAGCTGTTCGACAAGCTCGTCTACGCGAAGCTCCGGAACGCCCTCGGTGGCCGCACCGAGTACGCGGTCAGCGGCTCTGCGCCGCTCTCGCCGCGGCTGTCGCACTTCTTCCGCTCGATCGGGGTGCTCATCCTCGAGGGCTACGGGCTCACCGAGACGACGGCCCCCGCGACCGTGAACCGTGCGGCGGACCTGCGCATCGGGACGGTCGGACCGGCACTCCCCGGGGTCGAGATCCGGATCGCCGACGACCAGGAGATCCTGATCCGCGGCGTCGACGTGTTCGACCGCTACTGGCGGAACGACGAGGCCACCGAGCGGGCGTTCACCGACGACGGCTGGTTCCGCACGGGCGACCTCGGACGGCTCGACGACGACGGCATCCTGACGGTGACCGGACGCGCCAAGGAACTCATCGTCACCGCGAGCGGCAAGAACGTCGCACCGGCACCGCTCGAGGACGGCGTCCGCGAACACCCGCTCATCGGGCAGGTCGTGGTCGTCGGCGAGGGCAAGCCCTTCATCGCCGCCCTCGTCACGCTCGACCGCGAGATGCTCCCGGGGTGGTGCGAGAGCCGCGGGATCACGCCGGCGCTCTCCGCGCGCGAGGCCGCGTACGACGAACGCGTGCTCACCGCCGTGCAAGAGGCGATCGACACCGCGAACGGCCGGGTCTCACGAGCCGAGTCGGTCCGGTCGTTCACGATCCTGGACACCGAGCTGACGGAGGGATCCGGACACCTGACGCCGAAGCTGACGATCAAGCGGTCGGTCATCCTGCACGACTTCGCGGCCGACATCGACCACATCTACTCGGGGTCGAAGGTGCAGACGACCGCGACGCCCGTCATCGAGGAGCGTCGCGCGCGCCGCGGGTAGCGCTCCGCCGTCTCGGCGTACCGGGGCGTTTCGGGCGTACCGGGTCGTTTCTTCCGACCAGGTACGCCCGATTCCGCCAGGTGCGCGCGGGGTGCGTGCGCGCGGCGTGCAGGTGCGCGCGGGGCTCAGGCCTCCGGCGACTGCTCCGTCGCGGGGGCGTCGAGGACGGCGGTCGAACCGGTGGCGACCGTGGTGTCGGCCGGACGACGGTTGGTGCGGGTGCGGTGCGAGCTGAGCTCGTCAGTCTGACTGGTCATGCGGGAGTCCTGGGGGGATGGGATGGTCGTCGGTGGGAGGCCGACGCGGATACGGTACCTCTTCGTCAGGACAAAGCGACAATCCCCCGTGGGGGTGTCATGAGCAGGCACTCATGACCAACGGATCAGTGGAACCACTCCTGCGCCCGGATGTCCCGCAGCGCCTGCCGTCGGACCTCTGGTTCGAGCGTCATCACGTAGACGGTCCCGTCCAGGTGGTCGACCTCGTGCTGCAGCGCCTCGGCCATCAGCCCGGTGCCCTCGAGCACCACCTCGGCGCCGTCGACGTCGACGCCACGGACCTTGGCGTACGGGTGCCGCCGGGTCGGGTAGCCGAGCCCGGGAACGGACAGGCACCCTTCCTCCATGAGTTCGGGCTCCCCCGAGACCTCGACGACCTCGGGGTTCAGGACGTACCCGACCTCGCCGTCGACGTTGTACGAGAACGCGCGGAGTCCGACACCGATCTGCGGCGCGGCCACACCGGCGCGGCCGGGCTCCTTGACGGTGTCGATCAGGTCCTGCACGAGGTCGCGGACCCCGCTCGACCCGAGTGCCGCCGGAGCGATCGGGTCCGCAGGCGAACGGAGGACGGGGTCGCCGAACAGGCGGATGGGACGGACGGTCAATTTACTGCAGCACCACCAGGAGGTCGCCGGCGTCCACCTGCTGGGTCGCCGGGATCGCGAGACGGCCGACGGTGCCCGCCACGGGCGCCGTGATGGCCGCTTCCATCTTCATCGCCTCGATGCTCGCCACGGCCGCTCCGGCCTCGACGACGTCACCGACGGCGACCTTGAGCGTCACCACACCGGAGAACGGCGCAGCGACGTGCTTCGGGTCGGACTTGTCGGCCTGCTCGGCGACCTTCGTCTCGACCTCGATCGACCGGTCGCGGACCGAGACCGGGCGGAGCTGCCCGTTCATCGTGGCCATGACCGTGCGGATGCCCTTGTCGTCGACCTCGCCGATCGCCTCGAGCCCGACGAACAGGTTGACGCCCTTGCCGAGCGGCACGACGTGCTCCTGCCCGGGGCGCAGCCCGTACAGGTAGTCGACGGTCGGCACCACGGACAGGTCGCCGTACTGCTCGCGCACCCGCTCGAACTGGGCCGTGGGCTGCGGGAACAGCAGTCGGTTCAACGCCTGCTGGCGCTCGGGCCCCTGGGCGTCGAGGTGCGCGCGCTCGGCGTCCGGCACCGGGGTGATCTCGAGGCGGACGTCGCGGCCCGCCAGGACCTTCGTCCGGAACGGCTCCGGCCAGCCACCCGGCAGGTCACCGAGCTCGCCGGCCATGAACCCGACGACGGAGTCCGGGATGTCGTACTTGTCCGGGTTCTGCTCGAAGTCGGCCGGGTCGGCGTTCACCGCGGCGAGCTGCAGCGCGAGGTCACCGACCACCTTCGACGACGGCGTGACCTTCGTCGGGCGTCCGAGGATCCGGTTCGCCTCGGCGTACCAGTCCTCGACCTGCTCGAACCGGTCGCCCAGGCCGAGCGCGATCGCCTGCTGGCGGAGGTTCGACAGCTGACCACCGGGGATCTCGTGCTTGTAGACCCGACCGGTCGGACCCGGCAGCCCGGACTCGAACGGGGCGTAGGCCCGACGGACCGCCTCCCAGTAGGGCTCGAGGTCGCCGACCGCGTCGAGGGACAGTCCGGTGTCGCGCTCCGTGTGGGCCAGGGCGGCGACCAGCGCGGACATGCTCGGCTGGCTCGTCGTGCCGGCCATCGGCGCCGAGGCGACGTCCACCGCGTCCGCACCGGCACGCGCGGCGGCGAGGAGCGTCGCGAGCTGCCCACCGGCGGTGTCGTGCGTGTGCACGTGCACGGGCTGGTCGAAGCGCTCGCGCAGCGCGCCGACGAGCTTCTCGGCGGCGCCGGCGCGGAGCAGGCCGGCCATGTCCTTGATGCCGATGACGTGCGCGCCGGCCTCGACCATCTGCTCCGCAAGGCGGAGGTAGTAGTCCAACGTGTACAGGTCCTCGGCAGGATCGAGGAGGTCGGCGGTGTAGCAGAGCGCCGCTTCGGCGACGGCCGTGCCGGTCGCGAGCACTGCCTCCAGGGCCGGTCGCAACTGGCTGACGTCGTTGAGCGCGTCGAACACGCGGAAGACGTCGACGCCCGTGGCGGCGGCCTCGGCGACGAACGCGTCCGTCACCTCGGTCGGGTACGGGGTGTAGCCGACCGTGTTGCGGCCGCGCAGCAGCATCTGGATCGGGATGTTCGGCATCGCCTCGCGCAGCGAGGCCAGGCGCTCCCACGGGTCCTCGCCGAGGAACCGGAGGGCGACGTCGTACGTCGCTCCGCCCCAGGCCTCGACGCTCAGCAGCTGCGGCGTGAGCCGCGCGACGTACGGTGCGACGGCGACGAGGTCCTTCGTGCGGACACGGGTGGCGAGCAGCGACTGGTGCGCGTCCCGCATCGTCGTCTCCGTCACGGCGAGCCGGGTCTGGGCACGGAGCGCCTTCGCCCACTCGGCCGGACCCTGCGCCAGCAGCAGGTCGCGCTGGCCCTCGGGCACCGGGGCGCTGAGGTCGAGGGCGGGGAGCTTGGCGCTCGGGTCGGTGACCAGCGGCGACCGGTCACCGTTCGGCTTGTTCACCGTGACGTCGGCCAGCCAGTTCAGGACCTTGGTGCCGCGGTCCTTCGACACGTGGCCGCTGAACAGCTGCGGACGCTCCTCGATGAACTTCGTCGAGACGTCGCCGCGGGCGAAGTCCGGGTCCTCGAGCACGGCCTGCAGGAACGGGATGTTCGTGCTGACGCCGCGGATGCGGAACTCGGCGAGGGCACGCTTCGCACGGGCGACGGCCGTCGGGAAGTCGCGTCCGCGGCACGTCATCTTGGCGAGCATCGAGTCGAAGTGCGGGCTGATCTGCGCACCGGTGGCGACCGTGCCGCCGTCCAGGCGCACGCCGGCGCCGCCCGGGCTGCGGTAGGTGGTGATGCGGCCGGTGTCCGGCCGGAAGCCCTGCGTGGGGTCCTCGGTCGTGATGCGGGTCTGCAGCGCGGCCCCGTGCACGGAGACGGTGTCCTGCGACAGGCCGAGGTCGGCGAGCGACTCGCCCGAGGCGATCCGCATCTGCGACTGCACCAGGTCGACGTCGGTGACCTCTTCGGTGACGGTGTGCTCGACCTGGATGCGCGGGTTCATCTCGATGAAGACGTGCTGACCCTCGCGCTCGCCCTCGGTGTCGAGCAGGAACTCGACGGTGCCGGCGTTCACGTAACCGATCGAGCGGGCGAAGGCGACCGCGTCGCGGTGCAGAGCCCGGGCGATTGCGGGGTCGAGGTTCGGCGCCGGGGCGATCTCGACGACCTTCTGGTTGCGACGCTGCACGGAGCAGTCCCGCTCGAACAGGTGGATCGTCCCCGCTTCGGTGCCCGTCGCGTCGGCGAGGATCTGCACCTCGATGTGCCGCGGCCGGATCACCGCCTGCTCGAGGAACATGGTCGGGTCGCCGAACGCACTGTCGGCCTCGCGCATCGCTGCTTCGAGCGCTGCACGGAGTTCGGGCTTGGTCTCGACCCGGCGCATGCCACGACCGCCACCACCGGCGACGGCCTTGGCGAACACCGGGAAACCGATGGCGTCGGAGCCGGCGATGAGCTCCTCGATGTCGCGACTCGCCGGGGTGCTCGCGAGGACCGGGACGCCGGCCGCGATCGCGTGCTCCTTCGCGGTCACCTTGTTGCCGGCCATCTCGAGCACGTGTTCGCCCGGACCGATGAACGTGATGCCGGCTGCCGCGGCCGCGGCGGCGAGCTCCGGGTTCTCGGACAGGAAGCCGTACCCGGGGTAGATCGCGTCCGCGCCCGACTCGCGCGCCACGCGGATGATCTCGGAGACGTCCAGGTACGCCCGGACCGGGTGGCCCCGTTCACCGATCAGGTAGGCCTCGTCGGCCTTCAGGCGGTGCAGGGAGTTCCGGTCTTCGTAGGGGTAGACGGCGACGGTGCGCGCCCCCAGTTCGTACGCGGCGCGGAATGCGCGGATGGCGATCTCACCACGGTTCGCCACGAGGATCTTGCTGAACACGACGTCCCTTTCAGCCCGGGTTGAGGTGAGACAACCCTAGTGGCGGTAACGTTGCTGATCGTGCATGTACTCAGCGTGAGCTCCCTCAAGGGCGGTGTCGGCAAGACGACGGTGACGCTCGGCCTGACTTCGGCCGCCTTCGCCAAGGGACTGCGCACGCTGGTGGTGGATCTCGACCCGCAGTCCGACGTCTCCACCGGCCTCGACATCAACCTCGCCGGACACCTCAACGTGGCCGACGTCCTCGAGAACCCGAAGGAGAAGATCGTCCGTCAGGCGATCGCCCCCTCCGGGTGGACGAAGGGCTCGCAGGGCAAGATCGACGTCATGGTCGGGTCGCCCTCGGCGATCAACTTCGACGGGCCGCACCCCTCCATCCGCGACATCTGGAAGCTCGAAGAGGCCCTGGCCAACGTCGAGCAGGACTACGAGCTCGTGCTCATCGACTGCGCGCCGTCGCTGAACGCGCTGACCCGCACCGCGTGGGCAGCGTCCGACCGCGTCACCGTCGTCACCGAGCCCGGCCTGTTCTCCGTCGCCGCCGCCGACCGCGCGCTGCGAGCCATCGAGGAGATCCGCCGCGGACTCTCGCCCCGCCTGCAGCCGCTCGGCATCATCGTGAACCGTGCCCGCGTCCAGTCGCTCGAGCACCAGTTCCGCATCAAGGAACTCCGCGACATGTTCGGGCCGCTCGTCCTGTCGCCGCAGCTGCCCGAGCGCACCTCGCTGCAGCAGGCGCAGGGTGCCGCGAAGCCCCTGCACGTGTGGCCCGGCGAGTCCGCGCAGGAGATGGCGAAGAACTTCGACCAGCTGCTCGAGCGCATCATGCGGACCGGCAAGATCGGCCCCTACGCCGACGGTTCGGGTGCCGTAGGCGCGTAGGGCGCTGCCGCGCGGGCGCGACGCGCTGCTCACGTCCGCCGAGCGGTCACCAACTGTCGGCCGGCGGCCGCGCGGACGACGGTTCGTGACCACTCGGCGACGCGCACACGACGGTTCGTGACCACGCGCCGACTGCCAGGAGGCCCGTCTCTGCCCCGGCAGACACGCCCGGCCCCGGCTCGCCCAGCGGTCACAACATCCCGCTCACGTCCGCCGAGCGGTCACCAACTGTCGGGCGACGGCCGCGCGGACGACGGTTCGTGACCACTCGGCGACGCTCACACGACGGCGCGTGACCACTCGGGACGATCCGCGGGACGAGAACCGCGAGAACCTGGTCAGGAAGCGCGGGAAGCGCGACGCGCGGCGAGCTCGTCGGACGGGTCGGCCGCCGCGGAGGCGTCGAGCTCGACCAAGGAGGTCTCGACCTCGCGCAGGACCTTGCCGACCGCGATGCCGAAGACACCCTGACCGCGGGACACCAGGTCGATGACCTCGTCGTCCGAGGTGCACAGGTACACCGAGGCTCCGTCGGACATCAGGGTGGTCTGGGCGAGGTCGGACACGCCCGACTCGCGGAGCTGGTTCACGGCGGTGCGGATCTGCTGCAGCGAGATGCCGGTGTCGAGCAGGCGCTTCACGAGCTTGAGCACGAGGATGTCGCGGAAGCCGTACAGGCGCTGGGAACCGGAGCCGGCAGCGCCGCGGATGGTGGGCTGCACGAGTTCGGTGCGTGCCCAGTAGTCGAGCTGTCGGTACGAGATGCCGGCTGCACGTGCGGCGACGGTGCCGCGGTAGCCGTTCTGCTCGTCGTGCTCGGGGAGGCCGTCGGTGAAGAGCAGCCCGAGGTCGTACCGCGTCGTGTCCGACCCGGTGCCTGGGGTGTCGTTCCCACTCATGCGCTTGCCTTCCACGACGATCGAGCTCCCACCCGAAGGTTCAACGACGGGTTGAGAGTTGTTCCGAGGTCAACGGTAGCGACTCCGACCGCTCCCGCGCGGGACATCCGACTCGGCGCGTCCGGCGTGTCGAGGATACGCCCCACCCACTGACGCACAAGCCCCCGCGGAGCACCGGAACGGATCATGCGTCGAGACGACCGATCGCCGCGCGGATGAGGCTCGAGCGGATGACCTCGAGCTGGACGGCGATCTCGCGTGCGAGTTCCGTGGCCTTCGCCCGTGACGTCGCATCGCCCCGGCGGGACACGGGCAAGAGCGCGGATTCGATGAGTCCGACCTCGCGCTCGGCGGTGCTGCGGAGCGTGCGCAGGTGCCGCGGCTCGATGCCGGTCCGCTGCAGCTCGACGAGTGCCTTGAGGACCGACACGCTGTCCTCGCCGTAGGTCTCGGTGGCGGGGAGCAGTGATGCGGAGACCGCGTCGGCCAGGAGCATCGGGGACGCGCCGGCCGCTCGGGCCGTTTCGTCACGGGTGTACCGACGCTCGCGCCCGAGGATCGAGGGACGTGGGGCGTCCCCACCGCCCGGCAGTACGGGCTCGCGCCCGGCGTCGAGGTCGGCGAGGTAGTCCTTGATGACCTTGAGCGGCAGGTAGTGGTCGCGCTGCAGGCCGAGGATCACCCGGAGGCGGTCGACGTCGGCCGCCGAGAACTTGCGGTACCCACTGGCCGTGCGGATCGGCGTGACGAGCTCACGCTCTTCGAGGAAGCGCAGCTTGGAACTCGACAGGTCCGCGAACTCGGGCTTGAGGCGAGCGAGGACCTGCCCGATCGTGAGCAGGTCCGGTGCCGCTGACCCCGCCCGGGCCGCAGCGGACCGTGCGGCCACTACGCGTTCGCCAGGCGCGCCAGGTCGACCCGGGACGCGTAGAACGTCAGACGGAACTTGCCGACCTGGACCTCTGCCCCGTCGGTGAGCGGTGCTTCGTCGATGCGGTCACCGTCGAAGTACGTGCCGTTGAGCGAACCGTTGTCCTTGACGGTGAACGCCGTGCCGTGGCGCAGGAACTGCGCGTGCTTGCGCGACACGGTGACGTCGTCGAGGAAGATGTCGGCGTCGGGGTGTCGGCCGGCGGTCGTGACGTCGGAGTCGAGGAGGAACCGCGCACCCACGTTCGGACCGCGGCGCACGACGAGCAGCGCCGATCCGGACGGCAGGGCGTTGACCGCCTCGCGCTCTTCCGCTGAGACACCGGACTCGGCGGTGAGCGCCGCGCCCATGTCCATGCTGAAGGTCAACGTGGTGTCGACCAGCCGCTGCTCCGGGGTCTTCTGACCGTCCGGCTGCGGGACCACTGGATCTGGCATCGGTGGACCTCCTCCTCTTGGCCCACCAGCGTATCGGAAAGGAGGGCTCCAGCGGCAGCCCCGAACTGGGCCTGTGGACGATCGTCCGCGGTGCGCGAACGCGCGGTCCGGGTTCAGCGACCGCGCGCGAGCAACCAGAGCAGGTACGGGGCGCCGACGACACCCGTCACGACGCCGACGGGCAGGGCGTTGCCGGGGATCGCGAACTGGGCGATGAGGTCGCTGCCGAGGGTGATCGCCGCTCCCACCGCGGCGGCCGGCCCGAGGGCGACGCGGCCGCCGCCGACGAGCCGACGGGCGATCGGCGCCGCCATCAGTGCGACGAACGACACCGGCCCCGCCGTGGCGACCGCAGCGGCGGTGAGGCACACGGCGGTGAGGAGCAGCAGCACCTTCGCGCGGTCCGGCCGGAGCCCGAGGGCCGCCGAGACCTCGTCGCCGAGCGTCAGGACGGTCAGGCGCGACGACTGCAGCAGGGCCAGCAGGAACAGCACGACGAACGCGACGCCGAGCACGCCGACCAGGTTCCGGTCGACGGCGTTCAGGCTGCCGGACAACCACAGCAACGCGGTGCCGGCCTGGGTGACGGTGCCGCTGGTGAGCATCCACCCCGTGATGCTCAGGCAGATCGCCGAGACGCCGATCCCGACGAGCACGACCCGGTTGCCGGTGATCCCCCGCCGCCAGGCCAGTCCGGCGATCACGATCGACACCACGACCGCGCCGACGAGCACGACCGAGAACAGGGTGCCGCCGGACGCCCCGAACAGCACGATCGCGGTGAGACCCGCAGCACTGGCACCCGAGGTGATGCCGATGACGTCCGGGCTCGCGATCGGGTTGCGGACGACGCTCTGCACGATGGCGCCCGCGACCCCCAGGCTGGCGCCGACCAGGACCGCACCGAGCACCCGGGGGCCGCGCAGCTGTCCGATGACGAAGTCCGAGATGCGGTCGCCCTGGCCGAACAGCGCGCCGACCACCTGCGCCGGGGTGAGCGGGATCGAGCCGACCCCGAGACCGACGAGCACCAGCGCGACGAGCACGACGACGACGGCCGCCAGGACCACGAGCTCGCGCCGGGCACCGACGAGCGCACCCCGAAGGGACGTCGACACCGTCACAGGCCCCGCACCGCCCTCGACCGCACGAGCGCGATGAACACCGGCGCACCGATGAGGGCCGTGACGATGCCGACCTGCAGCTCCCCCGGGTACGCCACGACGCGACCGATGACGTCGGCCACCAGCAGCAGCGCCGGCGCGACGATCGCGGACAGCAGGATGGTCCACCGGTGGTCGGGGCCGCTCAGCCGACGGACGGCGTGCGGCACGGCGAGCCCGACGAAGGCGATCGGCCCCGCTGCGGCCACGGCCGAGCCGGCGAGCAGCACGGTCACGAGCCCGCCGACGGCCCGGACGAGCACCACGCGTTGTCCGAGCGACGCCGCGAGCTCGTCGCCGAGGGCGAGGGTGTTGAGCGAGCGGCCCAGGCCGAACGCGATCGCGAGACCGATCAGCACCGGCGCCGTGATGATGCCGGCGGTGCCGAGGTCCTTGCCGGCGAGGGCGCCCACCTGCCAGAACCGCAGCTGGTCGAGCAGGCTCGCGTTCGTGACGAGCACCGCCGTCGTGATCGACGACAGCGCGGCGGCGACCACGGCACCGGACAGCGCGAGGCCGACCGGCGACAGTCCGCGCCGGGCGACGGCGGCGATCCCGTAGACGAGCAGTGCGGCCAGGGCAGCACCGAGGAAGGCGAACGGCAGGTAGGCGGCCGTGCCGCTCACCCCGAAGAGCGCGATGCCGGCGACCACGGCGAGGGCCGCCCCGGAGTTGATGCCGAGGACGCTCGGGTCGGCGAGCGGGTTGCGGGTCACGCCCTGCATCACCGCGCCGGCGACACCGAGGGCGGCACCTGCGAGGAGCCCGACGACGGTGCGCGGGACACGGTTGCCGAGCACGATCAGCCCGATCTCGTCGTTCCGCCCCGGGTGCAGGACGGTGTCGAGCACGGTGTGGAGCGGGATCGGACGGGATCCGAAGGCGATCGACAGCGCGCACGCCACGGCGAGGACGACGACGGCCAGCACGGTCGCCCCGACCAGACGGGAGACGGAGGCGGGCGCCGGTGGCGCGGACGTGGAGGAGCGCATGGGAAGTAAGGCAACCCTAACGCTCGAACCCCACTCGGCGTCCCCCGAGCAAGCCCGGAGCAGTCGCTGGGTCCGTTCATAGGCTCGTCATTGGATCGCCGCCTGTACTGGTCTCCATCGACACCCGCCCGGGTCGTCGAGGGACGACCGGAGAGCACCGATGAACGAGACCCCGAACCCCGCCGCCGACGCCGACCGCGAGCACGACGAGCAGGGCACCGCCCGGACCGACGGCACGCAGCAGCAGCGGCAGCAGCAGGCGTACGGGATGAGCTGGGAGGCACCCCACGCCGACCCCGCCACCCTCCGTCCGGCCTACGCCTTCGACGGCTCCGGCCCGTACCTGTACGGCCCGGACGGCTCCGGCCCCTACGCGTACTCCCCCGACGGCCGCGGCCCGTACCTGATCGGCAGCCCGGCGCTCACCGGCACCCACCACGCCTGGGCGCACACCGCGGCGACGGCGAACCACCCGGGAGCGGGCACGAAGCGCCCGCGTCGCCTCGGGCTGATGATCGGCTCCGGCATCGCGGCCCTCGCGATCGTCGGCGCCGCCGGCGGCACGGCCCTCGGCCTGTCCTCGCAGAGCACGACCACGACGTCGAGCCAGTCGCAGGGCACCACGACGCGGCCCGACACCGGCAGCGGCACGGGCAGCAGCGACGGCACGAACGGCTTCACCGTCCCCGGAGACGGCAGCGGCACCGGCAGCGGCACCGGCAACGGGACCGACGGCAGCGGCACCACCGGCAACGGCACCGACGGCAGCACCGGCACGAGCACCGAGTCCGCCGCCACCGCAGCGACCGCCGCCCAGAAGAAGGGCGTCGTGACGATCAACACCGTCCTGAACTACGACGAGTCCTCGCAGGCGGCCGGCACCGGCATGATCCTCAGCTCGAACGGCACGGTCCTGACGAACAACCACGTCATCCAGGGCGCCACGAGCATCACCGTCACCGACGAGACCACCGGCAAGGAGTACAAGGCGGACGTGGTCGGCACCGACGCCACGAACGACGTCGCCGTGCTGAAGCTCGAGGATGCCTCCGGCCTGTCCACCGTCACGCTCGACGACGACGGCGAGCCGAGCACCGGCGACACCGTCACCGACGTCGGCAACGCCGAGGGCACGGGCAACCTCGTCGCCGCCGAGGGCACCGTCACGGCCACCGACCAAGACATCCAGGTGCAGAGCGAGTCCGGCACCGGGACCGAGTCGCTGTCCGGTCTGATCGAGATCGCGGCGAACATCGTCTCCGGCGACTCCGGCGGCCCCGTCGTCGACAGCGAGGGCGAGGTCGTCGGCATGGCGACCGCAGCGTCCTCGGGCACCGCGGACGTCACCGGCTACGCCATCCCGATCACCACCGCGAAGGCGATCGCCGAGAAGATCCTGGCCGGGGAGTCCTCGAGCACGATCACCATCGGCCTGCCCGCGTTCCTCGGGGTCCAGGTCAGCAGCACCGCGAGCACCACGGGCGGCGTCGCCGTCGCCGGCACGGTCGAGGGTTCCGGTGCCGCGAGCGCCGGCCTGGCCGAGGGCGACACGATCACGAGCCTCGGCGGCAAGACGGTCACGACCTCGGACGAGCTCACCGCGGCCGTGCAGTCGCACTCCGTCGGCGACAAGGTCGTGGTCGGCTACACCGACAGCACCGGCGCCGCCAAGACCGTCACCGTCACCCTGACCGCCGGCCCGGCCGCGTAAGCAGAAGCAGAAGCAGAAGCAGAAGCGCGAGCGGGCGCCGGCTCAGCCGAGCAGCGCCCGCACCACCGACCGGTACACGTTGGCCGGGGAGTCCGTCTGGAAGACGGTCTCCCCGGCTTCCGTCTTGCCCACACGGGCGAAGCCGATCCCCTCGGCGCGAACGATCGTCACCGGCTTCGGCTTGCCCGGTCGACGCAGGTACGACACCGTCCACGGCGCCGCCCAGAAGCGCGCGAGCCGCGGGTCCGCCTCGACGAGGGCCTCCGGCAGGTCCGGTGCGTCGGAGCCGCCGGCCAGCCGGCGGCCGAGCAGGTGCCCTGGGAGCGACCCCGTGCGGAACGGGAAGGTCCACGTCGGGCCGATGCCGAGCCTCCCGGCCGTCAGCGCGACCGCGCGATCCGGCGTGACGGACGCGACCACTGCGCCCGCCTCGGCGGTCCCGTCCACGACGGTCTGCGACCAGGCCTGGAGGCGCGACTCGCCACCGTCTGGCAGGTGCTGTTCCAGCGTGACCGGCTGGGCATCGCCCTGCCACGGTTCGAGCAGGGTCTGCGTCGACTCCGGCAGCGTGCCGAGTCGGCCGACGAGGCCCGCTTCGATGAGTTCGCGGCCCGCCGCGGTGCGGAGGAGCGTCGGGTTCCACCGGCGTCCGGCGAGGCTCTTGAGCGTGCCGACGGCGTCGGCGCTCAGGCGGGGGCCGTCGAGCTGCGGGCCGGGCGCCGGGGTGGGTAGCGGCTCGAGGTCGCGCTCGGGGCGGACCGGGGACGGCTCGGTGGCGCGGACGCTCTCGAGGACCGCGAACACGAGCTCGTCGGTCTCGAGCAGGCGTGCCAGGGGGCGTTCGATCGTCAGGTCGACGCGGTGCCGCCCGGTGACGAACAGCAGGTGCGCGCCCGCGACGTCGCCGTGTTCGTCGGGACGGACGTACTCGACCAGGCGCGCGGGAGCCCCGGCGGCGGTCCAGGTGTCGCACCCGACGAGCAGCAGCCCTTCGACGGAACCGGGCAGTCTCGCGAGGAGCCCCGTGTTCTCGTCGCCGATCGCGCGGTCGCTGGGTCGGGATCGGACGGTGAGGACGATGTCGTCGCCGGTGACGCGCAGGTCCGCCTGGGCAGAGTCCTCGCGGCGCCACTGGTCGGGGCGGCGGAGGGTGAGGCGGGCGGTGCGGTCCTCGGTGCCGAGCGGGACGGGGACTGCCATGGCACGAGGCTACGTCGGGTGCGGGCTGCGGAGGGGTGCGGCTCGCCGTGCGCGCGCGTCAGCGGCGGGGGCGCTGCGCGTGGCGTGCGCTGCGCGTGGTGCGAAGTTGACCACTCCGTGCCGCGCAACAACCTCGCACCGGGCGGACAACCTCGCACCGAGCCGCCACTCGCGCGCGTCAGCGGCGGGGCGCGCGCGGGGGTGGGGGCGGTGGGACGGGCTTCGCGGCGACGACGTCGTCGAGCCGGACGTCGACCGGGCCGCGGCGGGTGGCGATCGTCACGGTGTCGGGGGTGCGGGCGACGAGGTCCCCGAGGGCGTCCTGTGCGCCGTCGCCGTGGTGCGCCCGGACCACGAGCCGGTCCCCGATCACGGCATCGTGCAGCACGCCGAGCGCACGGGCCCGCGCGATCGCTGCCTGTTCCCCGGTGCTCACCCGCCCAGCGTAGGGGCCGCCTAGAGTGAGGGGATGGCCAAGGCTCGCGTGGACAGCTGGATCTGGGCGGTGCGGATCACCAAGACCCGCTCCGCTGCGACCGCCGCGTGCAAGGCCGGGCACGTCCGGGTGAACGGGGAGCGCGCGAAGCCCGCGCAGCCGATCGGCCCCGGCGACGAGGTCCGGGTGCGGCAGAACGGCTTCGACCGGATCGTCGTCGTCACGGGCATCATCCTGAAGCGGACGAGCGCCCCCGAGGCCGCGAAGCACTTCGAGGACAAGACCCCGCCGCGGCTGTCCAAGGAAGAGGCGGGGTTCGTGCCGATGCGCGACCGCGGTGCCGGGCGTCCGAGCAAGCGGGAGCGCCGCGACCTCGAGAAGCTCCGCGGCTACTGACGCCCGTCACTAGACGAAGCGGACGGTCTGCTGCAGTCGGTCGCGGATCTCGAACACGTCGACCGATCCGGGCGGGGACCACACGCCGTTCAGCACCTGCCCGAGCGCACTGCGGCGGACGACCAGGGCGGTCGGCTTCTTCGGGGAGCCGACGAGCTGCACGTCGACCTCGACCGCGGAGTCCGGCACGACGAGCAGCCGGCCGGTGAACCGCACCCGGGTCTGCTTCTGCACGGCGCGGGCGGCGCGGACGAGTTCCTTCACCGGACGCTCGCCGGGCGCCAGGGTCTCCCCGACGATGTCGCCGTGCTCGATCCGGACGGGTGCTCCCCAGTCGATCGACTCGACGGCCCAGAGCCCGCTCGGGGTCAGGACGGCGTGGTCGAGCTTGCCCTCGGCTCCGGCGTCGAGGTCGTGCCAGACGGTGACGCCGATGCCCATGTCCGAGACGATCGAGGCGGTGGCCTCTTCGGCGAGCGCTTCGCCGAGCAGCCGTCGGATGTGTCGGGGCGCCGAGCGGATGAGGGTGGGGTCGTAGGGGTCCTCGATGGGGTCGCCGAGTCCGACCCATTCGCGTTCTGCCTGCAGGAAGACCTCGCGGGAGCGTCCGCCGGGGTGGCCGTGGGACCGGGCGCGGGGGCGGGTGTCGCGACGGGCTGACGGGGGTGCGTAGGCGTCGCGACCGGTGTCGGGCCTCCCGGTCGACGAACCGGACGCACCGGACGTGCTGAACGGACCGGCGCCGCTGCTGCTGAACGATCCGCGGGAGCCCGCGTCGTAGGCGCGGCGTGCTGCGGGCGTGCCGATGCGTTCCCAGGCGAGCTGGACGCGGCGGAAGTGCTGGGCGTCGCCGCCGAGGTCGGGGTGGGATTCGCGGGCGGCGCGCCGGTAGGCGCGGCGGAGCGCGTCGTCGTCGGCGGTCGCGGGGACGCCGAGGACTTCGTACGGGGTGGCGTCGGCCGGGCTGTCGGTCATGGCCCTGCGACATTACCCGAGGCAGGGTACGAGTCCGCCGCGTGGTTGCTGGGGACGGCCTGGAGGAACGGATGGAGTCGACCCCGCCGGCTGCGGTCAGCCGCTGGTCGCCTCCACCACCCCGAACGCGACGGGCGCGTCGAGGAACCGCGCGTACCGGGCGGCGGCCGCCTCGAGCGCGCGCACCGAGGCGACATCGAGTGCCGCGAAGGGTGTGACGGTGACGGCCACCCCGCTGGCGCGATCGGTCCGCTTCCAGGTGCCGACGACCCGCCCGCGGACGACGGCCATGGGCAGGAACATGCCGTTGGCGCCCGGGACGACTCGGTCGGCGTGTGCGGGGTCGAGCTGGGCGGAGCGGTCGGCGTACCCGAGCAGGTACTCGTCGAACCCGGGCAGCAGGTGGCCGGTGGGTGTGCCGCCGGTGGTGGGTCGGTCGGCGAGCGCGAGGAGTCCGTCGCCGAGGTCCTCGACGGTGTCGCCGGCGGCGGCTCGGGCTCGGCGGAGGTCGCCGAGCGGGAGCTTCGTCCAGCTGGCGGCGTCGGCCTCGGTGGCGGGGCCTCGGCCGCGCAGGTACCCGAGCAGGACCCGGCGGAGTGCTTCGTCGCGGTCGGGGAGCTCGGCGAGCGCCGGTGCCCACTCGTCGAGGAGCACGAGTCCTTGGCCGACGCGGGCGGTAGGCCCCCAGGCGACGAGTCCTTCTTGCGAGAGCTGCAGCAGCAGGTGGTAGCCGCGGCCGGCGGTGGGGTCGATGCCGGCGGCGCGGTACTCGTCGAAGAGCTCGTCGCGGACGAGGGCGCGGCCGCCGGACAGTGCGGCGACGGTGGTGTCCCGTGCTCGGTCGAGCAGGGGTTGGTCGATGCCGAGTTCGGTGGCGCGTCGGGCGATGCTGCGCAGGGTCCGTTCGGCGGTCAGGGAGAGCAGGAGCCGGAGGTCGTCGGGGCGCATGGCATGCAGGGTGCCCCGCATCGGCCAGGAGCGGACGAGTTCGCCGCGGTCGAAGGCGGCTCGGACGTCGTCACGGGTGGCCCCGGGTGTGCGGACCCCGATGGCCCAGAGGACCTGGCCGAGGTCCTGCCCCTGCACGGCGGTCATCCGTTCGACGGCCGCGGTGGGACTGAGGCCGGGGACGGCGATCCCCTGCGCGGCGAGCCGCAGCGTGCGGAGCTGCGCAGGGGTCGGGGTCACGCGACGGCGGCGGCGATGGCGTCGGCGTGCTGCTCGATGTAGGCGACGTCGGCCCGGTACAGGTCGGCGTGCCCGTGCGCCAGGTCGCTGACGAACTTCGGGTTGCCGGCGGCGGCCTCGGTCTCCATGGTGGTGACCATCGCGACGAGGGACGCGGCCATCGTCTCGGCGAGGACGCTGCGGGAGCGGTCGTCGAGGTCGTAGGCGCGGCAGAACTCCGCTGCGCGGGCGAGCCGGTCGTCGAGGTCCGGGGCGGTCATGCCCTCGACGGCGCCGGTGGTGAACGGGGCGAACCGGTACACGGCACTCGCGACGTCCCAGACCCGGGGGCCGGGGTGTGCGGTGTCGAAGTCGATGAGCCCCACGGCCTGGATGCCGTCGTAGACGCAGTTGTAGGGGGCGAAGTCGCCGTGCACGATCGTCTCGACGGGGGTGCGTTCGGCCTGTGACCAGCAGTCGCGCGCCCCGTCACGCGGGAACGTGGTCGCGGCGTCGTGGAAGTGCCGGAGCAGTCGTGCGCTCGTGACGAGGGCGGCTTCGCTCGCGACGTCCTCGGTCCACGGGTACTCCCCCGCGACCCCGGGGACGAACGACACCGTCTCGAGGGTGTCGCCGTGCTCGATCGGTTCCGGTGCCGCGACGAACCCCTGTTCGTGCAGGTGTGCGAGCAGCCGGTGGACGGTCGGTGTCCACGGTCCGGCCGGGCGGTGGACTCGGTCGTCGGCCCTGGTGATCCGCTCCATGGGGAACCTCCTGTGTGTGCGTCTCCGTTGACGTCCGGCCAGCGTATCGACGTGTGCCGCCGCGTGTGACCCGGTGGTGTGAACAACACGTCACGTGACGGCATGCAGCGTTGCATGCAAGGGCGTACGATCGTTCACCGTGGAGCAGCACACGACGACCCAGGCCGCATCCGACCGCGCGTACGACCACGTCAAGCGGGCGATCATCCGCGGCGACCTCCCGGGTGGGACCGCGATCAGCGAGAACGCCCTGTGCCAGGAGATCGGGGTGTCCCGCACCCCCGTGCACGAGGCCTTCCTGCGCCTGGCCGCCGAGGACCTGCTCACCCTGGAGTCCCGCAAGGGTGCGGTGGTGCGCCCGATGTCCCCGAACGAGGCGGCGGACGTACTGGAGATGCGCGAGGCGATCGAGGCCACGGCGGCGACCCGAGTCGTGACCGACGGCCGCGTGGCGGACGTCACCCCGGGCCTCCAGGCCATGCTGGCGGAGCAGGAGCAGGCGGTCGCGACGGGCGACGTCGACCGGTTCATCGAGGTCGACGCGGCGTTCCACGGTGCGGTGATCGGCGCGTCGCGGAACGCGATCGCGGTGCGCTTCGCGCAGACGCTCCGTGACCGGCAGAACCGGCTCCGACACCAGCTGATGCGGGTGCAGCCGTCGCAGCTGCAGGCCTCGCTCGACGACCACCGAGCCCTCGCGGCAGCCCTGGCAGCAGGCGACGCGGCCCGCTACGCCGAGGTCCTGCACGCCCACGTCGCCTCGCACCGGGGTGCCCTGTGAGCGCGACGGGGAGCATCCCCACCACCGGCTCGCTGTCCGTCCCCTCGGCGCGCGTGATGCCCTGGGTCGCGGTGTGGGGCGCGGTGTTCGTCTGCTCGTGGGGCGGCAACCAGTTCTCGCCCCTGCTGCTCATGTACGAGGGCCGCGAGCACTACTCGTCGGTCGTCGTCAACGTCTTCCTGGGCGTCTACGTGCTCGGGCTCGCGCCGGCGCTGCTCGTCGCCGGGTCGCTGTCCGACCGGCACGGCCGCAAGCCCCTCATGCTCGCCGCCATCGTGTCCGCCGTCGTCGGCAGCGGACTGCTCGCGCTCGGACCGCTCGGCCCCGGGTTCCTGGCGGCCGGACGGCTGTTCTCCGGCATCACCGTCGGCATCGCGATGGCCGTCGGCAACAGCTGGGTCAAGGAGCTGTCACAGGGACGCTTCGACCCCGCCGCCGACGCCGGGTCCGGTGCCCGCCGGGCCTCGCTGGCGTTCACGCTCGGTTCGGCCTCCGGCGCCCTGGTGGCCGGACTCATCGCACAGTGGGGCCCGATCCCCGAGGTGCTGCCCTTCCTGGTCCACATCGTCGTCGCCCTGCCCTTCGCCGTCGTCGTCTGGCGCACCCCCGAGACCAACCGCTCCGGCGGGGTCCCCGGTCCGTGGTGGCGCCAGCTGCGGGTACCGAGCGCCGGGCACCGACGGTTCACCCGCGTGGTGCTCGTCACCGCACCGTGGATCTTCGGCTCGGCGGCGATCGGGTACGGCTACCTGCCGACCCGGCTCACCGGAGCCACCGGCGCGTGGGGCCTGCTGTTCGCCACCGCCGCGACCGTCGTCGCCCTCGGGGTGTCCAGTGCGGTCCAACCCCTCGCGCGGCGCGTGCACTCGCTGACCTCGGCCCGCGGGCTCACGACGGCCCTCGCGTGCATGACGGCCGGCATCGCCGTGGTCGTCGTCGCGATCGAGCTGCAGTCCGTCGTGGTCGGACTCGTCGCGAACGTCGTCATCGGCGTCGGGATCGGGCTCGCCCTGGTGTCGTCACTGCTCGAGGTGCAGCGGATCGCCGGGTCCCGCGACCTGGCCGGACTGACCGGGGTGTTCTACGCGGCGGCGTACGCGGGGTTCCTGGCGCCGGCCGTGATCGCGGCGATCGCGAACGTCGTGGCGCTGCCGGTGGTCCTCTGGGTGATCGTGGGGCTCGGTGTCGTGTCGTGGGGCGCGGTGCTCGTGTCGTCGCGGCGGTACCTGCCGACGGCGTAGGGGCGTAGGGGCGCGGGGGCGCGGGGGCGCGGGGGCGCGGGGGCGCGGGGGCGCGGGGGCGTGCCGCACCGTGCGCGGTGCGTCAGTCCGTGCGACACAGGCCGCTCGGTGCGAGGTTGATGCGGCGCACGGAGCGATCAAGCCAGCACCGAACGAACGACCTCGCACCGTGCGCCGGACGCCATGCACCGTGCGCCGGACGCCGCGCGCCGTGCGCCGTGCGACCTCGCACCGTGCGCCGACGGCGTACCGCCGCTAGAACTGGTCGCGCAGCCAAGACGGCCCGTGCACCACGGCACCGAGCGCCTCGACGCGGGCACGGAGCTCGCGATCAGCCGTGACGACCACGACGGGACCGTCGCCGGCCTCGACCGCGGCACGAGCGGCGTCCACGATGGCGTCGTCCCCCGAACCCGGCGCTGCGACGACGTCGAGTGCACGGGGCAGTGCACGGGGCAGTGCGCCGTGCAGTGCGCCGTCCGACGACCCGGAGGCACCCCGGGCTTCGCGGGCCTCGCCCTCGAGCACCACGGTCCACCGCGGCCACCAGCGAGCGAACGGCAGCGCCAGCACGTCGGCGGTCACCCCGGACTCGGCGAGCGCCGTCACCGACGACAGCAGGCGTGCAGCGGCTCCCGCCCGGTCCTTCCACCAGCCGTCGGGCACGCTGCCGACGACGTTCGCCGCGTCGACCACGACGTGCGGGGTGGTGGTGAGGGACGCGCGGAGCGCCGGCCACGACCTCCCGAACCCGGGGTGCAGGGGCAGGTCGTCGACCTCGTCGACGGGGATCCAGGACAGGGCGAGGCTCTCGCGGTCCGCGATCACCGGTTCGAACGGCCGAGCGGCACGCCCCACCACGGTCGTGTAGGTCCAGAACCCCAGGTCGAGGAGTGCCGTGTGGCGGAGGTCGACGCCGTCGTGGGGCACACCGGCTTCCTCGGCGGACTCGCGGAGCGCGCCGGTGACGGCCTCCTCGCCCTGGTGGCGTGCGCCCCCGGGGATGCCCCACGTGCCGCCGTGGTGGCTCCACTCGACGCGGTGCTGCAGGAGCACGCGTCCGGCGCCGTCGTCGACGAGCAGGCCTGCGGCGCCGAAGAGTCCCCAGGCCTTGGTGCCGTCGGGACCGACCGCCCAGGCATCGCCGGGGTCGCGGGGGCCCGGTGGCGGTCCGGGAGGGGTGGAGTCAGGCACACACCAACCCTGTCACACGGTGCAGGGCATGTGACCGGAGACGACGGGGCCGGAGACGACGACGCCGGAGACGACGAGCCGTGGCCCGGCGCAGCTGCTCGTGTACGGTGTCGATCGAGACACGGGGTGCCGCAACCAGCGGCTGAGATCACACCCGTCGAACCTGCTCGAGCTCGTACTCGCGAAGGGATCGTCCATGGAAACCGCTGCGCCCTCCCCTGCCTGGGCCCACCGAACCGCCGAACTGCTCGAGGCCGTCCGGGCCCGGAGTCCGTTGGTGCAGTGCATCACGAACACCGTGGTGCAGAACGTCACCGCGAACGTGCTGCTCGCCCTCGGGGCCTCGCCCGCGATGGTCGACGTGGCGACCGAGGCAGGACCGTTCGCCCGGGTCGCCGACGCCCTGCTGGTGAACACCGGCACCCCGCACGCCGAACCCCGGGTCGCGGCGCTCGAGGCCGCGCACGCCGCCCGCGACACCGGTACCCCCTGGGTGCTCGACCCCGTCGCGGTCGGCTCGCTACCGGTGCGCACCGCCCTGGCCCGCGACCTGCTGGCGCTGCACCCGACGGTGCTGCGCGGCAACGCGTCCGAGGTCCTCGCCCTGCTCGGCACGTCGGCCGGTGGCCGCGGTGTCGACAGCACGGTGGGCACCGAGGACGCCCGTGCGGCTGCGGTCGACGCCGTGTCCGGTCAGGCGGCCGGGAGGCTCGTGGCCGCGGTGGCCGTGTCGGGTCCCGTCGACCTGCTGGTCGCTCCGGGCACCGGTGTGGTCCGGGTCGCGAACGGCACCGAGCTGTTGACGCGGATCACCGGGGGCGGGTGCGCCCTCGGTGCGGTCGTCGCCGCGTTCACGTCGGTCGCGCCCGACGACGCCGGTGCGGCCGCCGTCGCGGCGACCGCGGTGCACACGATCGCCGCGGAGCTCGCCGCCCGCGAGGCCGGCGGCCCCGGCACCTTCCAGCCGCTGTTCCTGGACCGGTTGGCGTCACTCTCCCCCGAGGACGTCGTCCGCGAGGCCCGGATCACGGTCGAGGTCGAGCCTGCGTCCCTGGTGGTGCCGGCATGAGCGGGCTGCCGGAGGACTTCGGCGTGTACCTGGTCACCGACGGTGCCCTGGCCGACCGGCACGGTGTCGGTGTGCTCGGGGTGGTCCGCGCCGCGGTGCACGCCGGGGTCCGGATCGTGCAGGTGCGGGACAAGGACGCCTCGGCACGGGACCTCCTGGCACTGACCGCTGCCGTGGCCGATGCCGTGGGCGACCGCGCCGCCGTGGTGGTCGACGACCGGCTCGACGTCGCCCTCGCCGCTCGGCACGCGGGACACCGGGTCGCGGGGGTGCACCTCGGCCAGTCGGACGTCCCCGTGACCGCTGCTCGTGCCCTGCTCGGGCCGGACGCACACGTCGGGTTGACCGCGAACACCCCGGAGCACCTGGCTGTCGTCGCCCGCCTGCCCCGCGGCACCGTGGACCTGCTCGGCGTCGGGGTCGTGCACCCCACGGCGACGAAGGCGGACCACCCGCCGGCCCTCGGCCACGACGGGTTCGCCCGGCTGGCCGCCGCGACCGACGTGCCGTGCGTGGCGATCGGCGGGGTGACCCTCGACGACGTCGTGCCGCTCCGGGATGCCGGTGCCGCGGGAGTCGCGATCGTCTCGGGCATCTGCGCCGCGGCCGACCCCGGATCCGCCGCGGCGGCGTACGTGGCCGCGTGGGGACCTGGAACCGGCCACGGGGCGGAGGCGAGGGGACCCGGTCAGGGTGATCCGGGCCTCCCGGCCGGGGCCTGGTCGTGAGCGTCCCGCGCGTCCTGGCCATCGCCGGGACCGACCCGACGGGCGGCGCCGGACTGCAGGCCGACCTCAAGGCGATCGCCGCGCACGACGGCTACGGCATGGGCGTGGTCACCGCCCTCGTCGCGCAGAACACGCACGGGGTGCGGTCGGTGCACGTGCCGGACGTCGCGTTCCTGCGGGAGCAGCTCGACGCGGTGTCGGACGACGTCACGATCGACGCCGTGAAGATCGGGATGCTCGGCACAGCACCCGTCGTCCGGGTCGTGACGGACTGGTTGCGGGAGCACCGGCCGCCCGTGGTCGTCGTGGACCCGGTGATGGTGGCGACGAGTGGTGACCGGTTGCTCGACGAGGACGCCGCCGCGGCGATGGGGGCGCTGTTCGGGCTGGCTGACCTGGTGACGCCGAACCGGGCCGAGTTGCAGGTGTTGGCGGAGCTGGCCGGGGCTGGGGCTGGTGGTGCTCGTGCTGGTGACGCTGGTTCTGCGGCTGGTGCGGCGCCTGCGTCGTTGTCGACGCTCGACGCTGCGCGGCTCGTGGCGTCGACGTGGGACGTGCTCGTGCTGGCGAAGGGCGGGCACGACGAGGGGCCGACCTCCGACGACGTGCTCGTGTCGCCGTCGGGGTCCGTTCGACGGTTCACCGCTCCCCGCGTCGCGACGGCCAACACGCACGGCACCGGGTGCTCCCTGTCGAGCGCCATCGCGACGCTCGCTGCCCGGCACGGGGACTGGGAACTCGCGGTCGGGGTGGCGAAGCCCTGGCTGACGGCAGCCCTGCGGGGAGCCGATGCCCTGGAGGTCGGGTCCGGCAACGGACCCATCGACCACGGCGCCGTGGTCCGCGCGTTGCTGCCCGTGGTCCCCTTCACCGAGGTGTGGTGGTCCGACGTCGGCTCGGTGCTGCAGGCCACGATCGAGTGCGGGTTCCTGGTCGGGCTGCGCGACGGGACGCTCGACGCGGACGTGTTCGCCGGGTACCTCGCGCAGGACGTGCACTACCTGCGGGCCTACGAGCAGCACCTGGCGGCGTTGGCGGCGAGCGCTGCTGGCGCTGCGGCTGCCGGCGCTGCGGCTGCGGCTGCCGGCGCTGCGGCTGCCGGCGCTGGTCGTGGTCCTGCGGCTGCCGCCTTCTGGACTGCGGCGTCCGAGGGCTGCGCTGCCGAGGCCCGCGACCTGCACCACCGACGCCTCGCCGGCACCCACGCCGACGACCCCGTCCACCCGACGTGCGCCGGGTACCTCGCACACCTGCAGGAGGCAGCGGACTCCGGGTCGGCGGCCGTGCTCGCCGCGGCAGTGCTCCCCTGCTTCCGGGTCTACGCGTGGGTGGGGGCGCAGCTCGGCGCGGCGCCGGACGGGCACGCGTTCGCGGACTGGATCACGGCGTACGGCGACCCGGGCTTCGCGGCGTCGAGTGCCGAGGCGACCCGTCTGGTCGAGGAGATGGCGGCGGCCGCGACCCCGTCCGAGCGGGGGCGGATGGCGCGCGCGTTCCGCCGCTCGACCGAGTGGGAGCTGGCGTTCTTCGCGATGCCGGGGGCGGGGGCGGGGGCGGGGGCTGCTGGCGCCGCTGCCGCGATCCCCGCGGATGCCGGCACCGCGGTCAGTGCCGCGGAAGCGACACTTCCGCGCTGACGGGCGCCGACCCTCCCGCGAAAGCGACAGATGTCCGCCCTTGGGTTCAAGGGGTGGTTGCAACACCTTGAGTGGTGAGGTGTTGGTGTGGGTCGTTGGCACACGCGTGAGGACAAGCGACGGTTCTGGGCTGC